>RPRQ01000025.1 GCA_003818205.1 Bacteroidales bacterium
CAAAATATTTGTAGAAAAAATGATTAGAATAACTAATAAGGTGCAGAGCACCGAAATATATACAATGTTACGGTGCGCTGCACCTTAGGCATTACGAATGATACAAATCCTACAAATATTTTGGTGCGCTGCACCTTTTTAAGAAGCACTAATGACTCCTTAACTAAACGACATTGACATATAAATACAAATAATTTTTGTCTAACCCGATTGGCCTGCACTCCGTTTATCTTTATTCATCATAGTTTTGCTGTATAACTATTGATAATAATATAATAAGGAGGTTCAACCATGAAAACTAAAAGGATTTTAAGTGTATTTATTATAGCTGTTCTTGTTTGTGGATATTTGCCCAGATGTAAAACTTTATCGAAACAATCGGAATGCATAAATAATTCAGGTGCACCTGTCATTCTGTATAGTAAACTTTTCAATGATAAATCGAATTGGAAAGTGATAAAAAAAGATTCATTGGCAAATTCAGGTCATATTAAAATTAAGGATGAAATTTGGTTAATGCATTTTTTACATTGGTGGTCATTAGATGAAAAGAATAGTGATATATCTATAGAATACACAAAAAAGTTGTTAGAGAATTTGTGGGGTATGCAATATTCATTAAATGGAATTGAAGGGGAAACAAAAATCAATGGGCATCAGGCTTATTATGTCGAAGGAGTTTTGCGAAATTTTGTAAAAACAAGGTTTATTGTTTGGAATTGCCCTGAATCTAAACGACAGTTTTTATCAGATTGCAATATTAACATAGCGCTTAAAACACCGGATGAATTCTTAAACCTACAAACTACAGATATAACAAATTCTGTTTGTTGTCATAATTCAAACAACAAGCCAGACAATACTAAATTAGAGCAACGAATAAATTACGAAGACATGAATATATCGATTAATCTACCAGAAAACTGGCGTTCTGAGTATTATATTGTAAATCCTAATTCCATTAAAAATCGTCCGGGATATTATCAGAATGGAATAACCAAACAACGAGGTGCAGTATGGAATTTATTAACAGATTCCAAAAAAGAGATAAACCTTATTTGGCAAAAAAGTAATAATAGGTTGTCTGAAAAATATATGAATATTGCATTAAATAAGCTTTTCAACGATACTCTTACCATAATGAATGATACATTGAAATACATATCTTTTTATACAAATATTAGCTCTCAAAATATCACTTTTAAGAATGATTTTATTGAGAGCACAGGTAATTTTGACATAGTTGTAAAATTAGTAGGTCGTGCACCAGTTGATACTAGCCATTATCTATATAAAGCGTTTTTATGGAAATATGAAGAAACTGAATATTTATTAGTAGCAACAATGGTAGCGTATAATAATATATGGGATATTTCTTTTGATTTAGCTCCAACCGAAAACCAATTCAATGGATTTATAAATGATGTAGTACTAAAGAGTATTTGCAATCATCCAATGAAGTAGATTTACATATTATTGTGTCTTTTAAAAATGGTTTTCATTAAGTTCAGAATCCATGACCTATTTTTAACTATTAATTTTATGTAACTTGTATCATAAAACAACAAGTCGCATTTTTGCAAAAAAAAAGGATTATACAAATGCGGCTTCCAGCATTTCCAAGTTACCCAAGGTAATGAAAATAGCGAAAATGAAAACAGCTTACAAAATTGCTACTTACCTGGTTATCGCTGTGGGTGTTATCCACATTGCGCTTACACCAGTATTCTTTGATACATTCACAATAAGAGTGATGTGGTTTATCGGTATGGGAATGATGGGGATATTTCTTGGCTTTCTCAATGTTGCGTCCTGGAGAGCTGAGGGTAGAGACAACATAGTTCTTATGCTCAGTAGGATATCAAACTTGATAGCGACTGCTTTTGTTATTTGTTACATTTTCATAGATCAAGATCCGCAGAGCTGTGTCGTCCTTGTTCTCTTCTTGTTTCTCACGACCACTTTCTTCTTGACAACTTGGAAACACATGAAGAAAAAGGCGCAAGTTGGTAATATTACAATAAAAAAGGAGGCTCTATGAAAAGCAGAGGTGAAAGATACTTCGTTAAACTTGCACATTTTGATGAAAGCATGTATAATAATTTGGAGGTTGAACCCATAAATAGTCGACTAAAAAATATAATAAATTGCCAAGACAATAGGTTATTAAAGGGTTGTAACTTGTTTCAACTTTCGTGTAGTTTGACAGGAAAGTGCTTTAAAATCCACAACTGAAATCTACAAGCAAATCGTTTTAACCAATGCTAAGAACGATAGTAAACAGAAATCATTTTCATACTTTTACTTTATGAATGCCATTGAAATAGAAAACCTCTCTAAATATTACGGTAAATTACGTGCACTAAATAGCATGAGCCTTGAGGTTCCCGAAGGAACAATTTACGGTTTAGTTGGTCCGAACGGTTCTGGGAAAACTACTCTCATAAAAGTTTTGGTTGGCTCGCTTCACCCGAATTCTGGATTTATAAAAGTTCTAGGGCTCGACCCACTCAAAGACAAATGGAAACTCCGTAAGCAAATTGGCTACATGCCACAATCACCTGCTTTGTATGACGACCTCTCTGCTCGTAATAACATAATGTTTTTCGGGAAAGCACAGAATGTTCCTGATTTGAAAAAGAAAGCGGATGAGATACTTTCATTTGCTGAACTTACTTCAAGAGCAAATGATATGGTAGGTACTTTTTCAGGAGGAATGAAAAAAAGAGTTTCCCTCTGCTGTGCATTGATTCATAACCCCAGAATTATCTTCCTCGATGAGCCGACAGCTGCGGTTGACCCACATCTGAAGATGCAGTCGTGGATACTGTTTCGAAAACTGGCGCAGAGCGGGGTGACCATTTTTATTAGCACGCACCAGATGGATGAAGCTATGCTCTGCGATAAAGTAACGATTCTGCGCAACGGTGAAATCCTTGCTGTGGATACTCCTCAGAACATTTTACAGCGAGGAAAAACAAATTTAAAAATCTCCGTAAATAATGAAGAGAAAGTCTCTACCATCGATTCTACCCCTAAAAGTCTCGCAGATGAGCTTAAAAAATACGGTCTTGAAAAAAATATTACATCGGTAGAGCTTCATTCGAGTAATATCGAAGACATTATTCTTTCCATCGTACATGAAAAAGAGAAGGAGGAGAAATCATGACACATACTTTCATCATCGCACAGCGTGTACTAAGCCAACTTAAGGGCGATAGGCGTTTTCTTGCCCTCTCAATCTTTGCACCACTCCTCATTATTTATTTTCTTAAGTTGATGTTTGATACATTTCCTTCCTTTGTTGATGTGAAAAGTAACACTATTCCTATTAGTGCCTTTATCGTACATTTTTTGAGTTTTATTTTGTGTGCGGTTCTTCTCGTTCAGGAACGAACTAGAGGGACTTTAGAGCGAATGATGATTGGTGGATTTTCAAAAACTTCTATTATAGGAGGATATTCGCTAGGATACTTCGGCCTGGCAACTTTGCAGGCAATTACTGTACTTACAGAATCTATTTGGCTCTTCAACCTCAGCTACGATACAAAAACAGTTGTACTGTTGTTCATAGTCATCTGGCTGCTTGCAATCGTTTCGGTCATGCTCGGAATCTTTATTTCTACTTTTGCAAAACATGAGGCTCATGTATTTCCGTTTATCCCACTTATCATTCTTCCGTCAGTTTTTTTAACAGGACTTATCATCAAGCCAGATGGTCTTCCAATTTGGGCTGTAATCATTGGCAAGTGTTTGCCTCTTCATTATGCGGTTAATATCATTCACGAGATTGTCAAACCAGAATATAAGATTATTGACACGTTAGTTGATTTTGGAGTCCTTACCGGGTATATTTTCGGACTGCTTGGACTCGCTTCCTTGACTCTAAAGGAGACGGAATAATTATATAAAGTCTATTTTATTTCATTACAAAACGCAGTCAGGGTTTAGTCCCCTGACAGGGTAAACAACGGATTTAACCCATGACCAAATATTTAAAGAATATAGTAGATAACGAGCGGGCGAAAACATCAACCGAAGCCCGAAGGTCGAGTTCAGCGAAGTTAAAGAAGTGGACAGAGTTGGAGAGATGCCGCTGACAAGCGAACTGAGCAAGCCTTGTGTGTAGTTAGGAAGTCAGCAAGGAAACGTGGGGTAGTATTCCTTTTTTAACTATACAAACTTACTAGATAGCCCCATTTTAAACGCAAATTAAATACTTAACTATTAAATTGAAATTAGTATGATAACAAACTTCTTCCTCCTTGCTTTTCGCAACTTCTTAAAGCATAAACTATTTGTACTAATAAATATTTTAGGGCTTGGAACCGCTATTGGATGCTGTATTGTTGCATACCTAAATAACAAGTTTGAGGCTGATTTTAACAGTCAGTATACAAACCGCGATATTATTTATAAGGTAAACTCATTCCGTAAGATTAACGATAGAGAGCAGCGATATGGGATATCGCCGATATCGTTAGCTCCATTGCTTTCAAACGAGTTGAAGGAGGGTGAATTTGTGGTTCGCTTTGTCGCCACTGGAGCCAACATTAAATATGGGAATGAAGCTGATTCTAAAATTTTTAACCAGAATTTAGGTTTTGCCGATAAGGAATTTTTCAGGATGTTCACACACAAATTAAAATCTGGAACACTAGATCAGTTCAGCGATAAGGGAAAAATTATACTTACTGAAAAGATGGCACAGAAGTACTTTGGAAAGGAGGATCCAATTGGTAAAAGTTTAACCACTTTCGATAGTAAGGGCTTACCAGTTGAACTATCTGTAGCTGCAGTACTTGATAATATCCCATTAAATTCAATGGTGCTTTTTGATGCCATCACCATTATCGATAATTACATGCCCTTATATAACCTGCAGGAGTTCGATTGGAAAAATTGGGTTGGAGGAACTTTTTTCCTAATCCCTAATGCCAGTGATGTGGGTCAGGTTGAGAAATTGTTATCTAAATATATTCCCATTCAGAATAAAGCCCGCGAAGATTTTGTTATCACCCGCTTTCAAGTTCAGAGCTTAAATCAGTTTACAAAGGAGAGTCGTGATATTTGGGGGAATGGGTTAAACGCGGATCTACACCCTGCTCAACGGAAAGCCCCAGCAATTATGGCAATATTAATACTCCTATTGGCCTGCTTCAATTTTATGAATACTTCAATTTCGGTTGCAAACACAAGGATTAAGGAGATAGGTGTTCGAAAATCGGTTGGGGCAAGACGTGCTCATCTTATTATTCAATTCATTGGGGAGAATACAATTATCTGTTTTATGGCGTTAGCCGTATCGCTCCTAATTGGCTCCTATCTGGTAGAAGAGTATAATAAAATGTGGGAGTACATGATTCTTAAAATGAGTTTTTCTGGAAATGTTGAGTTTTGGCTTTTCCTTCTTTTTATGCTTGTATTTACATCCATTGCAGCAGGTGCTTACCCTGCATTTTATATTAGCTCATTCAAACCCGTAGCTGTTCTTAGGGGTACTTTCCGATTTAAGGGAGCAGGTATGTTCTCAAAAGTATTGCTATCGTTGCAAATGATTATTTCAGTGATTACGCTTATTTCGAGTATAGTTTTTACTCAAAACGCCAAATTCCAGGAGAAGTTTGATATGGGCTACGAAAAAGAATCGATTCTAGTTTTACCTTTAGCTAATAGCGTAACCCCTGAAACCTTTAAAGCAGCATTTAAATCGAACCCAGACATTATTGATGTTGCCTCTACTTCAAATCATATAGGCTGGGGGAGCTACCCACGTACCATCGAATATATCGATAAAAAGATAGAGGTTCGGGTAATGGATATAAACGTTGATTACATTAAAACGATGGGGCTAAAGCTAATTGATGGGAGGGGTTTTGAACCCGAATCTAAAGGATCAGACCCATTCAAATCCGTTGTAGTTAACCAGCAGTTTATCGATGAACTCAAACTTACAGATCCATTGAATAAAAGAATTAAATTGGACACCCTCGATTTAAACATCGTTGGTGTAGTAAAAAATGTTTATAATAGTTTATGGGAAAAGATCAACCCCGCTATTTTTATTACCCGAGGTCAAGATTCACAATCAATCCTTGTTGTTAGAACTACCCCTGAGAAAAAAATGGAAGTCCTTAAGTTCATGAAAAAGGAGTGGGAGAAACTTGTACCAAATTCCCCATTCACTGGGAGACAACAAACTGAAATTCTTCAGGGGGCATCAATTGTTAATAAGAATATCAAAAACATTAATCTTTTCTTAGCATTTGTGGCCATCATATTATCGTTAATCGCTTTATATACGCTAGTCTCATTGAATATCATAAAAAGGACCAAGGAGATTGGTATCAGAACCGTACTGGGTTCAACGGGTATAAATATTATTTATCTGATAAGTAAACCTTTTCTGATTATTCTTGCCATCTCCTCAGTGTTTGGGGCAGTGGGTGGCTATTTTCTTAATTCAATGTTTTTGAAAACCCTTTGGGCTTATCATTCAAGCATAAATACATTGAGCATTGCTATTCCTGTAGCATTGCTATTTGCAATATCTTTTGCACTACTTGCAATTAGGGTTTATTTGACCTTAAGGAAGAATCCAGTAGAATCGTTAAGATATGAGTAATTAAGAATGAAAAGTGCATAATGAAAAATGAAAACTTACTTCTAACCAAAGGGATTTCTCTAAAATCCTTTGGAATAGGTATTTTATAGATTTTTGTGCCAAGGAAATGATAAATCTTTTCGGGTGATTTTCGTTATTTTTTATTGATAAATGTCGGAGTAACTCCATTATACCAAGTTGCGTTTATCCATACAAAATGATAAAACTTGGTATAATGCCGATCGACTTTCATTATTGTTTTAGGGAAAATGATATATATGAAAACGAATCGGTATTAGATTGAGTATGAGATGCCCTTAAAATACAAATTTTGTATTATGCAGTATATTAATATGTTAAAACACATTCTTATGTCGAACTTTTTTATCAAGAAAAAAGTTGGGCTACAAAGAAAATAGCTACTTTGGGAGAAAAACCTTGCATCAACTCCAATAGATTTCTCTTTTTTCTAACTGAAATAGAGAATTGTACAGGTTTCTCAGCAAACCCTAACTAAATTAGTATTCCAACCTCTTCTTAATCTCTGAAATTAGCACTCTAAAGTATCGGATGCTCGATAGTAGCAAGGCTAACCCAATTCCTATGTACAATATTGAAAGGTATTCTTTAGGTATTGATGAATGTCGTAAAGTTATACCCATTGTTATCATAACGATTACTATTAGGTAGTTTTTCCACGACATAAATGAGAAGACGCATGGTTTATCTTTCATAAAAGTTATTCTTCCAAGGTTTTTATCCACAAGCTTTAGGAATCCAAAGTGATGAATAAAAAGCGCAGCAACAAAGCCTAAACTAGCAAATAGATATGAGTAGCCGCTACCATAAGCAACCAACCAATGAATGGCTAATGATATAAGCATCACTCCCACACAAAACCACATTAATCCTGAAAGGAATAAGAGAAATAGCTTATTTACTGCGGGTTTGATTTTTTCAAAATTTGAATTTATTTTCATTGAGTTAGGTTAGAAACGTGGTTGAGTAAAATTAGGTATTTTTTATACTAAGTTCATTTTTTGATCGAAATCAATAGTAATTCAATAGAATAAATGCGGTAGTTGACATATAGAGCTCTGCATTCTCTGCGTCTATGCGGTGCATAAATGTACCTTCATGTAATAACAAACGATTGTATAGCAGGGTTTGGAGTTAATTTTATACTTTTGTGAGGGTTTTCAGATTCTAGGAAATATTTTTTTTAGCTTGAAATACATTTATCAATATCTAAAAAATAACCGATGAGGTTTGAGCACAAACTATTTCACGGCAAAACTTTAGCGATACTTACAGGCGGTGGTGATACCCCTGCCATTAACTCAAGTATTGAAGCGATAAGGAATAGAGCTTCTTTCTTGGGCTATAAGGTTTATGGGATTCGTCATGGTTGGAAAGGGTTACTGGGCAATGGCGATGTACTCGACCTTACCAATCAACCGTATGATGGCTTTTACGGTGGAACAGCATTGAGGTCAAGTAGAACAAACCCTTTTCCCACAAATAAAAACCCTGAGGATAGGGTCCCTCAAATTCTAAGAAATTTAGAGCGGTATAAGATAGATGTTATCGTTACAATCGGAGGCGATGACACCAATGGGGTTGCAAAGAAATTGTATGAGCTTTATGGTATCCCTGTTATCGGTTTTCCAAAAACTATCGATAACGATTTGCGTACTCGAACCTCGCATTTATTCGATGGGAGCGAGATAGAGGCAGTGCTTTGCCCTGGATTCCCATCTGCGGCAAAAGGGGTTATGGAGTATGCAGGAAGAATTAGAACTACGGCAGAATCGCATTCACGCATTATACTGCTTGAGGTAATGGGGCGTGATGCGGGTTGGCTAAACGGTGGAGCTGCTTTTGGTGGAGCAGAAATGGCTTTAATCCCTGAATTCGAGATAACCAAGGAGCGGAAAGATTTTTTTCTTGAAAGCGTCAAGGAGGCCTACCTGAGTTCACCTAAGAAGTCGCTTGTTATCGCTGTCTCAGAAGGGGTTCGTTGGTACGATGCTGCAAAGGATAAGGTTGATTTTGTATTTGCCAGCTCGGAGGTTGATGAGTTCGGTCATCCTCGATTTGGCGGAATTAGCGGGGTGATTGCCTCTGAGATTACCAATAAACTTGGAATTCAGGCTAGGGCAGAGGCTACGGGTTATTTCGCCCGTTCGGGCGAATGTCGGCTGTACGATCGACGCTTAACCACAACCCTTGCCGATAAGGTTGTTGATCTGCTCCTCCGCGAGGACTATGGTCAAATGCCTGTTATGAAGAAAATGGTGAACTACCAAGAACTCGAAGAGTTTAACACCACGTCAATCGATATGGGCGATATAAGTAATCATTCGCTTCCCCTTAACTACTACGATGTTAATAAGTTCAAATTCTCCAGCGCCTACATGGATTTTATGTCTTACATCTTGGGGCAACCCCATTTCCTGAAATTCGATTACGATTTCCCTGTTGTTATTCCTGAAGATTAATAAGAAAAATACCACAATAGACACATTAGGGCACAATAGTAATCTATGTGATTTACTGTCTATTGTGGTTCATATTTTTCAAATTGCCTATCTCTTGAGAATAAGCAAAACGAGATTTGGACAGCTTAAAAAAAGTGCATTATTTTTCAGGGTATTGCAACGCTGAAAGTGGTATTAGGGCATAATAGAATTAATCTATGTGAACTACTGTGCCTATTGTGGTTTATGTTTTCACGTTGTCTTATTGGGCAATTGTCTTATTCTTCTTAATTCCAGAATAGATTATTTCCCCTAGCCTTTTCATAAACGGTACTCCAATGGTATCGTAGTCGTACTTATTATCGTTCAGGATTTCATCTTTATTAACGTACATGTAAATCGTAAGGAAGAACTCCACTCGATTTTCAGGGTCGTACAGGTAGCTGCAATCGGCCAGAAAGCCATAGGCCATGGCGGATTTGTTGAAGTATTCGATGTTTGGATAGTAAACCTTTTTATCCTGACCAAAAAGCGTGAATCTTAGGAAATTGGAATGGAATACCGATGTGTCGGAGTATTCAACGGTATTGGGGTGTAGCGGACTTGTCCCTAAATGTCGAATGATAGCACCTCTTTGAGAATCAGTTATATTAAATGACCTGTGATTGCTCAGGTATGGGTATTTAAGCGACACCATCATATCGTGAATGTCTTTGATGTCAACGTAGTTGTGGTATCGAAAGCTTTTAGGTTTTGGGATAAGCGAATCGTTCTGATAATATGCAATGCCAACAAGGCTATCCTTAATATCGTGTTGGATGATGGAATATATTGAATCGGAGGAGTGCGAGTAGAGCGTTTCACAAGTTTTGGCTGAAACAACTTGAACAGGAAGAGCTGTTTGATGGTATTGCACCCCGCCCTGTTCGAATCGGTGGATTAGGTAGGTGTTGAGGTATCCCTTTTTCATCAGGTTGATGTTGATATACTTGCAACCCACCATATTATATAACCTATTAAACGCATTGTTATCGCTAGCCGAAAGCATCAATAGGTAATCGTCATTCAGGCTTCTCTCATTTACATTGGATGATGAGTCGATAAGGAAATCGGATAGATCGTTGCTGAAAACTTTTTTCTCGTTGATGAATTGCAACGTAGTTAAAGCTAGGGGTATTTTTACTAGGCTAGCAGGGTAGAAGTATTCTTTAGCGGTATCGCGGAAACTCCATGATGTTTGATGTTTGAATCCTTTACTATCAATGGAAATTTCGCTTAGTAAAATTTTTAATCGGTAATAGTCAGGATGCGAAAATACCTCCCTGATGACCGAGGAGGTATCTCTATCTATAATGGATTGGATTGAATCGGTGAACTGCGATTTTGCGGCTAAATTTAAGCAAACGATTAATGATATTATACCCCAAATTCGCTTCATTCTACTTGCCAACAGGTAGTTTCATTTTTCCTTTTTTAACGGCGTAAAGCATATTAATCGACTTGGTTTTCCAATTATATCCGAGTACAAATGGAACAGGGCGATAAACGGAATCTTTATACGCTTTTGCTAAATCGGGTTCGTTGATGTTTCCAAATTCCTTGTTAGGCTTTTGATATTTTCCGTAAAGGCGAATATACCACTTCGTTTTATCGAAATACTGATAGCCTATTCCAGAGTCATCCTGGAGGATACAGTCGCTCTTTTCGAAAATAGTATTGCGAATCATCGAGAACTCTTTCCACTGCATTAGGTACGATGCGGCTTTCAGATACGAGTAGGTGTTGGGTAGCTGCGACAAATATTTTCTGAATCCAGGGTTAACGTTTAAGCCATCGTTGGAGATATCCGTTTTGAAGTAGAATACCGATTGGGGCTTATCACCATCGATATCAACAAAATCAATTTTAATCCCCTTGGTAACCTTAATGCCCTTTAAGCTATCGAGGTAGTTCCATTTGCCATCAGGTTTAACGCCGATAGGCTTAATTGACACAATGTTATGCCCTGTACGCTTGATGAATAGGGTGATTAAAGGTACAGTTCCGTTTACGCTATCTTTATTTAATGCACCTAGCATTTTCATGGTAATAAAATAGCTACGCATGAAAATATCAGATAATGAACGGTTTATTGAATTTAGGTAGCCGTCAATCGCCTTTGGTTGCATACTACAAAGATTTGGAAGGTCTCCAATTGGCTCAAGGGCAATCATGATATAGCTATCCGCTTTTGGAAAGAAAACATTGGCGTTTAGAAAATCGGGACCTGAGAATGGGTAGAACACTGTGGTTGGAGCATTATGGGCGGTCAGCTGACTGTCAGCCCAAACCCTCATCTTCTCTAATCGTTCAGTTTCAATTTTATGGAACATTGAATCCATTCTAGCAGCATGTGATTTCCATTTAGTAGTAACTTCGAGATTCGATAAACATTCGGTATTCCCATAAGCCATTCCTGAAAAGAAAGCAACTTTGCTATCGGTAATCGTATCGTAGGGGAAAGTAATTCTCTTAACAACGGTTGTATCGGATGTAATGGCATTGCTCGATGGTTTCTGATTGCACGAAAGCGCTATGACAGGGATAAGCGCAATGCAGATTAATAGTCTTTTAGTTAACATGTTTCTTCGATTTTGTTAATATGTAATAGAATACAAATCCAGATAAAGTTAATGTAATTCCAGCGATGGAAGGTTTTGGGTCATTTAGTAAAACGAAGACCATCATGCAGCCCTCTATTAGTATAAAAAGAAGTGGAATATAAGGATAACCAAAAGTGTGGTATATGTTTTCACCATTCTTCTTTAGCCTGTGCCGTAGAATAAAAATTCCTGATACTGATGCTATTGTAAATATTCCTAGGGTGAAACCGATCATGGTCATAATCTGCTGAAAGGTTGATGTCCAGATAAGGACAAGGGCTATAAGGGTTAATAAAAGGGTAGCCCAAACTGGAGCTCCATGTTTGTTTTCAACCCCTAAACCTTTAATTGCTTTGTAATCTAAAGTGAGAGCTTGTGTAACCCTAGGTCCAAGTATTAGCAATGAGTTGATTGAAGCAATTAAACCAATTGAAATCAGAATTGCTACCAGCCTACCACCCGTTTCGCCAAAAATATTATTGGCACATAGATAAGCGAAATCTTTCCCTTTCTCAATAATGTCAGGAATTGGTGTGGAGTAAAGGAAAATGAAATTAAGTAATGTGTAAAGGGTGATGACTATTAGCGTTCCGATAATAAGTATGAAAGGCAGGTTCTTAACTGGGTTTTTAATCTGATGCGTAATGTATGAGGCGGAGTTCCAACCAGAATAGGCAAACGAAACATAAACCAGCGAGATGGCAAACGCGGGGCTAAATACCTGCTTGAAATCACCTGCGTTTACGGTAAAGCTAAACCCTTCATGATGCCCTTTAAATAGGCCGAAAATACAAAACCCAATGATCAGAAGCACATTTATGGTGGTTGCTGCAAAGTTGAAATTGGCGCCAATCCTAAAACTGCTTGAGTTTAGCGCAGTAAGGATAACAATAGTCCCAATTGCAATAATCATTGGTGATATTGGCAGGAAATTATTTGCGTATGAGCCCAAAGCAATGGCGGATATTGCCATGGGAGCAGCAAAACCAATAGTCATTGATATAAACCCTGAAAGAAATCCAAAGGAGGGGTGGAATAGCTCCGATAGAAAGGTGTACTCGCCTCCTGAACGAGGTATTCGCGCAGCTAGCTCGCCGTAGGTAAGTGCTCCGCAAATAGCAACTATACCTCCTGTGATCCATATAAAAAGCAAGGCGAAAACGGAGTTAATACCAGCGGCTTGTAAATAAAGGCTTGTGTAAACTCCTGTTCCAATCATGTTCGAAACGACAATGGCGATTGCACGGGATGGGCTAATTAATTTTATAGGTTCCAATTGAATACTAATTTTTAAGGTTGAACAAAAATAGTAAAATGATTTAATTCGAACCTTTATTATTCAAAAGTCTGTAAATTTTTAGCTTTTAGGTAATAGATTTCTTAAAAATATCAGGACGAACTATGATGAACTAATATGTTTTGCTTTAATAAGTGAGTTATATGGCATAATAAAAATGCAACACAGACCGTTTAATTGAATATATGTAAAAGTTTACCGTGGGACGGATGTTCGGTTCTTAACTCCCCAACATTTCCAACCACGAAAACGTTTAGCCAAATGAAGTGAAAATAGATTTGGCAGGATTGGAATCTTCTTTATTCATGGTTCATTAATGGAATCTACACCGCTGCAAATTTTATTGCAGTGCTATCCCAATCGGGAGCGTTTTCAATTGCAGGAACAATTTCTTCGGGTAGGTTCACAAACTGCCATATTTCACCATGCTCGGTACGCATAAAATGCTCATGAATCATCTTTTCGAGAAGTAATTTAAGATGATCATAAAATCCGTTGGTATTTAGAATAATAATAGGTTTTGTGAATTTGCCTAGGCGTTTAAGGGTAATAACCTCCATCAGCTCCTCAAGCGTTCCGCATCCTCCGGGGAGCGCAACAACAGCATCAACATCTTTTATTAAAAGTTTTTTACGCTCATGCATATCCTTTACAAGCGTAAGCTGGGTAAGCCCTTTGTGACCCCATTCCACTTTGTCCATGAACCTAGGCAGGATGCCAATGGCTTTGCCATTATTCTTAAGCAAATTATCGGCCAAGCAACCCATCAATCCTGCTGAGCCACCACCGTACACCAAGGTTATGTCCCGTTTTGCAAGCTCATCGGCAAGTTTAATGGTTGCTTCAAAGTAGGCGTTGTCTATCTTTGAACTCGAAGCGCAATAGACGCAAATCCGCATATATATTGTGTTTGTATATGGTCTTGCTTAATTTTTTTAGAATTTAAACGGATTTAGAGATAAAATCAGCGTTCTAGGTCTTTAAATAATTTGGGAATAAATAATTAAGCCGAAGGGGTTGCCTCCGGCTTGTATTTTTAAGGAGCCACTATTATAGTAATGCTTCGAGTTTTGCAACAAGGCTGCTTTTTGGAACAGCACCAACCTGTTTGTCAACGACCTGTCCTCCTTTGATGAAGAGAATGGTTGGAATGTTTCTTATTCCAAATTTGCTGGCGATACCAGGGCAGTTGTCAACATCAACCTTTACCACAAGGGCTTTATCCTTGTATTCATCGGCCATTTGCTCTACGTATGGGGCTACCATTCGGCATGGTCCACACCATTCTGCCCAAAAATCAACCATTGCTGGTTTGTCGGATTTTAATACAACTTCCTCGAAATTAGAATCGTTTACTGCTAATGCCATGGCTTCTACTTTTAAGATTTCACACACTAAATTTATAAAAAAATAACATTCAAACCATCAAAATGTTTTAAACAATTAGTCTTTCACCCTAAAATCAAATTCGTTACTTTTCAGGTAGTTTAAGAATTTTGGGGCGAGGTTTACCTTTAAAGTCCTAGAGAATAGGTCGATAGATATTTTGCTTTCAGGATCAATCACCTTGAATTTCAGCTGAATCTTTCCTTTATTCGTTTCAACCTGCTTTTTTATTTCATCAACCAGATTATCGGTAATTTCGTGAATGGGGATGGTGATGGTTACCATTTTTATCATCTCCTCTTTAACGTCGGTGAGCATGTGCATGCTTCGGATTTTGTACTCTAGCTCGGCGGGGTTGTACGACTTTGGCTGTACCTTCCCTTTCAGGAGTAAGGAATACCCTTCGAAGCAGAATTTTCTGAAATTCTCAAAATCTTTTCCAAACAGCGCTAGCTCCCATGAATCGGAGTAGTCCTCAATGGTTATTTTTCCGAAATACTTCCCTGTTTTGGTCATGGCAACCTTGGCCGACGTTACCATTCCTGCTATAGTAGCGTCCTTCCCGTTGATTGAAGGCAGATCGTTCATTTCGGTGAGGGTAGTATTGCAGAAATTATCAATCTCCAACCGATAATCGTCGAGCGGGTGTGCGGATAGGTAGATACCAATGACCTCCTTTTCGCGATTCAACTTTTCGAGTTTCGACCAATCCTCCGACTTGGGCGTTTCGGGTTTCTGTAAATCGAAACCAGTATTCGCCCCGAATAGCGATTGCTGATTATTATTCTTCTCGGACTGAACCTTCGCTCCGTATCGGATAATCTGCTCGATAAAAGAAACGCCCTTTGGGTCTAAAGCGAAATACTCGCTTCGTTTAATGGCTCCGAGGCTATCGAAAGCCCCTGCAACGGCCAATGTTTCGATATTCTTCTTGTTAACCGATTGTAGGTTTACTTTTTCGACAAAGTCAAAAATGTCTTTGAACTTGCCTTTATCCTTCCGAACCTCTATAATGTTTGCTACGGCATTCTCTCCAACCCCTTTTATTGCGCCAAGACCAAAACGAATGTCTCCGTTAGCATTTACGGTAAACTTGTATATGCTTTCGTTCACATCGGGGCCAAGAACCCCAATCCCCATTCTCTTGCACTCATCCATGAAAATGGTAATCTTCTTGATATCGGAGATATTTCGGCTTAGAACTGCCGCCATGAATTCGCTTGGGAAGTTAGCTTTTAGGTATGCTGTTTGATAGGAGATATAGGCGTAACAAGTAGAGTGCGATTTATTGAAGGCGTACTGTGCAAAGGCCTCCCAGTCGTTCCATATCTTATCGATGGCTTCCTGCCTATGCCCATTATTCAAGCATCCCTTGGTGAACTTCTCCTTGAGCTCGTTCATCACCTTGATCTGCTTCTTTCCCATCGCCTTACGGAGACCATCGGCTTGACCTTTGGTGAATCCAGCCAATTTTTGGGATAGGAGCATAACCTGTTCCTGATAGACCGTGATTCCGTAAGTATCCATCAGGTACTCCTCCATCTCAGGGATGTCGAACTCGATTTTCTCCTTACCGTGCTTACGGTTAATAAAGCTAGGGATGTACTCCATAGGCCCTGGGCGGTAAAGGGCGTTCATGGCGATCAGATCCTCGAAACGGTTGGGCTGAAGCGCCCTGAGGTGTTTCTTCATCCCGGGCGACTCGAATTGGAATAGCGCCGTAGTTTCACCCTTGGAGTATAGGTTGAAGGTTTTCTTATCGTCCAATGGGATGGCATCGATGTTTAGCTCAATTCCCTTAGATTCCTTGATAAATATTAGGGCATCCTTAATTATCGATAGGGTTTTAAGCCCCAAGAAGTCCATTTTAAGCAGCCCAATATCCTCAACCTGCGATCCCTCGTACTGTGTAACGAACAGGTCGGCATCCTTGGCGGTGCTCAGCGGAACATACTCCTCTAGGTCGTCTCTGCCAATGATTACGCCACACGCATGAACCCCCGTTTGGCGAACATTGCCCTCCAACACCTCGGCGTATTTTAGGGTGTCGCGAATCAGCTCGTTCTCCGAGTTGCGTGCGTTGGCTAGTTCAGGAACCTCCTTGTAAGCCATAGCTAGCGTTGTTCCGGGTCGTTCGGGGACGAGTTTGGCCAGTTTGTCCGACTCGAAGAGGGGTAATTTTTGCACCCTTGCTACATCGCGTATGGCCATTTTGGCAGCCATTGTGCCGAATGTGATAATTTGAGCTACTCGCTTTTTGCCGTACTTCTCAACCACGTACTTGAGCACCAGCTCACGACCATCCTCATCGAAGTCGATATCGATATCGGGCATCGAAATACGCTCGGGGTTTAGGAAACGCTCAAATAGCAGGTCGTACTTGATGGGGTCAATATCTGTAATCCTAAGACAATATGCAACCGCCGAACCTGCCGCCGAACCACGGCCAGGCCCAACCGAAACTCCCATTTCGCGTGCGGCCTTAATGAAATCCCAAACAATGAGGAAGTAGCCGGGGTATCCCATTCGGGCAACTACTTCAAGTTCAAACTCAATGCGTTCGGTAATGGTATCTGAAAAATTGTCGCCCCAACGTTTTTTTGCCCCTTCGTAGGTGAGGAAGCGAAGGTAATCGTTATCGTCTTTAAATCCATCGGGGAGAGGGAAGTAGGGCATAATGGGAGCATTGCTAAGGCTGTATATCTCAACCTTTTTAGCTATTTCAGCGGTATTGAAGACCGCTTCGGGGTAGTCGGGGAAGTTGGCGAGCATCTCCTCCTCGCTTTTGAGGTACTCCTGCATGGTATATCTCAGCCTGTCGGGGTCGTCCAAATCCTTCCCTGTGCTAAGGCAGATAAGCCTATCGTGCGCCTGTGCATCCTCCGCGTTGATGAAGTGCGCATCGTTGGTGGCGATGCACTTTACCCCTGTTTTCTTCGATAGCTCGATTAACGCTGCGTTTACCTTCAACTGATTTTCATAGACCTCCTGATCTATCCTGTAATCGCCCGATGAGTGTAGGGTTAGCTCAAGGTAAAAATCCTCACCGTAAATCCCTTTGAACTCATGAACCAGCTCCTCGGCGTACTGTAAATTGCCCGAGATAATGGCTTGGGGAATCTCGCCGCCAAGACACGCGCTGCTTGCAATTATCCCTTTGCTGTACTTACGAAGCAGCTCCTTGTCCATGCGGGGTTTATAGTAGAAACCCTCAGTCCAGCTGTACGATACCAGCTTAACCAGGTTATGGTAACCCTCAAGGTTTTTTGCAAGAAGTATTAGGTGGTAGCCCCCTCGGTCGTCCTTATCGGTTCGGTCGAAGCGGCTATTCTTGGCGATATAGGCCTCGCAGCCTACGATGGGCTTAAAGAGCTTTTCGTTCTCTTCCTGCAATTGCTTGCTCAGCTGGGTATGCTTCTCAGGGTTTACGGCTTGGTTAACCGCATCGAGTTCGCACTTAATTCGTTTAATCTCTGAATAAACCGGCTCGTTCTTTTTTGCCACAGTATTGATGAACTCCTTTACCCCGAACATGTTACCGTGGTCGGTAATGGCAACAGCCTTCATGTTTTGGGCTTTTGCCTTATCGATAAGAACCTTGATATTCGAAGCCCCATCGAGGATAGAGTACTGCGTATGGACGTGTAGATGAACGAATCCGCTCATGGCGCTGATATATAAATACTTAGTTTGATGATTGCTTTTCTGCTTAACCAGTTCAAAGGTAGCTGATAAACCGCTTGCCTTTGCCGATGTTGATAACTATTGGATAAGTCGGATTCCTCTTGATTTTCAGGGTTTGTCTTGGGTAGTCTATTTTCTTGAAACAATAGTTTGAGATAAATTGCTACATTTGAATAGAGTATGATAAAACCATACTTATACATCTAATTCGAATGTTAAAGGGATGGTTTTATTGTATATATAAACGAGTTGGCAAACATTTAAAATAGTAACCGTAATCTGAGAAATATATGATTATTGAATTTGAACAAATAACAAAAGACATTCTATCTATTCTAGATAAATGGGAGGATAAACTTTCAAACCTATCGGACAATATTATTTCAGAAAAAAGGAATAATCAAAATAGGACAATTAAGGAAATTCTTGGACACTTGATTGACTCTGCATCTAATAGCACTCATAGAATTGTTCATTTGCAAAACCAAGCAAGCCCTTTGGTATTTCCTAACTATGCGACGAATGGAAACAATGACAGATGGATTGCAATTCAAAATTACCAAGATGAATCGTGGTCAGACATAATTATGACATGGAAGTACACGAATAGACATCTTGCACATGTAATAAAAAATGTTCAAGCAAACAAATTGAAAAACGAATGGATAGCATCACCAAACAGAAATATATCACTTAAGGAAATGGTGATTGGTTACTTGGAACACTTGAAGTTACATCTAAACGAAATTGACGATTTGATAAATAAATAAAACGTTTGCCAACATGTGGTTAAAAATATTGGGGTTGATGATGCAACAGCAAGGTTTTCGCTCACCACAATGTTCATTAACGGTGGATACGAAAGCAGCCGTTAACTCCCCAACATTTCCAACCACAGGACCGTTAAAGGGATGGTTTTATTGTATATATAAACGAGTTGGCAGCCATGTAAACAGACACGACAGCAAGTAAATTGATAATGGTAAATACTGAAATAATATACAAGCAATACAGTAAAAGGATCTATAACCTTGCATATCGAATGACTGGTGATAAAGATGATGCAAGTGATATAACTCAAGATACTTTTATTCAAGGATTCAATTCACTTGATAAATTTAAAGGTGAAAGTCAGATTTATACATGGTTATACAAGATTGCCAAAAATAAATGCCTTCGATATTTAGAGAAAAGGAACAAAACTACTTTCTTATCACTTCAGGAGCTTATCGATAAGACAAGTTCGCCAGTTTCTGATGAGATTTCGGAAACTGAAAAAATGAATTACATATCACAAGTTAAAGACGGCTGTTTATCAGGCTTATTGCGATGCCTTTCTTTGCAACAACGATTAGCGTTTATTCTAAATATTTTACTTGATTTGCCAATGGCGCAAGTTGCGAGTATAATTGATAAATCCGAGAATGCAACACGGATACTTGTGCATCGTTCTAAACAAAAAATTAAATTTTTTTTGTGCAATAACTGTTCGCTATATGATTCAAGAAACACTTGTCGTTGTGAGAGTCTGATAAATTTTTCACTTAAACAAGGTTGGATAAGTTTAAATAATCCTGCACGGATAGAATCAGAGATAAAGGACTTAAAAAATGTGATTAGCTTGTATAAGACTTTACAGGAGACATCTCCAACAAACGAGTTTGACAAACGAGTTCAACGATTATTGGCTGACAAAGTAGATTTTTTAATTTTAAACGATAAAAAAGTGAAATAAACTTCTAATGTTGGTATCAAAGCAATATGTTTAACCATAAATTAGGAGGACAAAAAGATGTCAAAAAAATGTATTGCAGTTCATTTACCAGTTGATTTAATTGATAAAATCAACGAGCAAAAAGCAAAAACAGGTCAAAGTCAAAGTGGCTTAGTGATTGACCTAATTGAAAAAGGGTTGGGGTTTTCCAGCAATGATAAAGCTGTTGGCAAAATGTTTTTCTTTGTTAAAGTGCGGATAGATACAACCAAAATGATGGAGTTTGGACAAAAGCTTCAAAATGGCGAGATTGATACAAGTCATACAATTATGACATATTGTATTAAGGAAGACCCAACAGTGGGTTTAAATTTTTGGTATGCTGATACTATTGAAGAATTTGAGAAAGTTCTTTCACAGTATAGACCTTATTACAAAGAAATTATTGAAACAATTCAGGTAATAACTCCAATGAATGCCATGAAATTGATAATGGAAAATATAAAAAAACAATAATACACGGCTGCCAACAACACCTATACCCAATGCGGGTTTCAGTGGTTTGCAAGCGGTAGTTCCCTCAGGCATGTTTTGTATCGTGGGATACAGACGCATCCACGAAATCCCGCACTGGGCATAGCTGCGAACGTTAGGCTTAATTGTATTTTGACAAAACGAATGGACTTACTAAATTGTTTTTTGTTGTATCTTTGAGATAAATAATGAACGATGGAAGACAAGGTGAAATATTGGACAGACCTTTCCGACTATGATATGGAAACTGCAGAAGCAATGCTTCGTAGCAAGAGATATCTGTATGTTGGTTTTATGTGCCATCAGACGATCGAGAAAATATTCAAGGCCTATTTCACGTTTTTGAAATCTGATGTTGCTCCATTTACGCATAGTTTATCGTTTCTTGCAAAGAGAGGTGATTTCTACGAATTTTTTTCAGAGGAGCAGAAGGACTTTATTGACCAAATTGAACCTCTGAATATTGAAGCACGTTATCCTTCTCATAAAGACAGGTTATTAAAGAGTCTAACTGAAGAAAAATGCAATGAAATAATTGGCAAGACAAAGGAGTTGCAGTCATGGATAAAAGCGAAGCTATAAATAAAGTAAAAGACTACAGTATATTACTTAAGAAGTATTTCCCTCTTGAGAAGGTTTACCTTTTTGGTTCTTATGCAAAGAACACTAATAGAATTGATAGCGACATTGACGTTGCTATAGTTGTAAGTCATATTGAAGGAGACTTTTTCTCTATACAGCCACTGCTCTGGAAACTGCGAAGACAAATTGACGATAGAATTGAGCCAATTCTTATTGAAAGAGAAAATGATAAAGGTGACTTCTTGAAAGAAATCCAAAAAAACGGAATTGAAATCGCATAAAAACAACTAAGCCTAACAACTGTTAAAATCCATTGGGGCAGACGGTTAGATAAGTTTACTTTTTGTATATTGCATTTGTTTTACCGTGGGACGACAACGCCCGCCCGGACGAGCCGTTCGGACGGGAATGACGCAGTCGGGCAGGCTGCTTCGAATCGAACCGGCAACTGCCGGTGAGTTCGCCGAAGGCAACTCCCCAACGCATTTTAGCAGCAGGCGTTGTACCCATTTATGTGCCTTAACGAACATTTTAAGACAACAGAATGTCCAAACTAAAAGGTATAAGAGAACAACAAAACCTGACTCAAGAAGAATTATCAGAAAAATCTGGTATTTCAGTAAGAACAATTCAGAGAATTGAAGCAGGAACAGATCCCAAAGGATACACGCTTCGAGTTTTATCAGAAACATTAGGCATCCAAGAAAAAGAAATACTAAACAAACAATTCGAAATTGAAAATAAAGAAGACAGTGACAAAAAAACGATGCCAAAGGAAGAACAAATTCCGTTAAACTACTCATCAATAAAGTTAATCAATCTTTCGTCATTACCGTTCATTATTCTTCCACCTCTAAATATTTTACTTCCGCTTATATTAATGTTTACAATGAAAATGAAGAATCCTATAACAAAACAAATAGTTTCTGTACAAATGATGTGGACTATTATAGCGCCAATTGTATTCATGTTAGGTGTTCTTATGAAACTTGGAAATAAATTCACTTTACTCATTATGATTTTGTTGGTTCTTTCAAATGTATATATCGTTCTTAGAAATGCAGCTGAAATAGACAAAAAAAACAAACTATATTACAAACTGAATTTCAATATGATATAAAATTGTCGGGCTTTTGTCAGGTTATTGACGGGGAGATTTTTATGATTAAAGAAAAGTACTTTAAATCTTTGCTGAAAATTATAAATATGTCAAAACAAATTTTCCTAAACTTCATTTTTATTATCACTTTTATTGTAACCTGCAAGGCACAGGTTGAAAAAAATAGTGAACTATATAAAACTATCATTTCAAAGGACAGTTTACTTTTTAACATTGGCTTCAACACTTGTGATATTGCACAGTTTGAAAACTTATTGAGTGAAAAATTTGAATTCTTTCACGACAAAGACAGTATTTCCAACAAAAAGAAGTTTTTATATAATTTGAGAAATGGATTATGTAAATCACCAGCAACGTACCAATCAAGAAGAGAGTTAGTAACTGAAAGCATTGAAATTTATCCACTATACAAGAAAAATATATTATACGGGGCAATTCAAACCGGTAACCACAGATTTTACGAAACCATAAAAGGTAAAAAAGAAACCTACGCAAGTTCTGCAAAATTTACCCACGTTTGGCTGTTGGAAAATGGACTTTGGAAATTAACCAAGGGTCTGAGTTATGACCACCAAAGTACTGATGTGTCTAACTACCAATCTTCTATTTTTGATAAGGATATAGAAATAGAAAAATGGTTAATTGAAAACAAAGTACCAACTCTTGGGCTTGGAATCATTGAAAATGGAAAACTAAAACAGGTAAAAGTTTTTGGAGAAATCAAAAATGGCGCTTCTGCGCCGTATAATACAATTTTCAATGTAGCCTCTTTAACAAAACCTGTAACTGCAATTGTTGCGTTAAAGTTAGTTAGCTTAGGTAAATGGAATTTGGACGAACCTATCTACAAATATTGGACAGACCCCGACATTGCAAACGACCCACGAAATAAAAAATTGACAACAAGACTTATTCTAAGCCACCAAACAGGTTTTCCGAATTGGCGGTGGATGAATGACGACAAAAAACTCCATTTTCAATTTGACCCAGAAACAAAATATCAATATTCGGGCGAAGGACTTGAATATTTAAGAAAAGCGTTGGAAAAGAAATTTAAAAAATCATTGAAACAATTAGCCAACGAACTTATTTTTCAGCCTTTAAAAATGTATGATACAAGGTATGTTTGGGATAAAAATATAGACACTTCAAGGCTTGCTATTGCCTATGACGAAAAAGGAAATGCTTATGAAACCGTAAAAAACAAAATACCCAATGCTGCCGATGATTTATTGACAACCATTGAAGATTACGGAAAGTTTTTGGTAAGCGTAATGAATAGCGAAGGACTTACAAAACAGGTATTTAACGAAATGACTTCAAATCAGGTTGCAACTGTACAAGGGAAGCATTTTGGTTTAGGATTTGAAATTTATGATTTAGGAAATGGAGAATATGCCTTGTCTCACGGCGGTTCAGACAATGGCGTTCAAACCATTGTTTTTATTCTGCCTAAAACAAAGCAAGGACTTTTGATTTTCACAAACTCTGACACTGGAGGAAGCGTTTATGAAAACTTACTGAAACATTATTTAGGTGAAAACGGGGGAAAAATATTTGATATTGAAACAAAATAAAAACTAACGCTAACACGTGATTTAAGCCATTGTGGAATAGAAATACTGCTTAAATTCACCAGTTTCTTTTGCCGCAGAAGCTGTATAGCCTAATCCTAAAGTGTTTTATGAGACTAGAAGATTTTGGATTTAATGAAATACACAATAGGTTCAGAAATGAGCATAATCTTGATAGGTTTGAGATTGGACGGGTTATATGTGAACACAAGGAGCGTTATACAGTAAAAACCCTAAACGGGGAGTATGATGCTGAAATTATCGGTAACATGCGTTTCACTGCAAAAAGTCGTGAGGATTTCCCTGCTGTAGGCGATTGGGTTGCGATGACCATCCATGATTCAGATTTTGCAATTATTCATAGTATTCTTCCTCGATTTTCAACTATCAAGCGGCAAGCGGTTGATAAATTCGGGGAGATTCAAATCATTGCCACAAACATTGATTACGCCTTTTTGGTTCAGGCGGCTGATAGAGACTTTAATATCAATCGTTTGGAGCGTTATTTAACAATTTGTAATTCATCGAAGGTTAGCCCCATAATCGTTCTTAGTAAAATTGATTTGATCAACGAGCAGCGGATTAATGAAATAGTCGAGAGTATAAAAGTTAGGATTAAAGGGGTTCCGGTGATTACAATAAGTAATGAAACGCAAAGCGGATATGATGTAATTAATAAGAGTATCGAGAAAGGTAAAACCTATTGCATGCTGGGCTCTTCAGGGGTTGGGAAATCAACCCTTTTGAATAACCTCTCGGGCAAAACCCTGATGAAAACAGATACGATTAGCGGTAGCACTAGTAAAGGAAAACATGTAACGAGTCACAGAGAGCTGATAGTTCTTGAGAATGGTGGGATATTGGTTGATAATCCAGGTATGAGGGAAGTGGGAATTGCCGATTTATCAAGCGGCCTTGAAGTTACGTTTGATGTTATTTATAAGCTATCCCGTAGTTGTAAATTTACAAACTGTACCCACACCAGTGAGGTTGGCTGTAACGTTCTTCGAGCTGTTGAGGAGGGAGAGATAAATTAAAACTTCTTATGATAATTATTTAAGAATGGAAAGAGAGAAAACGTATTTTGAATCATCGGTTCTAGATAAAAGGAAGAAGGATAAGAAATTCGGAAAAATGGTAAAGAACTTTAAAAAAGATATAAAGAACTTAAAGCACTAACTCAAATGGGATATAAAATGGGGTTGATGATGACGGGGCAAATCCACTCAGAATTCATCTCTACATTACTGTTAATAAATTCTTTTTAAAGACAATTGTATGAAAGGATTTGATCATATTTCGGGAAAATACTTGGTTGTTGATAATGCAAAAATCTATTACGAAGAGTATGGGGTTGAAGATAAACCTGCATTATTAGTTCTGCATGGTGGCTTTGGGAACATTCAGAATTTTAACGATGTTATCCCTTCTTTACGAGAAGAATTTAGGGTAATTGGAATTGACAGCCGAGGACAGGGCAAATCATCCCTAGGTTCAAATGAGCTAACATATGAACTGCTTCAACAAGACGTAGAGAGGGTATTAGAGCATTTAAGAATTAGCGATATAAATATTTTGGGATTCAGCGATGGCGGGGTTGTTGCCCTTAAACTTGCTTCAAATACTCGTTTAAATGTTAAGAAACTTATCGCCATTGGCTCACGTTGGCATACGAAGAATATTCAGCCATTGAAAGATATTTTTTCAAAAATTACAGGTGAAATTTTGAAGGAGAGGTATCCTTCAAACTATGATATATATCAAAGACTAAATCCTGAACCCAATGTTAATCTGCTTGCTGAAAAGCTGATTAGATTATGGCTTGATGAGGGTGAAACAGGATATCCCAATGAAAAGGTTAGAAATATTTCATGCCCAGTTCTAATCATGAGAGGCGAAAACGATCCAATTGTGTCTAATAGGGTTTTAATCGAGTTGTCGGAGATGCTGAAAACCTTTCGATTAATCAATATTCCTAATGCAGGGCATGTGGTGTTTAAGGATCAAAAGGAGCAATTTCTACTTAGCGTAAAGGATTTTTTGAAAGAATAAGACGACCGCAAATGCCGACTTATGAAAAAGCTCCAATATTAGTCATTGCTCCCCGAAAGGGTTGTTTCCCTGTGTTGCAAACCCCACTCAAGCATTTTATCCAAAACCTTACCCAATGCTTTTGCTGAGTCCGTTAGTTCGTATTCTACCGTAACAGGGACTGTGTCGAAGACCGTTCGTTTAACTATTCCATTCATTTCCAGGTCTTTCAATTCTTTCGATAGCATCCGTGGGGTTATTTTCGGAATAATCTTTTGGATTTCACTAAACCGTTTCTTATTAAACAGCATCGTTCCAATAATTGGTAATTTCCATTTCCCGGTTATCACGTTCAGCGTATCGTTTAGTGCAAGAACGAACTGAATTGGACATGATTTTGCTTCTGAAAAGGTAACTTTTTTTCCCATATGTGAATGATAAAGAGGTTACTATATAAAAGTATATCGATATACAAAAGTATAGTGCTGTAAAATATATAGCAAACATAGCATATTTTTGTATAAAGAAAACACATTCTAGGTAGGTCAATTATGATGCTAATTACTGGAGCAACAGGACAATTGGGAAGGGCTACGGTTGAATTTCTACTGAAAAAGGGATTCCCTGCGGATAGGATTACGGCATTGGTCAGAGACGAATCCAAGGCAGTAGATTTAGAATCGAAAGGGATCCATTTAAGGTTTGCCGACTACAATGATTACGCCTCATTGGTTAAGGCATTTGAAGGGGTTGAAAAACTGCTGTTTGTATCGGGCAACGATATTATCAATCGAAGTAAACAGCATGACAATGTTGTTAAGGCTGCAAAAGGGATAGGGGTAAAGCACATCATTTACACAAGCTTTGAGCGAAAAAACGAAACGGAAACATCGCCCATAGCAATGGTCGCAAAGGCGCATATCGAAACGGAAAATAGTATTAAAGCTAGTGGTATGGATTTTACAATTCTTCGAAACTCCTTGTATGTAGAGGCTATTCCGATGTTTTTAGGGAATCAGGTTATTGAGAAGGGTATTATATTACCTGTTGGCAATGGCATGGTTTCATTTACAGCTAGAAAAGATATAGCAGAAGCCATTGCCATTATTCTATTAACCAAAGGACACGAGAACAGGGAGTACATCCTTGCCAATACCGAGAATGTTTCGTTTCGTACTATAGCAGGGATTCTGAGCAGAATCTCAGGACGAAACGTTACATTCTCGAATCCAAGCGTTGAGGCATTTACTTTAGCATTAGGCAATGCGGGAGTCCCAAATGATTTTATTGGTTTTTTAACGAGTTTCTCTGAGGCTATCAAGCAAGGCGAATTTGCATCTGCAAAAACCGATTTAGAAATGCTGTTGGGTCGAAACCCTTTATCGGTTGAGGAGTATTTGAAGCAATTATATCAACATGTTTAGAATCATTCTTAATCATTCATAATAATTTAATCACCCTAAAACAAAACCCTATGAAAAACACAAGAACAAAGGTTGGCTTTTTATTTACAATGCTTTTTGTATTTATGGCTTCGAGCCTTATCGGGCAGACGAATAAAGCCGTTGAGGATAAAACGGTATGGGGCAAAAATATTATTTACACCCCTGCACCACCTCCTAAAACCCCTTCAACTACCACAAATCTTGGCGAACAGCCAAAGGATATGCTAAAGCAAATCACCTATCTGGATAACGAGGTGCTGCCAGGTTCATACTACACAGAGTGCTCTTGGATTTACAAAGCTTACCCCGATAAAGTTTGGGTAACCGTGCACACCCACGATTTTGATGAGGTGTTTGGTATGTATGGTAGCGATCCGAATAACCCCAACGAGCTGAATGGCGAAATTGAGCTATGGATTGGCGATGAGAAGCACACAATCACCAAGAGCTGTTTGATTTTTGTTCCCAAAGGGGTGAAGCATTGCCCTCTTACCATAAAAAGAGTGGATAAACCAATACTCTTTTTCACCACAGGCCCTTCGGGGAATTATACTTTCTAGCAGAAATATTAATTTGGTACTGCAAGAGGATGTCTAAAAAGTTTAACCTCGTTGAGCCGTTGCCTTCGGCGATTGCTTTGAAATTCGGGGTTCACGCAAAGTACACAAAGGGGAAACGCTAACCTGCCCGCAGTACTTAGGTACTATGGCAGGTGGGGATCGCAAATTATTGATATATAAATCAATAGACTTTGTGTTCCCTGTCTGCCAGGCAGGTTTATGCTAAACCTACCTGTCGGTAGGCAGGCATAGCGGTCATTGCGTGGAATTTCTTTTTAGACACCCTCATTGAGAATACCTATTTCCATGCTTAAGTAAACGACATTGGATTATCAATGTTAATTCAATGTCGTTTACTTAAGAAATTTAACGCTAGCATGTTCTGCGGACTATGCTAGGTTAATAAACCTTCCAAAGTCCGTAGGACTTGGAAGAGTTGATTTAAAAAACGCTAACTAAACGACATTGAATGTTAATTATTAACCGCTGACGCTTAATCTATATAAAGGCTATTATTTAAAATATTTTTATAGACTATCTGCTGTCATTGCTATGTATTATTACGTTTTTTTAACCGATGGGTTAACCCATCGGTTATAGCCCTGAATGTTATTACGTCATCGTATGATTAACATAACACTAGATTCTGAACCTTCATCGGGAATTTTAATGAATTCAGTTTTTCATATATTGTAACTACTCAGGTACATTTTCAGATAACCATTTTTTTTCATAGGCAGATGTAAACTACAGCTATAAAGACTGTTACTCGCTTTTATCTCTCGCAAACCTGCCCGCTGTACTTAGGTACTAAGGCAGGCAGGTTCGATGAAGTCAATAATGCCTACCTTGCCGGTAGGCAGGGTAATGGTGCTAACATAAGAAAAATAAATAACGAACAATAGAACAACGAATTTCGAATTACGAACTAAATCAACTACTTCGACATTCATCATTCCTTGTTCGGTGTTCAATATTCATTAAATTTATCTTTAAGTTAGCACCATTAGTAGGCAGGGAACAATGGGGGTTCTTCTAGCATTTTTTCTTTCCTGTCTGCCGACCTTGCTCCGCAGAGGCGATGCAGGCAGGTAATATTCCATCTCTTCCAACAAAGTAAATACTGATAACAAAGCACTTAAATTGTTTATTACATCGAGCTGATGTTAATTATGGTTTTGATAAACACAAAACAACATCTTTAAAACCATTTTTTTAAATAATTTTACCCCTCTTAAATCCTATTTATGTTTGATGCTTGGAAGCAATATTTTCATGGCTTAAAGGTTAGAAGCAATATCTACCTTATTCTAGCTTGGCGGTTCATCCTTGTAATGCTCCTTTTCTCGGTATGTCGTATTCTGTTTTACCTTTTCAACTCAAACTTTTATGCCAATACCACCTTCGAGGGGATGTTACGGATTATGAAAGGAGGGCTTGCATTCGATACAACAGCAGTGCTTTACACCAATATTCTGTACATTATCCTATTCCTTCTCCCATTCACCTTTAGGTATAACTATATCTATCAATCAATTCTAAAATATCTATTTTTCATCACTAATGGCATTGCCCTGCTAGCCAATTGTGGCGATATTATATATTTTCAGTTTACGCTTCGAAGAACTACTGCATCGGTATTCAGCGAGTTTAAGCACGAAACGAACATTGGCTCACTTCTGCCAAAATTCATGGTTGATTACTGGTATATTGTAATTATATGGATTGCACTCGTTGCAATACTTGTTTTTGCTTACGGTAAAATCGTAAAGCCCAACGAAACGAAAGGCTGGAAAGGTCATTTAGTCTATTTCATCAATGGTGTAGCACTTCTGCTGCTATTCTCTTTCCTTATGATTGGGGGGTTACGAGGCGGGTTTAGGCACAGCACACGCCCAATTACCCTGAGCAATGCGGGGCAATACGTAAGCGAACCGCTCGAAGCGGCTATAGTTCTGAACACACCATTTGCCATTTATCGAACCCTATCGAAAAAATCGCTTCAAAAGATTGATTACTATAAGACCGATGAAGCGCTAGCGAATATTTATACTCCTATTCACACCCCACAGGCTAAATCACCAATTAAGAAGCAGAATGTTGTAATATTCATCCTTGAGAGCTTTGGGAGGGAGTATATAAAAAGTTATAACCCTAACCTTGAGAATGGGAACTATAAAGGCTATACACCCTTCCTCGATTCGCTGATTTCTCAATCGCTGATGTATCGATACTCATTCTGTAACGGTCGAAAATCCATCGATGCTATGCCATCGGTACTAGCGAGCATCCCGATGATGGTTGAGCCCTACTTCCTTACTAGCTATTCAGGAAATAAGATCAACAGCATTGCCTCAACCCTTAGGGGAGAAGGGTATCATACCGCATTCTTCCATGGAGCACCCAATGGTTCTATGGGGTTTCAAGCATTCGCCAACGTTGCAGGGTTTAAGGAATACTACGGTATGGATGAATACCCCAATAGCAACGATTTTGATGGCATGTGGGGGGTTTGGGACGAGGAGTTCTTCCAGTACTTCGCGGGGAAGTTGAACGAGTTCAAACAGCCGTTCTGCGCAGCAATATTCTCAGTATCGTCGCACCATCCGTTCAAAGTACCTGAACGCTACGAGGGAAAATTCGATAAAGGAGAGCTACCAATACACCAATGCGTGGGTTATACCGATTACTCCCTGAAAAGGTTTTTCGAAACAGCATCAAAAATGCCTTGGTACGATAGCACCCTGTTTGTTATAACCAACGACCATGCCAACCAGTCAAAATTCGCCGAATATACTACAAACATTGGCGTTTACACAGGTCCATTTATCTTCTATAAACCCGATGGAAGTTTAAAAGGGGTTTCGAATGAGCTGGCGCAACAGATTGACATTATGCCATCCGTACTGGGTTACCTCAATTACGACAAGCCTTTCGTTGCCTTTGGAAGAAATATTTTTGATTCAAAGCAGGAGCCATTCGTTATCACCTACTCATCATCAACCTACCAGCTGATGATGGGCGATTACCTTTACCTTCATAATGGGCTAGCACAAACAGGCCTGTTCGATTACAAAAACGACATACTTCTTACCAATAACCTAATGGGTAATCTCCCCGACATTGAAGCGAGAATGGAGGCGAAGCTGAAAGCCATAATCCAACAATACAACAATCGGATGATTGGTGATAAGTTAACCGTTGTAAAATAGCTCCAACGCCTAGTTGGTTATAAAAAGAATATTCCCCGATTTTGTAACCCTATACTGCTTTAAAGGGTAACCTTTTGATGGGTAAGCGTAGTTGAAGAAATAGTAAACCGTTTTGCACTCGGGACAGGTAGCTGTACCAGCACTTCCGCCATCATCGAGGGTAACTGCTGATACCTTTGTATCTAAATGTTTTGGGCAGGTTGCATCGTAAGCAGTAAACTCATCGGTGGAATTTCTATAGATAATTACCCCATTATGATTATAACCTGCATTTGGATAAGGAACTGCATTATTTACAGAATTCAATGCAATAAATTGTGGTAGCTGTAGGTTTATAGTTAAATCAACTCTAACATAGGGTACAATCTGATCCTGATCCTTTGAACAGCCAAATATTACCACCAACAATATAATAAGTTGAAGAAGATATTTTAATTTTGCCTTCAATGCTAAGCGCTTAAATGATTTTATGGTGCAAACTTACAAAAAGGTTTTATTACTTATAGCAATCATTGGTGTTACTATTTTAAACGAGGGTTGCAATAAAATTTTTTTTCATCCCTTCCGTCGCGATAAATCGGGTTTACAACCTACGTCAGAGCATTTCAGGTCGTTTCAAGTAAAAAAATCGGAGACGCCCAAGAAGAAACCGTTGAATAGCGCCGAAAGAAGAATAAACCGAAAGGCTGAAAAGAATAAACGTGAAGAGCTGAAAGGGCAAGAGGCAGCAAGAAAAAGGCACATTAGCAATCAAACGCCGAAAGTTCAAGAGAGGATGAAGAAATCGTTCGTAGAATCGGAGCAAACCCGAAAGCGGAAAACCTTCTGGGAGCGGCTAATGTTTTGGAATAGAGGAAAAAGCAAAGAGAAAAGGCTAAAGTGATTGATTATTCATTTCAAAATTCGTACATTTGATGTGAATTAAAAAAAATCAATATATTTGCAGCTATTGAAGAGTTCCGAGAGGTCGGGATTCTTTTTTATTTACCCTATACATAATGAATCAGGAGGTTAAAATGTCAAAAGTTGTTTATCTGACCGAGGAAGGTTTGCAAAAGCTTCAAGCTGAACTCAACCATCTTAAAGGAGTTGAAAGACCTGCTATTTCAAGGATGATTGCTGAAGCCCGCGATAAAGGCGATCTTTCGGAGAATGCCGAGTATGATGCGGCTAAGGAAGCCCAAGGAATGCTTGAGCTAAAGATTTCCAAACTCGAGGACACCGTTGCCAACTCACGCATTATCGATGAGACAAAAATTGACATATCTAAAGTTCAGATTCTTAATAAGATCAAACTCAAAAACCTTAAAACCAATACAATGGTTGAGTACACGCTTGTTGCCGAATCGGAAGCCAATCTGAAAGAGGGCAAACTATCGGTGGGGACACCTATTGCTAAGGCGTTAATGGGGAAGAAGGTTGGTGCTATCGTCGATGTCAACATTCCATCGGGTACTGTTCAGTTTCAGATCGTTGAAATATCAAGATAGCGAGGGGAAAATTAATAGCACTTTAGATTAATAGTATTAAAAAATACAGATAATACAACGAATAATAATTGGAATGATGGAATAGTGGAACGATGGGACTCCATGTAGTTTTTTTCTTCCATTCTTCCATTCTTCCATTCTTCCAACAAATGTTTAAGCTAAAAAAACAGGTTTAAATTAACCCTAATCCTAAAACCACATTAACCCCAAAACCCATGCCTACCATCTTCTCAAGAATTGTTAAGGGTGAGATTCCCTCGTACAAGATTGCCGAGGATGATAATTACTATGCATTCCTCGACAACAACCCATTGGCCGAAGGCCATACACTGGTAATCCCAAAAACCGAGGTTGACTACCTTTTTGATTTGGATAACGAAACCCTTGCTGGGCTATCCCTTTTCTCAAAAAGAGTGGCCAAAGCCATCGAAAAGGCAATTCCATGCAAGCGTATTGGTGTTGCTGTGCTTGGGCTTGAAGTACCCCATGCCCATATACACCTCGTACCGCTTAATAAAGAATCGGATATCAATTTCTTCAAACCCAAGCTAAAGTTAGCCCCCGAAAGATTTAAAGAAATAGTAGATAAAATTTCGAGGGAGTTTGTATAGGAAGACGTTTGACATCAGATTCCGAACTCTAGGTATCAGATTATTAATACTATAGTAGATGATTATCTTTTGGTAGTCTAAAAGGAATTATTATCTTCGTAAAAATATTAAGCATAGATATTAATCATCTATGCTTTTTTATTTGCTATAAACACCATATCAATATGAAGAAACTTTACATCTCCTTTGCACTTCTTGTTGCTGCAATTTCAGTTTTTGCGCAAACACCAAACATCTCGATGACAACAACATTGAGCATCAATAGTCAAATATCATTCACCATTCGTGGGAATTCAAGTAGTACCCCAATCCAAATTGACTGGGGTAACGGAGTAAAGGTGAGTTATACTATAGGTGATATGGATGAGGCCTTTAATTTTCCTGTTAAAGGAAGTAACATTAAAATTTGGGGGCAAGGGGTTGAAGGTTTCAATATTCAGTCAAAGGAGCTTACGGCAATGGAGTTTTACCAGGCAACATCCTTTAAAACCCTGTTCTGTAAAAACAACCAGCTAACCACTCTAAACCTTAGCGATTGCAGTGCCCTAACGTTGGTTGAGTGCAAGCAAAACTTTATAAGCAGCCTTACGCTGCCTAGCACAGCAACCCTTACCTACGTTGATTGCAGCGATAACAACCTAACTTTGGCTACTTTGCCATTAAAACAAGCCTCTTGGACCGACTACATCTATACCCCACAAAAGGATTATACTCTAGCAAAAACCGTTTATTCTGTAAACGAGGAGATTGACCTTAGCAACCAGCTGACTATAAATAGTAACACTACCATATTTACATGGAAAGCCGCCAGCGGTGCAACTCTTGTAAATGGTACAGATTACAGCGTAACAGGGGGGAAGTTTACATTCCTTAAAACATACTCCGAAAGCCTCTACTGCGAAATGTCGAATGCTACATTTCCAAGTTTAACGTTAAAAACTATTAGCATTACTATTCCCCCTTTGCCAGCAGTGGTAATGACAACCACCACTGCAATTGGTAGCACATTTTCATTTACCATAGCCGCAACTGCAAGTAACACCCCAATTCAAGTGGACTGGGGGAACGGCATATTAACCAATTATATCATTAGTATTGGGGAATCAACCCCCTCCAGCACCATAACTGGCAGTACTATTAAAATATACGGAATTGGTATCGCAAAATTATTATTATATTCTAATAACCTTACTGATCTTGATATAACAAGAGTTTTAGAATTAAGGGAACTAACATGCTATTCTAACCAATTATCCTCTCTTGATGTTTCGAAAAATATAGCACTTACAATTCTTCTTTGTAATTCAAACCAACTATCAATCCTCGATATATCTAAAAATATTGAACTCGAACAATTTTGGTGCCATTCAAATCAACTTATTTCTCTTGATGTGTCGAAAAATACTAAACTAAAAAGTTTATTATGTAACAACAACAATTTAACCACTCTTGATATTTCAAAAAACATCAATCTAATTTCACTATGGTGTTATGGAAATGCAATTACCTCGCTTAATATTCAAAATAATACTGCACTTGAAAATCTTATTTGCGCAGGAAATCCAATATCTAATCTTGATGTTTCGAATAATATTGCTCTTAAAGAACTTTGGTGTGAGTCAAATCGGTTGACTTCTCTCAACTTATCTAAGAATATTGCACTTACTTCTCTTCGCTGCTTGGTTAACAATCTAACGACCCTAGATGTGTCTAAGAATATTATGCTTAAGGTTCTTTGGTGCAATTCAAACCTGTTATCTACACTTGATGTATCGAAGAATACTGCGCTTACTGATATTAACTGCGAAGGCAACCAGATAACAGCCCTCGATGTGTCGAAAAATACTGAAATTACTAATCTTGACTGCGAATCAAACAAACTAACAGCCCTTGATGTTTCGAAGAATACTGGACTTACTAAACTTATTTGCTCTTATAACCAATTAGCCACACTCGATGTATCTAAGAATATCGCACTTGCTACGCTGTGGTTTGATTATAACCAGTTAACAACCCTCGATGTAACAGGGAATACCGTGCTTACTAACCTTAATTGTGAATCAAACAAGTTAACTTCCCTCGATGTGACCCAGAATAACTCGCTTACTCAACTTTTGTGCTCATTCAACAAACTAACCACTCTCGATGTATCGAAGAATACTGCGCTTACTTCCCTTTACTGCTATTCAAACCAGTTAACAGCCCTTGATGTAACAAAGAACACAGCCCTTACAACTTTTAGCGGCTCTTCAAACCGACTAGCAGCCCTCGATTTGTCTATGAACACTGCATTAACTTATGTTGATTGCAAATCAAACCTCTTTAATTTCGTAACACTACCGATAAAGCAAACCGCTTGGACAACCTATACCTACAGCCCTCAGACAGCAATGGTTTTACCAAAAAAGAACTATGCTTTATCAGAAACTATTGACCTAAGCAGCCAGATAACAGCCAATGGCAACACTACAAGTTATATATGGAAAACCAAGGGCGGTACAACCTTAACTTCGGGCACCGATTACAGCGTGACCAATGGAATAACTACATTCCTTAAGGTGCAAACCGATAGCGTCTATTGCCAAATGACCAATGCAACATTTCCTAGCTTAACGCTTAGCACAACCAATGTTAAGGTTACGCAGTTCCCAACCTCAATTGATGAAGTTAGCTTAGCAATAAATATATACCCCAACCCTGTTAAGGAGTCGCTTAATATTGAATTGAATGAGATTATTACTAAAGTTGAGGTTTACACGGTTTTAGGGGCAAAAGTTTACGAAAAGCATGGGGACAACACTCTTACTATGGTCATTCCTGCTGCCGATTTCCCCAAAGGCTTACTTATTGTTAAGGTTTATGGGGCAAATGGTGTTATGGAGAAGAAAATATTGAAGGAGTAAAAATTAATTTGGTTGTCTCAAAAGTCGTAAAGAGTTTAAACACAAAGATCACTAAGTACATCACAAAGGTCAGAAAGTGTTTATTTGCAATACTTTTGCTTTTGTGTATCCTTTGAGTTCTTCGTGGTTAAATTTGACTTATTTGACACCCTCTTCTTGTTTTGGTCAACCATGCCTACTTTGCTCTTTAGGCAGACAGGCGGCAGGCATATGATTTTAAAAATATGTATTAACAGCAAATTCAAATTGGTTAATAAAGATTTCTTTAAAACTTGTTATATTGTTCTGTTCATAAAACAACAGCATAGCCTTCTTATATTCAACAGAATCAATTGTTCTAAAAGAAATTGGGCAGCACATATTTTGCATTAAAATGGCATTGCTTATGATACGGGCTGTTCGTTTATTTCCGTCAACAAAAGGTTGTATGTAGGATATTAATACCAATAACAATAACGCTTTCTCAAAAGCATTCTCCTTGCCATTCACCAAATCGCACATATTTGACAGAGCTTCAATAATCTGAAACTCATTATCCAATGGACGATAGTTTGTCCCAGATATACCCACCCTACCTTTCCTAATATTCTTATCAATTGCTAATTCCTTTATTAATATTCTATGAATATTCTCAATTCTAGGGATTGTCAAAGGCAATAAATAATCGGGGTTTTTAACAATAAAATCAATTGCCTCCTTATGGTTCAGTAGCATTATTGCCTCGTCCTTTGTTCTCCCTGATGCAGTTTCTCGTTCCTTTAAAAGTAGTTCAGTTTCCAAAAGGGTGTAAGTATTCCCTTCAATCTGTGAAGATTTCCAACTCAAATCAATTGCTAATCGTTCTAATTCTTTTTTATATTCACTTTCAGATAACCGTGAGATATTGCCTCTGTGTTTATTTTGAAGAGATGAAAGTTTTTCCAATTCGCTTGATGTAAACACATTAACCTTCTTTAAAACCTCGGGGATAAGTTCAATATTGTAAGTGTCTTTAATTCTTCTCGCATCAATCTCACTAGCATAATATTTTTCAATATCTATTGGTTGTAATAATTCAAAGGCTAATGAAATTTTATACTTTGTTGCTTTTCCTATCCCCTGCTTAATAAGCAAATTATCAGATGTAAGCTTCAGCAAAAGTCTTTTCAGTGTTGCAAAGCTTATTGAAGTCTGAATACCATCATGAATCTCTTTTGAAGAGCATTCATGAAGTCTTTTTACAAGATCTAATACCTCTTTTTCTCTATCATCTAGCATAACAAAACCCATTTGGCTCACGAATATACTAAATACGGCTCAAAAAACCTAAGAATTGAGCCGTATTACCATTTTTTGATGAGCCGTATTTATTTACTCTATCAATAATGTGGCAATAAACTGTCAACTACTTTACTTTATCAGGGTTATTCTTAACATAGGCCTCCCATGAGGAGGTTTTTTTTGAACCACTCACGGTAATGGTTCCTCCTTGGTAAAAGTGGCATACTGCAGCCCCTAGCGCATCGGTAGCATCGAGCTTTGCACCCGGGAAATCTTTAACTTTCAATATTGAGCATAGCATTGTAGCAACCTGCTCCTTCGAGGCTGCACCCTGCCCGGTAATGGATTGCTTAATTTTACGAGGAGCATACTCAAAAATTGGTACCGAGCGCGACAGCGCAGCGGCCATAGCTACTCCTTGAGCACGTCCTAACTTTAACATACTCTGAACATTTTTACCAAAGAAAGGTGCCTCAATGGCCACCTCATCGGGATGGTACTCATCAACCAATTGCTGAATCCGCGAGTAAATGGCTTTTAGCTTTAGGTAGTGGTCGTTATACTTCTTCAGCTCAATAACCCCGAGCACAATTAAATCAATCTTATTCTTTCCTTCACCACGAATAATGGCATACCCAAGTACATTTGTACCTGGGTCGATTCCAAGGATTATTCGTTCGCCAACTATTGCCATTTCATTTAGATTTCAGGCTACAGGCATGAGATTTTGATTCTTTATCCTCTAGTCAACTTGCATGCTTATAGATTTATATACTTTTTTACGGCGGGTAGGTTAGAGACTTAGTGGCTAAAAAAAGTTTGCCGCTAAAGCGCAAAGTCACAAAGTATTACTAATACAAGATGCAACGCTAAACTACAGCCTTGTTTACTTATAAGCTAATCCCCTACCACGCACCAATCTCCTCATAAAGGCCTTTCCCAGTAACCAGAGTTGATTTCTTTACCGATTTTGCCTTTGTCGCTTTTGATAAAACACCCAAATAGTTTAGCGCAGCAGCAAAGCTATCCTCATTAATATCGCCAAAAGGTAGAGTATAATCATCTTCTGCTTCAACGTTTACATCGAGCCCTTCGAAATAGTCACCAACCCCATTGGCGTTTTTAAGCGAAATGCAAATGGGTAGGAAAACCCAATCGAATTGGTTGTATTTAAATACAGGCATTCCAACGGGTTTTCCGTGTGTTTTGCTACCAACTAGTGCAACGGGCATGTACGGTGCTAAGCCATTAATTACCAATTCACTTGCCGATGCTGTTCCGTTTGTGGTAATAAATATTGCTCGGCTAAGCGATAGGGCATTCCCTTTATCTAGGAAATTAATTGTTTTATTTTGGCTTAAATACCGATCGTTAAAGGTATAGGTTGTATATGGTTTTCCATTCGTAGTTGCACCTCCGATAAGACTTGCAAGATCATTAGAAATATCAATTATTCCACCGCCATTGTACCTCAAATCAACGATGAGCTCATTAACGTTCTCGTTCTTAAATTTCAGAAAAGTATTATCAAGTTCAACCTTCGTGGGGGTAATAAACCCTTTAAGTGCCATATAGGCTATCTTCTTCCCACCCAGAGTGTAAACGCTATCAAAAAGAACGGTATTCATCTCAATCTCAATTTTAGTAAAGGTATGAGAAACGTTAGCCCCTGAAGGGGATACAAAACCGAAAGTTTTGGAAATACCTGGCTTATTCTCGCCAATAAGCTGATTGTAATTCTCTTTGGTTGGGCTTACCCCATCAATGCTAGCAATTCTCCAACCTCTGCCTATGCCTTTAGCAGTAAGGGGTGAACTTTTAAAGGAGTAACCAATCCACAGCTTTTCCTCATCATCAAAGATTGCACTAAACCCAAACCCATAGTATATTCCTGCATCGTAAGCCTCATACTCCTGTAGGGTTGTCACATAGCTCCACTTATCGGGAGGGTTAACCATTAATGCGTCCATCAGCTCAATTGGGGTTTCGTAGTCATTGATATCGACAGTTTTAACCTGTTTGTACCAATAATAGGCATCGTGCATAATCCTATTCAACTCCTTTTTAGCTTCATAATGCTCATCTGTATCATCATCCTTGCAACCCTGTAATGAAATAGCCATTATGCCAAATACCATAATAGGCAATAAACGATTTAAAATACTTGTCTTCATATAATAATTTTAATTTAACTAATTCCTTTTGGTCTAATTTGCTGATATACAATTCCGCAGATGATAAGAATTAGACCAGCTAAAGTAGTCCAAAACACCGTTTCACCAAGCACTAGGTTAATAAAAATAAGTGCAACAAATGGCACTAAATAGATAACATTACTCAGCCGTGCAGTATTATCAGCATAGTTTAGTGCTTTCAACCACAGGACAAATGTTATCCCCATTTCGAAAGTCCCAATATATGCCGATGCCAATACTCCGTTGAATGATACAACCCAAAAATCTTTTGTGAAAAGACCCACACTCAAGGTGAATATAGTTGCAAAGCAGAAATTCAGAAATAGTTTAACAACCTCATCCCTTTCATTATCACGAACATTGTACAGCCAGAACAATGCCCATATGGTTGAGCTGATTAGGGCTAGAAAAACCCCCAATGGATTACTTTTGGCAAAAATCGCTATTTGTCCCTGCGATGAAATAAAGATAACACCTATAAAGCTTACTATTAACGCAATAATATTTCTCACTTTCAGCTTCTGCCCTAAAATTGGAATTGATAGAAGCACTAATATAATGGGCCAAACAAAATTTAATGGTTGAGCCACCTGAGCGGGAAGTAAATCATAGGCTTTGAAAAGTATAAAATAGTATAAAAATGGATTTAAAAAACCTAATATAATTGACCATTTGAGTTGAGTACGATTTGTTTGAATTACCTGTTGCAATTTTCCTTGGACTATAAGAACAAGTAATAGTATAATTGAAGAAAATAGTGACGACCAGAAAAGTAGTTGAATAAAGTTTAGGTGCTGAAGGGCTATTTTAAATGCGGTAGCCGATGTTCCCCAGAATAGGATAACAAATCCTGCAAGGGTATATGCTAATTTCTGATTCTTCATATTAATAAGAAAGGGGAAAGATACAAAAAGGATTCAATTGATAAATCTCAACGGTTAGTTTCCCCAGCGCAACCGCATTTAAAAACCCCACAGCTTTTCTCTATAATTGAAGTCTAATGCTGCTTTCAGCCGCTTGTTTTTTTACTTAGATTCTTGGTCATGTCATTGGCCAGCACGGGCATGGCCATTTTCTGGATGATATTATGGTTCTACGCTGCATTGCCAGCTCTTTTACGAGATTTATCCTCTCCGAGCACCACATCTAAAGTCCCATGTAAACTATTTTCAACAGATCAATGTTTTCGGATGCGTTGGTTAAGTCCCCTCGCATCTGGGGGTAGGTTCGAGATTTAATATCGCTGGTCTTTCGTTGGTTCGCCGCTGGTTTTGTTGTAAACTTCTGCTTCAATTTTTATAATCGTTGTTAGCCCTGCCCATTTTTCCCTAAGCTCGATATGGCTTAACTCTCGTATGCGTAACAGGTGCGTTTTCCGATCCGACCATGTTCGAAATCTTCTTCAACGCTTACGGTCACAGGTTTTAAGAGCAACACAGTATTCCATGCGGCTTGCTCCAGCACTCTCTGGTTGCCTTTTGCTGCGAGAATCTTTTCTTTAGTAAGGTTTAAATTGTCAGCCAAGTTTACTTCGTTTTATTTTTTTACCTTTGCCTAGTGATAGTAATATTTACAACATGAAGAATGTGATCATTAAGGACAAGGAGTTCAAGCTAAGCTATACATCGGACGAAATTCAGTCAGATATTGATGTGCTATCATCAAAGTTAAACTATGACCTTAAGAATGTGCACATTCCTTTATTCTTATCCATACTGAACGGCTCATTCATGTTTGTCGCCGATTTGCTCAAGCGATTCCAATACCCCTGCGAGGTTTCATTTATCAAGTTAGCATCCTACAAGGGTACATCATCATCTGGAACGGTAAACGAGCTAATAGGTTTAACGGAGAATATTGCGGGGCGTACCGTAATAATTGTTGAGGATATTGTTGATACGGGTCATACGCTAGATAAACTTTACGCTGAACTTAAAAAGAAAAATCCGGCAAATATTTTAATTGCATCGTTATTATATAAACCTGATTCCTATAAAGGGAATCTTAAGATAAACTACATAGGGAAATCGATTCCGAATGAATTTATAGTGGGGTATGGACTTGATTACGATGGATTAGGAAGAAATTTACCCGATATTTACACTTTGGCATAATCATTTCAAGAAATCAATAATCCTCTAAATCTTATACTATGCTGAATATCGTTCTGTTTGGCCCTCCAGGTGCAGGGAAAGGCACTCAATCGGAGAAATTAATCGTAAAATATAAACTTAAGCATCTTTCAACCGGTGATATACTCCGTGCTGCAATTAAGAATCAAACCCCACTCGGGCTTGAGGCAAAAAAAATTATCGATAAGGGAGAACTTGTTCCCGATGAAATGGTTATAGGACTTATCAGTCGAGAACTCGATGAGCATAAAGATGCGAAGGGCTTTATTTTCGATGGATTTCCTCGAACCACTATACAGGCGCAGGAACTCGACAAAATGCTTACCAGCAAAGGGCTGTGCATTAACCTAATGATGGTGCTTGAGGTGGAGCACAATGAATTAATTAAGCGACTAATGAATAGGGGGTTGCAATCGAACCGTGCGGACGATCAGGATGTTAGTGTTATTGAAAACAGGATAAAAGTTTACGATGAATACACCAAAGTTGTAGCCGATTACTATAAAGCACAAAACAAATATGTGGCCATTCATGGTATGGGTTCAATCGATGAAATTTTTGAGAGACTTTGCCAAGCAATAAAAGAATACCAATAGCATCCAACTAGATTTGAGGGGAAGGGATTATGTCAGCAACAAACTTTGTAGATTACGTTAAGATATACTGCCGTTCGGGCAAAGGCGGGGCGGGTAGCGTTCACTTCCGCAGGGAGAAGTTTATTCCCAAAGGAGGTCCTGATGGCGGCAATGGTGGTCGTGGCGGCGACATTTACCTAAAGGGTAGTGAACAGCATTGGACTCTAATCCATCTAAAGTACAAAAGGCATGTAATTGCCGAGAGCGGTGGTGGTGGAACGGGTGCGCTTTGCTCAGGATCCGATGGTCAGGATATTGTCATCGAGGTACCCCTTGGGACGGTAGCCAAAAACGCTGAGACCAATGAGATAATCTGCGAGATCACCCAGAAGGATGAAAAGGTGATGCTGATGCAGGGAGGCCGTGGCGGATTGGGGAATTGGAATTTCAGAACCGCAACCCTACAAACCCCTCGGTTTGCTCAGCCCGGTGAACCCGAGAAGGAAGGGTATGTAATACTTGAACTTAAAATACTAGCCGATATAGGGCTTGTTGGATTCCCCAACGCAGGAAAATCAACGCTGCTATCGGTGGTATCGGCGGCCAAACCCAAAATTGCTGATTACGCTTTCACTACGCTTGTTCCCAACGTTGGAATTGTGGAATACCGCGATGGTCGTTCGTTCGTCATGGCCGACATTCCAGGGATTATCGAGGGCGCCCACGAAGGTAAAGGACTTGGTCTTCGTTTCCTAAGGCATATAGAGCGGAATTCGATGCTACTATTCATGGTTCCCTCCGATAGCGATGATATTCAAAAGCAGTATAATATCCTTGTTAACGAGCTGAAGATGTTCAACCCTGACCTATTAGATAAGAAAAGGGTGCTAGCGATCACCAAATCCGACCTGATTGACGATGAGCTGATGAAGGAGATAAAAAAGGAGCTGCCAAAGAAAATTCCACACATTTTTATTTCATCCCAAACAGGTACTGGGATAACGCAGCTGAAAGATTTACTTTGGAAGCAACTAAATTACGAATAGCCAAATGGTTGAAATATTGTTGAAATGGGATAGCCAGCTCTTCCTTCTGCTCAACGGGATTCACTCTCCTTTTTGGGATTCTATAATGATTTTCGCTTCGGGGAAGCTAAACTGGCTACCGCTTTACCTACTCATCATATTTTTTATAGCCCTTAAGAACAGGTGGAAAACCCTTTGGTGGCTTATAGCCATTGCCATAGTTGTGGTTGCTACCGATCAACTTTCGGTAGGATTATTCAAGAATGTTTTTCAGCGGCTAAGGCCCTGTCATAACTCAGAGCTTCAAGGCTTAATCCATTTGGTGGGCAGGTGTGGTGGACAGTACGGCTTTGTATCGTCACACGCAGCGAATACCTTTGGAGTAGCCGTTTTTCTTTCGTTGCTTTTCAGTAAGCGATGGATTACTTACAGCCTTCTAATTTGGGCAGCATTCGTATCGTATAGCAGGATATACCTTGGCGTTCATTTCCCTGGTGATGTGATCTGCGGAGCAATCCTTGGTGCAGGTATTGGTATTAGCCTATGGCTGCCTGCAAACTACTTCATAAATAGGATGAAATGGGTGTAGTTTAAATTTTATTGCTTTGAGATTTTGATAATTGCCTGCCTACTGGCAGTTAGACCTTTCCATTATACATTTCTAAATTTTCATTGTCAATGTTTCTCATCTACCAACCATCCACCAATCCCTACTTCAATATCGCCTCAGAGGAGTACTTGCTGAAGAGTTTTTCCGATGAATTTTTTATTATTTATCGTAACGAACCATCGGTTATCGTGGGCAAGCATCAGAACACCATGGCCGAAATCAACCTCGAATTTGTTAGAAGAAGAGGGCTGCCAGTTGTTCGACGCTTATCGGGAGGAGGAACGGTCTATCACGATTTGGGCAATATCAACTATACATTCGTTGCCAATGGCACCGAGGGAAGCATGGTTGATTTTAAAAGGCATACGCAACCCATTATCGATATCCTCCAAGCACTTGGGGTTAATGCACGAATTGGAGGGAAGAATGATATTCGGGTTGGCGAAAAAAAAATTTCGGGGAATGCGGAGCATATCTATAAGAATAGGATTTTGCATCATGGAACACTGCTATTCAACTCGAACCTCGATGAACTGAATGAATCGATTAAAATCAACCCGAGCACTTACACCGACAGTGCGGTTAAATCCATCCGAAGCCAAGTAGCGAATATATCAGACTATTTAAACCATAATATCAGCATTGACGATTTCACTAGCCTCATACTGAATCATATTAAAGAGGGATCCCCGAATACTAATGAATATCAGCTAAGTATTAAGGATATAAGCTCAATCAACCAGCTGATTTCAATCAAATACTCAACATGGGATTGGAACTATGGCTATTCACCATCGTATATTCTTAATAAACAGATTCCCATTGGCGACAAGACGTTGAGCATTCAGATTAGCGCTGAGAAGGGCTTAATTCGCTCAATAGCTTTTAGCGGGAGTATGATTGTCAAAAACCGTATAGAACACCTTGAAAAACTGCTCAATGGATGCCCACACGACATGGATGAAATCGCCAATAGGCTGTCAAAGGTTGATTTGAATTATTATTTACCTCAAATATCGTTGGAGGAATTACTTGGAGGCCTTTTCTGAGCATTCATAATCGATTACCGTAATAGCACACTCAGAGAAAATGATTATTACACTACTTCTTAGGCTGTTCCTTGGGGGGATCAAGACCGTAGGCAACACCTTCAACCAAATGGGTAGGTATTTCACCATAGCCCCCTTTCGATTCACGTTTTATAATCAGAACGATGTATGCGCCCATGTTTACAGCCTTCTTTTGAAGACGAATATCTGCGCTCTGCTGAGCAGATTTAGCACTCCTAGCATTTTTCGATGATTTTGCCTCAACCTTCCCCAAATCATACAAACCAGCTACCTCCTCGGGGTTATCGGTTAGAACGATGGTCTTAAAATCGCGCTCGCCAACCATCTCAAAAGCTGGTTTATTAAAAACTTCCTTTCTACCCGTGCTGTAAAGAATTTTTTGCACCTGCTTGCGGGCAAGCTCCTCTTGCTTCGTTTTATTCTGCGGATAGTACGTAACCTTTATGGACGAAACGCCATGTATTTTACCAAGAATCTTCTTGCCGCTGACGAGAATGATGGTATCAACCCTAACAGCATCCTGCGCCCAACCTGCTCCTGATGTTAAGAGCAAAGCGAAAACGAATATAAAACCTTTATGTAATCTCTGCATATTCAGCATTGGATAAATATACCCCTTTCATTATCGGAACAAAGTCGATGCCATTAATTAGATATAAAAATAACAAAATTAACATATCATCAGTTTGATTCAAAGCGGAAAAATAAAAATCACTTATTCCCTTGGCATAAAAAGAAAAAACCGATAGACAATGGAAACAAGTACAATATCAGCCCAACATCGAACGTTCCGCCATAGGAAACAAACAGCTGATAAGCCGAAAGTAAAAAAATGATAAGCCCTGAAATAACCGTCAAACCTGGTTTCGAAAGAAATCCGCCCACTAACAACAAAATAGCAAAGATTACAAAGGCAAAGGCGATGTAAAATCGCAGGCTCTCAAAGCTGATTTGCCTTAAACTATAAATATTGTCGAAGAATAGGTATAGCGCTAAGGTTATACGAAGAAACCATAATGCAATAACCTGTCCTGATTTGAGGGGTTGCATGCTTGTAAATTATAATCGTTAAATTACTTTTGTAAAAAACATAGTGTTCAAAAATAGGAATCAAAATCATGAGCGCAAACCCATTCCTCAAAATAGTTCAAATTATTTACTCCATTATCGTTTGGGTAATCCTAATTGTTTCGTGTTTTCCGCTGTTTGCAATAGATTTTTTAATCTGGCTATTAACCTTCTGGTGGGATAAACGAACCTGGCTTTTACATAGGTATTCTATATTCTGGGCGCTAATATTCATTTGGGGTAACCCGCTATGGCGAATCGACATCAGGGGGCGAAAGAATATTAATTCGAAGAAGACCTATGTAATCGTATCGAACCATCAGAGCGCACTCGATATTGTTGTGCTATACCGCTTGTTTACCCACTTCAAGTGGATTGCCAAGCGTGAGCTATTCAAGGTGCCATTTATTGGTTGGAATCTTACCCTCAACCGGCATGTCGCCATCGACAGGAATAGCGCACGCAGTGCCGTTCAGATGATGCAAAAGGCTATCGCTCATATCAAGCAGGGTAGTTCAATCCTCATATTCCCAGAAGGAACACGCTCTGAAGACGGTGCTATACGCCGATTCAAGGATGGTGCATTCATGATTGCCAAGAAAGCCGAGGTGGCAATTCTACCAGTAGTATTGAACGGAACCCTTGAAACTTTACCGAAAAACGGAATGATTGGTGGTCGTCAAACCTTTGATATTCGGGTACTACCCGAAATTCCTTACGAATCATTTAAGGATAAAAGCACTGCTGAAATTGCCAAGGAGGTTCACCAGCTGCTTACCGCTGAGCACAAAAAAATAGCACCGAAGTACTACGCATAAAAGCTTGTTATCGGATTGCTGCTTTAAATTACGGTGTTGGAGTAGAAACCAGCACACTTGTCCTTCGACAACGTGAAAATTTGTAATCCCATAAACCTATTACACATAATCTTTCCTATTGATTTTAGCCTCCCTTTATGACTGTTGAATCGTACAGGTTTATCTTATAGCAAAATACTGAAGATTCAAGATTAAATATTGCTTATATACTATTGTTAGCAGTAAGTTTGAAAAGACATTGTAACAAACAGTATATCTGATATATTTAAAATTTGTATTGATTGCTTATAAGAAATATTTTAAAACGTTATAGCTTTGTTTCAAAATACAATTGAAAAATATATGACAGATTTTATTAAACTTCCAGAGCCACAAAAAGACCTTGAATTCCCATTAATGAAAGCGTTTGAAAAACGTCGGACTAAAAGAAAATGGCAAGATTCAGAGCTTTCGAAGCAAGAAATTTCAAATTTACTGTGGGCTGCTTGTGGAATTACGCATAAAGAGACGAATAGAAGTAAGAGTAGAAGGACTGCTCCATCTGCCTGTAACTCACAGGAGATTAAAGTATATATTGCTTTATCAGACGGAGTTTACGTTTACGAAGAGAAAAATCATCAATTGATTCGAGTCGACAATAAAGACATTAGAGAAAATATTGGTACACAGAAAATGATGCGTTCTGCTCCCGTTGGATTGATTTACGTTTCGGATTATACAAGACTAAAAACATTTCAATTCAAAGATGATGAACAAAAATGGTTTACTTCAACAGCCGATACAGGATTTATAAGTCAAAATGTTTACTTGTATTGTGCCGCAGCCAATTTAAGTACAGTACTATTAGGATTAGTAAACAGAGAAAAATTACACAATCTGATTGGACTAAATGAAAATGAAAAAATTGTTTATACACAAGTTGTTGGAAAATCATTAAACGATTGATAAGAAAATAAAATCTACCCCTAACAAGGGGTGTACCCAATGTGGGGGATGTCTAGACAATCCAACTGTTTCGCCCGCCTGGGGCGTTCTTATCGGGGGATAAGAACGCTGACCCCGCTCCTCCACTGGGCTCCTAGCCGTTAATCATACAATGACGTAATAGCATTCAGAACAACAACCGATGGGTTAACCCATCGGTTAAAATAAAAATGGTAACTATTCACCACGGAGAAAAGGAGGGCACAGAGTTTCACAGAGAAAATATTTATGTTTTTCGTGTTAGTGATTCTTTTGCATTTTGAGACTCAGACGTTTTTTATAATTGCCTCTCCCGATAAATCGGGACAAGTTGTGGTTCTCCGTGCTCTCTCTCCCGATACATCGGGACAGGCTGTGTCTCCGTGGTTTTTGTTCAATTCGATTACTGCTGAATAGTTACTAAAAATGTAATAATACATACTTAACATTACACTAGTAAATATTATACTGATTAGATTTTAAATATGCTGATTATCAATGTTTACTATTAACAGTTGACGCTTAATCTATATAAAGTCTATTCTTTTTTTTAAGAAAATGATTCACATGGGTTATGTACTTACTTTGCCTTCTTTAGGTTATTCTTTGCAATTTTGAGCTTCTCCTCTGCTCGCTTCTTGGCTTCCTTTGCGCTAATCAGTTTGGTTTTTCCTCTTGTTACCAGCTGCTTCCCATTACTCAGGTTTTTATTACTCTCCTTCAAAGCGGTTTTCAGCTCCTTGAGTTCGCTTTTATATGTTGTTTTTAGCTCTCGAACAGCCGTTTTTGCCTCTGTACGCTCTTCCTGATCTTTCGATTTCAGCTGAGACTCATACCCTTTCAAATTTCTATTATGGCTTTTTGTTAGGGAATTTATCTCTTTGGTTATTCGCTTAACATCCCTTGTTCCCTCCTTAATGAGCTGTTTCCCATCTTTAATCATCAGTTCAATTTGTTCTATCTTTTCACTTGCCTGTTCGAAGCGAACAAGTGCCGAATCGTACTTTGTTTGATAGTCTGGCGGATTGGGCGATTTGGATGCTACTAGTTCAGATGGAACGGATATGAAAAGTATAATAGCCAACACGCAACGGATTAAGTATATATGCTTCATATTGAATATTTGAAATGTATGTACAATATTGCAACCCATAATGCCAATCGATTGGCAAAAATAACGGCTTCAATTTAGCAATTTTTACTTTACGTTGATATTAATACATGGAACAATGGAACAATCACTATTAACCAAGCATTGCCCGCAGGACATGCTTGTGTTAAATTCTTTAAACGACACTGAACTGTAGTTTTTTAATTCAATTCGGATAAGTTAAATTGATGTTTGAAGGCATCGTAAACTGATATCTGGTTTGTTAATTCACGAGTTTTTGAATATTTTTAAGCGATGAAATGTTAAGCTAATAAGGAATTAGTATGGAAAGGGTACTGGTGCTTGACTTTTTTTACCATAACACATCTGATAAACCTACTTACAATGCTTTTTAATTCAATCGAGTTTTTACTTTTCTTTCCAATAGTTACCCTACTCTTTTTCCTCTTACCTCATAACTACCGATGGATGCATCTGCTCGTTGCGAGTTGTATTTTTTATATGTTCTTTATTCCGCAGTACATCTTCATTCTGTTTACTACCATAATAATCGATTACCTAGCCGCTATTTGGATTGAGAAGTCGGATGAAATAAAGAAAAAGAGGTATTTGATAATTAGCATAATATCAACCTGTTTGGTGCTATTTGTTTTTAAATATTTTGATTTTTTCAATCATAACATGCTTGCGCTAAGCCATCGTTTTGATTTCTACTATCCCGAAAAGATGATTCAATTTATTCTACCCATAGGTCTGTCCTTCCATACTTTTCAGAGTTTAAGCTATGTTATTGAGGTTTATAGAGGAAATCAAAGGGCAGAGAAACACTTTGGAATATACTCCTTGTACGTGATGTTTTACCCGCAGCTTGTAACGGGACCTATTGAACGCCCACAAAATCTATTAGTTCAGCTTAGACAGGAGAAGCCATTTCAGTATTCAAATCTTATTGAAGGTTTACGCCTTGTACTGTTTGGGCTTTTTTTGAAAATGGTGATTGCCGATAACCTCGGGGTGTACGTTGACCAAATTTACTCAAAACCTGAGTCGTTCAGCTCTTTGAGTATTCTGAACGGATTGCTATTCTATTCATTCCAAATTTACTGCGATTTTTTTGGCTACTCTTCTATTGCTATCGGTTGTGCTAAGGCTATGGGCTATAATTTGATGGATAATTTTAGAAATCCTTACCTTTCGAGTAGCATCGGGGAGTTCTGGCATCGATGGCATATCTCACTCTCCACCTGGTTTCGCGATTACGTTTACCTTTCTTTGGGCGGGAGTAGGGTTAAAATTCATCGATGGGCAATAAATATTCTTGTTGTTTTTATTCTAAGCGGATTATGGCATGGCGCAAATTGGACATTCGTAATCTGGGGGTTAACCCATGGCGTTTTACTTATCGTTGAGGGTTTGGTTAATAGAGTTTTTAAAACTCAAAAGGATAAAGGGCAAAATACAATCCGTAAGATATTTAATACCATAAAAACATTTGTAATCGTTTCGTTTACCTGGGTGCTTTTCAGGGCTACCGATTTTACTCAGGTAAAGCTTATCGTAAAATCGCTGATCAGAAACATTAGCGTTAGTGACGACTTTAGTGTCGATCCAAAAATTTGGCTTTTCCTGTTGTTTTTTATTACCCTCGATAGCGTTTTGTTGAACAATAGGTTCGATGTTTGGTGCAATAAAAGGCATCTAACGTTTCGATGGTCGTTATATATTGCTATGATATTAATGATTATTGTGTTTTCCAATGTCGATAATTTTCCTTTTATCTATTTTCAATTTTAATAAATAAGGTATGATTCCAAAATCATTTTACTATAAAATTGGGGTAATCGTAATTGTCCTTATCTGCATGAATTATCTTTACAAATACACCTACTACGAAAAGGATATTCAGACTCATTCGGAGGTTATTAATGGGGTGAGAAAGGTGGTGAAGGATAGCTGTGAGGTGGTTTACGTTGGTGAGTCATCGAATACCAATTGCCGTGAGGATGATATAGACAAACGTTCGATAAGCGCTTTTATTGGCGATTACTACCCAACGCTAAGGGTTGGCGATATTACAAAACCTGCGGCTCATGCTGAGATTTTTTATCTATTGCTTAAGAATATCCCCGAAAGTTCGGCTGTTAAAACGGTAATCGTTACCTTAAACCTAAGATCATTCGATGCCAACTGGATTTACTCATCGCTTGAGCCTCAAATACAGAAATATGCCGTGTTTCTAAGGGGCTATCCACCCCTAGTTGGGCGATTTTTATTGGCTTTTAAGGGGTACGATAATCGGAGCGAGGCTGAACTTGAAAAAATGTATAAGCACGAATGGAAAACTATTGAGCTTAAAGTGCCATTCCCTTTGAAAAATAAGACGGTAAAGGAATGGGATAGAGCAATGTTTCATGAAGGCATGAAGAACCCTGACGGTTCTAAAAATTATAAGCTAACCGAACTTGCTTGCCATTACATAAAAACCTATGCTTTTCAGATTGATACTGTTAAAAATCCGAGGATTAAAGATTTCGATAACATTGTTATGCTGGCTCGAGAGCGTAATTGGAATCTTATATTCAATTTTATGGCTGAAAATACTGAAAAGGCACAGGAGCTTATCGGTGATGAGCTAATATTTTTGATCAAGCAGAATAGAGATTTACTGGTTAAGCGGTATCATCGGAATGGAGTTCTTGTAGTTGATAATTTGGAATGTGTACCTAACAATCAGTACACCGATACTACTTGGACTACTGAGCATTATGCTGAGAGAGGGCGTAAAATTGTGGCACGTAATGTTGCTGATTCTTTGAAACGGTTTTATCCTAATCATTTTTTTTGATGTAAAGAATCGAATTAGATAGTTAACAGGTAGGCTTAGCGAAGCTCGACGAAGTCAATAATTCAGGTTGCTTTTTTTGTAAATTATCTTTAAATTACCATATTTGATATATTCCATTTCCTAATAGCAATTGTATTGTTCTTATTAATACTTCGCATAATGAAAACGCTATATTTTGTTTTTTTATCTGCAATTATGATTTCATGCAGTAATAACCCCAAAGGCTCTGTTCGAGTACAAACCCAATCAAAGGTTTATAAAATTGTTGATGAGGTTTACTCTCTTAAGAAGTTGAATGGTAACGACCCGAACGAAAGATACGATGTTGATAAGACCATTAAAATAGATACAGGTTTATACATATTACGTGTTCCCTTTCATGCTAAAGCAGGAATCTTTTATAACGATGGAGCCATTGAGGATACAATTTTGATTAAAAAGGATAAAAGAATAAATGTTTTTTTGGTTGGTGGAGATTTAGCAGGTATGTTTGCCTCTGATCCTAAGCTAGAAATTGAGGAGTAGATTATATAGATGATTCATAATATGCTATTAATTCAATTTACCGGTCTATCGGGTTCAGGAAAAACAACTATTGCCACGTTAGTTAAAGAAAAACTAGCAGCAAATAATGTCAATATTGAGGTCATTGACGGGGATGAGTACCGTAAGTCCCTTTGCAAGGATTTAGGCTTTTCTTATGAGGATAGGGTGGAGAATTTGCATCGATTAGGGACTGTAGCAAAGCTATTGCTAAAGCATAATGTTATATCAATAATATCGGCGATTAATCCGTTTGAGAGCATTAGGAAAGAACTGTCGGATAGTTCGAAATTTGTTAAAACAGTTTGGATAGATTGTGCTATAGAAACTTTAATCCGAAGAGACCCCAAGGGTCTATATAAAAGAGCATTATTGCCCGATGATCATTCCGATAAACTTTTTCATTTCACTGGGATAAACGATTTGTACGAAAACCCTATCAATCCTGACTTAGTTCTATACACAGATAGGGAAACACCCGAAGAATCGGCAGGTAGATTAGTTGAATTTATTTTGGATTCGATTAAGAAGTAGGATTTCTCTCTCAAAAATAATTTTAGCCGCAAAGGTCACAAAGCTTGTCTGGTAGGCAGGGAAATCGCAAAGCACTCAAAGTAAATTTACCCTTTGGGTGCTTTGCAATTATGGTATCATTTTAGTGTATCCGTAAACGAAATGCTATTCCTTTACTCTCTTCTTTTCCCAATAATTTAATGCTAAAGTTGATAGCTTTAAGCTGACATAAATTAGCAGCGGCCAGGTAAGTAGCCAGAGTATAAGTGGTAAGTATTTCATAATAAGGTTAAAGTTTAAAGTTCAAAGTTCAAAGTTCAAAAGCCACCTAATCAATATTTCATTTTTTTACTAACGCCTTCAAATCATTTACAATGTTCTACTGTCAACTAACGACTGACAACCCTGCCTGTCGGCAGGCAGGCGTCAACTAATAAATATGCCCCTCGCTCTTCATCTCTTCAGCATCAATCTTCTTGCTATTCATCGATTTCCAAACGTACCAGATATAGGCCACCACAAAAGGAACAAGCAGCGATACAATGCTCATTACAGTTAGTGTAAACTTGCTCGAAGAGCTGTTGATGATGGTCAATGAACTTTGCAAGTCGAATGTCGATGGATAGTATGCCGTATTATTATATCCAGCAACTAAGAATAGCGCTAGCACGGTAAGTACCGTTCCTAACCCAGTGAACCAGATTCCCTTGGTGTAATAGATAACCAACGACTTTCCAATTCCCCAAAGAACTAGTACAACTCCAATTAAAAACATGGCGAGCACTATTGGCATGGCAAGTAGATTATGAAGATATTTGAATGGTTCCATAAACACTTGACCATTTGCAGGGTTTACCGCAAAACCATCGCGAAGGATTAACCAAATGACAAAGGTTAAGAAGAATACCAAGAATGGAATTGTATTGTAGAGCAAATGCTTCTTTGCACGAACAAATATTTCATTGCTATTCACATGATTCATAAAGTAAAGTAGCCCCAAAATCCTGGCAAGGAAGAATACAGCTAATCCCAACGATAGGTTGTGTAGGTTTAGTGCAGCCTCTAGTCCATGCCAAGGTGTTTGCCACGATGAGATAATAGGGTTGGCAATATTCGTTAAGTTCATCTTGTTTACTGAAAATAACGAACCTGTGAAGAATGTAGCAACAGCAGTACCAAGAAGAATGGTTCCTAATAAACCATTGATGTAAAGGAATGCTTCAAAGGTTCGACGACCTAAGAAGTTGTTAGGTTTTGTTCTAAACTCATATGATACTGCTTGAATGATGAAGCAGAATAGTATTGCCATCCAAACCCAGTAGGCACCGCCAAAACTTGTAGAATAGAATAAAGGAAACGATGCAAAGAATGCTCCTCCAAAGGTTACAAGTGTTGTAAAGGTTAACTCCCATTTACGGCCAAGAGCATTAACAAGAACCGTTCGTTCCGATTCGTCTTTTCCAAGGGTATAAATCAATGTTTGTCCGCCTTGAATAAAAAGTAGGAATACCAATAATGCTCCAAGTAGTGATACAATTAACCACCAGTATTGCTGTAATAAGATGTATGTGCTATCGATCATGGCTATTTTCCTCCCTCTTCTTTTGGTCCTTTTTTAATCTGTGTAAACATAATCTTCATCTCGGCAATTAGCAGCGTAGTGAAAATAATCAGGAATAGGAAGAAAGTTACCTGAACTGCCCCTGCCTCAATCCTCGATACAGCGGCAACCGTTGGAAGAATATCCTGTATCACCCAAGGTTGACGACCAACCTCGGCAACAATCCAACCTGCCTGACTAGCTATATACGCCATTGGAACCATAAAGATAGATGCCTTTAATAGCCATCTTTTTTGTTCTAAATCCTTTTCGAGAACAAGATATAGGACAAGGGCAAAGAATACGATAAAAAGCAATCCTATGCCCACCATTACCCTGAAACTATAGAATACCAAAGGCACACTCGGGATGGTGGCTGAAGCATCTTTTAGATATCCGTAGCCAAAGTATTCAAAATTATCATCTAGAATCTTTTTGTGATAAACCATCATCTCTTTGTTTTTTGCGTCGGAAGCGGCTTTATAGTCTCCAAGTGCCTGAATGGCAAGTTTCCCTTTTTCGATTTTCTGAGCCGCTGAAAGTGCAACTGCCTCTTCGCCATTCTTATTCTTGTAGATGTAGCCACCTTCAATAATATCATTTATTCCAGGTACAAATGCATCTTTATCATGATAGCCGAGGATTGAAAGCAATTTGGGCGCTTCGAGTTTAAAAATGAAAGGGTCTTTATTATCGTTATAGACCTTGCCGGGTGTAGGCATACCCAGCATAACTAATCCTACACCTTCGCTTCCCTTGTATAATCCTTCCATTGCTGCAAGTTTCATCGGTTGCTTTTGCGAAACTTGGTATGCCGATCCATCGCCGGTTAGACCAACAAAAATGGAGGAGAGCAGTCCGAATACGGATGCAATAATTATACTTCGTTTGGCTAATAGTTTATGACGATTTTTTAGCAGATACCATGCGCTTACCCCAACCACAAATGCCGATGCGAGTAAAAACCCTTGCGAAATGGTGTGCAAAAATTTATTCACAGCAACGGGTGATAAAAGCACATCCCAAAAGTTGACCATCTCGTTCCGAGCGGTATCGGGATTGAATTGCATACCTGCGGGATATTGCATCCAAGCGTTGGCAACCAATATCCATAGCGCGGAGAGGTTCGCACCAATGGCTACAAGCCAAGTTGATAATAAATGGAATTTTTTGCTCACCTTATTCCATCCGAAGAACATTACTGCAATAAAGGTGGTTTCCATAAAGAAAGCCATAATACCCTCGATAGCAAGCGGAGCACCAAAAATATCACCTACAAACCACGAGTAATTGCTCCAGTTGGTGCCAAACTCAAATTCAAGGATAATACCCGTAGCAACGCCTATCGCAAAGTTGATTCCGAATAGCGTCATCCAAAATTTTGTAATCCTTTTCCACTCCTCGTCGCCAGTTTTGACGTAAAGCGTTTCCATAAAGGCAATGATAAATGCAAGTCCTAGCGTTAGCGGTACAAATATCCAGTGATACATTGCCGTTAAGGCAAACTGTGCTTTCGACCAGCTGACCACTGCAAGGTCCATACTTTCAGTCATAGGGGGCGTTATTTTTTATTAGTTAATTGTTCAATTACATGTCGGCTGCGCTCTTCATCGGTGCTATAATTCTTCTTGAGTAGATTAGGAAAGAAGAATAGTTTAAGTACAAAAAACAGGATGAAAAGCTTAATGATGATAATAACCCATAGGGTTTTACCTAAAGTCATACTTTTGAAACCATCGTAGTAAAAACGAAATATCTTTTTGAAGATGTTTTGCTGCATTTGATAAAAATTCAACTATTTCAAAAATAAGGTTTTTATTGATTCTAATAATCTATGTTCGTTATTAAAATACATCTTTCGCTCTAGTAACGTGAAAATGACTAAAAAGATTAGCTGGAGTTGAAGAAAATATGAACCTCGATTCGTGCCCTTTTGGCAAATTCAAAAGATTTATACATTTTTACACACAACGAATTGTATTATTATTGTAAAATATGCCTACAGATAGAGAGAAAATTGAACAGTGGTCCTTTGGCTATCATCTACTGAAATCGTATCACGACTTTTGTTTTAAGATATACTTTAAGACAACGATTATAGGACAGGATAAAGTTCCTTTCGATAAGAGTTTGATATTTGCGGCTAACCATCAGAATTCGTTGATCGATGCGTTGGCAATTCTAGTCTCTCGTCGATGTCAACCAGTTTTTCTGGCTCGGGCCGATGTTTTTAAAACGCCTATGCTGACGAAGATTCTTACTTTTCTAAAGATACTCCCTGTTTATCGTATTCGCGATGGTTACCAGAACCTATCCCTAAACGATGATGTATTTCGTAAAACGCTTGACGTGCTAAAAAACCACAATGGTATAGGAATTCTACCTGAAGGCAGTCACTTTGGGCAGCGAAGATTAAGACCCTTGAAAAAGGGGATTGCCCGTATCGCCTTTCAGGCAGAGGATGCTTGTAACAACGAGCTGAAAATTCATATTATTCCCGTTGGGCTAAGCTATAGTAACTACGTGAACCTTCGAAGTAAATTGCTTGTTCGATTTGGTGAGGCAATTGATGTCAGCAAACACCTTGAACTATACCGACAAAACCCTGCATTAGCATATAATGCTCTTATAGAGGAGCTTGAAGCTGGTATAAAAAAGGAGATGATTCAGATTGACGATGAGGCTAACTATGAGGAGTACGAAAATCTTCGAGAAATATTTACACCAGCATATCTGGAAGAGAAACAATTGTCTAAGCATCAAAACACGGGCTTTGATGTTGACAAGAGGATGATTGCTGCAGTAGATAAGATGAAAATTGACCAACCATCTTCATTTCAAACCTTAATGGATGATGTTAAAACCCATTCAGGCTTAGCTAAAGAGGTAGGGTTAACATTTAAATCAATTCAAACTTCGAGTCTAAAGCTTTGGGGTTTATTAATTAAACTCCCTTTACTATTAATCACATTGCCTCTTTTTATCTGGGGATATATAAATAACATTATTCCAGTTGCAGGTGCTTTTCTTATCAGCAAGAAGGTTAAGGATGTTCAGTTTATCAGCTCCATCCGTTTTGTTGTTGCCATGTTCTTGTTTCCAATCGCTTATATAATTCAACTTTCCCTGTTTTGGGCAATCTCAGGGAATGGTATTTACACTTTATACTACTTCGTAAGTTTGATTATTGGTGCTGTAATTGCATATAATTGGCGGAGGTTTTACTATACAACGGTACTGGATTTAAAAATACTAAGGTTTAGAATTACTAAACCAGTAATCGCTGAGAAGTTGAAAGGAACTCAAAGCTCAATATGTTCTAGGGTTGAGGGGCTTATAGAATAAGTCTTTTTGATTTTTTTCTGAGTACAGAAGCAAAATGCAAAGAGCGCAAAGCTAGTTAAAAACTATACTTTGCGCTTTTTGCTTGAAATGTATTTAGAAGTTATCCTCTAAAAAACAGTGCCTTAATAATCAGACTAGCCATCTTGGGATTTTCTTTTAATCGGCGGGTTGAGTAACCAAACCATTGCTTGCCGTATGGTACGTAAACCCTCATGTTGTGACCCTTGCTTGTTATCGACTTGCGAAGTTCGGGTGTTACACCGTATAGCATTTGAAACTCGTACATATTTTTGGGTACATTATACTTTTCAATTAGTTTGTATGCACCATCAACTAACGGTTTGTCGTGGGTGGCAATACCGGGATAAACGCCATTCTTAAACATGAACTCTAAATCTTCAAGAAAATGCTCATTAATCTCTTCGTACTTCTTGTAAGCAATGGCTGCGGGTTCAACGTAAATTCCCTTGCAAAGGCGGTAATTCAAAGGGATTTCAGTGGTATGAATATCCATTAAATTCGTAATATCTGGAAGGGTACGCTTCATATAAGCCTGAACAACCAATCCAACATGTTTAGGGAACTCAGCTTTTAATTTTCTGTAAAGCTCTATTTCAAGGTCGGTACAAGGAGAATCCTCCATATCAACCCGAATGAAATTACCATAAGATGCAGCTTTAGCAACAATCTCGCGAATATGTATATAGCAAACGTCCTTATCGAGAAGGAGCCCGAACATGGTTGGCTTAAGCGAATAGTTTCCGTCAATCTTCTCCTTTTCAATGGTGTCAATCAGCTCGATGTACTCAACTTTGTTCTTTTCTGCCTCGCCAAGGGTTTTGATAAACTCACCAAGAATATCGATGGTTACTTTTACACCCTGTGCGTTCAGCTCCTTCGAAGCACGAATGGCATCTGCAACACTTTCACCTGCAATGTAACGCTTTGAAAAAATCCAGATTAATTTTTTAGGAAAATAGGGCAGCATCGCTGCAATCAGCTTATTGAACATCTTAAAATTCTTTATTGGTTTATAACATTGTTTTCAGCTGCAAATTTAGAAACTTCAACTTATAACAGAAATCGATTATTAAATGTTTCATCTAGTAATATTTGATCTTGCGGAATCAATCTATATCATTCTAATAGAGAGATATTTATAAAGGTCTAATTAGAATCAAAAAAGATAAATAAAACCGAAGTACAAATAAATCTTTTTGGCTCTCTAATTATTGTATGATTTTCTTGTAAAAGTTTTTTATAAAGTGAAAACAATGTACATTAACGTGAGTTCGATTTAAGAAATGATAGTAATACTCTAAATTGTAATTTGTTACAAGTTTATCATATGGTATTGGAATGATGCCTGCCTGCCGGTAGGCAGGGAATAGTGGAACTGGAGCGATCCG
>RPRQ01000026.1 GCA_003818205.1 Bacteroidales bacterium
CTCCGCATCACCCCCGATAGCGCACGGATTTATATCAACGATTCAAATACAAAAGGAGCTAAGGGCGGGTTCGCCGTGGGAGGCCTTTCCGGTTCTACCAAGGCGGGGTCTGCTGAATTTCTCCGCATCACCCCCGATAGCGCAAGGATTTATATCAACGACTCAAATACCAAGGGGGCTAAGGGCGGGTTCGCCGTGGGAGGTCTTTCGGGTTCTACCAAGTCACCATCGGGTAACTTCCTCGACCTCACCCCCGATAACTACTTCATTGGGCAGGAAGCGGGGAAATCTATCACCACTGGGTTGTATAACTCGTTTATAGGTTACCAATCCGGCCAAGTGAATACGGTTGGTAATAATAACTTGTTCCTAGGTTATCAAAGTGGATATAGCAATATTGATGGAGATAGAAATACATTTCTTGGTAATAAAGCGGGTTACACTAACACCAACGGATTTAGCAATGTATTCGTTGGTGATAGCGCAGGATACTCAAATTCTGGTGGTTATTATAATGTTATTATTGGGACTAAGGCAGGTCATTTTAATAATGCTTCGTTTAACACATTCCTAGGCTATAAAGCGGGGTATAATACATCAAGCGGTATAGCAAATATGTTTCTTGGGTATTTGGCTGGATATTCAAACACCACTGGCTATAGAAATGTGTTTATGGGCTATTTTGCTGGAAGAAATAATACAACAGGTTATACCAATACATTAATTGGATCGTCAGCAGGTATGTCATTAAGTTCTGGTAATTCTAATATTATGATTGGAGCTAATGCAGGCCAATCATTCTATGGTGGCGATGATAATATCTTTATTGGAAACAATAGCGGAGCTACAGTTAAAGGAAGTACATCTATTGCTAATAATAATATCTTTATTGGGAGTAGTGCAGGTAATAAGGTTACTACAGGCTCAAATAACCTAATGATTGGGACTGAAAGTGGATTAGCTAATACTACTGGGTACTATAACACATTCATGGGATACCAAAGTGGATTTAATAATACAATCGGGTATAACAATACCTTTATGGGTTACCAAAGTGGGTTTACCAATACTTCTGGAAATTATAACTTATTCCTAGGCCACCAAAGCGGATACTCTAACCTGGATGGTAGCTACAATTTCTTTATGGGTTACCAAAGCGGTTATAGCAATACAACAGGGGATTTTAACCTATTTATTGGTAGAAGAAGTGGGTATTTGAATACAACCGGTAGCCGCAATACCTTTTTTGGATCTAACTCGGGCGATAGCAACACTACAGGCGAAGATAACCTGTTTATCGGATCAGGGAGTGGATCGTCGAATACCGAGGGTAATTATAATACATTTCTTGGAAGTGCTGCTGGAGCGGCTAATACCACTGGTATTAGGAATACATTTTTAGGCTACATGTCGGGTTATCAGAATACCACTGGGAATAGCAATACATTCCTTGGCCAGTATACTGGCTATTCAAATACAACTGGATTTTACAATATTTTTATTGGGATTACAGCAGGAGGCGCTAATACAACTGGGGCTAGGAATGTCTTTATTGGAGACCAATCAGGGTACAGCTGTGCAACAGGTCATTCAAATGTGTTTCTCGGTTACGAAGCTGGTTATAATGTTGTAAATAGTTCGAACAAACTTTATATTAGCAACTCAAAAGATTGGCCAAATCCATTAATAGGTGGCGATTTTAGTACTGGAAGGGTTGGTATAAATCGTATGCCTACTACATATGCCCTTGAAGTAAATGGTACTATATGGGCCAATGGAGCGCAGATTACAGCAGGTAATACAACCTGGTCAGATGCTCGTTTTAAAAAGAATATTATTACAATTAATAATGCACTAGTTAATGTTTGTGCTCTTCGGGGCGTTACTTATGATTGGGATAATGTAAATAGCAACACCAGCAATTTCCCTAAAGGAAAGCAAATAGGTGTTATTGCTCAAGAAGTTGAGAAGATTTTTCCTGAACTTGTAACAACTGGAGAAGATGGGTATAAATCAGTCGCTTACGAAAAAATGTCTGCATTATTAGTTGAAGCTATCAAAGAGCAACAGAAACAAATCGAAGCACTCAAAGCCGAGCTCGAATCGATAAAGGCGATGCTTAAAAAGTAATCTTTATTTATATTTCAATGTCGTTTACATAAGGATTTTGTAATTGACGCTTTCAGGTCTTCCGACTCTGAAAGGTCAATCAAGCTGGTTAACCTGACTGTCTGCGTTTTATCAACCTTAAGTAAACGACATTGATTTATATTTAACGGTAAACCCTATCAGTATAATATCCGGTAGGGTTTTCTTGTTCTTATCTTCATTATCCCATTTTTGTCAAAAATAGAATCAATTTTATTTAATTTATTTATTTATTCACTACCTTTCATATTGTTTTAAAAATCACTACTATGAAAGCTGAAATTTCAAAAAAACTTGCAATCCTTATAGCCCTTTCGCTATACGTGTTCCTAGGATTTGCTCAAACCCCACAGGGCTTTTCGTACCAAGCGGTTGTGCGTAATGGCAGTGGTACCCCTATCGTTGACCAGTTTGTTGGGGTGGAGATAACCCTCCAGAACACGCTGGAAGCAGTGCTATACACCGAAACCCATCGTCCGAGGACCAACGCCCAAGGCGTTATCTCTATAACCATTGGCGGAGGGGAGAAGGTGGGAACCAATACCTTTGCCAGCATTCCATGGAATACAGGTGATGTTCTGGTCAAGGTTAGAATCGATCCAACGGGGAGTACCAATTACACCCTTGTAGGAGCACCCACCAAGCTCCAATCAGTCCCCTATGCACTTTACACCAACCCGAAGGAGGTTGTCAGCTCCCCGGGCGCCGATCCCAATGCCCCCATCTTTGAGGTGAAGAACAGCCTAGGGCAGGTTGTTTTCGGCGTTTACCAAGGAGGGGTAAGGGTTAACGTGGAGGATGTGGCCAAGAGCGCCAAGGGCGGTTTCGCCGTGGGAGGCCTATCGGGGTCAACCAAGGCTGGGTCTGCTGAGTTTTTCCGCATCACCCCCGATAGTGCTCGGATCTATATCAATGATTCAGGTATCAAGGGTGCCAAGGGCGGATTTGCTGTGGGTGGTCTCTCTGGCTCAACAAAGGGGAGCACTACTTTTCTGAGCATTACCCCCGATAGCACCAGGATCTACATCGATAATTCGACCACTAAGGGTGCTAAGGGCGGATTCGCCGTTGGAGGCCTTTCGGGCTCAACGAAAGGGGTGACCACTGAATTTCTTCGCATTACCCCCGATAGCACTAGAATCTACATCGATAATTCGACCACTAAGGGTGCTAAGGGCGGATTCGCCGTTGGAGGTCTTTCGGGCTCAACGAAAGGGGTAACTACTGAATTTCTTCGCATCACTCCCGATAGTACACGAATTTACATCGATGATTCAAACACCAAGGGTGCTAAGGGCGGATTCGCAGTAGGAGGACTTTCCGGTTCAACCAAGGGGGGAAAAGCTGACTTTTTTAACGTATCAGCCGCCACCGCAGCCAACGTGATAAAAAACGAATCGCGAATTATGTGGTACCCTAAAAGATCGGCATTGCTCGCCGGTGAAATAAGCGTTCTTCACCCCGATAGCGTTGGGCTATACTCTATGTCGCTAGGCTACCGAAATATTGCTCATGGCAGCTACTCACAGGCGATGGGTTACAAAAGCGTTGCACGAGGAGATAACTCTACAGCCATCGGCTATGAGGCCATAGCGGCTGGTGTAAACTCCTTCTCATTCGGTAACGGTTCAAAAGCCTTAGGGTTTGGCAGCTTCGCTTTTGGGGCTAAGGGGGTTGATGCTAACGGCGTAACTCAAGATGTATCGACTGATGCAACCGGAGCCTTCTCCTTTGCATTCGGGTTAGGCTCTAAGGCAAAAGCGTTAGGCTCATTTGTACTAGGTGTTAACTGTGAATCATCGAATAAATTTGCATTCGCAACGGGTTTTAACTCCAAAGCATTAGGACTAAACTCTGTGGCAATGGGGGTTGACAATGTATCACAAGGACCTGTTTCATTCACCATGGGGTATGGGAATACAGCTATAGCTCTATATGCTTTTGCATTTGGTGCTAGTAATAATGCGAATGGGCAATCATCTTTGGCCTTCGGGCAAGAAAACACCGCTGGTGGCTTGTATTCAGTTGCTGGTGGGTATAAAAATGTAGCTTCAGGTAACTACTCATTTGCTGTTGGTACAGAGAACTATGCAACTGGACACATATCATTAGCGGTTGGAAAATTAAATAATTGTAGTGGAATAGCATCTGCTGCTTTTGGACAGGAAAATATATCTGGTGGATCAAATTCTTTTGCATCTGGTTACAAAACAAAAGCTAGCGGCCAGAACTCCTTTGCTTTGGGAAATTTAACTCAGGCAGTATTTGATAATGCAATCGCATTTGGCGATAGCAGCAGTGCAGAAGGATATTGTTCAATCGCTACAGGATACCATGTTACTGCAAAAGCTTACGCCTCATTGGTAATTGGACAGTATAATAAAAAATTGGGGTCTCCTAGCGGTTGGGTAGATACCGACCCAATATTTGTTATTGGAAATGGTACTGGGCCTAACTCTTTTCAAAGAAACGATGCACTGGTTATATACAAAAATGGGAAAATGAAAGTCGATGGAGATTTGTACCCGAATGATAATGGATCCCCTTTTCTTGGCACAGCATCAAACAGATGGTCAGTTATTTATGCAGTTAATAATGTAATACAAACTTCAGATGCAAGGTTAAAGAAGGATATAATCAACTTAAGCTATGGGTTGAAAGATATCTTAAAATTACGTCCTGTCACATTTATATGGAAAGACGGAAAGGATCAGAGCATCAAATTAGGATTGATTGCCCAAGAAGTACAACCTATAATTAATGAGGTAGTAGATGTTGGCGATGATCAAGATAAAACACTGGGTATAAACTACACCTCTCTAATACCAGTTCTAATCAATAGTATTCAGGAACAGCAAAAGATCATTGAAGAACAAAAAGCAAAGAATATCGTTCTTGAGAATCAGATAAATGAAATCAGTAAAAAGCTGGAGGAGCTGGAAAAAAGGATTAAATAACGTAAAAGAGGGTGTCTGAAAATAGTCTAATAAAACTTAACCACAAAGACCGCAAAGTAAATCACAAAGGTCACGAAACGATGAATATCATTATAATAACTTTGTGTCCTTCGAGTTCTTTGTGGTTAAACATATTTAGACATCCTCTTTTATTTGAAATAACTTCTACCTACCTATCAGAACAATTTAAATATTCCTAAGTATTGTAAAAGCATTATTAGTAGGAGAACTATAGTAAGTACCCAAACTAAGATATTGTAAATACTGCTACTCTTTGTTTTAAAAAACCTCATCAGCAGTAGAATCAGAATCAATAATATTACTAGTATATAAACCCAGAAAGGAATTGGAGAGGCTTTCCCCTCGTACACAATCTCACCCCTTACGCTAATTTGAATTGAAGGGTTTGAACCACTCGGAACATTAGCCAATACTATATAGTAGCATCCGTCTAGACCATCTTTTATCTCTTTAACATACGGTTCTCGCTCTAAGCTATTGCTTTTTAGCTGCTTTAGTGAAGTACTGCTCTGTTTCTTTGAAGGGTTAATAGCAACCTTTATAGTTGAACCAAATCCTGGACCCATGTAGTATCCGAACTTATTTTTTGGTCGAATCTTTAGTATCAAACTATTATTAACTTTACCTACACTAGCTGTTGAGCCAGATGGTGGTATAGTATCAACCACATCGGGTTTTGCCTCAACAACCTGCCCGAATTTAACAACGGATGAAACAATAGTTGTTCTCTCGAATTTGCCAACACCATTCAGCTCTCCATTTATTATAAAAATCACGTTATAGATACCTGCTAGCTCTGTTTTTTTATAGTATCCTTTATAAACCCCATTGCCTATATCTGTTAGATCAACCTTTTGCTCAGAGGCAAGCAGCGCATTATAAAAAGAAGTATCGTTGGCCATCAGCTGCTGAAACTTTTCATTAGCAGCCGATGTCATATCCACCGTACTATCGATTACTGGTGTTTTATAGGTTGACAGGAGCTGCCCTATATCATCGCCTGGTTTTAGGAGTATCGCATTCACTCTATTCCCAGTTCCAGTAAGAGGATTCCCCGCATAGGTTAACTTTGTACTGAAATGAATAGTATCACCAACAGTATAGATACTCTTATCCAAACCACATTTGTACTTTAAAAGATGATCGTCAGCAAAAGCAATAATATTGAAGGGGTCTTGAGTCTGCCCCGTCAAAGTTACCTCCCATTTACCACCCGAACTTATTTTCGGATTCCCATCAATTGGGAAATTGAACGTTAGCATTTTAAGGTTATCCAACCTAGGTTTGGCTTTTGAGGTAATATCAACATTATTTTTCTTAACAGATATTACAAGATTACTAACCGATTCTCCAGAGAGTTCAATAAGCAGCTTTGAAATATTCTCGTTCAGGTTAAATGAGTATGTTGATGAATCCGATAGGCTAGTATCGTACCTCTTGAAAACAATTTGAGGGCTACCGTCTGCTAGCATATTACAGAACTGAATGCTAAACCACTCTGTAAGGGTAGGAGTTGTTTGCACAACGTGTAGCGCCTCACCGCCACTACTGGTGGCAATGTTGCTGAGAATTTCTGGAGCCAACCCAGCACCCCACGTTGCAATGGTATAGTACCTAATGCTATCCTTGGGGAAAGAGGATTTGTTATTTAACGAATCGATACCATTATTAATACTATTACCATCGCTATTTACCTGTGGTCCATAATTCTGCAAGCCATCAGTAAAAAGGAACACCATTCTTTTTGTATTCGGAGTTTTGTTCTTATTTAGTAATAGCTTGCTCTTTGCATTAAGTAAACCTGAGGCCATAGCAGTCATCTGCAATGGTACTCTTGGGGTCAAGTCATTTTGCACTTTATAGGATGCATAGTTAGCAAGAACCGGTTCATAAATGGAAGTTATTTTGACAAATTTCTTTGGAAAATAGGTTAATTCGGGTTGGTAGAGAATTGATGAGTAGTAGGTTAACCCAAGAGAATCCCCTTCCTGCTGAAACGCTTCCAGCTTGGGAACAAACATATTCACAGCATCCTTAAGAGCCTGAATGCGAGTACCCGTTCCCCCATCAACATCCAGCGACATGCTTCCTGAAATATCAAGGGTCAAGACAACTTTTACACTATCACGAATAATTGGTACTCTGAAATCCTTCGACTGTGATGCTAAATCTTTGGTAACTGTTATTCCAAAATCTAGGTGATTATCAGCTGATGTTAGGCACTTTTTATTTACTAAGATGGTTATAACATTATTGATATTTGTAACACTATGGTTATTGGTAATATTACTACAACCACCATTAGTATAGGTAATAGTAAAAGTATATGGTAGTGTTACCAATAAGGGGATAGGGTAATTTGTATTCTCTTTTAAATGAACGCTGGGTAAAAGAATTCTACCTGATGGAAGTGTGGTTGCACCATCTGGGTAATCATCGATATTATCACTAATAATCTGCGAATAAAGTAATCCATTACTTAAAAGAATAAAAGTTAGGCATAAGCCAATAACTCTTTTTACAAACGTGAATTTGCCTTTAACCTCGAATAATTCGAGCGTTTTAATTTTTGTTGGATCCATGGCTTTTAGGTTTTAGGTTATTACTATGTTTGGTTAACGATGATATCGTTTTAGACAAAATAATGCAATGTACTTATTTTCAATAAAAATTTGAGTCCCATTTATCATATAGGGTTCAACTTAAAGCAGCTTTTTATAGCTATCTCTGGCTGTAGTTTAATTTAGCGTTGCAATCCATTTCTACGACTCTTTGTGCCCCTGCCTACCGGCAGGGAACACAGAAAATCACAGCTTGTCCCGATTTATCGGGAGAGAGAAAGAAATTACTCAATAATATACATTGTTGTTGTTTGTCACAAAAGAGCTTAACAGTTTCGTTTAAGGTTTTTTTTCACTGAAGAAGGATTGGAATAATCGATGAAACGAACCCTTTATTTAAGGTAAACTCCGTGATCTCCCTGCCTACCGGCAGGCAGGCGTGTCTCCGTTGTGAGTAGTTTCGAGTTATCTATTCTTATCCATTTTTTCGCAAAATAAAACCCGATTGGCTGCTCATTACCAATCAGGTTTCAATAAAAAACTGTTCTTAAAAAACAATTATTCCTATTTTTTGAAGAATCAAAAACAAGATCCAGAGAATAACCAGCACCCATACCAAATTCCGAAACAGAGTCTGCACGGTATGCCCCTGAATATAGAGGAATATCAGAATAATGATAAGTAGTACTAGTATAAAATATTGCCAAAATGATACTCGTGGAGTTGGGAATTTACCTAGGTACAATGTTTCACCCATAACCACTATCCGAACATCAGGCTTAATGTTTTGTGGAATGTTACCAATGGTAAAGGTATAGCTCCCATCTAAATTATCCTTGCTGCTGCTAATAACCCCTTGGTATGAATCAACGCTAACCTTTATGCGTGATAAAAACCCTTGACCAAGATAGTGCCCAAACTTGTTCTTAGGTTTAACTGTTATAGTTGCCGAGTTAATACTTTTATCGCTTGACTTTGAAGAAATTTTTGCATTAATATGGGTTGTACGAGAGCTAATCTGCCCAAACTTAAAAACTGTTGAATACTGTTTTTGTCTTTCAAATTTTCCATATCCAGGGATTTCTCCATTAACAAAGAAAATCAGTTGATAAACCCCAGATAGTTCTGTGTTTTTGTATTCCCCATTGAACTGCCCTTTACCATCATCCTTTAAATCGATTATATGATTTTCGGGGACAAGTTTTTTACAGAACGATTTATCGTTCTGAATCAGGCGTAGGTACATTGCTTCAGCCCCAGGGTCAACATCATTAATTGAATCGTTTCGTTTATCCTTAATTCTCGTAAGTAAATCACCTGCATCATCACCTGGTTTAAGGAGCATCACCTGAACCTTGGCTGCATCTCCAGAAAGGGGTTGACCTGCAAATGATACCTTCGCTTTAAGATAAAGATGATCGCCTACGGTATAGACGCTTTTAGCTGGTTGGCAACTGAAATCGAGAAAATGGTCATCGACATAGCACACCACCGAGTACTTGCTGGTTGAACTACCCGAAAGGGTAAGGTTCCAAATACCCTCTGTTTTCATCAGCTCTGGTATCATAACAGGTAGTGAGAGGCTTAGCGATTTATAGAATGAGCCATTGATTAATTTTGCATAAGGGGTTAAATCCTTCCCATCCTTATCCAACTTAAGCGTAACATTAGCCGCATCAGGCGTAATGAGCTCGAAGTATAGTGTGCTAACATTCCCATTGATTGGATAGGAGTAGGTTACCCCTGATGTTGAAAGAACTCCAGTTTTCCTTGAAACAACCTGTGGGCTTTTCCCAAGCATATTGGCAAGCTGATTCTGAAAAAAATAGTCAATATCATCATCCTCGGAACCAGTGGTTGTTGATAACGAAATACCTCCACTGGACTGGGCAATCTGCCCTAGTGTTTCGGGGGCAAGCGTAGTGCTGCCCATCCCAATGGTATAGTAGCGTATGCTATCGATAGCATCGCAAGGACCACTGTTAAGCATTGAGGCAGCCGTTGAAAGCGAAACACCATCGGGATTAACCAAAGGTTCAACATTCTGAAGCCCATCGGTGAAAAGCAGAACCAGTTTACGAGCATGTATGGGGTTATTCTCGTTGAGTTTAAGTTTAGCATCAAGTAAACCCTTGCCCATTGCCGTTTTGAGTGTAGGCTCTTTGCCCGACATATCGACTCGAATTATTGCGCTCGAACGTGTAGGATCTGTTGCAGCGGAAATAGGTATAAACCCCGATTGAATGGGGCTTTCAGGTTGGATTACATCGGTTGAAAAGTAGGTAACCCCAATATAGTCGCCATCCTGCTTAAAAACCTCCAGCTTTTGGGTGAAGAGCTCAACAGAATTTTTTAATGCCTGCCATCTCGATAACGAACCCCCTGGGACAGGAAGAGCCATACTCCCTGACATATCAAGCACGAGAACAATTTTAATCGGATCGCGAAGAATGGGGAGATAGCATTTTACACTATCGGTTAAATCGCTACTTACCGCTTTAATCTTGAATTCAATAAAGTTGTTTACGCTCGGCTTACAACTTGTTGCTGAAGTTATTAGTATCTCACCATTGGAATAGAAGGTAATCCCTCCATCGGAGCATGCCGTAAGCTGAGTAAAAACAAAGTTGATATCCGATCGTAAAACTCTCGGTTGAATGGGAATTGTAAAGGAATAGCTCTCGCCATACTTCGCAGGGGGTAAAGTTATAATACAGCCTGAAGAAGACGATTCGATACATGCCTCATTAACGCTCCCGCTTGGGTAATCGGCTGCATCTCTGCTAATAATGCCTTGAGCGTAAAGATTTAAGGGGCTAAATAATAAAAGTAATGAAAACAAAAACATTACGGAGAAAATGCTCGTCCCTTTCCCGCAAAGGGATCTTTCATCACGGTGGTTCATGGCTCAAAAATTTAGGTAAGTATGTGGTTCGTAATACTTTACTTCTAATTGTATTGATCAATCTCCCCCACGTAGTAAATCACAAATAAAAGTACAACTTTTTTAATACAAGTCAAGGTTTATAGCTCAAAATAACGTCAGCTCAATGTAAGAAGCAATTTAGCAGTATTTTAACTTACCAGCGTGAATGGAATGGTGGGAGAATGGAATGATGGCATGGTGGAATGGTGGGAGAATGGAATGATGGCATGGTGGCATGGTGGGAGAATGGAATGGTGGAATGGTGTCAGGATTGCAGAGTGAAAAATTTAACTGCCAAATTTTTGCCCAAGGCGATGCTTCGTTTGCCATTGTGCTAGGATAAAGAGGCTGTTTAAAAAGTCAATAATAGTTTCTCGCAAACCTTAGCGTTCCCTGCCTGGCCGACAGGCAGGTTTGCGTGAACCCCGCAGGGCTCAACGAAGTTAAATGGTCTTTTTAGACACCCTCTTTGTAATATATGCAGATACTCATTAAAAACAATCATTATTAACCGAGAAAAAATCAAATTTCAATAGATCGCAGCGATGCTGCTTTTTTAAAGTCGCGTAGCGATGACCTATTTGTAGTGTTTTTATTAAACCGAAAATCAAGCCCTGTTAGGGGCGACCTATACATTGAATGTAGTAATATCAAGTATTTCATGAATTACATAATAATTTAGTAGGTCAGTAGTGAAAAACAATATACCGTTAATAAAAGGATAAAGTTATATTTGTGTAGTTCATTTTTATCAAAAAATGTTTATTTTTAGTGATTATTCGTATTCAATATTGATATGAAAACATTTAGATTACTCCTTCTTCTTTTACTTATAAATACAAGCCTAATAGGTCAAGTATTAAATCAATATGGGCATCCAATAGTACGCAATTATATCCCTGAGGAGAATGGGGGTAGTGAGCAAAATTGGTCTATTATACAGGATAATAGGGGGATTATGTATTTTGGAAATACTGATAAAGGTATCCTAGAATACGATGGTAAAACCTGGCGTCAGATTCCCATTCCAAATAATTCAATCGTTCGATCGCTTGTGAAGGATGATGAAGGAACTATTTTTGTTGGTGCAGTTGGTGATTTTGGATATCTTGAGCCTGATATTCAAGGTGCTATGAAGTTTGTGTCGCTAAATACGTATAACAAGGATTCAATCAAAATCTCAAATGTTTACAAAACCTACTATTTTAATGGTAAAATATACTTTTGTTCAAGTAGGTACATTATTATCTACGACAAGAAGGAGACTAAGCTAATTGATACTGAAAAAAATCTAACCGTCAAAAATTTTCTCTCCTTTCTTGTTAATAACCATTTTTATATTGGCTGCTTTTTAAAAGGGTTAAGGGAATTAATTAATGATAGCATTGTTGATGCCCCCAACAGCACCTTTTTTGAGAAGAAGGACATTTGGTTTATCCTACCAAATGGGAACGACAATACTATTGTTGGTACAGGAGTTGGTTTTTACAACTATAATCAAAAAACGGGTGAGGTAAGCGTCTATTCTGATAAACAAAATCTGATTGAAAGAGCACTAAACGAATCGATTTCGTACCATGCTATTGTTCAGCCGAATGGTAATCTTGGATTTGCTTTCCCCTTTTCTACTGACTATAGCTACCTTGAAGTTGATCGGAGTGGATTCCCCTTTGAAGTAATTAATCGTGCTATTGGTCTGAAGGATGGATCTATCTCTTTCCTATTCCGCTCTCCTGAAAACGGTTCGGAGCAACCCATCTGGTTAACCCACTTCTATGGAATTACCCGAGCCGATATTCAATCCCCCTTTCGTAAATTCGGGGAAGAATCGGGGCTTAATGGGTTAATTCAAGATGTTATCCGCTTTAATGGTACTTTATACGTTGGTACACTAACTGGTCTTTATAAACAAATTATTGAAAATGGATTCATTAAGTTTGTTCCTACAACAATCATCTCATCTGTTTGGTCCTTTGAAATTTTTAATAACCCGGGAAATGGCCAGAAATCTTTACTTATTGCATCTGATGCTGGCATTTTTGAGGTGAATGAAAAGGGGCAGATTAATTCAATTAGCGAAAAGTTTAAAGATAAAATTAGCATCGTTGGCTATAAAGTCTATCAATCAAAAGTTAATCCATCAAGGGTTTATATAGGAGAGAAAGCAGGGATTACCGCATTTGATAATATTAAAGGGGAATGGATTAACAAAGGGAGGTTTTTCGAAAACGAACTTCGGACTATCGTTCTTAGTATTGGTGAGGATAGTATTGGAAATCTTTGGCTAGGAACAAGTTTCGATGGAGTGGTCAAGCTGAGCGATGACAATAAAAAATATACCTTTTACAAAACCGAAAGTGGACTTCCAAATAATAATGAAATTCAAATTTTCAGCAATAGTAAAAGCTTATATTTTGGGACAAATAAAGGATTATACACTTACAATTCAGAAAGCAATAAGTTTTTACCCTCTGGCTTACCTGGAAATTCTAAAGTTTTACTTGATTATGGGATTTCTAGAATGGTTAAAACGGATAATGGGTTTATACTTGCATGCTCCAAAAAGAATACGAATTGGATTGAATTTGCAGAATTGGACAGCACTGGCAAATATTCTCTAATTGACACCCCATTTAAATATCTTCCCGATAAAGCAAGCGATGCCATTTATAACGATAATGGCATAATTTGGATTAGCTGCGCAAAGGAACTTTATAGTTACAATCCTAATACAAAGAGAAATTATGAGCTGCCGTACAATGTTTTAGTTCGTAAGGTTAAGGTTTTATCAAAGGAAGATACGGTTCTTTTTAATGGAGCATCGTACTACAAAAATGGTTATAATAAAAATATTGTATCGTTAATCCAAAGCCCCGAACAAATCCATAAGCTTCCCTATCGTTTCAATCGATTAGTATTTGAGTTCAGCGCCACATTCTACGAGAAGGAGGAGGATACCCAGTTCAGCTACCTCCTTGTGGGGTCTGACGAAACATGGTCGTTATGGAATAAAGAGGCTAAGGCTACATACACCAATCTAAGAGAGGGGAACTATACCTTTAAGGTTAAGGCTCGGAACATTTATGGTATAGAAAGTACCATTGGGGAGTATAAATTCTCCATCACCCCACCTTGGTACAGAACAATAGTGGCTTGGATAATATATTCAATCCTCTTCATCCTATTAATCTGGGCTTTGGTACGCTGGAATACCCGAAGGCTAATAGCAGAGAAAGAGGAGCTTGAAGAGATTGTAAAAGAACGTACCGCCGAGGTGGTTGCGCAGAAGGATGAGATTGAGGTTCAGAACGAGAAGATATCGTTGCAGAATGAGGAGATTAAGAGCAGTATCCAATATGCTAGCAGAATACAGGGTGCAATTTTAACTCCGAACGAGCAGATAGATACAATTTTCAAAGAATACTTTATTCTTTTCCTCCCTAGAGATATTGTTAGCGGCGACTTCTATTGGATTACAAAGGTAGGTTCCAAAAAGATTTGCGTGGTGGCAGACTGTACAGGTCATGGTGTGCCGGGGGGATTCATGAGCATGTTGGGCATGTCGTTCATAAGCCAAATTGTTAGCAAAGGTGGATCGCTACACCCCGGCGATATTCTCAATCAGCTCCGCAGCTCGGTTATTAACTCGTTGCACCAAACCGGCGAGGTTGGCGGCAGCAAGGATGGTATGGATATAGCAATATACGTAATTGATGAGGCGACGAATACGCTTGAGTTCGCTGGGGCCAATAACCCGCTCATCCATATCCGCAATAATGAGCTGAACCACATCAAGAGCGATAAGATGCCTATCGGTATTCACATGCGTGCCAATGAACCATTTACAACCCAAACCCTAGAGCTTAGGCCCGGCGACTGCATCTACACATTCTCCGATGGCTATGCCGACCAGTTTGGAGGCCCCGATCAGCGAAAGTTTATGATCAAGAACCTCAAGGACTTACTGCTTGAAATCCATCAGCTACCGATGACGGAGCAGCGTGAAAGGCTTCACAAGAACCTGCTCGATTGGCACGGCACATCACCACGGATTGACGATATTGTGGTAATGGGGGTTAGGATTTAATGTTGATGCTATGCTTGTCGCTATCCATTTTTTTCTAATTTTGCTTGAACCCTAAAAACAATATAGTCTTGGAAATAAATCTCATTATCAGGGAACTTCTTGCAAAGCACGACTTTATCAGCCTGCCCGGAATTGGAAGCTTTACTCAAAAATATGAGCCTGCTTTCCCATCGGCCGATGGGATTAGCTTTATCCCCCCGAAACAAATCATATCATTCGATACCTCACGTACCTTTAACGATGAGGCGATTGAGAACTACCTTTGCGATAAACTTGGGGTAAGCCATACCGAAGCTTCAGATTTACTGAAAGAATATATCAGTAGGTTAAATTACGATCTCGACAGTGGGAAACCTCGTACTTTTGAGAATGTTGGCGAACTCTATAAGAACAAAAAGGGTCGAATTCGGTTTGATCAAGCCGCAGATGTTGACGCTGCGCTATCAACTTTTGGGCTAAAATCCTTGGAGGTAGAAAAAGTAAACCCTCGGAAAATTAAAAAGACCAAAGGTCAAAAAGATTATGCCACCAAAGCAGGTAATACTTCAAAGAAATATTCTTCAAATAAAATTCTTGTCATTTTCTCCCTGCTAATTGTAATTGCGGCATTAACCACAACCTTCATTCTAGTTCCAGAACTCCGTTTTTGGGACAATATTCTCAATACAAAAAAATCTGTTGCAGAGAATGCCGCAGAATTAGCTCAGAAATCGGAGGAAACAAAATTAACCGATAGCGTTATAACAAAGAAAGATTCGTTAATTGAAAAGGTTGATCAAAGCATTAAAGAAAACAACAATAAGAAGACTGCATTAAACTATGAAGAACCCAAAGTGCAGGATAATAAAACGTACTACCTTATAGTGGGTAGTTTTGGGAAGATTGAGAATGCTCAGAAACTCTTTGAAACCTATAAACAAAAAGGTTATAGCCCTGAGATTATACAAGGCAACAGTATGTTTAGAGTTTCTATCGGCAAAACCACGGATAAAAACAAAGCATTAAGCGATTTTAATAAGTATCGAACCAATTACCCTAATCAACCTATCTGGATATTAGGAATATAAACAATAGGTATTGGCTTAGCTTTTTTTCAATCAAAAAAGACTTCTATTCCCATGAGAAATTGGAAATTATCCTTCTGCTTTGCTATAATGTTACTATTCGCAAATAGTTCATTGGCTCAGGAAGCACATCTTATATCAGATGTCCCATACAGAAATCTTGTTCACGATCAGTTCCTAAAGAGTAAATCATTAGCACAAGGAAGAACCAATGCGCTTTTCGACGTTTTTAATAACCCAATATCCCTCGAACAAAAGGAGGCTCTTGAATTCCTATACGCTTTTATGCCCTTGAGCGATTTGGCAATGCACAACGGCGAATACGTTCTGGCTCAAGCAAAAACAGCCCTGCAAGCAAGAGAATACTTTACTTGGGGGAAAATTATCCCCGAGGATATTTTCAGACATTTCGTTCTCCCCTACCGAATCAATAATGAGTACACCGATACTGCCCGTCAGGTCTTCTTCAAGGAGATAAAAAATAGAATTAAAGGGATGAGCATGTACGATGCAGCCCTTGAGGTTAACCATTGGTGCCACGAAAAGGTAATCTATAAAGCTTCCGATGAGCGTACCTCTGGTCCACTAACAACCGTAAGGAATGCGCTTGGTCGATGTGGTGAGGAATCGACCTTTACTGTTTCTGCATTACGCTCGGTTTGCATCCCTGCCCGTCAGGTTTATACCCCACGCTGGGCGCATACCGACGATAATCATGCTTGGGTTGAGGTTTGGATCGATGGTAAATGGTACTATCTAGGTGCCTGTGAGCCTGAACCCGAATTGAATATGGGTTGGTTTTCTGCACCGGTAAAAAGAGCAATGATGACCCATACCGTTGTATTTGGACAGTATCAGGGTTCGGAAGAAAAATTACAACTCGACGAAAAGTTTACCCGTGTAAACCTCCTTGCAAACTATACCTCAACAAGAGAGGTTCCTGTGAAGATTTACGATATAAATGGTAAGCCTGCAGCTAAGACCAAGGTTGAGTTTATGCTCTACAACTACGCTGAGTTCTATCCTATAGCAACTAAGTACACCGACAAGAAGGGATTCTGCTCTACTATTACTGGTTATGGCGATTTGATAGTTTGGGCATCGAAGGGTGGAAATTACGGGTATCAAAAAGTTTCGGGACAATCTGACGATACCATAATTATCAAACTTAACCAACCTATAAATAGAGCATTCACTGAAACCTTTGATATTACACCTCCCGCTCTACAGGCTATTCCCTCTGCCGATCCTATTAAAGCAGCAACAAATAACATAAGATTACAACAGGAGGATATTATCCGAAATCGGTATATTTCAACATTTATCGATTCAGCCGCTAGTCAAAAACTAGCAATAAGCAAGGCGTTGAATCTTAATGAGGTTTCATCATTTCTGATTAATAGTAGAGGCAACTGGAAAGAGATTTACACCTTTATTAATACGCTTGCGAATAAAGATACGGCAAATGGAATGGCCATACTCAGGAATATCTCCGAAAAAGACCTACACGATGCTCTGTCCTCAACGTTGAACGACCATCTAAAGTGTATCAATGCATATCTTAGCGTTGATAAAAGCATTAGCAAAAATGACTTTGATAAATATATTCTTGCACCCCGTATTGGTCGTGAGTTTGTAACCAGCTGGAGAAGCTATCTGCAAAAAGCATTTACAAAAACTGAGGCTGAAAAATTCCGTAATAACACCCAATCCCTTATTCAATGGATTGCTCAGAGCATTAAAATTGATACTTTAAACAATTACTATAACGTTCCGCTTAGCCCCGAAAGCGTTTACGAAATGAGGGTTGCCGATAAGTATTCACGCGATCTCTTCTTTGTTGCCATGTGCCGTAGCTTTGGTATTGCAGCCCGACTTGAACCTGCAACCTGTAAACCTCAGTACTTGCAAAGTAATAAATGGATTGATGTACTATTCGAGAAACAGATTATTGCCGAATTGCCAAAGGGTGAAGTTATTCTGATTAACCAATCGGAAGATAAAAACTTTATTCCCCAATACTATACCCACTATACCGTTGCTCGCCTCGACAAGGGTCAATTCACCACCCTCGATTATGAGTTTGACCAAAATCTTAAAACATTCCCATGTACGCTTAACCTCGAAACTGGCTATTATCGATTGATGACAGGGAATAGACTTAACGATGGCTCGGTAAAATGTAGAATTGAATTTTTCAATGTTGAGAAGGGCTCTAAAATTAACCTTCCAATTATTGTATTACCCATCGAAGCACAAACAGGTATTTTAGGAAAAGCCGAAACGTCAGCGGGGTTTAAATCGCTCGACGATATAGATTTTATGCTAAGTTGCTTTATGAATTTAAAGGATAAAGACTTAGTTGTGGCTGTAATTGACCCCGATAAAGAACCCACAAAACACCTCATGGAGGATATTCAACTTGTTAAGAAAGCATTTGATGAATGGGGCGGACATTTGCTTTTGATTGTTGCTAAAGATAAACTGAATAAAGTCTTTGACCCATCAGTTTATAAGAATTTACCATCAAATTGCTTTTTTGGCTATGACCCAACTGGAGATATTACCAATGCCATCGATTTAATGTGCGGACAAAACCTTGGGGCACAATATCCGCAAGTATCAATTATTAATGCCAATGGGAAAATTATCTTCTACTCCGAGGGGTATAGCATTGGGATGGGAGAAACGATTTTGAAGAATTTAAAATGAATGAAGTATCTCAATAATTAATTTTTGATGACAGAATAACGATTAACGATTTTTGATTTAAAGAACTAAAATCATGCAAACAAGCTATATTCATTGTTAGAGGTTAAAAAATCTGAAATCAATATTCGTTAATCCCTGCCTGTCGGCAGACAGGCTTGTTCTTAAATCGATATATAATATAACAATGTTAATTCTAGAAGTTTGCACCAACTCCATACAAAGTGCCATAAATGCTCAGCAAGCTGGTGCTCATCGCATTGAACTTTGCGAAAATTTGGAACAAGGGGGAACTACTCCATCCTATGGTTTGATAGCACAAGCACGTAAACATCTAAATATCAAAATAAATGTATTGATTCGTCCACGATCAGGCGATTTCCTTTATACCGACCAGGAATATGCAATCATCAAGGAAGATATTGCAATGTGCAAGCAGCTGGGTGTTGATGGCATTGTTTGTGGAATTCTACTTCCCAATGGCGATATTGATGTTCCTCGCACCAAAGCATTGGTTGAACTGGCAAAACCCATGTCGTTTACATTCCATCGCGCTTACGATTTTACCAACGATCCATTCAAAGCGCTTGAAGATGTTATTTCAACCGGAGCAGACTGTCTGCTAACCTCTGGACAACAGCCAACGGCTATACAAGGTGTTCATCTTATTTGGGACTTGGTTAAAACAGCCAAGGGTCGAATTACTATAATGCCTGGCAGCGGAGTAAATGCTGAAAATATTGAATACCTAATGGAAACTGGAACAACCGAGTTTCATATGAGTGGAACCGTTCCCATAGAAAGCGGCATGGCATTCCGAAAATGGGGTATGTCCTTAGGAAACCCTGAAACTGATTACAAAATCCTTGAGAGTAATATGGAGAAGATAAGGGCCGTTCTTGCCATTCTTCATAAACCATAAAAACAACCGGCAGAATATAGATTCATAATAAAGGGTTCCTAATCACAGCAGCAAAAGATTTGCATAATTCCGAATTACCATAAAAAACTCTGCCCGCCATTGCCGGGCAGAGTATAATCAGGAATTTTCGTTTTTTACATTGAATATTTGATCCTATTTCCAATAATACACATTAACTAATGGTGACGTACAATTACTACTTTCACGCATCTGTTTAACCCTAGCCACACTTATATTAGAATAGGTGTTTGAAAATACATACGCAAATTCTTTAGGATTACCCCGAATAACCACAGCATAATAAACCTTTGGACCATAAAAGTTATTATTGTTTATCCTAATTCTGCTTCCCGCATCACAATTATAATTATTACCATGCATATCAAAATGATGACTTATTTGAGTTCCTCCAGTATTCCAAGCCTCGTTGTATCTAGCGTCGTAACTAGGTTGAGGACCAGGATTATTAGCATCTCCTCCGCCAGCAATGGCATGCCGATTGTTGTCAAAAATATTATGATGAATATAAGCATATCCAGCATCGCTAACCATTACACCATAACCCAATCCTTCATCAAGAATTATTTCTCCAGCAGAATTTTTCCATACATTAAGCGCAATATTGTCATGAATTTTATTTGCGTAAACTTCATTACCTATACTACAAGTGGTAGAAATTGCTGCACCCGGAAACCCTGAAATGTCACAGTTTTGAACTTTACCATAATTCGCATTCGGTCCAAAGTTGATTCCACTGGCACCACTAAAATTCCAATTGCTTCCAGCAGAAGTCCATGGACCTTTGATTATTAATCCTTCAATGGTCACATGCTCCCCATTAGTCAAAAACAAGGTACATTTCCGAGGAAGATATGGCGCTGCTATTGTCTTTCCGCCCACTCCATACGATGTCCCACCACCCGAAATCGTTGTGTTAGCCGGGATATTGATAGAATAATCACTAACACTATTAATATCGGCAGTTATTTCAATAACGCCACCACTGTTATTTTTTTCTATCTCATATAAGCAAGCCCTCAACTCTTGCCAAGTTGAAGCACTGTAATTAGCCCTTGAGACATTCTTTTTTGGTGTAAGATCTACCCCCAAATTAGAATCAACTTTTTGTGGTTCAGATATATCTTCTTTATCACAACCTATAAATAAGCTGCCAATAAAAAGCAAACTGATAAGCATCTTTAATTTAATCATAGTTTTCTCTTTTTTAGTTTATTACTATTTTAGTTTATTGCTCGTAAAACTCCAACTTATTAGCCCAAATTACAAATGAGCAATTTTTGTAATTGAGCTCCTCTATAATATTCCTTGTGGGTAGGTCAAGAATAGAAGAATAAGTTGGGGGAAAATTATTCGCTTAAGCTTCATCTATATAAAATTATACAATTTTTGTAACTATTCACCACGGAGAAACAGCCCGTCCCGATGTATCGGGAGAGGGCACAGAGTTTCCCAGAGAAAATATTTATGTTTTTCGTGTTAGTGATTATTTTGCATTTTGATACTCAGTCGTTTTTTTATAATTGCCTCTCCCGATAAATCGGGACAAGTTGTGGCTCTCCGTGATCTCTCCCGATACATCGGGACGGGCTATGTCTCCCCTTGATTTGAATAGAACAAAGAGAATAAGTTATGCAATTTCAGCATAATTGAATGTGATAAACGGTAGAAAATAATGATGAATGGTAGAAATAAAGGATTAGTGGTAATATGTTGAAAACTATATTTTGAAAAAAATAATTGCGTACTACTAATTTTCTCGTGAGAAGAACTGCTGCTTTGAGGTTATATAATATCTCCAAGATGGGGCATGACTTTAGGTAACCCCGAAACAGATTACAAAACCTTTGAAAGCAATATTGAGAAGATAAAGGCAGTACTGACTTTCCTTACATAAAATTACCGCAGACCTGCCTTGTCGGCAGACAGGGGCGCAGTGTGCGCAGAGAAACTCAGCGTTCCCTGCCTACCGGCAGGCAGGTCTGCGTCTCCGCGGTTTAACACTTCTTCCCCTTAACATTAAATTAACATCCCACCCAAATTCTTAACCTAGAGTTAACGTTCTCATAACCATGAGGCAATATATATGCTATTCCTTTGTACAAGGAAAAAAAGGAAAAAACTAAAACTTTATGAAAAAGAATTTAAACCTACTCTCAATTGTCTTTTTAGCATTCACAATGAATGCCTATGCTCAGGAATCAAACAACCCGATTGATACTCTTGCAGCCTATGTTCAGAAGATGAACACAACAGTAACCAACCAAAGCAAACTAAAAATCTCAGGTTACATTCAGTTTCAGTTCCAAAAAGCCGACACATTAGGGATTAACTCCTTTGCTGGTGGAAATTTTGACGCCAAAACCGATAACCGATTCAATGTTCGTAGGGGAAGAGTAAAATTTGCATACGCAGGAACGCTAAGCAATTATGTGTTACAGTTTGATGTTACAGAAAAAGGTCTTGGGATTAAAGATGCATATATGAACTTTACGGACTCCTGGTTACAAGCCTTTACAGTAACAGGTGGAGTATTCAATAAACCATTTGGCTATGAAATTGCCTACTCATCATCGCAGCGCGAAAGCCCCGAGCGAGCAAGGTTTACACAAACCCTTTTCCCTGGAGAACGCGATTTAGGCGCAATGCTAACCTTTCAAATGCCAAAGGCATCACCTTGGAACTTCTTTAAGATTGACGCTGGTTTATTCGCAGGAAATGGCACAAACCCTGAATTTGATAAGAAGAAAGATTTCATCGGTAGGGTTGGAATTGTTAAACTAACCCCCAATGAAAAAATTAAATATAGTTTTGGATTATCATACTATAATGGCGGTGTTTATCAAGGTTCCGTTAATACATATAAGATTTGGGAGGACAATGGAGTAAAAACTTTCTTTAAAACCCCGATTGGAACGGATACCATTGGTTCTTTCCAAAAGAGAGAGTACAAAGGTTTTGATGCACAAATAACCATTGAAACCGTAATCGGATTAACATCACTACGTGGTGAATACGTAATGGGAATACAACCGGGTCAGAGCAAAACATCAACTAGTCCAACAACTGATTTCACAAAGGTAACTGCACCAGCAACTGCACCTGATACATATATCAGAAACTTTAAAGGAGGATACATTTACTTTGTTCAGTCGATATCTCATACCCCTATTACCCTTGTTGTTAAGTACGATTTCTACGACCCAAACACAAAAATAAATGGTAATAATATTGGCTTAACCACCACTGGGGCTAAAGTATCAACTGCTGCTGATCTTAAATATACTACACTTGGATTAGGCGCAATCCTCGCCGTTTCAAATAACGTTAAAATAACCGCTTACTACGATATGGTTAAGAATGAGTCAAGCAGCAATTTAACAGGGTTTAGAAAAGATTTAAAAGATAACGTTTTCACGTTAAGAATACAGTATAAATTTTAATACGAGTTTACTTAAAAATGAAATACAATGAAAAGAGTAATTATTTCAGTCATCGCGCTAGCCTTTGCAATCAACGGACAAGCGCAACGCATTAAGGGTAGCGATACCATGCTTCCACTATCGCAGAAAGAGGCAGAATCGTACATGAAAACCAATAGCACCTTTAAAGTAACCGTAACGGGTGGTGGTAGCGGTGTGGGTATAGCTGCGCTAATTGATAATACAACGGATCTAGCTCAGTCTTCTCGTAAAATCAAAATGGACGAAAAGATTAAACTACAAGAATCGGGTGTTACCTACAAAGAGGTAATTGCAGCGTACGATGCTCTTGCAGTGGTTGTTAACCCAAACAATGGTGTTAGCCAGCTAACCCGTGAGCAGCTTGAAGGGATTTTTATCGGAAAGATTAAAAACTGGAAAGAGGTAGGTGGCGATGATGCTAAGATTATCGTTTACTCACGCGAAACCAGCTCAGGTACCTACGAGTTCTTCAAGGAGCATGTTATGAATAAAAAGAATTTTGCTAACGATGTACTTAGTATGCCTGCTACTGGAGCAATTATCCAAAGTGTTAGCCAAACTAAAGGTGCTATAGGATATGTAGGTTTAGCATACCTCGATAAAAGTGTAAAAGCCATAAAAGTATCCTATGATAAGGGTAAAAATTACGTAGAACCATCAATGGTAAATGCCAAAAACAAAACGTATCCTGTTGTTCGTCCACTTTACTACTACTATAGCACAAAGGTTGAAAATAAGGTAAAACCTTATCTTGATTTTGTTCTATCAGCAGAGGGACAAAAGATTGTTGAATCAGTTGGTTATGTTCCTTTAAAGTAATTAAAAACCACAGAGACACAGAGAACTCGGAGAACCACAGGAGATTATATGATTCTTCTCTGTGCCCTCCGTGTCTCCGTGGTAAGATTTAAACCATAATGAAAACAAAACCTTTCCATAAAAAGCTGTTTGAGAAGATAATCGAAGGGATACTTGCCCTAAGCGGAAGTATTACAAGCCTTGCAGTTCTTCTGATAGTGATCTTCCTATTCAAGGAGGGTCTTGGTCTTTTTAACCGCAGCCCAATCTCCGAAGGTTTTGTGCTTGCTGTGAATAAAGACAATCCTATTTCTAAGATCGATGCTAAACTGGTTAAACAGATATTCGACCAAGAGATAACCAATTGGGAAACGGTTGGAGGAAAAAAGGATTCGATAATTCTTTTCCATCTCGATGATATCAACTCAATATACACCGAAGCCCAAATAGGCGAAAACCTAGAGAATCTGCCAAACTGCATAAGCAATGTGGTTGATAGCATTGGCGGAATTGTGGCGTTTGTGCCAAAGTCATATATCAAAAGCGATTTTAAGGGAAAGGTAATTGAACCTGTTAACATAACCCCAAAGGAGTTTTTACTAGGGAAAGAGTGGTATCCAACCGCCGAACCCTCAGCGCAGATGGGGGTTCTCCCAATTTTACTCGGTACGCTTTGGGTTAGCTTGGGGGCAATTCTCCTTTCACTACCACTAGGACTAGCAGTAGCAATCTATATGGCAGAAATAGCCAATGCGAGAGTCCGAAATACCTTTAAGCCAATCATTGAGCTGCTAGCAGGGATACCATCGGTTATCTACGGTTTCTTTGGGTTAGTGGTTATAGTGCCTTTTATTCAAAGTATCTTTAACCTACCTGTTGGCGAAACGGCATTAGCAGGAAGTATTATCCTAGCCATAATGGCTCTGCCAACCATTATCACAATTGCAGAGGACTCTTTAAGAACAACACCTCGCTCGATGAAAGAGGCAAGTTTGGCGCTTGGTGCAAGCCGTTGGCAAACTATCTACAGAATTGTTATACCCTATTCTATATCGGGAATTACTGCAGCAGCAATTCTTGGAATAGGCCGAGCAATTGGTGAAACCATGGCTGTTCTAATGGTTACAGGTAATGCGGCGGTTATTCCAAGCTCATTCCTCGAACCTGTGCGAACTATTCCTGCAACTATTGCAGCAGAATTAGGAGAATCTCCTAAGGATGGGCTTCATTATCAGGCCCTATTTATCCTTGGAAGTATACTATTTATTATGACCCTCATTATCAACCTAACGGTTGAGTATATCTCATCGCGAAACAAATTGGGAAAAAGATAAGAGTATGAAGCAGCAAATCGACAATGGTAGGATGGAATATTGGAAAGATGCCTGCCTGCCGCCTGCCTGCCGGTAGGCAGGGTAGGCAGGGAATGATGCATTGTTCCTCAATACTCTGTGTTTTTAATTATTCCAACATTCCAATTTAAATAAAAAGTTTAATGATATCAGATAATAGAAAATATATTGAAAAGCGCAAGCGGAGGAGCGAGAAGATTGCCTTTGGTATATTCCGTGCGATGAGCCTTCTGGTTGTAGGAATCCTTTTTCTTATCCTCGGATTTATTGTGGTTAAGGGGATTTCTGTAATCAGCTGGGATTTTATCACCAAAATGCCCGAGGATGGAATGACCAAGGGTGGTATTTACCCTGCAATTATAGGAACATTCTGCCTTATCGGGGGAAGTATTCTTTTCAGCTTTCCAATTGGTGTACTATCGGGGATATATATAAACGAATATGCTACGAATGGTAAAATGGTTCGGTTTATCCGATTGATGACGAATAACCTTGCGGGTATCCCTTCCATTGTTTTCGGACTATTCGGGATGTCGCTATTTGTAAACACCCTTGGATTTGGCGATTCAATCATTGCAGGCTCATTAACTCTAGGATTGATGACACTTCCTGTGGTTATCAGAACAACAGAGGAGGCATTGAAATCTGTAGATAACTCATTCCGTCACGGAAGCTACGCCTTGGGCGCATCGAAGCTGCAAACCATTCGCAGAGTAACACTTCCTATCGCATATCCAAATATCATAACCGGTTTGATTCTTTCAATCGGGCGAGTATCGGGCGAAACTGCCCCTATCCTATTCACGGTAGCAGCTTACTTTCTTCCTAAACTTCCGCATAGTATCTTCGACCAAGTGATGGCGCTACCATATCACCTTTATGTATTGGCAACAAGCGGAACAAATATCGAGGAATCGAGACCAATGGCATACGGAACGGCACTTGTCCTTATAATGATTGTATTAATTCTGAACCTACTGGCAAATGCACTCCGTAGATATTTCAGCAAAAAAGTTAAAATGAACTAAGCATGGCAAAGATAGAAACCATAGATGCCAACCTATTTTACGGCGATTTTCATGCCCTGAAAAATATCTCCATGAAAATGGAGGAGAACTCGGTTACTGCCCTAATCGGCCCTTCGGGTTGCGGTAAATCGACATACCTGAGGCTTTTCAACCGAATGAACGATTTAATCGACAACACTAAAATAAATGGACATATTCTTGTTGATGGGGAGGATATATATAGAAAAAAAATAAATATAGACGAACTCCGAATAAAAGTAGGAATGGTATTTCAAAAACCTAACCCATTCCCAAAAAGTATATTCGAGAATGTAGCCTATGGGCTTAGGGTAAATGGAGAGAAGAACAAATCCTTTATCATTGATAAAGTTTACGAATCGCTCCGACAGGCAGCCCTTTGGGATGAGGTTTCAGATAAACTGTATAAATCAGCTTTTGAGCTCTCAGGTGGTCAACAGCAAAGGCTTTGTATTGCCCGTGCATTGGCCATATCACCATCGATAATCCTTATGGATGAACCCGCTTCAGCATTAGACCCACTATCGACGGCTAAAATTGAGGAGCTGATTCACGAACTGAAGAAACAGTATACCATAGTAATTGTTACCCATAATATGCAGCAAGCATCGCGGGTTAGCGATTATACCGCATTCTTTTACCTTGGCGAACTTATTGAATATGGGCAAACCGTAGAGATTTTCACCAAACCAAAGTTAAAGCATACGGAGAATTATATAACTGGAAGATTTGGATAGAAGAAGTGCCTAGAGTACTTAAAGTTTAGAGTGCCTAAAGTTAGAAGTCATTGAGAGGCATATTAAGTACTTTAAGTACTCCAAACTCTAGGCACTTTAGGCACTTAAAACTTTAGGCACTAAATAATTAATATCTTTGTAAAAACCAAAATTATGACTCACCTAGATACCGAACTAATCAAGCTGAAACATCAACTTTTTGAGATGTGGTCGTTGGTGATTTCGCAGGTTGAAACATCACGAGAGGCTCTTAATAATTTTGATAAAGGAGCTGCTTCCGAAATTGCATTTAAAGAGAAGATGGTTGATACCTACGAGCTGAAAATCGACCGTGATTGCGAAAATATCATCGCTCTCAATAACCCTGTGGCATCGGATCTTAGATTTACGCTTGCCGTACTTAAAATAAATACTGACCTTGAGCGTATCGGCGACTTTGCCCGTGGTATTGCGAGGTTCGTAAAAAAGTGTCCAAAAAAGAGTCTTAACCCTGAGCTGCTCAAAGCATGCCAGTTCGATGACCTGATTAAAAATGCTATCGAGATGCTTAACGATGCCAAACTAGCCCTTGAAAACGAAAATTCAAGAATGGCTGTAAGCATATTCTCCCATGATGATTTCTTGGATGATGTTCACAAACACTCCAACAAGATAATAGCTGATTACATTAGAAAACATCCCGATGAAATTGATGAGGCGTTGAACATGCACAGCATCATCCGAAAAATCGAAAGGATTGGCGACCATTGTAGTAATATTGCAGAAGAAATTATCTTTTACTTAGAAGCAAAGGTTTTAAAGCATAGCCCAAAGAAAGAGTTGAAATAGATATAAAAAACACTCCTAGCCTGTCTTACTTTTTTATTAAGACAGGCTTTTCTTTTTTACTCCTCAACCGCTCTTACTTAACCTTAAATTAATACTTCCTTTAGGTTCAGGTAACAGTATTGTAATAGATTTGCTTCGGTGACTTTTAAGCCTAAAACACAACAATTACTAGTAAATCACACCTAATTTATAATTATTAGAATCGATGAAAACCGCTTATTCAATCCTTTTTTTAATCCTATTCGGACAGCTTACACCTCAACCGCTTTATGCGCAAATCAATAAAACCATAAAAGTGGGTGATAAAATATGGATGGCCGAAAACTTAAATATCGAAGTTCCTGGTAGCTGGTGCTACGACAATAACCCTGATAACTGCAAAAAATACGGAAGGCTATACACCTACGAAGCCGCATTAAAGAATTGTCCCAAAGGTTGGCACCTACCATCCGATACAGAATGGAATGATCTGATTAACAGCTTTGGAGGAGAGGATATTGCTGGTAAGGCATTAAAAGATTCGGGGAAAGGTAGCTTTAATGCCTTGCTTGGTGGCAGCCGAATACCCATGGGATCTTTTGGCCTGCTCGGAACTTACGGCTGCTACTGGACATCAACAAAATACGACAAGACTCATGCTTGGTACCGATATATAACCAACCAGAATGATTTAATCGTTCGTACCTATTTTACCGTTACCTATGGCTTTAGCGTACGATACGTAATGGATTAAACCAAATAACCAATTCTTGAAACAATTGCAAAATGTTCCACAAAATCCGAATTCGAATACTACTCTGGTTTATTTGCGTTACAATTCTAGCAACACTCTTTATCTTAGCGAGTTCATACTTCATTAAGAAAAAGGGTGAGCTGAACAGAATAAGCCACGAACTACAAAATACGCAGATATTAATACTTCAGGATATTAGCGTACAAAAGGATTTTTTCACCTACGATGTTATTAACCCCTTATTCTATAAAACAGGCACTAGCGAGATTCTTTTTGAACACCTTACCCTAAGCACGGCAATTAAGCAAAAGATTGAGCAGATATCAAAGATGAAAGGCTTTGAAACCTTTGAAATGGACTCACTCCTGCTTGCTATTATTGGTGATATACAAACCTATAACACTAGCCTCGATTCTGTTGTAAACCTTATTCGAAAACGAGGCTATAAAACAACTGGCTTCGAAGGACATCTGTTGGGTACCATGAAGAAAATCGAAAACTCCGATGCCATATCAAAAGAAATGCTCAGTAGAATTAGCTACTACGAAAAGGAATATTTTATTCACGGCGACAAGAATTACGTTGATAGTATAAATCTGCTTATTCCATCGTTAATCGTTTCGGCAAATAGAAATTATTCCAATTCCAATGGCTTATCGAATATTGCTACGCTGCTTAACAATTATAACTTAACATTTACGCAGCTTGCCTATCTTGATGAGCAACTAGGTTTAAAGCATAAGGAGGGTTTAAGGATAGAGCTCGACCAGCTAGCAGAGGATATTGGGGTTAAATTCTCGCTACTTGTCGATAATGCTGATATTTACGAACGAAAACTATCCAATCAGCTGATTTACACATATATTTTAGTAGGATTTCTCCTATTGGCTGCATCAATTGCCATTTCGCTTATCGTTTCAAAACACATTTCGAACCCGTTGGTTTATCTTTCCTCACATATTAACGCCTTTGTAACGAGTAAATTCACGCTGATTGAAAAAATCAAGGTATCGAACCCCAAGGGAGAGATTGGGCAATTGGGCAATAATTTTCTGATTCTACGAAATGAAATTGTTGACTACCTAAACTACTTCAAGGAGAAGGTTGATGAACGTACCGCTGAATTACTCATTGAAAAGAATAGGGTTGAAAATCAGAAGGAGGAGATCGAAGCACAACGTGATGAGCTCAACTGCCAAAATCAGCTAATCCTTAAACAAAAAAAAGAGGTTGAGAAACAACGCGAAAATGTGATTAGCAGCATACGCTATGCAAGCCGAATACAGAATGCTCTACTTACCGATGAGCAACAGCTTAAGAGCATTATACCGCAAGCTTTTCTGTTTCAAAAACCAAAAGATATTGTTAGCGGCGATTTTTGCTTTGCAGAACGGATAAAAACGACCCAAAAGGATTATTCCGTCATTATTCTCGCCGATTGTACTGGACACGGTGTTCCAGGTGCATTTATGAGCTTGCTCTGTTATAACTACCTCAACCAAATAATTAAGGTAAACCAGCATATTAACCCCATTTATGTGCTTGCAACGCTTAATAATATGATATACAACAACCTGCATCAGAAGCAAGACGATAAAAAAATATCCGATGGCTTAGATATGTCCTATCTGCTAGTTAATAACAAAACCCTTGCCTGTGAATATACTGGTGCGCATAACCCCCTTTATCTATTCAGAAATAATGAGCTAATTGAATTTAAAGGGGATAAAATTTCTATTGGGGGCAAAAGCAATATCGTTCGAAAAATAACAAAACATAAATTTCAGCTTGAACCCTACGATTCAATCTTCCTTTTTACTGATGGCTACGCCGATCAGGATGGTGGACCTAACCGCGATAAATTTAAATACCGACGATTCAGAGACCTACTTCTACAAATTCATAAGCATGAGCCAACCTACCAAAAAGCTGAACTTGAACGAATATTAATGGAATGGAAAGGGGATAAAGATCAGATGGACGATATTACTATACTCGGATTTCAGTACACCTCTTTGCTAAGCAAGTATAACGATCAGGGTATAGTTTTGTTCGAGAATTCGGTACATGATACCCTTCAACTTTTATCCAATTAGCCATAGCGATACATAAGAATTAATGAATATGAAAACAATGATCCATTTGCAAAAAGAAATTGTACTCGCTACTGCCGAAATGGGTTTTGGTCACATAAGGGCACTATATCCGCTTGAAGAAACACTCGAATGCAAGCTGGTTGTTCTCGGACAAAACGATGGTTCTAACAACTTTGAAAAAAGAATATGGAAAATCTCGTTAACCCTTTACGAGTCAATATCTCGATTCAAGAAATTCCCTATTCTTGGCCCTATCGTTTATAGCATGATGAACGGTTTGCTGGCCATCCCTCACCCAGAAAGAAAAGCAACAAGGGTTGAAAAAACATTTGCATACTGGCTTTTAGAGCGTTTTATCGGCTTGGGGCTCTGCAAAGGTTTGCAAAAAAAACTCAAATCGAGACAATACCTAGTAACCTCATTCTACGCACCAGTTATAGCATTATCAAAACGAACCGATTTAACCGTATTCTGCCAAATTTGCGATTCAGACTTAAGCCGTGTATGGGTAGCAAAAAATCCTGTTAGAAATAATACCCAATACTTAGTACCATGTACAAAAGCGGCTGAAAGACTTTTGAAATATGGTGTCCAAAGCAATAGAATTCATCTAACCGGTTTTCCTTTTGCCCATGAGCTTATTGGTGGCTTCTCACAGGAAATAGCCTTGAAGAACTACAAAAAAAGAATGCAGCTGCTCGATAATCCATATGACCTTAGCCCCGATTCGCCGCTCAAGATTGCCTATATAGTTGGAGGAGCTGGCGTTTACTCGGATATTGGGATGCAAATTGCCAATATGCTAAAGGAAGAGATTGAGGAGGGATTAATAGTACTGTACCTTGTAGCGGGCATTAAGGGAGAAGTTATCTGCTCTTATCATAACTTTAAACAAACCCGATTCCCAAAATCCAACAACCTGTGTATAGTTGGCTCGAATAGGTTGCACGATTACTTTAATCAATTCAACGAGTTGATGTCGCACATCCATATTTTATGGACTAAGCCTAGCGAGTTGGTTTTTTATTCGGCTTTGGGAATACCCATTATTATGACCGACCCCTTAGGCCCACAGGAAGAGGCAAACCGCGATTGGCTTTTGAAAATAGGAGCAGGCGGCAGTCAATACATATCAAAATATACCAACCTTTGGTTGATGAATAGGCTAAATACTAAAGAGTTTAGCCGAATGGCTTATGCGGGTTGGAGCAAGGGTATTCGAACCGCATCGTACCGAATACCTGAGATTATTGCAAAACATGAAAGTTTTTGAAAATAACAACACAAAGAATATATGCTATTCATTGTGCCTATTTTGCATATCCGTAACGATTGCTATACAAAAGCATCCTTTTAGAATACTTCACCTAAAGTATAAACTTTACCAAGCAATATCAAGAACATGCCCATTGGCAAACCCACTAAAATGAGGTAGCCAAAATCATCGCCATACTTTCGCAAAAGCTTCTTTGCTTTTTTTGCCACCTTATTCATAATCAGATGAATTAACTTATGAGTAAAGTTAGTGCTTTTACGACCCTGATTTCCACTTTTACATATTAAGTTTATGTTAAGTCTGTGCTTTGTAATACGCATAATTATTGGCAAAAACAGATGGATTAGTCTAATAACAATTCCATAGCTTTATTTTGATATTCAGGTAATACTACTCATCTACTTTTGCTAAAAAGTAATAAAGATGAAGCAAAAGCTGATGTTTCTTTACCTTAAAACTGGTGGTGGTCATTTATCTCCAGCCCGGTCGGTTGCTCAATGGATAGAACGAAACCATGATAAAGGCTATGAGGTAGAACTTGTTGATGGCTTTACCGGAGTTAGCCCAATTGCTAAGCTGATTGTTGAGGATGGTTACCGAAAATCGCAGGAGAAGGCAACGTGGGTGTTCGAAGGTTTATATGCAATCCACAAGCTAAAACCCATTGCACACCTCTCGGGTTGGTTAGTTTCAAAATTTGTTGCTCCAATACTAGAGCATCGAATTCTTGCCGATAAACCCGATAAGATTGTAATATTCCACTTCTTCCTTATAAAGCCCATAAACGAGATATTAAAACGGAACAAGCTGGATACCCCCATGCTAACAGTTGTTACCGATCCGTTTACGGCACACCCAATATGGTTTTTAGATAAAACCCAAAACTTTATTGTATTTAGCCAACAGCTTAAAACCCATTTAATCAACGCTAAAAAAATTCCTGCGGAAAACATTAACACCTTCCCGTTTATACTGAACGATAAATTCTCATCATCCATAAACGAGGAGGCAAAAGCGCAAATTAGAACAACCCTCAACATCCCTGCTGATGAAAAGGTTATACTGATAATGGGCGGTGCCGATGGCATTCCAAAAGGAGCTAAAATTCTAAGAAAATTGCTGCAATCAGGTTTAAATGCCCATATTGTGATGGTTTGCGGGAGAAATGAAAACCTCCTAAAACAAGCAAACAAATTGAAAGGCAGATATAATGCCAACCATCTACATGTTTTTGGCTTTGTCGATATCGTTTACGAACTACTCAACATCGCCGATTTGGTGATAACAAAATGCGGAGCATCTACATTCATGGAAGTGCTGATGTGCGGTAAGATTCCGTTAATTAATAGCTATATTTGGGAGCAGGAGAAGGGCAATGTTGAATATATTTGCAACAATCAATTAGGGCATTACGAGAAAAGGGTGAACCAAATTCCAAACCTAGTTAAAAACCTGATTTTCAATAGCAACAAACAAGGTTTCTACAAAAATAATATATACCAGCTAAAGCTGGTTAACGGCACATCGCAAGTATCAAAATTTATTATGCAATACTCATAGTATGAACATTTTAGTACTATCGGATCTACATATCGACAACGGCGACAACTTTGGGTCGTTTGGATGGAAACCCAACAAGTTTATCAAAACCCTCGATAAGATTATCGAATTCTATCGGGTTGATAATGTTGTACTAAACGGCGATATATTCGACCTGTACAAGTATTCGTTCCGAGATGTTTACAAGAATAATCAAGAGTTGATACAATATTTTAACGTAAATAACTTCATATACATAAGAGGAAATCACGATTTGCTCAACCCCTTTGCCCGAAACTCGCTTACTATTAAGAACAGTAAAGGACAACGTATTTACATCGAGCACGGGCACAATGCCGATTTCCTGAATGGCACCAATATTGGGCGAACCATTGGTAGGGTTGGGTTCTATCTTCTTAAAAAATTTATGCGATTCAAGTGGATTGAGCGATCCTATTTCAAAGCGGTTGAATACGACGATGAGGTTAATCATATTCCACGGAAATATAACTCATACAAATACCTTAAGTACGCGTTAAAATTGCTTCGAACCTACGATGTGGTTATTTTGGGGCATACCCATAAAATCGAAACCCATAAAACGTACTACCTGAATAGCAAAAAGAAATACATCAACTCGGGTACGTGCTCGTTGGGACGTTTTCAGGCAGTGGTAATCAACACCGAGTCATTGAAGTACGAAACCATCAAGATAAGTAAGAAGGATAAAATCGACTACTCTGATCTTCCTAAAATACCCGAGTCCAAATATTCCTCGGATGAATAATCGGTTTTGAAACGAATACCTCTACCCCGTAATTATTTGATTTTTTGTAACTATTCTGTAATAATCGAGAATGAATAAAAATCACGGAGACACGCCTACCGGTAAGCAGGGTAGTCTGAGAGAAATTAGCTGGGTTATCCAAGTCAACGCTCCATTTTTTTTGTCACTCCATTGATTTATCGAATTCCCTCTGTGTCCCCTGCCTACCCTGCCTATCAGCAGGCCGGCGGCAGGTAGGCGGCAGGCAGGTCTGTATCTATGTGGTAAAAAAAAATCTGTTCATTCTTTTCGTCAAAATCACTACCTTTATTGCGGAAATTAAACTGGTGTGTTATCATACCAGTTTTTTATTATCTCAAATATTTTATACGTCTCTAATCGATTAACTTGGTAAGCAATGATTAAAATAATCGACCTAAAGGATGAAAAAAGCAGGGTGGCATTTTTCTCTGTCCTTGCCGCAATCGCTTTAACCTCCATTAAGATTATTGTAGGAGTCTGGACAAACAGTTTAGGTATCCTATCCGAGGCATTGCATTCTGGTTTAGACCTAGTTGCTGCGGTTATCACATTGCTTGCCGTTCGAGCGGCTGATAAGCCAGCCGATAAAACGCATAACTATGGCCATGGTAAAGTTGAAAATCTCTCGGCCTTAGTTGAAACGCTGTTACTTTTACTTACCTGTATTTGGATTATTTACGAAGCCGTGCATCGTTTGATTTCTGGAAAAACAGACCTCAATATTAACATCTGGAGTTTTATAGTAGTAATCGTTTCAATTGCCATCGATTATTCACGTTCAAGAGCATTGTCGCGGGTAGCAAAGAAACACAATAGTCAGGCTCTCGAAGCCGATGCGTTACATTTCTCGACCGATATTTGGAGTTCTTCAGTTGTATTTATCGGTTTAATTTTTGCTGGCTTTGGGTTCTTCTTTGCCGATGCTATTGCGGCTTTAGCAGTTGCTATTATTGTTATCTACGTTTCATATAAACTTGGTAAGAAGGCTATTGATGCCTTGTTAGATAAAAGCCCCGAAGATACCGTTTCGAAAATTCAAACAATTCTCGATGCCGACAAATTAATTACACGCTACCACGATTTAAAAGTTCGCACCATGGGTGCCGAAACACATGTTGAAATGAATATCCATGTTACCCCAGGAATTACCATCGAGGCAGCTCACAAAATATCGCACGATGTTGAACAAGAAATAGTAACCGCCATTGAGCGCTGCGAGGTGCATATCCATATTGAGCCTGAAGATTCGGTGGGTTAAAGGCGATTGATTTTAACCATTAGCTCTCAACCAAATAATTAACACAATCTTAACCTTATCGACATACCCTCTTAACATAAAAGCTGTTCATTTACAAATGCTTAATCAAAAGGCATCAATTAAAGTACAGCTTAATGAATACCATTGGAAACAGAATCCTAATAATCGATTCGGATAAGAACTTCCTCGAAAGTGCCTCACACTTTCTTCTTGAAAAGGGGTATGAAGTATATGAAGCGTCGCAAAGCATTCAAGGAGTTGAAATTGCAAAATCAGTTATCCCACATCTGATTCTCCTTGATATTGATTTTTCAGATGTAAATGGTATTGAGGCCTGCCAAAACCTAAGGGAAATTCTGGAATTGAATAGCACGCTTATTGTTTTTGTTTCGACTCATAACGAGGATTTTGTTCAAATAGCCTGCTTCAAAGCGGGTGCCGATGATTACTTTACAAAGCCCCTGAAAAACAATGTGCTACATTTTAGAATACAAGCTCTGCTTAAACGACAATCAAGCAACAACCATCCGTTAAATGCCAATAATATAGAATCAGACACTACAATAGAGATTGATTCTGAAAAGTTCATTGTTAAAGTAGGGCGCAACAATGTAAGCCTTCCTAAGAAGCAATTCTTTCTCCTACAACTCCTCATGTCGTACCCATCCAAAGTCTATACCCGCGATACTATACTCGAATTAGTCTGGGGGAATAAGAATCGAATAGGTGGTCGTGCGGTTGATGTTTATATCCGTAAACTCCGCGAGAAAATTGGTAGTAAGCATATTGTAACCATTAAAGGGGTAGGGTATCGATTTGATCATTGATCTCAAGCTACCTCAATGTTAACTCTAGATCTAATAATTCATTAACCTATTATTAATGCAGGTTTAAGGTAGAGGTAATATTGGTGATGTTCTTTTGCACAATAATTAAATCTTATTTCTATGTTGCAAAGAGTCATTTTTAAAGGAACCGCTTTCCAAAAATGTTTAACCATTTTTACACTAATCCTCCTTACATTAAACGCTAATTCGGCATTTAGCCAAACCGGAGCGATTGAGGGGTTTATTATCGATAAAAAAACTAACGAAACGCTTATTGGAGCAAGCGTTACAATTGATGGTTCTACGAAAGGAACCGTTTCAAATGTCGATGGACTGTATCGCATTAACGGTATTCTGCCCGGGAAACATTTCTTAAGCGTATCGTTCATGGGTTATTTACCTCAGATAATCGAACAAATAGTAATTGAACCCGATAAAACCACCCAAGTAAATGTTCTGCTTGATGCTCAGGATGTAAGTATCGATGAGCTGGTTGTAAGTGCAAAAAAACGCACCAATACCGAAGCAACCATGCTTAGCGCAATGAAAGCGAGCATTGTTGTAACAAGCAGTATATCCAATCAGCAGATTCAGCGATCGCAAGACAGGGACGCCTCGGAGGTAATTCGCCGAGTGCCTGGCATTACCATTATCGGCGATAGGTTTATTATTGTTAGAGGTTTAAATCAGCGATATAATAATGTATGGCTTAACAATGCTGCAACGCCAAGTAGCGAAACGGATGTTAAAGCCTTTTCGTTTGATGTTATCCCTAGCAGTTTGATTGACAATATTCTAATTTTTAAAACCTCTGCACCAGAGTATCCTGCCGATTTTACTGGTGGTTTTGTAAAGATTACCACCAAAAACATGCCCGAGAATAACTTTATTAGCATTGATTACGCCACTTCGTATCGAAGCGGAACCACCTTTAATGATTTCTATCGGTATAAGGGTGGTAAAACCGACTGGCTAGGTTTTGATGATGGAACAAGAGATTTACCCAAGGGATTTCCTATGGATCTTGAGAATACAACAAACCCCACCACCATTGATAACTTCAGCAAGGCGTTTAATAAAAACTGGGTCGCCTCTCTCATTAAGGCAAAACCCGACCAACGAATCGGGATTACTTTTGGAAAGAAGTTTAAAATCGATAAACTTCTTATCGGGAGCACCACCTCCATTGGTTATAGCAATTCGATGGACTTTAACCCTATCGATAACAACAGCTTCAACTCATACAATGTTATCGATGATGAGCCCGTTTACAAGTTCAAATACAATGACAATCAATATACTAATAGTGTAAAAGTAAATGCGCTAAGCAATTGGTCGTTCAATATTAACAAGAATAATGTAATTGAAATAAGGAATCTATTTAACCAAAATGCCTTTACCCGAACGGTTCTTCGCTCGGGATACGATGGGTATAGCCAAAATAGCATTCGCTCCTACGAGTATCGATTCATGAGCAGAACAACCTATTCCGGTCAAATTGGGGGCAAGCATGCATTAAATGAAGGGATGACCAAAATCGATTGGAATCTAGGGTACTCAATAGCAAATCGCCAAGAACCCGACCGAAAAGTTTTACAAACCACCCTTAACGAGGCCACGGGAAACTACCAATTAGCCTTACCATTTGCAGCAAATCCGAAGCAGGCAGGCAGGCTTTACCTCGATAATAAAGAGCATATCCTTTCTAACGGGCTTAATGTTGAGAATAAAATTAATATTTTTCACCTCCCCCCAACAATTAAGGTTGGTTACTACGCCGAATACAGGTCACGTAGATTTAATGCACGAAATATAGGATATATCAAGGGTGTTAATTACAACCCAACCAACGATGAGCTATCGCTTCCATTCGACCAACTATTTATTGATGAAAATTTTGACTATGCCAATGGTATTACCATTGACGAGCGAACGAATAAATCCGATTCTTATTCCGCTAGCAATACCCAAATGGCTGGGTACATGGGGCTGAATCTTCCATTCAGCATTAACCTTAACTTTTACGGAGGGGTAAGGGCAGAGTATAATAAAATGCTGCTATCGAGCTACCTCCCTGGTGTTGAAACACCTATCGATGTCGATAACCATGGGGTGAGATTCTTCCCTTCAGCAAACCTAAGCTATAACATCAGCCAAAAATCGCTTTTACGTTTCGCCTATGGGCAAACAATAAATCGCCCTGAATTCCGCGAAATTGCTCCGTTCATCTTTTACGATTTTAACGATGCTGCGGGCTATTCGGGAAACCCTGATCTTAAAGATGCTACTGTTAACAACTTCGACATCCGATTTGAGCGCTACCCTTCGTCAACCGAAACCTTCTCTCTGGCGGTTTTCTACAAATCGTTTAACAACCCAATCGAAATGATTTATGTTGATGCCGGAAGCGGTTTGCAGTACTCATTTAATAATGCCAAAGCAGCCAAGAGCATGGGGCTAGAGCTCGAACTTCGAAAATCATTCGAAAACACTCAGCTATTTAAAAACTTCAGCGTTGTATTAAACGCATCGCTCATTAGCAGTAAAGTAATTTTTCCCAACGATCAAAAAGCAAAAGAAAAAGAGCGCCCAATGTTTGGTCAGTCGCCATACATCATAAACGCAGGTATCTACTATCAGAATCCCAACAATGGATGGATGGTCAGCGTGCTCTATAATGTTATAGGGAAGCGTATCATCGTAGTGGGTCAACGCCAGCAGGATTCCAATGATAACATACCCGATATCTACGAAATGCCTAATAATCTTATTGATATAACCATCTCTAAGAAAATAGGGAAGTTTGAGATTAAAGCGGGAATTAAAGACCTCTTGAATGAGAAGAATAAGTATCAGCAAACCTTCTCGCTATATAATGCAGCTCAGAATACTCATTATGAAAGAACCCTCAGCTCCAAAGAGTACAAACGAGGAACTGTTTATACCCTAGGTGTCTCGCTTAAGTTCTAACCGAATGTTAACTAATCATTATCAACATTAATTCATTGTAGGCTATTTAATTAACAATTTGATAATCTGCTTTTAAGATTCACGTTAAGCTGTAGCCATTACTTTGCCATCAAGAAATTACTTAACTAAAAACTATATTAAAATGAAGAAGATTTATTTGTCACTTTTCCTAATTGCTCTGGTATTAAAATCAATCACCTCGTGCAAGAAAGAGGATGTATCCGTTACCGGAGTTGAGCTAAGTTCATCTACTCTTACCATTAAAGTTGGTGAAACATCTACACTCGTTGCTAATGTTCTCCCTGCAGATGCCGATGTAAAATCTGTAACTTGGGGCTCAAGCGACATTACCGTTGCTGCCGTTGATAATAGCGGAAGTGTTATCGGTATTAAAATAGGTACCGCTACAATTACGGTTACATCCACTGATGGTGCAAAAACAGCTACCTGTGCAATCAACGTTATTCAGGCCGGAAACGAAAAGATTATTCAGGGTGAGATTAAAAATACTCGTAATCTTGTTGCCGACTCTACATACCTACTCAAAGGATTTGTATATGTTGTTGATGGAGCAACCCTGAATATTGCCGCTGGTACAATTATTAAAGGCGATAAAGCAACTATGGGTAGCTTAATCGTTGAAAAAGGAGGGAAAATCAATGCTATCGGAACTTCAACAAGCCCTATTGTTTTCACATCAAACCAACCCACAGGTGGTCGTACCTACGGCGACTGGGGTGGACTAGTTATCTGCGGTAAAGCAGCCATTAACCAAACAGGCGGTACATCACAGGTTGAGGGTGGTCCAAGGTCCACCTATGGTGGAGGAACATCACCAAACAATGCCGATAACTCAGGTACCTTAAAATATGTTCGTATTGAATTTGCAGGCTACCCATTTCAACCCGATAAAGAAATAAACGGGTTAACCCTTGCTGGTGTTGGTAGCGGAACTACAATTGATTATATTCAGGTTTCATACTGCGGCGATGATTCATACGAGTGGTTTGGTGGTACTGTAAACTGTAAGCATCTTATCGCTTTCCGTGGCATTGATGACGAATTTGATACCGATAATGGTTATAGCGGTAAACTACAATTCCTGCTTGGCTTACGCGACTATCGCAAAGCCGATGCTTCAGGCTCAAATGGTTTTGAGTCGGATAATGATGCAGGTGGTACAGGTAACCTTCCTATCACTAGCCCCATTTTCTCAAATGTAACCCTAATCGGGCCTCTTGATACGACGACCAAGTCAAGCCATAGCTCTGATTTTAAAAGAGCGATGCACCTTAGAAGGAATACCAAACTTTCTGTTTTCAACTCCGTTTTCGCAGGCTGGCCTGCTGGTCTTTACCTTGACGGTAGTAATACATGGGCAAATGCTCAGAGCGGCGATCTTCAAATCAAAAATACAATACTTGTTGGTATGGTCTCAAACTATGGTGTTCCGTCTGGTGGATCATTTACAACCACCGATGTTCAAACTTGGTTTACCGATGCAGCAAGAAGCAACTCTACAATGGTAGGCCCAAAAGCTGCAAAGATATTCGGCGCATTCTTAACCTCAAATGAAGCTACTGCTCCTGTTGTATTACCGTTAACGGGATCTGCCCTTTTAAGCGGTGCAAGCTTTACCGATTCTAAACTTTCAGATTCATTCTTTACATCAACTGCATTCAGAGGTGCATTTGGCACTGAGGATTGGACTTCTGGTTGGGTTAACTGGAATCCACAACAAGCTGCTTATTAAATCGTTTTTCCTTTTTTCCTTTTTTTCAGTTTTTTCCTAAAGAGAGGCTGCTCAGAAATGGGCAGCTTTTCAATTTTTATAAATATGGGATTGAATTAATTCTCCCCTAAACTCTGTTTCAGTCTTATAAATAAACCCTTACCTTTGTCCTTTTGCATAATAAAGGTTATACTTGACTAAATGACCTGAGTACTTAGTATCATTAAAGAAGTTAAACATCTAGAGGTGTAAGTTATGATGATAAGCAAAGATGATTTAAACAAAATAGCAATGATTGTAAGGGATGTAAAAATCTCATACAAAGAGCTATTCAGCAGCATTAATCAGTACTCACAGCTATTCCAAGGGAAAAGGTATAAAAAGATAGCCATTTACTCCGAAAATCGACCCGAATGGATTTACTCATTCTATGCCGGATGGCAAAATGAGTGCATTGTTGTTCCTGTTGATTTCATGGCCTCGGCTGAAGATGTTACATTCATTCTAAACGACTGTCAGCCTGAGCTGATTTTCACAAGTATAGGACAGAAAGATGTGTTAGTACGAATAATAAACAGCTTATCCTATAGGCCTGAGATAATATGTTTCGGCGAGGTTGAACTTCCTCATGTTATTGACCCATCTCGAACAGTTGAGCCTAAGAATACCGAAAATACTGCTGTTATTATCTATACATCAGGCACAACCGGAAGCCCTAAGGGGGTAATGCTCTCGTTTAAAAACCTTATTGCAAATATTGATGGCGTTTCGAAAAAAGTTGTGATTTTCACCTCGAACCGACAGGTTCTCATTCTTCTTCCGCTGCACCATATATTCCCCTTAGCTGGGTCGTTGATGGCTCCGCTTATGGTTGGAGGTACAGTAGTTATCGCCCCCTCTATGCAATCATCGGATTTAATGGAAACGCTGAAGAATAATCAGATTGCCATTATGATTGGCGTTCCCCGACTGTACGAACTAATCTACAAAGGTATAAAAGCCAAGATTGATGCGAGTTTTGCTGCTAGAACTTTATTTAAGATTGTAAAGCTAACAAATAGTAAAGTTCTAGGTAGAAAAATATTTGCTAAAGTTCATACCGGGTTTGGAGGTCATTTAGAGTTCTTGGTAGCTGGTGGTGCAGCATTAAACAAAGAAGTTGGCACCTTTTTTAAAACCTTAGGATTTGAGGTTTTGGAGGGTTTTGGTATGACCGAGGCTGCTCCAATGATAACCTTTACCCGACCGGGTAAAGTTTTGATCGGTTCACCTGGATTTGCTTTGCCTGGCTTAGAAATGGAAATTCGAGATGGAGAGATTGTTGCCAAAGGGCCAAATATCATGCAGGGTTACTATAATCGCCCTGAGGAAACCGCAGAGGTTTTAAAGGATGGATGGCTATACACCGGTGACCTCGGACGAATCGATAAGAAAGGGTATCTATTCATAACAGGCCGTAAAAAGGAGATTATTATCCTCTCGAATGGTAAGAATATCAACCCTGTTGAGCTTGAAACTAAACTCGAAAAATCCTTCGCCTGTATTAAGGAGGCTGGAATATATCCGCATAATGATGCCCTGCACGCCATAATTTATCCCGATTTGAACGCCATGTCCGATATAGGTGTCAAAGAACCCGAACTCTATTTTAGAGAGACCGTTTTCCCTGAATTCAACAAAGAACTCAGCTCCTATAAACGCATTATGCACTTTGCGCTAGCAAAGGAAGAACTTCCACGAACTCGACTTGGTAAACTTCAGCGCTTTAAGCTCGAAGAGATTGCTACAAGACCAAAGAAGAAAAAGGATAAGGTTGATCATCCCGATAATGAGGAGTATCGTGATGTTAAGCTATTTATTGAGAGTCAGGTTGATACTGAAATAGCACCCGATGACCATGTTGAATTCGATATTGCCCTCGATTCCTTGGGTCGCTTATCGTTAATTGATTACATCGAAAGCCGATTTGGACTAAAATTCGATAACGATAGGCTTATTAAGTTCCCATCGATTAACGCTATGGTTGAGCATATCCGAGAGCATAAAGTTTGGCATAAAACAGAGGGAACGAATTGGACAGAGATGCTCAAGGAAAGGGTTCATGTTAAACTCCCAAAGACTTGGCCAACTCAGAATATTATTAAGAGTATTGCAAAAGGTTTCTTCAAGATTTACTTTAATTTTAAAGGTGAAGGACTACATAATATTCCCGAAGGGCCTTGTATTATTGCTCCAAACCACCAAAGTTTCCTTGATGGCCTTTTTGTAGCTTCCTTTATTAAGCGCAAAACCTTTAAAACAACATATTTCTACGCCAAGAAGAAGCACGTTAAAGGCTGGTTCTTACGCTTTATGGCAAGCAGGAATAATGTTATTGTTATGGATATTAACCATGATTTGAAAGAATCAATTCAAAAACTTGCTGAGGTGCTAAAGAGCGGAAAAAAAATCATTCTATTCCCTGAGGGTACTCGCACCCTTACCGGTGACTTAGGTGAATTTAAGAAAACCTTTGCCATTCTAAGCCGAGAATTAAACGTACCCATTGTGCCTGTAGCAATTGCTGGTGCTTACAAAGCGTTCCCAGCAGGATCAAAGATTCCAAAAATCGGAACTCATATTCAGGTAAACTTCCTCCAACCTATTTATCCTGAAAAATTTGAATTGGATACGCTAATTGGTAGGGTTAAGGGCATGATTGAAGAGGAAATATCGAATTGAAGTAGTTGATAATCTTTTAATAAAGACCATGCAATATCGAGAAATAAAAATAGATGGCTTTTTATCGAATTTTGCCAAGTGCTTCTGGGAATGTGATTTTCATTCGGATTTAAAATATGCTATACTTCCTGATGGATACTTTGACCTAATACTAGAAATTGAAAATAATCAATTGAAAAATACTTCACTTACAGGAATATGGACGAAGCAGAAAGAAATAATTACACTAAAGGGAACAAAACTAATTGCTTGTCGATTTAAATTACCAGCCTCAGAATATCTATTTAAACATGAGATTAAGTCATGTAAAGATACTATGATAGCCTTTAATGAAACCATTTGGAATCTAAATGCCTTGCCATTTGAAAATTTTGAAACCCTATCATTCCGCTTAAAAAACCTCTTCTTAGACATACTTTCTACTGAAAGAATTGACAATCGTAAAATAAAACTATTTCAACTTATTTATACCTCGAAGGGGAATATAGAGGTCAAAAATCTATCCGATATGGTCATGTGGAGTAGCCGACAAATTAATCGTTATTTTGATAAACAATTCGGACTTTCATTAAAAACATTCTTAAATATACTCAGATGTAGAGCATCATATAATGATATTGCCCATGGAGAATTATCTCCTACACAAAATTATTATGACCAAGCACATTTTATTAAAGATATTAAACGGCACACAGGAGCAACACCCCAAGAATTATTTTCCAAAAAAAACGACCGATTTTTACAATTAAGAACAATCTCCTAAAGTTATTTTTGCAAGAAAAAACGACATGGATGGTAAGTTAACTTATTGTACTTTAGTCTTCTTGCTCTTTATTGTTCTAAATGGTCATTCTCAAACAGCTATAAACAAAACAGAAAAAATTATGGTGTATCAATCATTATCGCCAAATATTGGCGTAAAAAGCGTTAGCGAAACAGTAAAATTTTATACTGATATACTCGGGTTTCAACAAATGATGAGCGTCCCCGAATCAGGTGATTTAGTTTGGGCAATGGTTGGCTCAGGAAATATAACCATCATGTTTCAGGAGGAGCAGAATCTAAAAGACGAATATCCTGAATTAAATGAACGAGGTATAAATTCAGCTCTAACATTTTATATTAAAGTAAAAGGGATGGATATTCTATATGAAAAGATAAGAAACACTAATAGTTTGGTAAAAGAGTGGCATAAGACCTTCTATGGTGCAGACGAGTTTGCAATAATGGATAATAATGGTTTTATTTTGACAATCACCGAAGATAAGTAATAGCTTTATTTTCTGTGAATTATCTTCACTTGTGTTGGTTGATACTACACGCTCAATCCCCTAACCTTTTATACACGCACACATTTAATTATTTATCCCTGAAATATTCAAATCTAATTTGAATATTTCAGGGATAAATAATATATTTGTAACATGATAAAACGAATTATTTCTGATGATTTGCTTAGTGCACTAACCTACTTCCCTGTAGTCGGAATTGTTGGTCCACGTCAGGTTGGTAAAACTACACTTGCTAAAGAACTTTTATCAAATTTGAACAAAGAATCTGTTTACCTTGACCTCGAAAACCCTAAGGATTTTGCAAAACTCAACGACCCTGTACTTTTCTTCAGCAGAAATACGAATAAATGTGTTGTTCTTGATGAAATTCAGCGTCAACCTCAGCTATTCCCAATACTTCGATCAATGATCGATGAAAACAGGATTGCTAGTAGATTTATTATTTTGGGTTCGGCATCGCCCGATTTAATAAGAGACTCATCCGAATCGCTAGCCGGTCGAATAGCCTATCAAGAGTTAGCCCCTTTTAACTTATTAGAGGTTCAAGGTAAAAATGATATATACCACCATTGGATTGCAGGTGGATTCCCCAATGCGTTTCTTGCACCAAGCGAATTTATCAGAAAAAAATGGTTATCCAATTTTATTCAAACCTACATAGAGCGTGACTTACCATTACTTGGACTGGATATTAACCGAAATACAATCCGTAGGCTATGGACTATGATTGCACATATTCATGGCAATATTTTAAATATGAGTAGTATAAGTCGGTCACTTGAGGTAAGTTCAACCACCCTTAAAAGATACCTTTCCTTTCTCGAAAATGCTTTTCTAATACGACAGCTATATCCTTACTCTAGCAATGTAAAGAAACGATTAGTAAAATCCCCAAAAATATACATCAGAGACTCAGGAATACTGCATCACTTACTCTCAATTTCAAATTTCGACTCATTAGAATCAAACCCAATTATTGGAGCATCATGGGAGGGTTTTGCAATTGAGCAAATTGCTCAAAGGGTTGAAAGTGATATACAGTGCTTCTATTATCGCACTCATGAAGGTGCAGAATGCGATTTAGTGCTTGTTAAATCAGGTAAACCTATAGCTGGTATTGAAATAAAATATACATCAACGCCTAAACCTCAAAAAGGAATGCTGCAATCATTCAGCGACTTAGGCACTGAATTCAACTATATAGTAACTCCAAGCACCGACGATTTCTTACTAACCAATCAAATTAGGGCCTGTAGCCTAACAACTTTTCTAGAAAAATATATATCATTTCACAGTTCAGCCATTCTCTGATTAACGAAAAAAATCCCTGAGCAACCTTTTAGTCTTCATTATCATCTTATAGAATACAAAAAATCCTATGAGACTTTTCTCAATTGCAATGCTGATAATAGCATCAGGGGTTTCCTGTCATAAAGAGGGTAACCCACCAATCGAGGTTAAAAGCTTTCTTGGTTGTTGGTTTAACCCTGAATATTCTTACAATTTGATAACCTTTGAAAAAACATTCCTTAGAAATAACAACTCATATAGCCTGACTCTAAAAAATGACGGTACTCTGATTGAAAAAAAGAATTCTGGCAGATCCCCATAAAGGACTTGCACCTTCAAGGTAATACGCATGCACGGCGCACAAGCAAAAGTAAGGTGTTTCAAGATTTGAAATACCTTATTTTCATTACCCTTTTGTTGAATTTTTATATATACTTTAACCTTAATGGCTCTTTTCTAAATAATGGATGATTATTATGAGTTTCAACAAGCATTAATAGCGCTAAGTACTATAAAATCAATCGATATTTAGAATAGAGCCACCTAATTTATCTCTTCGTAACCAATTCTTATCCGATCCCATTTTACTAAAATTCGATTATAGCAAATATCTATACGTATTTCAATATCGTTTAGCCTCCTCGCTGAGGCTAAACGACATTGATAATATATAACATGACAATATTTGTGTTTAATGTCAAAACAATGATCATTATTTATACTATATAAGTATTAAAATATTTTATTTATATATTTATTGCTTTATATGTATTGTTTTAACATATATCATGGTTAGTAATAATATATATTCAAGTCAAGAGAGTGATCTAACTATTAATATTAAATATATTGTCTATTTACAATAGTCTGGTGTGTTTTTCTAGCATTCTGTTTGTCAATACATGCTTCAACTACCATCAGCCGCCATGCGCCTACGCCGACCACGTTCCGCCTTAGTTTCAGCGGTGATGCAAGCGTAAGGCTTGCCGATGGCGATGCGCTCAGCATAACCTAAGTGACATATAATTAGCATTTCGTCTTACATTTTAAGCTATATAATATGTTGTTTTTTACTTTATAATACTCATAATCAATATAATAATTTTATCATGAGGTTGAGCCTTCTTTTGAAATCGTTATTTGAATTGACCTATTTAATCATATCGCTCATAAGTTGTTCAATACCTTAAAATCAGAAAAACCCAATCAGTAATGGGTGATGCTTACTGAAAAACACATTTTAAATTAATTAACTATGAAAAAGTTAAAATTAAACAGACTCACTTCAAACCGATTTGATGTGAACGAATTAAGTAAAATCAAAGGTGGAGTATTAACGTGTGCTTGCAAACCTTTACATCCTTGCTATTGTATGATGGATGACTCAGCCTCTGATGCTGCTGCAAGTAACGAATTTTCGCGGTTTAACGTAAAGACTGCAGAATAATTGTACTAACTGAATCACCAACCCCAGCATTAAATCATAAAAACTATTTAGGTGTTTGCCGGGGTTGGTTGATAAAAATCTAATCATGAGCCTATTTCCATAAAAATTACTGAACTATTCCTAATCTGAACCACAATTCACCCCTACATACTATTAAAAAAATGTATCATGATAAGTGAAGAATTCTTCTACGACAACGAAACCAGATATTTTGTTTTACAACCACAGAATGAACTAAACAGACATAAAAAAGAGGAATATTTAAAGAGCGTGGACTTTTATAAACAACAGGACAAAAAGAAAAAACTCTCAGGGCGGTTTACCGAAGACCACATAAAAGACTCTCTGGCAAATGCACTACAAGTAGTATTTGAAGTGACTGAAAATTGCAACTTAGACTGCAAGTATTGTGGTTACGGGGAGTTGTACAGTGGCAAAAACTCGAAAAGAGAAAAGAAAAGCTTACCATTGGTTTATGCAATCAACTTTTTAAATTATATTAATGAATTTCTAAATCAAAACCTGAACAAGTCACTAAATAAAAGGATAGCAATTAGTTTTTACGGGGGTGAACCTTTACTAAATATAGAGTTTATAAAATCGATTGTTGACTATGTAAATACGATTAAAAATGATAATTTTAATCCACGATTTGCAATGACCACAAATGCTTTGCTCCTAAAAAAGCATATCGCTTTTCTTGCAGAGCACAATTTCAGGATACTGGTGAGCTTGGATGGTAATAAAAATAATAATTCATACAGGGTTTACCCTAACGGGAAAGAAGCATTTAATGAGATTATCGAAAACATTGATTTCGTTTACCATAATTACCCCGATTTCTTTAGAAAAAGCGTTGATTTTAATACCGTAATCCATAACCAAAACTCGGTAAGCGAAGCATTCAGCTATATTCATGATAGGTATAACAAGAACACAAAACTTTCGGAGTTGAATACATCTGGGATTAACGAGGATAAAAAGTATGAGTTCTGGGAGAAGTATAAAAATATAAACGAGGATTTGGACCAAAGCGAAGATTATCGTTTTATTCGCGATAAGCTTTCGTTTGATACACCCGTAATTGGGCAAGTATCAAAATTTATTCATACTTACACAAATAATGTTTATCAAAAATATATCGATTTTTTCGAAGTTCCCTCCAATAGCTCATATCTGCCAACAGGAACATGTATTCCCTTTTCAAGAAAGATTTTTATTACCTCAAAAGGGAAAATATTGCCATGCGAAAGAATTTCCGATGAATTTTCAACAATGGGCTACATTTCAGAAAGGGATGTTGTTATTGATTATAAGGGAATAATTAGCTACATGAATGGCATCTACGATAAACTTTGGGATAGCTATTGCAATCAGTGCTTTTATGCAGATAAATGTATGCAGTGCATATTTAACCTAGAGCTGGGTAAGGATAAACTTTTTTGTCATGGTTATAAGCATGAGAGTAAATCAGCCCAAATAATTTCTAACCATTTGAGCGCTTTAAAAAAAGAAAGAAAGTTCTACAAAAAACTATTAAAAGAAGTATTCTATGTATAAATGGTTGTATTTAGATCCCTACGCTGAGATAACTTTTAATCATTCAAGGAAAAGATGTCTTGTTTTTAATGTACTCGATTCAAAGAAGTATTTATTCGAAGACAAAGAGTATGAAATGATAAAAAGAATATTTGAAAATGATTATTCAACTAAAATTACCGACAGTGATGTAAAAGAGTATAAATCACTTATCAGTAGATTTGAAGGCAACTTTTTTGGAGGTATTTATTCCTCTATTGATAAACCATTAATTCTTTACCCTATCATAAATATTCAAAGAAATCTTAGAAAATTTAAGACAATATCTTCTCGCGATCAGGGTACTGATATTCTTGAGAATCTGCTTGAACTATCAATCCACTTTAAGGAGAATAATAGCATTCTAAAAATTGATAAAATAATTCAATTGATCAGGGATGCTGAAAATAGCTCTTTAAAGAAGATAAATATTTACATCGATTCATATTCTACACACAAAAAGGAAGTTGAAATATTAATATCATTTTTGAAAACAGCGAAGATTAAGACCTATATCGAAATTAATATAAAGGATTACTACTCTTTCATTAACGATTTGCCCGTTACTAAATCCAATGAGCTGTTCGCGTTACGGGTAATAATAGCTGATTATGATTTCAACGAAAAAATTGTGGGTGAGAAAAATGTTACGTTGAAATTTAAAATGTCTAATGAGGAGGAATATAACTACTATACAAGTAAGGTTTCAGGTAGAATCGATTGTGACTTCGAGATCGATTTCACAAAGGCAGATGCCGCTTTTTTAAGAGAAAATCTATTTTTAAACGAGGAGGATATCCAAGAGATAAAGCTCACAAAACAGAACTACGATGCAAACAAAACGCTGAATAGGAATTTATTCGGGAAACTAGTTATTAAAAATAATACGGTTTATAGCGGTGAAAATAGCAGCAACGCGATTGCATCTTTAGACAACGATATAAACCTTAAGCAGATCATATTCGATTCGCTATGTAGATCAAACGATTGGTTTCTCATTAGGAATAATGTTAAGCCGTGCAAATCATGCGTGTATAAGAATATCTGCCCGCCCATCTCTGAGAATGAAATTCAGCTTAAAAAATATAACTTATGTAATGTGCTAAACTAGTGTAATGTTAAGCATATATTATTACGTTTTTATTTTAACCGATGGGTTAGCCCATCGGTTGTAGTTCTGAATGCTATTACGTCATAGTATGATTAAACCCTAGCTTATCCTGTTAACTTGGAATATCAAAAAAAGCAAAAGAAGCCGACTCAAAAGTAAAATGAGTTGGCTTCTTTTCAATAATATGACTATTACAATTACTTTACTGTTGAACCATTTTCTACCTTATCTCCCGGAAGAATAAGTCGTAATTTTCCGTCAGAATCCTCTGCAGTAAGAATCATTCCATTCGATTCAAGCCCTTTTATCTTACGTGGTTCAAGGTTTACTAGAATGGAAACCTGTTTCCCAATTACTTCTTCAGGAGTAAAATGCTCAGCAATACCTGATACTACTGTTCTTTTATCAATACCTGTATCAATCAAAAGTTTCATCAACTTTTGAGTTTTGGGAACCCTTTCTGCTTCGAGAACTGTGCCCATTCGAATATCCATCTTCGAGAACTCCTCGTAGCTGATATTCGGTTTTTGGGGCTCAACCTTTATGTTTATCTTATCGTTTGCAGCCTTTGTCGCTTCGAGTTTTGCGAGTTGAACGTTAATCGTGTCGTCCTCAATCTTGTCGAACAGCAATTCTGGTTGATTTAGCTGATGGCCTACAGCAAGAATATCGCTCGCACCTGCCCTATTCCAATCGCAACTATCAAGGTTAATCATCCTCCTTAACTTTTCAGCCGAGAATGGTAGGAATGGTTGTAATAGTATTGAAAGATTAGCAGTAATCTGTAAAGAAATATTTAAGATGGTGGCAACTCGCTCAGGTTGATCCTTATACAATTTCCATGGTTCAGTATCGGCAAGATATTTATTTCCTAAACGAGCCAAATTCATTGCCTCCTTTAGCGCATCACGGAATCGGAAGTTTTCGAGATTATACTCTATGACTTCCTTAATCTTTGGAATCTCGGCTAAAGTAGCATTATCAAAATCGGTTAAAGCATTGCAAGTAGGAATTTTGCTCTCAAAATACTTTTGGGTTAGTACCATCGCCCTATTTACAAAGTTCCCTAATATGGCAACTAGTTCACTATTGTTTCGAGCCTGAAAATCTTTCCATGTAAAATCGTTATCCTTGGTCTCAGGCATATTCGCTGCAAGGGTATATCTTAAAACATCCTGTTTATTGGGAAACTCAACCAAATACTCGTGTAACCAAACAGCCCAATTACGAGAAGTAGAAATCTTATCACCTTCAAGATTTAGGAACTCATTTGCCGGAACGTTATCGGGTAAGTTATAACTACCCTCTGCCTTAAGCATTGCAGGGAAAACTATACAATGGAATACAATATTATCCTTACCGATGAAATGAATCATACGGGTTTCGGGATCTTTCCAATACTTCTCCCAATCGGGGGTTAACTCCTTGGTCGCTGATATATAACCGATAGGCGCATCGAACCAAACGTATAAAACTTTGCCTGTTGCGCCATCAACAGGAACAGGAACACCCCAATCCAGGTCGCGGCTTACGGCACGTGGTTGAAGACCTTGATCGAGCCAACTCTTACACTGCCCATAAACGTTATTCTTCCACTCCTTATGATCCTCAAGAATCCATTTCTCAAGGAATTGCTGATAGCTATCGAGGGGTAAAAACCAATGCTTGGTCGCCTTTAGAATTGGTTTCGATCCGCTAAGGGTTGAACTTGGATTGATTAAGTCTGTTGCATTAAGACTTGTTCCGCACTTCTCGCACTGATCGCCATAGGCCCGCTCATTCGAGCAATGAGGGCATGTTCCAGTAATATAGCGGTCGGCAAGAAACTGTCCAACCTCATTATCATAGTACTGCTCGGTGGTCTTCTCAATAAAAGCACCATCATCGTAAAGTTTCCTGAAAAACTCCGATGCAGTTTCATAATGCACCTTTGATGATGTTCTAGAGTAGATATCGAATGCAATTCCAAAATCTTTAAATGATTGTTTGATAATATCGTTATACTTATCAACTACTTGCTGTGGTGAAACGCCCTCCTGACGGGCTTTTATTGTGATGGGAACACCATGCTCATCCGAACCGCACACCGAAATAACATCAACACCCTTCATTCGAAGATACCTTGTATATATATCCGAAGGAATATACACGCCAGCTAAATGCCCAATATGTATTGGCCCATTAGCGTAAGGCAGAGCAGATGTAATTAGGTAGCGTTTGAAAGTTTTCATACAAATTATTTAAATCGATTAACCCAAAAAAACAAGCCCGATCAACAGGCTTTTAGCTTTTATCTCCAATTGACAGAAAAATCAACGGAAATATTTACCTTTATGGTACAAATATGCTACAAATATACTAACTATTTTCCTACCAATAAAATGGAAAATATCACTCCTCCTCCACTTAAACACGGCGACTGCATAGGCATTATTGCCCCTGCCCGTAAGGTATTACAGCAGGAAATCCATCCGGCCATTAAATTCTTAAACGGGAAAGGGTTTATGGTGAAAACCGCTCCCCACCTTTACGCATCGCACCATCAATTTGCCGGAACGGAGGAACAGCGAGCCAACGATTTCATGGAGATGATTGAGGATAAGACCGTAAAGGCGATTCTTTGCGCAAGGGGAGGCTACGGTTCCATTCGGTTGCTCGACCATATGAATTTTCGTAAGCTACAGCAAACCCCCAAATGGGTGGTTGGCTATAGCGATATCACTGTAATTCATGGTCTACTTAATGGTTGGTATGGACTAGAAACGATTCATGGCCCTATGCCATTCAACTTCCCATCCGATGGAACAGGAAACGAATCGCTCGAATGCTTACTGAGGGTTTTAATGGGCGAAACCCCAATTTATAGTGTAAAACCCAACCCATTCAATAAGCACGGTAAAGCAGAAGGTCATCTTATCGGAGGCAACCTCTCAATCCTTTACAGCTTGTCGGGTACCGATGCGGATATAAACCCACAGGGAAAGATTCTATTTATTGAGGATCTTGATGAATACCTCTACCACATCGATAGAATGATGATGAACCTCAAGCATTGCGGAAAACTTAAAAGCATCGCAGGTCTAATTGTTGGGGGCTTGACCGATATGAAGGATAATCATGTTCCTTTTGGATTTACCCCTCACGAAATTATTGCTAACGCACTTAAAGAGTATAATATTCCCATTTGCTTCGATTTTCCGGCGGGTCATGTTGATCCAAACCTTTCATTAATAATGGGCCGTCGGGTTCACCTTGAAGTGAATGGCAATGGGTCAACACTTACTTTTGAAAAACCTACTATTGTACAATCTTTTGATAATCAGGAGGAACTTTAAAAATATTATCGCTTAGCATGACCTCGGAAATAGAGGTTACCAATACCTTCATCTTCTCCTTTCGAAGTAATGTACGCTCTACTATTAGCATGGGGAATAGCCCATTAATATCGGGGAAGAAGGAAAAGATATCGATATCGGGTTTAACCTTTCGTAAGACCCTGTTCATAGCAATAAAAAAATCGAAATCCTTTTCGGTAACCCAAATGGAGACCTCTGTATTCCGAACAATACTTTTCACCCTCATTTGACAACAATTATGCCCATCAAGCACCATCCTATTCTCTGCATTTAGAATAGCAATATCATCATTGGGTTTTTGGATTGCTCGGCTCGGACTTAACTCGTAAAACAATTTTTGCCTTGGCGAAAGGGCTAACACTTTTTCCGACTCAAGGTTTATAATATAAATGCTAACCAAATTCTTTTTACTATCGAACTCATCGAGCCGAACCTGATTTCCTCTTACCTGAATGATGACATAAGAAGTGTCGTAAACTGTTTCTTTTTTCAACTTGATGCTTCCCTCAAATTTGTATAAATTTGGAGAAGCCTTTACGGTTAACGTAAGGGTAATAATTAGGCTTAATATGATTAACCGCCTTATCATTAACTATGTATTTATTTTTTCGGTTTGATGGATACAGGTATTATATCGATTAATCAGGCAATTTGTTACATTGATGGATGAAAAAAGTGAATGATTCGAATCAATCAAAAGAGCTAGGCAAGAAAGGCGAGGAGTTTGCGGCTGTATTTCTTGCTAAAAAGGGGTATAAAATTCGCCATAGGAATTGGCACTTTGGCCATAAAGAGCTGGATATTGTTGCAACCTACAACGGGATGCTAGTCATTGCTGAAGTAAAAACTCGTTGGACGAGCTATTGGGAGGAGCCCAAGGAATCGGTCCGTCGCAAAAAGCAAAGATTCATCATCGAGGCTGCCGAAGCTTATGTTCAGGAATATGATTTAAATATGGATGTTCAGTTCGATATCATTTCAATAGTACTTCAGGATGATAAGTACGAACTTGAGCATATCCAGGATGCTTTTCAGCCAACTTTCTGAAATGTTAAAAGAAGATCATCCATTCATCGGAATAAAAACTAGTACTAAGTCAACATTCACACTCAAAAGATCGTAAAATAACGTGAGTTCGATAAAAGAATGCTTATTATATCATTATTTATTAGTGCTTTAATGCTAGTATTATGTTTTTGGAAGACTGGAATAATGGGGTTACTTCTAACTTTCTTCATCCAATATTGGCTCCGCCGTCCGGCAGTTGCCGGATCGCTCCAGTTCCATTTTTTCCTGCCTACCCTGCCTACCGGCAGGCAGGCGGCAGGCAGGCGGCAGGCAGGCATCATTCCATTTTAACCCAAAATGTAAAATGCTGATATCATGGTACTTAAATTGTTTCTTACATCGAACTGACGTTAAAATAATAAAGTAATATGAACATTGAAGAGCTAAGAGAATACTGCATCTCAAAAAAAGGGGTAACCGAATGCTTTCCGTTCGATGAGGTTACATTGGTATTTAAGGTGGGTGGTAAAATGTTTGCGCTAACCAACCTCGATGGAGAGCTGAGCATAAACCTAAAATGCGATCCTGAAAGAGCGATTGAACTACGAGAGCAGTATCCATCTATAATCCCAGGATACCACATGAATAAGATACATTGGAACACAGTGTTAATGGATGGTACAATACCTAATGCCCTTGTAAGAGAACTAACCGATCTCTCCTATAAATTGGTGTTTGACTCCCTGCCAAAAACAAAAAGAGCGAGTATTATAAATGGCTAATCATTTTTTTAATCTATTTTTGGTACGTTACTTGTAATAAGGTCTTCATCAAGTCAAAATTGAACGAAAAAAATTCATATGCCATGAAAACAACTACCTATTTTCTAGCTTTCCTTTTGCTCCTTGCGATGAGTGCGCAAGCACAGGATAAATACAGCGTTACGAGGGTAAACGGAAATGTGACATTTGCAAAATCGGGTAAACCGGTAAAGCCAGGCGATGTGCTAAACCCAAACGATCAGGTAAAGTTTGAGAATTTTGATGCCTATGTTATCTCCATCAACCAGAAGATGGCTCGTTTTATGCTAAAACTTAGCCCACCTCAGGCCAATGCGTCAAAGCAAAATCAGGCATTAACCGCAACGGTAAAGGATATTGCTTTAGTTACAAAACGAAGGAGCTTAATGTCGGTTAGGTTTAATCCAAACGAAAAGGAGGTAACCGACCTGAAAAACTACTTTGGTACTGAAAAGTTCTCGATTATTGGCGATAATGTTGACATTGCGCTTAACTCTACCAAATACCCGTTGAGCGATAACAAGTTTATCGTATTCCACTATAAGGTCAACAGTAATCCTGTATCCAAGAAACTCTCCTTTGATCAGCAAACAATAAAAATTGATAAGGAGAGCATTCTTACCACAAAGGCAGGGAATGTAAACGGAAACGAAGTATCTGAACTATCAGTTTACCTTTACGAAAAATCAACCAAGGCAAGTGAAGAGATAACAAAGCTCACCCTTGTATTCGTTGATAAGGAAACGCTGAGGAATGAGTTTAAAACTATTCTCCCCATCCTTAAACGCCAGAAGATGAACGATGAGGCGATTAAGAAATACCTCATTGAGTACTACTACGATTTCTACGGTGCAACTGACTCAAAAACCATAGATACCTTTGCAGGGGAAGTAGTTAAGCAAGTGAATCAATAACTAGTGTTCTTCACGCTTTAATCAAATGAAAAGAATATCTTTATTCGTTGCCCTCTCATTTATTGTATTAACATCGTGTAAAAAAGACGATGTTAATACAACCATTTTTAAAGAAACTAGGGTTCCCTTTCCAACACATAACCTGACTGCTTATTCAATTATAAATAATTCAAAGTATTTAGTGGTTTTTGAGACAGGCCTTGGAAATGATCATTCTGTTTGGAATTTAAAAAATATTCCTTCACTAATAAGTAGCTTGTCTGATGTTTTACTATACGACCGAGCAGGGTATGGGATGTCAGAAAAAGAGTCAAGCCCTAGAAATATTGATAAATTACGTGCTGAATTAGAAAACGTAATCAATACTTCTATAAATGGTAGAAAGGTAATACTTGTAGGACATTCTTTAGGGGGAATGATTATTAGAGATTATGCGATAAAAAATCCTTCCAAAACAGCAGCGATTTTATTCATTGATCCGTCACACGAGTTCTACAATCAACCAACACAGGCTGATGAAGATATGTTATACAACTCATTTTATAGTGCCTACGGTTCTAGCTTTGGTGGAACAATGGAAGCAAGAGAGTTAATAGAAGATTCTCAATATATGAATACCATATCAGATATGCCTGATGTTCCAGTTATTGTTTTGACAAGCATGAAAGAGGACGCATCTCAAAATGCTGCTGATAGACAAAAATGGTTTGATGCACACGAATTATTAAAAAATGGAGTTTCAGATTTCACACATATTACAACAACAAATTCTGGACATTACATAATGGTTGAAGAACCCGAAATTGTATTAACCAATTTAATTCTACTTTGACAAATTAGAAGAACAATAACAAATATACACGAAGTTCTTTGATAATGCGGTATTTATAGCTATTTTAGAAGGGTCAAACGCCATAATTTGCATATAGAAAATAACCAC
>RPRQ01000027.1 GCA_003818205.1 Bacteroidales bacterium
AGCCTGTATTTGTAGCTAAGGCTGATATTTATTCTCAGGCATCAACTGTCATAACCCTTTTTCTTATATCGAACTCACGTTAAGTATGTATTACATTTTTTTTAACCGATGGGTTAACCCATCGGTTATAGCTCTGAATGCTATTACGTCAAAGTATGGTTAACATAACACTAGTATTCTATCTCCCTAACCTTGCGATCTTTGGTTCGGTAAATCTCATAGCGCTTGGTATTGAACTTAACCAGAACATCATTGCTATCGTAGTGATTGATTAGCGATAACCGATTCCTACTATACTGGTATTCCCGAACCTCACGGCTAACCTGCTTGCCCTTCTCGTTTAGCACCAGAACACCAATCTGGTTGTTGTTTCTATCGTATGAGTAATTAATTGTTCTAATTACGGTTGTTTTATCAAACTTCTTTATGGTCAATTGCTCTCTCGCCAATCGGCCAATTGAATCGTAAACCGGAACAGAAACAAGGTTTACTATTGAATCCTGTGGGGAGAAGTTTTTCTTAATCTTCACTTTTCGTGTCAGCTCTTTCCCTTTTATATTAAAGGTAGATTTTGATACATATGCTGTTTTCCCATCCCTCGATTTAGCGCTTATCTCAATCGGATTTCGGTTCGAATCGTACTTATAGATAAAAGTTAAAGAAATTGTAGTGTCGGTTGGGCTAACCTTTTTTACTACTCGCATGGCAAGCAAGCTATCCTTATTATAGGTAAACTCCTCTATTGTGTTCAGCTTCTCGTTCAGGTAGAATTCCGATATAACCTTTTGCTTCCCTTTAAACGAATTCCAGTAGTAGTTATGGGGATAGTGATCGGTTAAACTCCATTCAATTTCGGTATGGCAACGGCCCAAGGAATCAAATATTTCCTGGTATATTGGATAAACCATATCGGTTCTCTTCCCCTTTTCAACGGCATACTGAAAGGTAACCGTTACCCTACGAATATCCTGCGGTGTACGGTTTTGAGCAGAAATAGCACTACTTATAAATAATAAACAAAGGATTGTTACCAGTAATTTTGAGCAACGGAGGGTGTTGGCATTGTTTCTCATATCCTTTTGGGTTAAGAAAAGTTGATAATTAGTACAAATTAAAGCATTTTTTTGAATGCAACGCTGCAAGGGTGATGTATATCATCATTAAAGGTAAAGGGCAAAGGACAAAGGATAAAGGAGAAAGGGTAAAGGAGAAAGGACAAAGGAGAAAGGATAAAGGACAAAGGATAAAGGGCAAAGGATAAAGGGCAAAGGATAAAGGACAAAGGGCAAAGGGCAAAGGATAAAGGATAAAGGACAAAGGACAAAGGACAAAGGATAAAGGATAAAGGACAAAGGGCAAAAGATAAAGAAAATCTTACGTTTAATTTAGGTTTTTTTTATGATTCGACTCTTTCAGGTTCTGTGAACTCTGAAAGGTCTTATAACTCTTAACTTCATCCTCAAAGTACTCTAAACTTTTTAATAATCTATCCCATACTGCTTCATCTTGTTATAGAGGGTTTTGCGGTCGATGCTGAGCAGCTGCGCTGCTTTACTCTTGTTGAATCGGACCTTTTCGAGGGTTGATACGATGAGCTGATGCTCGGCTTTCTCCTTGGAGTCGCGAAGATTTTCGATGGGCTTTGCCGTTGAAAATGGCATTTCATCAGGGGTAGTGTAAATTTCGGATGGGAGGGTTTTAATGGTTACAAATTCACCCGTTTCAAGCAGAACAGCCCTACGGATTACATTTCGAAGTTCTCGGATATTCCCAGGCCATGGGTATTTCATGAAAACATCAACCACTTGGCGGTCGAACCCCACAATCGTCTTTTCCATCTCATGATTGGCCAATTCGAGGAAGTGGTTAGCGAAAATGGTTAAATCGCTTTTGCGATCCCGCAATGGGGCAATGCTAATGGTAAACTCGTTAAGGCGATGGTAAAGGTCTTCGCGAAAATCGCCACGTTTAACGGCGTCAATCAAATCGTCGTTGGATGCGGTGATAATCCGAACATCTACCTCAACCTCCTTGCTGCTCCCAATCTTCTTAACCTTACGCTCCTGAATTGCCCGAAGCAGGTTTACCTGCACATCGTAGGGAAGGTTCCCGATCTCATCGAGGAAAAGGGTTCCCCCGTTTGCCGCCTCGAATTGCCCTATTTTATCGGATATTGCTCCGGTGAACGAGCCCTTGAGATGACCAAAGAACTCGCTGCTCGCCAACTCCTTGGACAACGCTCCGCAGTCGATGGCGATAAAGGGTTTTCGGCTCCGTTTACTCTCACCATGAATTTCGCGGGCAATGTACTCCTTCCCTGTGCCGCTGTCGCCCTGAATGATAACCGAAAGGTTGGTTGGGGCAACGATGTTGATATAATCGTTCACCTGCTTAGCCTGCGCGCTGATGCCCCGAATAAATTTTTTTGCTAATACTCTTGAATTGCTTAAATCCTCATCGTTTACAGAAGCACCGCTACGGGCGGAAAGTGCATTTGTTATGGTAAGTAAAATCTCGTCGGGGTTAATAGGCTTGGTAACGTATTCGTATGCCCCCCTTTTAATTGCGCTCACAGCAATACGGATATCGGCATAGCCCGTCATGAGTATCACAATGGTGTCGGACGATTTTCGTTTAGCCTCGGCTAAAAGATCCAAACCGCTTCCTTCAGGTAAACGGAAATCGGAAAGGAGAACATCAAAATCGGTGGCTTTGATCAGGCGAACTGCTTCATCGTATGAAAAGGCCTCTTTAACCTCATGCCCTTTCTTGGTTAGAAAGGTTTTGAGCATAATGCAAAAGGTAGAATCATCGTCAACAACAAGAATCTTTGCCATGTATATCGGTTTTGTAAAAAAAAGCAGGTGCTAAGTTAGAGAGTTTTTAATAAAATTAACCACAATAGGCACAATAGGTCACATAGGTTTTATTTTTAACTTAAACGATAATTTTTACCCTTCACTATTCAGTGTCGTTTAGTTCAAAGTTATAGGCTTCGACTACGCTCAGCCTGACAGTCAGGCTGAGCGTAGTCGAAGCGTGAGTAAAGAATAGTTAAATGAAATGTATCCTTAACTAAACGGCATTGCTTCACTATTTTTACCATATTGTATTATTTCTAATGTGTTCCCTGCCTACCGGCAGGCAGGTATGTGCCTATTGTGGTTCAGCATTCTCTATCCAGTCACCGTTTTCCTTAATTAACTCAATAAGCTCCTTAACTGCGATTTCTTCGGAGATATTTTTCTTCTGAACCTCCTTACCTCTATACAATGAAACCTTACCATTGCCCATTCCAACGTAGCCATAATCGGCATCGGCCATTTCGCCTGGACCGTTTACGATACAGCCCATTACCCCTATTTTCAACCCTTTAAGATGACCTGTAGCCGATTTTATCTTTGCCACCGTTTCCTGAAGATTAAAGAGCGTACGACCGCAACCGGGGCATGAGATATACTCGGTTTTGGTTGTGCGAGTCCTTGCTGCTTGGAGTATGGAAAAAGTGGTTGAACAGATAATCCTTTGAGAGATTGTATTTGAGGTAATCATAACTCCATCCCCTAACCCATCGATCATCAAAGCACCTATATCGGATGCTGATTTGAGCTGGAATGTTTCAATATCAGAATCGTCATAACTTCGCTGTACTATTACAGGGTTCTCAACCCCTGCATTTATCAAACGAACAAATGCTGCACGCTGATCGGCATACCCATTGGTATTGGAGGTTTCGAGAATAAGGATTAGGTTTTCATTCTTTTTTATTGTAGCAAGCACTTCATCGGTAAGCTCCGATGTATCTATTTTTAAGAATACTGCGCTCGAAGAATCCTTAATATCTCTTATGTTTTCAACCAATAAAATAATTGGCAGCCCCTCTTTACAGTCAATCTTTGAAACATCGGCATTACCAAAAAACAGGTAATCAGCCGATTGCTCCGTGCAACTCCACAGCTGCTTTGCGGCATTAAAACTCCATCCCCACTCAGCTAGCTGGTTATAACCAAGGGTTGGTATATGCGAAAGGTTGGCGATTACAGCAGGGGGATTACTCCTACCTATTTTCTCTAACTGTCTTGATATTCGACGATTATAGGAGAATGGATCGTAGGGTAATTCGATAAAACTTCCAATCTGTGGCTCTGATTTTCGCTCTTGGAAATATGCCACCAACCTTTTTGCGACAGGTATTTCAAACTCGGGATCTTCGGTCAACGAAACCCTAATGGTATCGCCTATGCCATCGGCAAGGAGTGTGCCAATGCCAACGGCCGATTTTATACGTCCATCCTCGCCTTCGCCCGCCTCGGTAACGCCAAGGTGAAGCGGGTAGAGCATATTTTCAGCCATCATCCGATTAACGAGCAATCGGGTTGATTGAACCATTACCCTTGTGTTGCTTGATTTCATGGAGATAACCACATTCGGGAAATTTTGTCTATGGCAAATTCGTAGAAACTCCATGGCCGATTCCACCATGCCAAAAGGCGTATCGCCGTACCGGCTCATTATCCTATCGGAAAGGGAACCATGGTTTACCCCAATTCTAATGGCTACATTTCGTTGCCTACAAATATTCAGCAAAGGAATAAATCGCTCCTCAACCTTAGCCAATTCAGCAGAATACTCAATATCAGTAAATTCAAAAATATCGAATTTTGCCCGAGAATCTGCATAGTTACCAGGGTTTATACGCACCTTCTCAACATGCAAAGCCGCCTCAAGCGCAACCTCGGGGTTAAAGTGGATATCGGCAACCAATGGGATTGATATACCTTTCTTTATTAATTCAATCTTAATATCGGTAAGATTCTTCGCCTCTTTAAGGCTCGGTGCGGTAATCCGAAAAAACTCAGCCCCTGCCTCAACCGTCCGAATACATTGGTTCACCGTTGCTTCGATATCGTTTGTACTAGTGGTAGCCATGGTTTGAACCCGAATTGGGTAACCGCTACCGAGCATCACGCCACCAATAGAAATCGAGGGAGTTTTAAGTCTCTCTAACCGTGTAAGGTTTTCGCAGTATTTTTTATTGGGCATTATGATATTTTTTACAAAGTAAGAAAAAAAATGAACGCGGATGGCACTGATTCACCCCCGCTGATTTTCACGGATACTAAAAATCAGCGTATATCTGTGGTGGTTTTATCCGCTCAATCCGTGTTCCATTTTGTGCTATGTGGTTTAAATTGATTATTGCTTGTTAACTTCACGCAAACTAACTACATTTGCTACTGGCACTTCACATCAAATCCTTACCTATCATGAAACATATCATTGTACCCATTGATTTTTCGAAGGAATCGTTAAACGGACTTCGATTGGCAATAATATTTGCAAATCAGCTTAAAAGCCATATTCAAATGGTTTACGTTCAAAGAGCTGTTTCGGAGATGGGACGTATAGGGCTTGAGGAGGAGCATAAAACTGCAATCCAAAATTTTGAGAAGCTGGTTGATGAATACTCATCGAAACTTCACGAAGAGTTGGAGCTAAGCTATATCATCAAAAAAGGGAAGATTTACCGTGAAGTAGTAAACCAGGCTGAGGCCTTTGAGGATACATCCATTATCTGTTCAACCCATGGAGCATCGGGTTTTGAGGAATTTTTTATTGGTAGTAATGCCTTTAAAATCGTTTCGGCCACCGAAAGCCCTGTTATAACTATCCGACATGGTGCTGTACCACATGAGGTTAAGAAAATTGTAATGCCCATTGATATTACCTCGGACACCCGCCAAAAAGTACCCATCACCGCCGAAATAGCCAAAGCATTCGGTGCCGAAGTACACGTTGTTGCCGTTTCATCCATTCAATCCGATGAAATTGTTGCAAAGTTAAACGCTTACACCAAGCAGATTTGCGACTACCTAAAGGGTAGCGATATCCCTTTCAAATCGGCAAGCCTCACCGGCGACAATATTACAGATATTACCATTGAGTACGCCTTGGATATTAATGCCGACCTGATAAGCATTATGACAGAGCAGTCGAAGGCCATTAGCAACTTTGTGCTGGGCAGCTATGCGCAGCAAATGCTTAGCAAATCGCCAATACCCGTTCTAAGCGTTACCCCACAGGAGCTTTTTATTATGGGTAGCTTTTTTACTCAGGGCAGCGGATACTAAACTTAATCTAATGATTATTTTAAAAAAGGTTTTGTTTCTGCTTAGAAACAACTACCTTCTATTCTCGCTGATTCTAATTCACCTCATATTTCTATCAGTACAGGTTGTTAATAAAAATATATACCTAAGCGACTCGCATGAGTACCTAATGGAGGCAGAAAACATCTCCAATAATGGTACTTTTTACTGTGGCAACTTGGATGAACCCATAAACAACGATTTATACACTAAGCGGCCACCCGTTTACCCGCTGTTCATTGCATCGGTTAAGCGAATGGCTCAGTCCAATATTTTTATAATTACCATTCAATCAATAATATCCATTCTTTCCATTTTCATAATCCGCAGAGGATTCCTGAAAATTGGATATAATAAGAGGTACGACCCGCTGTTTCTTGCTTTCATAATTCTCTCGCCGGCACAAATGGTGTATGCCAATTTAATAATGGCCGAAACCCTTTTTCAGTTTACCCTTGCCCTAGGCTTTTATACGCTAGTTCAGTACTTTATAAAGAACTCCATTCGGTATCTGCTCTATTTCAACCTGATTTTAGCCATATCGGCCCTTGTTAAACCAGTTATGTACCTGTTTGTATATCCAAGTTTTATAGTAATGCTATATATCGCTTTCAAGGATAAATCGATAAAACCATTACTGCTTGGAATTATTCCGATTATCATTATTCAAGCTTATTCGTTTTGGAACTATAAAAGGACTGATTACTGGCACTTTTCGAGCATTCAAACCATAAACCTTGTTCATTATAACTCCTACTACTTTAACGCACAGATAGTTGGCTTTGATAAGGCTGAGCAATTTCTCGATAATCAGATTAGCCAAGCGAACACCATTGGAAGCTATACTGCAAAACAAAAATACTTAATCAGCACCTCCAGACAGGTAATTAGCGAAAACCTTTTTGAATATACCGTTTTTCATCTAAAAGGGATGTTTCGTGCTCTTTTTGACCCCGGAAGGTTCGACCTCTCAAACTTTTTTGGCCTTGAAGAAAAGGGGAATGTTGGTTTTCTAAATCAGCTGAATAGCAATGGTGTTAGAGGTGCAATAAGCTACCTGATGCAGCAGAATACCTTGCTAATAATAGCATTACTGCTAATTGGGCTGGCTAATATTATAAAGGTTATAGGTTTATCCCTATTTGCGTTTACCAGGACAATCGATATCAGGTTCAGGTTGGGAGTATTAGCCCTAGTGGGCTATATTGCCTTTACCGCTGGCCCGTTGGGAGCATCAAGGTATATGATGCCGTTGATACCGTTCGTAATTCTTGCGATGCTAACCGGGTTAATATTCTACTCTCAACGTTTCGCATATTTGTAGCGTTTGGGAGCCTGCCTGCCAGTAGGCAGGTCCCTTGTTAGTAAAACTATCAAAATGCGTTAAGAACTCCAAATGCGTCATCAGCCCAAATTCCGCCGAACGTTTTGTGCGAAGCCAATAAATACGCTGTTGGCGGTTATGAATTTATTTTTCTTCGTTTTCTTTTATGCTATTTATTGTCATCAGAGAGAAGTCAAAAGATTTAGTATAATCTAGGTCTGCATATTCTAAACCTACCTTCTTAATGTTTGCATAATATGCCTTTAAATTCCTGTAATAATTTCGCTCCAATGGTACTGAAACCGCTCGTTCCCCTATTTTCTCTTTTAAAAACCACTTTTCTAGTAATCTAGCAGTTCGACCATTGCCGTCTAAAAAAGGATGTATTTTCACAAAGGTCAGGTGCAGTTGTGATGCAAAATAGAAGGTATCGGTTTCATCGAGTTTAACTTCTAGTAGCTTCTCAACATCAATAAAAAGTTTCTCAAGTTCTCTAGTTACAATCTTTGGTTCAGCCGCTACATATTCAATCCTATCCTGCTCGTTAATTACAAACATAGGATTTGTTCTAATTTTCCCTTGTTGTGATTTCGGTAAAAGGTTCGAGCTTAAAATGGAATGAGCTTTCTTCAAGTTCTCAAAACTTAGCCGATTTTTAAAGATAAATTCATACGCTTTATATAAATCATCTGCTTTCTTTGTATAGACAGGTTTAAACTTAACATTCATGAATTTATGCTTGAAATAGCTATCGAAGTCAATGTCTTCTCCCTCAATTTTCGACGAATATACTGAGGAAACTGACGTGTAAAATTGAAAGTAGTCAACAGGGATTTGAAGTTTAGGAATAGAATTTAAGACAGTAAGAAAGTTCTTATCAACCGAATCTCTGAATTTATCAAGTAGTTGTCCGTGTATAATCTTCAAGACCATAGTTCTTATCTTTCTCCAAAGATACACTTTTCATGGAAACAGCCATTCCGCCTGCACAACTTCATAACCGCTAACTTCCTATAAAATCAAACCCTTTTATTTCAACATTATCTGATGAACGTAGTATTTCCCGGTAATCGTTTGAATAGAGTCCAACCTCTTTATATGATAATCCTTAAAAAGAGTTTTAAAATCGGAAGTATCAATTAGCGTTTCGCGTGATAAGGTTTTGGGGCGATTGATACAATCGGTTAAAATTATAGAGTCGTTGGCTAACGCTTTACAAATTTTTTGTTTAACCCGATTAATATCATCGAATTGTGAACCAGAGATAATATTGGAAGGGGCAACACCTGTTATGTATTCTACCCTATTCTCAACGTTTGGTTTATTATAAAGTACAAAAAACTGCTTCTTGGTATTCTGCTTCCCTTCAATGATAATTTTGGACATGTGCCTATTACTGTCTAGTATATACCGATTCAGGGGGACTAAACCCAATGAGATATTCCAAATAAACATTCCCGCAGCAGTTAAACCGAGAAAACGAATCTCATTTTCCATTACTTGAGATAAAACGATAGCCAAAAGAATAGGAATCATTACCATAAACTCCGCATTGCCCGAAGATGAAAAAGCAAATACAAGCTGTAGAAAAAGAGCTAATAAGTGTACCCAGACTGTTGGTCTCTTAATCCCTTTAATATTCCATTGAATCCGCCTTACATTAAATATTCCGATAGCAATCAAAACTACAGAAAATACACCCGCTATAATAAACAGATTGCTAATTCTTGGAAGGAGCACCAAGTAGCCATGAACCTGAAAGAATGACCTAAAAAGGCCTATTGCAGTAAACATCAAACTACTTAACCCCGTTGATACGCCCGCAGCACCCGAATAGTAGTCGTTAAAAACAAAACGCAAAAAGGCATCTACTGTGAATGGTTGATTATTGTAAAACAGCAAAACCAGTAAATAAGAGATTGGAACAAGTAGCGCAGGTAGAGCAAAACAAATAATGGGTTTTATTTTTTGGGTAGCCATAACGCCAATTAATAATGATATCCACCAGAAGAACATAACCTGATGAAAGAGGCAGGCCGTTGCAGCGAATAGTCCAGAATAGAAAAAACTCCTTATTCCGCTTCCCTTCAAACCCTTTACAAGATAATAGCTTCCTAGAATCGAAAAAAATAGTGGTATTATGTATGTCTCATTTTCAGTAGCATATCTCATTATGCACCATGAACTACCCAAAAAAGCAACCCAAACAATATTCCGTTTAAACTCCACTCCTAAGGTTTTAAGTGTCAGACCAAGTAAATATATGGTTGCTGCTGCAAAAAAAGCATTTAAGATTATTAGCAACTTTAGCGTATCAACCTTGATAAAAAATCCGATTGCGTTGACCCACAAAAACCCTATTGTATTATGGAATAAATGATGAGGAAGAAACAGGTTAATACCCTGTTTTACGTATAAAGCGTACCCCCATGAGTCAATTGAGCTATTCGTGGTTGGAAGAATCAAGTATATCAGTAAAACCAATAATGGAACAATTAATATCTTTCCTTTCGGTGTGATGAATTTCATTTTGAAAATAGTAAACTATTGATTTTGCATTTTACCCTAATTCGTAACTATTTAGGTCTTTCTTCCCAGTTTGAATAAATACACAGACAAATATAATTGTTTAATTTTATATCTCATTAGCTATCAGTGGTTCTGAAAATACCATTTTAAAATTACCCGCTCAAAATGAATAATGGTAATTTCTTTTATCCCCCAATCAACCTATAACCCTGCAAAACAATTACATTTGTATTGTTGTTGTTAAAACACAAGCCCGTCAGGGATTAGAACCCTGACGGGGTTAAACCAAGGAATAGTATGAAAAACAAAAAGAAGAAACACGATAAAAAGGCCAAGGGCAGTATTCGTAAGAAAGATTTAATTAAGGAAATTCTACAGCTATTCGCCAATAATCCAACCTACACCTATAACTATAAGCAGATTGCAAAGCAGCTCAATATTAAGGACGATGGTCCTCGGGTGATGATTACCGAGGTGTTGTACGAGTTGAAGTTCAGCGGAACGCTCGAAGAGGTTTATACCGGTAAGTTCAAGCTTAAAGCGTTAGCGGGCTATGCGATAGGAACCATTGAAATAGGTCGCGATGGTACAGCCGAAGTGCATACAGAGGATAACCGAGAGGTATTTATCCCCGAATTTCGCCTCAATCATGCTCTGCACGGTGACAGGGTTCAGATTCTTATATCGCATCGCATGAAGCGCGACCTTCCCGAAGGAGAGGTCGTTAAGGTTCTTGAGCGGGCTAAGCGAAATTTTGTGGGAACCATAAGCATTGAGCGGAACTACGCATTTCTTATCCCAGATAATAAGCAGATGCCCTATGATATCTTCATCGCTCAAAAAGATTTGAAAAAGGCGAAGAATGGGCAAAAGGTAATTGCACGCATTACCGATTGGCCGGCCAATATGAAGAATCCGAACGGAGAGGTGATTGAGGTGCTTGGTAATCCTGGGGTAAATGAGGTGGAGATGCACGCAATACTCGCTGAGTTTGAACTTCCCTACCGTTTCCCGGAGGAGCTCGATACCCTAGCCAAAAAGATCAGCGAAAAGATTACATCCAAAGATTATAACGAGCGTCGAGATTTTAGGGATATTCCAACCTTTACCATCGACCCGGTTGATGCAAAGGATTTTGACGATGCCCTCTCGTTCCGAGTCTTGACCAACGGAAACTACGAGATTGGCGTTCACATTGCCGATGTTACGCATTATGTGGACTCAGGATCGCCCATTGATAACGAAGCGATTGAGCGTGGTACTTCGGTCTATCTGGTTGACCGCTGCGTTCCGATGCTTCCCGAAAGGCTCTCGAATTTTATCTGCTCGCTCCGACCTAACGAGGAGAAGCTCTGCTTCTCGGCGGTATTTGAGATGACCGGCTCCGCTGAAATTATTAATACTTGGTTTGGTCGAACGGTAATCCTTTCGAAGCGTCGATTTACCTACGAAGAAGCTCAAACCGTTATTGAAACCCGAAAGGGGGATATGCTGAACGAAATTCTAAAGCTACATGAGCTAGCCCAAATACTTCGAAAAACTCGATTTAAAGCTGGGGCAATTGGTTTTGAGCGAACCGAGGTTAAGTTCAACCTCGACGAAAAAGGTAAACCACTTGGCGTTTTCTTTAAGGAGAACAAGGAGTCGAATCAGCTGATTGAGGAGTTTATGCTGCTTGCCAATAAAAAGGTTGCCGAGTTTGTTGGAAAGGCTAAGGATAAAAATAAGGTTAAACCCTTCGTTTACCGAATCCACGATAAGCCCAACCCCGAGAAATTCGAATCGTTTCGTAGCTTCATCACCCGCTTTGGATACAACATCGAAGGCGGCAGCGAAAAGCAGATCAGCAAATCGTTGAATAAGCTGATGGATGAGGTGAAAGGGAAGAAAGAGCAGAACCTAATCGAAACCCTTGCGCTCCGTTCGATGGCAAAGGCTCGATACTCAACCAATAATATTGGGCATTACGGTTTAGCCTTTTTGCACTACACCCATTTTACATCGCCCATCCGCCGTTACCCCGATATGATGGTTCATAGGCTGTTAGCGCACTATCTGAGTCATGGTAATCCTAAGGATGAGCAATCGCTCGAAAAACTCTGCAAGCACTCATCGGATATGGAGGTTAGAGCCACTGAGGCTGAACGCGCATCGATTAAATATAAGCAGGTTGAGTTCATGTCCGATAAGGTTGGACAGGAATTTTCAGGGGTTATATCTGGGGTTGCAGGATTTGGCCTTTTCGTTGAGCTAATCGATAGCAAGTGCGAGGGCATGGTCCCCATTCGTGAGCTGGCTGACGATTTTTACGAGTTCGATGAGGACAACTACTGCCTAATCGGCAAGCAAACGGGTAAACGATTCCAGCTGGGCGATGAGGTGCGGATTGAGGTTTGGCGAACCAATCTTGCCAAAAAGCATCTCGATTTTAGGTTGGTTGAAGTTGAAACGAGCAACAAACCAATCTATAGGAAACCCGTTAAGCCAAAATCAAGAAAAAGACGATAAATAATGTCCGTTCGACATAAGAAACTATTTAAATGCAATATTATCAGTATTTTACTTTATTGGAAAAAATGGAATGATGGAATATTGCCTGCCTGTCGCCTACCCGGTTGGCAGGGCAGACAGGGATGAAAAAAGTTAGAAGTAACTCCAATATTGACTTCGTCGTCCGGCAGTTGCCGGATCGCTCCTGTTCCATTATTTCAGTCTTCCAAAAACATACTGTTAGTATTAAAGCACTAATAAATAGCGATATAACATGCATTGTTATATCGAATTCACGTTAAATAATAAATTAAAAACCTAACCTATTTATGAAGAGACTGTTAGTTATTGCTGTTGCCCTAGCAATATTTGCTAGCTGCGGTAAAAAGAGCGAGATTAAGCAAGGCCCTTGGCTCGGAGTAATCCAAATCGATCCATCAGATAAGAGCATGGATTTACCAATAAATATGAACTACTCCGTTAACGAGCAGGGTGTACCACAAATGGTAATTACAAATGCCGATGAGAAGATTGTTATCGATGAAATTACCAAAAGTGGTGATACCCTTTTCATGAAACTCCCTGTATTCACGAGTGAAATCGTTGCTATTTTCCGTAACGACTCATTAGTGGGCAAATACTACCCAAAGGGTATAGCTGCAGGAAACCCATATAAATTCTTTGCCCTAGCAGGGATAACCGATCGATTTCCTTGGTTTACCGAAAAGGCAACGTATAATGTTACTGGTCGTTGGAAGGTAATTGAAAACCCGGGTACACCCGATTCCACTATAATGGTTGGCGAGTTTAAACAGAATGGTGATCGGGTTACTGGTACTTTTCTTAATACAACTGGCGATTATCGTTACCTAGAGGGAAAAGTATCGGGGAATAAATTCTTCCTATCGGCTGTTGACGGTTCGCATACCTTTATTATCACCGCTGAGCTGACCAACGAAAACACTATGGAAAACGGTCGCTTTATGGGAAGCCCAAAATGGGTAAGCCAATGGTGTGCTGAGCGCAATGAAAAGATTGAACTACCCACCAACGAACAGCTGGTAAGGGTAAAGAAAGGCTACTCAACCCTTGATTTTGCAGGAATTGATATGAACGGACAACAGGTAACCTCGAAGGATAAACGATTTGAGAGAAAAGTAGTTGCAGTTCTTGCTGGTGGAAGCTGGTGCCCAAACTGTTTAGATGAAGCACGGTTATTCAGCAAGCTATATAGCAAGTATAAAGATCAAGGTTTTGAGGTTGTTGCCCTAAATTTTGAGGATAAAACGTTTGAACCCTCAAAGAAAAAGATGGAACGCTTTATCAAGCAAACCGGTGCAAACTATACCTTCCTTTACGTGTCGCCTCGAGGTGGTGCAAAGCGAGATTCTGTGCTTTACCCGATCGAAGGTCAAATGGCATTTCCCACGGGTTTATTAATTGATAGGCTTGGGAATATTAGAAGGGTTGAAACCGGTTTTTCAGGTCCTGGAACAGGCGAACACTATACCAAATTTGTTGATGAGACCACTAAGCTGATTGAATTACTTCTAAGCGAAAAGTAAGAATTTGAAAAGTTTCACGCAAACCTGCATGCAGGCAAAGGTCGCAAAGTAAAAACGCAAAGTTGATTTAATCAGATTAACAATGCGAAACCTTTGCGATCTTTGCGTCTTCGTACTTGCAAGTGCTGTGAACCCCACGAAGTAATATTTTAACTATTAACTACTCCTATACCGTTTAAAAATAATATTGTAAACTGCTTTAAAGAAGTACTTAACATCGGTGTTGAACGGGTGTTTCTCGTAAGCATCAAGGTATTTCATTTCCGAATCCATAATCTCCTCAAGGGTTTTTGGGTAATCGACGTAAAAAGGAGGAATAAGTCCTGGTTTAAACTTTACCCTTTTTTCTTGAAGCTCTTGGGTATAAAGGTTGAAATAATGCTTGCTTAGCGGACGTACCCCAACAAGTTTTAAATCACCTCTGAAAAGGTTAATAAGCATGGGCAGCTCATCAATCCAAAACTTACGCATAAATCTACCAACGGTTGATACCCTAAAATCGTTCCTGATTTTACCTCCCTCCTGCAGGTTGTGCTTATCGAAAATATAACTCTGTAGGTATTCGGCATATGGGTGCATAGTCCGCATCTTATAAACTTTTATAATCTTTCCACCCTTCCCAATCCTTTTTAATTTAATAATAGGCCCATAGGTTGGTTCAAGATCAAATTCAGGATGCTTAAACTTTCGGGCGATTACAAAGAATAAATTATCAATATACTCCTCTTCAACTACCTCAAATCCACAGGAATAAAGCCTTCCAAGAAGTTCAGCCCGACTTATCACCCTATTTTCACCCCGGGTAAGTAGAAAGTAAATGTTCTTAGTTATAGGAAATTTTGGGAATACCCTCTTTAGAAAGTAATCAAGCGTATAGTAGATATAGTTGAGAACTGGTGGAAACTTTGCCAATATTCGTTTTTTCCGTAGCTCCTTGGTTTCGGCAAGGCAGATGAAAAGTCCACCTTTGGGTAATTTTTCGTTAACCGCTTCGAAAAATTTGTTAATTCGCCGAATATCGTTAACCCGTTTAAAGTTGACAATTGAGCTATAGTAATCGTCGCGCTGATTTGAAACATTGAACTTGGTGGTGGTTGATAAAATAAGGGTGGTTTCAGAGAAAAGGTTTACCGCTTTCTCGAAATAGCAGTATGCTGTACGACCCAATTCAAAGACAATCTCCTTCTTAATGGAAATTTCCCGCTTGCTATCGACTTGCTTTGGCTCAGAAATTCTGTAAGGCTGCTCAATGGTTCGTGACTTTGCTTTTCGAGCCCTGGGTTGAAAAAAATCATCGGATAGAACCTTGGTCTTCTTTAGCATTACCCAAAAATAGAAGAATGAAATCTCGATAATTGTAGTAAAGCCAATTGTACCCATTACAATAAACCGTGAGTATTTGTCGTCCCGTAAGAAGTATATTAGTATTGTTGAAACAGCGAGGATGCTAACATTGCTAAGTATAATTTGCCTTGTGTTATCGATATGTTTCTTCGCATCCAGCTTGTACTTATTAAAAAGCAACGAGATTATTAACCAAATAACTCCAAAAAGAATAAATGCATCGGAATAGTTTTCAATGTAGGATATAAATGATGAATGTTTTAGCATGACGCTAATCCAAAACCCTATTACAATAAATAGGAGATCGAAAAGGATAAACCCAACTACTCTTCGGCTCATTTTTAATTTTTTGATAAGTTTTGCCAATATAGCATATTATGTCCTATGTTTTAACAACCTTTCATAAATGTTACAAAAGTAATACGTAATCTATTGCTGAAAGATACTTTTTACCATACTTATTATTTGGTAATTAACTATCAACATCGTTTACTTAAGAATGATTTATCAACACATTAATAACCACGCCTTAAAAGGCGTGGGATAAGTCAAACTACAAACTAGGGCTTTAACCAAAAAAACTTGAAGCATGTGGCTAAAGCCAATATTCATGTTGTTTTTAATGAGGCTGTCTCAAAAGTCAAACTTAACCACGAAGAACTCTAAGGATACACAAAGGACACAAAGTAAAAGTATTGAAAATAAATACTTTGTAAACTTCGTGACCTTTGGGGTTAAATTTTCCTCGGCTTTTCAGACAGCCTCTTATTGATAAAAAAAACAAAAGTTCTTAACGAAACTACATTGAATTAACTATTAAGGCTCTTTTCTAAATAATGGATGATTATTATGAGCTTCAGCGAGCATTAATAGCGCTAAGTACTTAGAGTGCCTAGAGTTAATGAGAGTGTGGCGGGTGACAAGTAATAGCTTGATGAACTTCTGGTTTATTCACATACTGAATTTTAAAATTGACTCCCGATAATTTCTTCAACAACTCAAGGCACTTAAGGCACTCGAAGTACTCTAAGTACTATAAAATCAATCGATATTTAGAATAGAGCCACTATTAATAATGCGGGTAATTACCATAAACCCCAAAGATTGATCCGAAAGATTGAAAATATTATTGCTACATGCACATTTGAAAAATATAAGATTGTACCTTTGCATAACCTTTGCTCCTGTTCAATAAGTTAGCTTTCTCTATTTAAGTTGATATGAAGAAACTTATTCTGGTTTTTATTACCTCCATTTTAATCCTATCCATTTCTATCTATTTTCTCTTTTATCGTCAACAAGGGGAAACCGATTCGGCTTATGATGCGGTAGGAGCAATCCCCGTTGATGCATCGTTCCTCCTAAAAATTAACAACTACCATCGGTTTTCGGTTAATCTACGAACCCAAAGCCGAATTTGGGAATCGATAAAACCATTTACAGCTGTATCCAAGGCCGATAGCATGCTTGCCTTTATCGATACGCTAACCAATCGCTCTGCGACTTTCAACTTGCTTGTTACGGTTAACCCCATTTACATCTCTACACACATAGGGGGAAATGGGGGAAATGAATTTTTCTCATGCGTTAACACATCCAAGGGATTTGATAAAAAGGAGCTGTCAAGCATTGTAAATGGATTTGTAAACAAGGGGGTTAGGATTAATAAATACGAATTCGAGGATGTTACCATATCAACATTCATCGATTCCTATCGATCGGTAGAAATTCTATCATTCACCCTTTTCAAAGGTATAATCATCTGCTCATCGTCAAAATCGTTGATCGAATCATCGATACATCAAATCAAGGGAAATTCATCACTTATCGGCAATTCCTCTTTTTCTGCCATATTTCAAACCGCAGGAACCAAGGTCGATGCCAATCTATTCATCAATAATACAAAACTACCTCTTGCCCTTCAACATTTTGCAAATGAATTATATCAGGATAAAATTATCACGCTGAAAGATATCGCACAATGGAGCGAACTTGACATTAGCCTTAAGACCGATGAGGTTTTCCTAAACGGGTTTACCCAAGCCCTGGATACCACCAATGCCTACCTAAAACTTTTGGCTCACCAGCTACCTGTTGAAAATAAAATTGCATCGATACTACCCTCTGAAACAGCATTCTTTATCTGCTTGGGAATTTCTAACCTCGATCAGTACCTCGATGATTACCGCCTTTACCTCAATAAAGCTGACCGCATACTCGAATATACTTCAGCCCTAAGCGACTACAATCAGGCGGTAGGTTTTAATGTTCACGAACTTTACCGATCCTTCTTTTTAGAAGAATTTGCATTGGTTTATACCGCATTCGATGGTATTGATTACAAGGATTGCTGGTATATAGCAGCCAAAACTAAAGGGCAAAGCCAAACAAAGCAATCGTTTATTGATGCTTTGGATACTTATGTTAAAACCAATAACCTTAGGAAATCGGATTATAAGCTCAGTCTAAAAATCGACAACGAGAAAAGCGTTGATATCTTCAGAGTGCCAATCAAGGGGATTAATAGCGTGCTGTTTGGTAGTTTATTCTCTAATGCATCCGATGAATATTTTACATTTATCGATGAGTACATCATTTTTGGCGCATCAAAGGAGGCTTTATCGAAGTTTATCCTTGCAAACATTCGTAATAACCTGCTACAGCTAGATGTGTCATATCGTCAGTTCAGCAATCTGCTCGCCTCAGAATCGAATTTCTTCGTTTACCTTAACCCCCGTAAATCGGCAAATCTATTCACAAACTATTTAGCAACACAATACTCATCGGCCTTGCTTGATCAATCATCAGCATTGAATAAGATACAGGGTATTGCCATTCAGCTAAACGGAGGTAGCAGTATGATTTTCAATAATATTAGTATTCAATACTCACCATACTTTTCCGAAGATCCCCAAACGGCATGGGAAACAAGGCTCGACACGGTTTTTACTATACAACCTCAGCTGGTAGTGAACCATATCACCAAAAATCAAGAAATTCTTGTTCAGGATGTAAAGAACAAGGTCTATCTACTGAACGAGGTTGGCCGCATAATATGGACTAAGCAACTTCCTGAACCCATTCTGGGGGATATAACGCAGGTTGACCTCCTCAAGAATAAGAAACTGCAATACATTTTCAACACCAAAAGCTTTATTTTTGCTATCGACCGGAGGGGAAGTTTTGTGCAAGGATACCCCATAAAGCTAAAATCTAAAGCAACAAATTCTATCGCCATATTCGATTACGATGGAAGTCGTGATTACCGGCTATTCGTTGCCTGCGAAGACCTTAGGATTTATTCATATGATAACGATGGAAAATCCATTAAAGGATGGAAGTTTGGTAAAACTGAAAAAAAAGTTTCCAAAAAACTTCAGTATTTCAGGGTTAAAGGGAAGGATTATATCGTTTTTGCCGATAAAAACCGACCGTACATCGTTAACCGAAAAGGGGAGGGGCGCGTTTCGTTCCCCCGATTCTTCTCCAAATCGCTGAATAGCCAATTCATTCTGGATGAAAGCAGCAATGTAAAATTGGATCGCTTGGTAACCACCGACTCCATTGGTTTGATAAAATATATCTATTTCAATGGGAGGATTGAGGAGCTCGCCATTAAAGCATTCTCATCGGATCATGTTTTCGACTATCAGGATATTGATAATGATGGAAAAAAGGAATTTATCTTTTTGGATAAAGGGCAACTTTACGTATATAAGCACAATAAAGAATTACTGTTTTTATATAAATTTGATGCCGAAATGTATCCGACCATTCTACACTTTGATTTAACAAAATCGGCTCATTACATGGGATTCTGCTCACCTTCCAGCAAAAAGGTGTTCCTGATAAATGGCAACGGTTCGCTTTACAATGGTTTTCCGTTGAAAGGATGTTCTCTCTTTAGCATTGGAAAATTTTCAGGATCAGGTGTAACCTTTAACCTACTAACCAGCTCATCGAGGGGTATGCTGCTCAACTATTCAGTCAAATAATTAACTAAATATCAAATGCTTGCTATATTACGATTTATTCTCATCTTCTTCTTGGTAATAACCGTTCTGGGTTGGGTTGCACGCCTATTCCTACGTATCTATCTTACCCGTTTAGCCCGCCGAATGCAGAATCACACCGAGGATAAAGGCCAAAAGGTTGGCGAAACCTTTATTAAGGATACAACCGCTAAAGAAAAGGTTGTTGATAAGAGTGTTGGTGATTATGTTGATTTCGAGGAGATTAAATAGTTATTGTACATTAAACAAGAATTAGCCAATGAATAATCTGTAACTATTCACCACGGAGACACAGCTGTGCTCTCAGTGTCTGTGGTTTTTCTTCATTCCGTTTGCTGCTGAATAGTTACAATAATCTTAATTTAAACCGATATGAATGAAATAGTTGCTGGAATAGACATTGGAGGGACTAATACCGTTATCGGGTTGGTTTCAAAAAATGGCGATTGTTTAATTGAAGAAACCATATCGACCCGAAATCACAATAGCTTCGTTGCATTTATCGAAGCCCTATCCCATAAAATTAACAACATTCATCACCACATCGGAGAAGAAAACTACTCTCTAAAGGGCATTGGTATCGGTGCTCCCAATGGAGCATTTGGTATCGGTTCCATCGTTGATGCGCCAAATCTCGAATGGAAAGGAACGCTTCCCATTTGCGCAGAAATCACAAAGCGAACAAGCCTCCCCTCCTTAGTTACAAACGATGCGAATGCCGCAGCCCTTGGCGAAATGTTCTTTGGAGGTGCAAAGGGGATGAAAGACTTTATTATTATAACCCTTGGAACAGGTTTGGGTAGCGGTATCGTTTCAAACGGAAAACTTGTTATCGGCCACGATGGATTTGCGGGAGAGCTAGGACATACGGTTGCTGAAGTAAACGGACGAATGTGCGGTTGTGGGAATAGAGGTTGCCTTGAAACCTATGCGTCAGCAATGGGCATTAAACGAACCGTGTTTATGCTACTCGCCCAAAGCGCCAAACCAAGCACATTGAGAGGGATTAACTTTGAAGAGTTAACATCAAAAATGGTAACAGAAGCCGCTCTAAACGGCGATACGATTGCCCTCGATGCTTTTGAATATACAGGACGAATTCTAGGAATTAAACTTGCCGATACGGTTGCCCTCTTTAGCCCAGAAGCGATTTTCCTATTTGGGGGGGTAGCAAAAGCGGGTAATCTCATCATAGAGCCAACCAAGCGGTATATGGAAGAGTTTATGTTCCCAATTTTTAGAAACAAGGTAAAACTCTTACCCTCAGGTTTAGAGGGTAAGAACGCTGCGGTACTAGGTGCTGCTGCTCTGATTTGGCAAGAAATTGAATAACATTTGGATCACCTACACGGAATACATAGATAATTTCTCAATGAAACTCTGTGATCTCTGTGTCTCTGTGGTTTTAGTTTGCTACTAAAAATACCGTTATGCTCAAAGGCATACCCACAATTTTGAAATATTAACAAATAGGTACTACCTTTAGACCTCATTTCAAAAATTCATTGCTATGTTCGAAAGTAAGATATACTCTGAAAGACGGCTTAGGCTACGGAAAAAGATTCGTTCGGGAATTGTGCTTATCCTAGGGAATAATGAGTCGCCCATGAACTATTCCGCAAATACCTATCATTTCCGTCAGGATAGTAACTTTCTTTACTATTTTGGTCTCGATCTGCCTGGCCTTGTTGGGGTAATCGATATTGAGGATGGTAAAGACTGTATTTATGGTAACAACGTTGATATCGAAGATATTATCTGGATGGGACCCCAGCCCACCATCAACGATTTAGCCGCAAAGGTTGGTGTGCTATGCACTCACCCGTTAAAAGATTTATCATCAACCCTGCAAAGAGCAATAAAACAAGGGCGAAAGATTCATTTTACACCACCATATCGTGCTGACAACATCTTAACCCTTGAGCGTTTACTTGGCATTCATCAATCGTTGGTTCAAAAATATTCATCAGCTGAGCTGGTAAACGCCATTGTATCCATGCGATCCATTAAGGAAGCCTGTGAAATTGCAGAGATTGAGAAAGCCTGCGATATTGGCTACAAGATGCACACCACCGCAATGATGATGGCCAAAGTAGGAGAAACGGAAAGAAATATAGCTGGAACCATTGAGGGTATAGCAAATGGCCTTGGATTATTCCCTTCGTTTCCGATAATACTCTCTCAAAATGGTGAAACGCTTCACAATCATGATCATTCTCAGGTATTGAAAGAGGGTCGCCTATTACTATGCGATGCCGGAGCAGAAGCAATCTCACACTATTCATCGGATTTTACTAGAACTATTCCCGTTGGCGGTAAATTTACTCAACGTCAAAAGGATATATATAACATCGTTTTGGCAGCCAACAACAAAGCGATAGAGATTTCTAAACCTAATATCCCCTACATTCAGGTACACCTTGAGGCAGCAAAGGTAATTGCTACCGGATTAAAAAACCTTGGTTTGATGAAAGGCGATGTTAGCGAAGCGGTGGCCAACGGTGCACATGCTCTTTTCTACCCTCATGGTCTAGGCCATATGATGGGTATTGATGTTCACGATATGGAAGACCTTGGCGAGAACAATGTTGGCTACGACGATGAAATTTCTCGCTCCGATCAATTCGGCACAGCATACGTAAGACTTGGCCGAAGACTTCAGGAAGGATTTGTTATTACGGTTGAACCAGGTATCTATTTCATCCCTGCACTTCTTGAGAAGTGGAAGAGCGAAATGATCAACTCTTCCTTTATAAACTACGATAAAGTGGCGGAATATATTGGATTTGGTGGAATTCGTCTCGAAGACGATATTCTTATCACTTCAAAGGGCTGTAGAATACTCGGTTCAAAGCGAATACCAATAACCGTTGAAGAGGTTGAGAAAACAGTATTAGGATAAGAATTTTTTAATAAATTTGAAGAAGGGAAGGGCTTGGTATTCAAGCCCTTTTTTATTGCTAAAATGCCTCGTTAGCTGTAAAGTAGAATGCAGGCTTATTATCGGGTGTAAGACCAACATCGAATCGAAGATGAATATTGGCGGGGTTTACCCTAGCCCTTAAACCTAGCCCATACGAGGTTTTAAACTTTCTCAATTGTAGCTCATCAATTTCTCTTGCAACATCACCTGCTGATCCAAACATAGAGCCTTTTAACCATTTATATATGGGAAACCGATACTCAAGTTGAGTTGCGAAAAGTACATTATCGCGGTATCGACCTTTGTAGTACCCTCTAAGCATATCGTTTCCGCCCATGGAGGGTAAAAACTGAAATGGTACTTGCCCCCAAGCATAATCGCCAAAAACCTGTAAACTCAATAAATGCTTACCATGAATTGGATAGTAGTTCCTTAAATCCAACGTTACCCGGTTAAACTCTAAATGGCTTCCAAAAATTTTGCTGTTGATCATCAGCGATAGCTTGTAGAACTCCCCATCGGAGGGGTAAAAGAAGTTATCACGCGTATCCCATGACATAAGAAAACCGAGACCCGAAGAAAAAAACGTATCTGTCCCCTTTATCGTTTTACCGATGAGTAGCCCGTCCTCCTGAAAATCGCTCGTTTTATAGTAACTCCACTGTGCTTGAAATCCAATCATCATGACATCAAATAGCACCCGTTGACGCTGTACGAGTAGGGAAATATCGTTAGATAAGTAGTTCTCCTCAAGCGAATCGGGGGTATTACGTCCTATTCCAAAAAATTTATCGGGGTAGTAGTCAACCTTTAGATGTCCTGAATAGAAGAAATCGCGATCCTCAGTATAGAATTTTGGTAGAACGGTTAAACTGGCCTGCTTTTTCTGAGTATAGATTAGGGTTCCCTGAATATTTGAGGCTTTTCCTTTACCCTCCTTGGTAAAGTAGTACCCCGATGAAACGCCTACCCCCCAATTGGTCTCCTCACCATAAAAAAGTATTGGAAGAGCCAACAAGTAGTTTTGATTGGTATCTTTTGGTTGAATTGAATCATTTTGCAGGTAACAATCCGCTGCGATTAGCCGAGTAGAGCTGATTAGAACAACATTGATTATTATTAACCAATTCCTCATAAAACCCTATAATTATTGGGTAAAGGTAGTGAGCTTAAACCGATTTGAAGAATTTTTGACAAACATAATACCAATATGATCGATTTATGGATAAATCATGTGTCAACGGCTAAACCAATTTGGTCAATAGAATGTTTAGGAATTGTTAATAATTATGTTCGTTTCAACTAAAAAATATTTTTGCTTTTCTGCTTGATGTTTTCACTTATCAAATTTTTGTTTCATTCAAAACTTTTTCGTTTTGAATTAGAAAGAATCTTCACACAATATATTAACCATTTTGAACATGTTGGTAACCTACAATTTTAAAACCAAATCGAATATTAACCGATTGTTAATAAAAGTTGAATCGTTTTGATTACCAATATGGAGTAATTTTTTAACCTGTTAAAAATTTGTTATCCGAATATTAATAGGCAATTTTGCAAGCGAGTTCAACATTACTTTTAAACGGAATTAACCGACAAACATTATCATTTTTATAAATTTATTTTAAAATACATATATGATTATAAATGTTAATAGTGTTAATAAAGTTGGCTTTATTGATATCGAAATCGATCCTAAATTAGATTTAATAGAAGAGATTCAAAAGTTAAAGCATGAGAAAAATGCAATAATCTTAGCTCATTACTATCAAACACCAGATATTCAGGATATTGCAGATTTTGTTGGAGATAGCTTAGCATTATCGCAAAAAATTGTTGATATAGAGTCAGATATAATCGTTTTTGCTGGTGTTAGATTTATGGCAGAAACAGCAAAAATTTTGTCACCAGAAAAAAAGGTATTACTTCCTGATACCAATGCAGGGTGTAGTTTAGCCGATTCATGTAAATACGAAGATTTTATTAAATTTTTGAAAAATTATCCAAATTATACTGTTGTTACCTATGTTAATACGACCGCAGAAATAAAAAGTTTATCGGATATTTGCTGTACTTCATCCAATGCTATTAAAATTGTTAATAGTATATCAAAGGACAAAGGAATTGTATTTGCACCTGATAAGAACTTAGGAAGTTATATTAAGAGTGTAACAGGAAGAGAAAATATGGTTATTTGGGATGGTGCTTGTCATGTACATGAGGAGTTTTCGTTAGAGGCAATATTAGAAATTAAAAAGATTAATCCCGATGCAAAGCTAATTGCACATCCTGAATGTAAAAAACCTATTTTATTAATAGCCGATTTTATTGGTTCTACAGCAGAATTATTAAGGTTTTCAACAAATGATAATTCAAATAAATATATAGTTGCTACAGAGTCTGGAATTATTCACCAGATGAAAAAAGAGAACCCGGATAAAATATTTATTTCGCCACCACCCAAAGCAACGAATTGTGGATGTAGCGAATGTTTTTTTATGAAAATGATAACTTTGAAGAAGATATATTTAACTTTAAAATATGAATTACCTGAAATTTTACTTGATTCTGATTTAATGAGTAGAGCAAGAAAACCAATTCAACGAATGATAGAAATATCGAAATAATATGATTGATGATAATTTTTTAAAAGGAGAAAAAGTTGAATCTGATAAAGACCTTGAAAAAAAGATCAGACCAATAGAATTTGAAGAATTTAGCGGACAGAAAGATATTGTAGAAAATTTAAAAATTTTTGTAAAAGCGGCAAAGTTAAGAAATGAAGCTCTAGATCATGTTTTGCTTCATGGTCCTCCTGGTTTAGGAAAAACAACTCTAGCTAACATAATTGCGAACGAATTAGGTGTAACAATTAAGACTACCTCTGGACCTGTGCTTGAAAAACCTGGCGATTTAGCAGGAATACTTACCAATTTAGAACCATCTGATGTACTCTTTATAGATGAAATTCACCGCCTTAGCCCAATTGTGGAAGAGTATTTATACTCTGCAATGGAAGATTATAAAATTGATATTTTAATTGATAAGGGACCAAGTTCTCGGTCAATTCAAATTGAACTAAACCCATTTACATTAATTGGAGCTACAACAAGAAGTGGATTATTAACAAGCCCGTTAAGAGCTCGTTTCGGGATTAAGATGCTTTTAGAATATTACGATTCAGCAACGATTAAAAGAATTTTAAAAAGATCGGCTAGTATTTTGAATATTGAGATAACCGATGATGCTGCAACAGAAATTTCTTTGAGAAGTAGGGGCACACCTCGTATTGCCAATTCATTGTTAAGAAGGGTTCGAGATTTTGCTCAGGTAAAAGGGAATAATACTGTTGATATTGAAATTTCGAGATATGCCTTGGATGCTCTAAAAATTGATAAGAGAGGTCTTGATGAGATGGATAATAGAATACTAAAAACGATTATCCAAAAGTTTAATGGTGGTCCAGTTGGTTTAAATACAATTTCAACTGCTGTAAGTGAAGATGGTGGAACTATTGAGGAGGTTTATGAACCTTTTTTGATAAAAGAAGGTTTTATTAATAGAACACCTAGAGGTAGGGAAGTTACTGCTTTAGCATACAAGCATTTGGGAATTGATAAAAGAGAAGAGCAGGGTAAATTGTTTTAAAATGGGTTAGAAATTTTCTTTAATTCATTTTTGTTAAGAATCTTAATCTTTTTACTCGACATTAAGATAATGTTTTCATTTTTTAAATCGGATAACAACCGAATAACTGATTCAGTGGCAGTGCCTACTATATTTGAAAGCTCAGCTCGTGTTAATGAAATTGTCAAAAACCCTTCAGCATCCTTACCGAAGTTATCTTCAAGCATTAAAAGAACTTCCGCCAGCCGCTCTCGAACTGTTTTTTGAGCAATATCTTTTATATAGCTATTCGCTTGATTCAGCTCTTTGCAGGTTACCTGCATTAGTGATAAAGCAAAATCAGAATTCTTTTTAACAAAGGAGAACATTATGTTTGAAGGAATAAAGCAGATAGAGGCATCTTCTAATACTTCTGCTGTAGTGCATGCAGGTTCGTTACTAAGAACAGAACGGTAGCCTGTGATATCGCCCTTTTGAGCAAATGAAATGATTTGTTCTTTACCATCTAATCCTGTTTTGTAAATTTTTAAAATACCCGAATTAACGCAGTAACAGCCGAGAATTCTATTTCCTTCACGGTAAAGAATATCCCCTTTTTTATAAAGGTTAATAGATTTATTCTGGTCAATGTACTCCAAATCCTCCGCACCTAAATTACTGAAGATAGAATTTTTTGAGCTTGAACAACCTTTACAGTAGTGAATTCCTTCATCCATTGCCTTATGCTATTTATAAGCTAAAGTAAAACAATAATTCAGAAAAGATGTTTATTTCGAAAATTAAGGGTTAAAGATAATTTTTAAAGATATTTAAAAAACGAATATCATTTTCGAAGTATAGCCTTAAATCTTTAACACCATATTTTAGCATGGCTATACGTTCAAGACCCATTCCAAAAGCATAACCTGAATACTGTTTGCTATCAATGTTATTTAGTTCAAGAACAGTAGGATCAACCATACCACAACCTAAAATTTCAAGCCATCCGGTATGTTTACAAACCGAGCAGCCTTTACCTCCGCAAAGCTTACAGCTAACATCCATTTCGGCGGATGGTTCGGTAAATGGGAAGAAAGATGGGCGAAGGCGAATATTCGTGTCATGACCAAATAGTTCGCGTGAAAAGAATAGTAGAGTTTGCTTTAGATCAGCAAATGAAACGCCTTTATCAATATATAACCCTTCTACCTGATGAAATATACAATGGGCTCTAGCAGAAATTGCCTCATTACGGAAAACTCTTCCAGGACAAATAACTCGAATGGGAAGTTTTTGGCTCTCCATGGTTCTTACCTGTACCGATGAGGTGTGAGTTCTAAGAAGAATATCAGGGCTTTTTTCAATAAAGAACGTATCCTGCATATCCCGTGCTGGATGCTCTTTTGGAAAGTTAAGAGCAGAAAAAACATGCCAATCATCTTCAATCTCAGGACCCTCGGAAAGTGAGAATCCAAGTTTTTGGAATATTGTGAATAGCTCATTTTTGATAAGCGAAATAGGATGACGTGATCCCATTTCGATAATTTCTTGCTGTAGCGATAGATCTATCGTTTCCCCTTTTGATGAAGAATTTTTAAAGCTAATTTTTGAAGATTCAATTAAATCAATTGCTTTATTTTTCAGTAGATTAATGAGTTGTCCTATCTCCTTTTTTTCCTCTGAGGGAACATCTCTAAAATCGGATAGCAGAAGAGTAATTTGCCCCTTTTTACCCAACATATTAATCCTAAATTGTTCTACTTCATCAGGATTCGAAGGTGCGAAGGAGTCAAGTTCTTTATTAATATCTTCAATCTTTTTCTTCATGGAATTATTTTTTTAAAACAGAAATACTAAACGTTATGTCTTTGATTGGTCTATCATTTTGATCGGTGTTAACAGACGAGAATTCATCAATAATATCCATTCCTTGAATAACCTCACCGAATACGGTATAATTGCCATCGAGGTGTGGAATACCGCCTATTGTTGTGTATGCCTTACGCTGTTTTTCGGAGAGTTTAAATTTAGGGATTGTTTCCCAAATTGAATCGATTGCTACGCTAACATCAAGCGAGAGGGAGATGGTATCTATTTTTAGCTGATCCTTCTGTTTAGCGAGTTTATCATCGAATATTTTTTTGTAGAGTTTTGATTTATTCTTCGATTCAATTTTCTTTTCCAAATCGTCAAGCTGTTGATTTGTATATAATTTTCCCTTTACAATATAGAATTGGGAACCTGAAGATTTCTTCTGAGGATTAACATCATCGCCTTCACGAGCCATTCCAACAGCACCACGTTTATGTATTAGAGTGTCGTTAAATTCAGCTTCTATCAAGTAATTGGGCCCTCCATTACCGTAAAGAGAATCAGGTTTAGCATTTTTGGTTGTAGGATCGCCACCCTGAACAACAAAATTGTTTATAATACGATGAAATATTTGACCATCGTAGTATTTCTCTTCTGCAAGTTTAATAATGTTATCGCGATGAATTGGGGTTTCATTGTATAATCGAATTACAATTTCACCTTTATCGGTTTGTATTTTAATTAATCGATAATCATTCTTATCTTGGCTACAGGAAAAAGCAAGAAGAAGAATTGAGATTATAAATAATGGTTTTCTCATGATAAATTAATGATTAGAAGTTAATACGTAATTCTAATATTATTTATTTTCGCAAAAATAAACATCAAAGGTATATCAAAGTAATTTATTTACACTTCTTTTACCTATTCATTCATATTTTTAATAAACTTGTTGCGTTTTATAAATTTAAATTTCAGCTATGAATGTTAAAATAGTCAATAAATCTAAACATCCTAACCCTGAATACGCTACTAAATTTAGCGCAGGATTAGATTTAAGAGCAAATTTAGATAATGCTCTAATAATTAAACCATTAGAGCGTAAATTGGTAGGAACAGGTTTATACATTGAGATACCCGAAGGATTCGAAGCGCAAATACGTCCACGAAGCGGATTAGCCCTGAAGAAGGGAATTTCAGTGTTAAATTCTCCTGGAACAATTGATTCTGATTATAGAGGAGAAATTGGTGTTATATTGGTAAATGTTAGCAATAAGGAGATTTTAATTGAGGATGGAGAAAGAATTTGTCAAATGGTTTTTGCTAAACATGAACAGATTACATTTGTAAATTCAAAGGAAATATCTGAAACAAAAAGAGGTACAGGTGGTTTTGGACATACTGGTATAAAGTAAGGTTCGAATGAGAGAATTTTTTTGTAACGTAAAAGTTGTACTTATCCTATTTTCAATATTATTTTCTTTTTTTCAACTTGAGCTGAATGCGCAACAAATAGATGATTTAAAGGAGAAAAAGAAGAAAATAGAGAAAGATATCAATGAAATTTCAACGTTGATTCAAAAAACAGAAAAGGAATCAACTACATCATTAACGAATATTAAGCTAACCAAGAAAAAGATTGACTTAAAGAATAGTTTAATCAAACAAATTGATGATGAGACAGATGAGGTTCAGAAGAGGATAACTTTTAGAAAGAACAAGATTGATAGTTTAGGTTATAAAATTAAACTTATTAAAGAAGAGTATAGAAGAATCATAGTATTTTCACAAAAAAGTAATCTCAACAATAATTTATTGATGCAAATTTTTTCAGCTAATGATTTTAATCAAGCATATAAACGATTAAAGTTTTATCAGCAAGTTTTAATCTATAAAAAACAAATTGTTAGTAACTATAGGAAAAGTATAAACGAAATAAAGGATGAAACATCTAAATTAAACGAGAATATCAATCAGCTTACACAAAAGCAAAAGGAGAAGGAGAGAGAGGTCGGCGAATTAAAAAAGGATGAATTAAACTACCAGCTAAAGGTTAACCTGCTAAATAAAAAAAAGAAACAGCTAGTAGCAGACCTTGAAGAGCAAAAACAAATTTCGAAAAAGCTGAACGATGAAATTCGTAAGTTAATTGAAGAGGAGGCTCGAAAAGAGATAGAAAATAAAACGAAGTCGAAGAGTGTTAGCATAAACTATGTCGCTTTAAGTAATAATTTTAAGGAAAATATTGGTAAGTTTAACCTTCCTGTATTAAATGGGATGGTTACTGGTGTTTATGGAGAATCCTTTCATCCTGTTTTAAAAGAAGTAAAAGTCAAGAATAATGGAGTAGATATTACAATTTCTACAAATTCTCAGGTATTTGCTATATTTAAAGGTGAAGTAAGAAAGGTAATTAAAATTATGGGATCGAATTTAGCCGTATTGATTCGACACGGAAATTATTTAAGTGTTTACTCCAATTTAACAGTTGTAAATGTTTCAGTTGGTCAAGATATTACATCGTATCAGAAAATAGGTGAAATAAATTTGCAAAAAGGGGAAGAAACTGCAATTTTGCATTTTGAACTTTGGAATGAAAATAAAACAGAAGATCCTTCAAAATGGTTTAGAAAGTAATAAGCTAAATTTTTTTAATAATTCGAAACTATTCAGTTGATTATTAAGTATAATTAATGAATTTTATTGCTGATAAATGAAAAAGACAATTACAATAGACAGCAAGGTTGAAAACATTTGCGCTATTGAAAAAATTATCGATGAAGTTTCAGATGAAATAAAGGTATCATCGGATATTTATGGAAAGATTCTAATTGCAACAATCGAAGCAGTAAATAATTCAATAGTTCATGGAAACGAACTAGATCCCAATAAAAAGGTTTTTATTGAAATCTTTTTTGAAAAGCCGAATCTTCATATTTTAGTAGCAGATCAAGGAAAAGGATTTGATTTTTCGGCTGTTCCAGATCCCACTACTCCCGAGAATATTGAAAATGTTTCAGGGCGTGGTGTTTTTTTAATGAAGAAATTAGCCGATAATTTAATTTTTAACGATACCGGAACTCAGGTTGAGTTGATATTCAAGATATAATCTCAATGGCCATTCGGTTTACTAACCAAGATGTAAAGTTTACACTTAAACATAAAAGAAAGGTTGTTAGTTGGATTAAGCAGATTGCTGAGAATAACAATAAAGTTGTAGGAGATATTTCAGTAATATTTGTGAGTGACAATTATATCCTTTCAATTAATAATCAATATTTAAATCATAATTACTTTACTGATATTATTACATTCGATTATTCAAATAAGAATATTATCGAAGGTGATATTTTTATTTCAATTGATACCGTTGAATCGAATTCCAAAACTTTTAGTACCTGTTTTAGTGACGAACTTTTAAGAGTTATTGCACACGGAGTTTTACATCTTATTGGATTTAATGATAAGATAAAGAATGAAAAAAAAGAAATGAGGGAGCAAGAGAATACAGCTCTTAAATTATTCTATAGTGAAAATGATCAATAATTATGATATAATAGTAGTTGGTGGTGGTCATGCAGGTTGCGAAGCTGCTGCTGCTGCTGCAAATTTAGGTTCTCAGGTTTTGTTGATTAGCATGGATTTAACAAAACTTGCCCAAATGAGTTGTAATCCGGCCATAGGAGGAGTTGGAAAAGGACAAATTGTAAGAGAAATTGATGCGCTAGGTGGTTATACTGCTAAAGTTGCCGATTTAACTACCATTCATTTCAGAATGCTTAATACTTCGAAGGGAGCAGCCATGTGGAGCCCAAGAGCTCAATGCGATAGGATGATGTTTTCTGTTGAATGGCGTAAACAGTTAGAGGCTATTAAAAATCTATATCTTTTGCAGGATGAAGTCATTAAGATCGATATAGCTGGTAAATTTATAAAAGGTGTATTTACAAAGAGCGGAAACTATTTTACGACTAAAGCATTAATCTTAACCAATGGAACATTTCTGAACGGGTTAATTCATATTGGTAAAACAAGTTTTCAGGGTGGTAGAATAGGTGAATTACCATCAAATGGTTTATCGGATCAGCTAAGGGAAATTGGATTCGAGGTAGGGCGAATGAAAACGGGAACACCTGCTAGGATTGATGGTAGGTCAGTTGATTTTTCAAAGCTTATTGAGCAGAAGTCCGATATATTAGGTAAATTCTCTTTTAATTGCAATATTACAACACTGCTGAAAGGGAAAAGTTGTTTTATTGCGCATACGAATAAAGCTGTTCATGAGGAGTTAAAGAAAGGGTTCTCTGATTCACCTTTATTCTCTGGAAAAATTAAAGGAGTAGGCCCAAGATATTGTCCAAGTATTGAGGATAAAGTGCACACCTTTTGGCAGAAAGAATCGCATCAGCTATTTCTTGAACCCGATGGGGATTCAACCTATGAGATGTATCTTAACGGATTTAGCTCTTCATTACCAATCGATATACAGCTCAATGCGCTAAAATTAATCGAAGGATTTGAAAATGTTAGAATCCTTCGTCCGGGATACGCTATCGAATATGATTTTTTTCAACCTACACAGCTTTACCACACTCTGGAATCAAAAATAGTACCCAATTTATATTTTGCAGGACAAGTAAACGGAACAACAGGGTATGAGGAGGCCGCAGGTCAAGGAATTATTGCAGGAATTAATGCCCACCTTAAAATTAATGAAAAGAAGGAGTTTGTTGTAAAGAGAGATGTAGGGTATATTGGAGTGATGATTGACGATTTGGTAACAAAGGGGGTTGATGAGCCTTATCGAGTTTTTACGAGTAGAGCTGAATTTAGAATTTTAATTCGTCAGGATAATGCTGACGAAAGACTTACCCCTTTAGGCTATTTATTAGGTTTAATTTCTGAGCAAGAATATTTTCGATTCCAAGATAAGTACAGAAAAATTGATGAACTTTCAAAATTCATAAATTCATTTAGTATTGAGCCATCAGAGATTAATCCGTTTTTATTAAGCGTAGGTAGTGCTGAAATTAGTCAAAAGAAAAAAATAAAAGACATATTATTAAGACCCGAAGTGTTTCTTTTAAGAATGATAAAAGAGGTTGAAGTATTAAGGGTGAAGCTAAAAGATTTTTTTGAAGTTGAAATAATCGAGAGTGCCGAGATAAAAATTAAATATAAAGGTTATATAGAGAAAGAACGTTTATTTGCTGAAAAATACGATAAATACGAGCATATAACCATAAATCCAGATTTTGATTACTTACGTTTTGAATCATTAAGTACTGAGGCTCGGCAAAAATTATCACGAATAAAGCCGCAGACAATCGGCGAGGCGCAGAGAATTCCTGGTGTATCGCCAAGCGATATTAATGTTCTATTAGTTTATTTTGGTAGATAGCTCCACGTGGAGCAAATTATTGTTCGTTTTATAGTTCCACGTGGAGCAATAATTTGTAAAAAGTTATTTATCAGCGTAATATTCAATGCTACTTTAATGAAAGTTTAAACTTTTACTCAATGGAAAATAAAAAAACAGTTGAGGGAGTTATTTTCGATCCCATTAATAGGGTTATAATATCGGGGCGATTTCATGTTGAGAATGGACGTATAGCAAAGATTGAGAACGATGAAAAGGTAACGCAACCAATCATTCTGCCCGGATTTATCGATTCGCACATTCACGTAGAGAGTTCTATGTTAACACCTAAAGAATTTGCACGAATAGCTAAAAAGCATGGAACAACAGCAGTTATTGCCGACCCTCATGAAATAGCAAATGTTGCAGGTGTGGAGGGTATCAATTTTATGATTGAAAACTCCAAAGGAGCAGGCATTCGATTTTTCTTTGGAGCACCGTCTTGTGTTCCGGCGACATCCTTTGATGATTGTCATACGATTATTGACTCCGAAGAAATCAATAAAATATTACAGCGAGAAGATATATACTTTCTTGCCGAGATGATGAATTTTCCCGGTGTAATAAATTCCGATAGCGAAGTTCTTAAAAAAATTATAGCTGCAAAGCTTAATAATAAGGTTATCGATGGGCATGCTCCTGGTTTAATCGGCGACAATTTAACTAAATATATTAATTCAGGAATAAGTACCGATCATGAATGTTTTTCGTTAGAGGAAGCGCATGAAAAAATAGCTAAAGGGATGAAGGTATTAATCCGCGAAGGAAGTGCTGCAAAAAATTTTAACGCACTTCATTCGTTGATAAGCACTCATACTAAAAGCACAATGGTTTGTACCGATGATTGTCATCCCGAAGACCTTATAGTTGGTCACATAAACCAATTGGTGAAAAGGTCTTTGCAGCAAGGCTATAATATTTTTGATGTATTACAGGTGGTTTCTGTAAATCCAATAAAGCACTATAATTTAAAAATTGGTTTGTTGCAGCAAGGAGATTCGGCCGATTTTATAGTTGTCGATAATCTCGAAAAGTTAACCGTTTTAGCCAATTATATTAGCGGCAAGAACGTTTTAGAAAATAAAGAATCTTGTTCAACAGCAAAAAAAAGTATAGATTTAGATTATACATTTACCAGTAAATTCGATATTGAGAGCATAAAAATATCTCCTAAATCAAATACCCATAAGGCAATTCAAGTTATTGATGGCGAGTTGCTGACGAATGAAGTGGAATATAATATTAAAACGGATAATCACTTTATTGTTTCAGATACTGAGAATGATTTTTTAAAAATTGTAGTAGTTAACCGGTATAAGCAGAATCAGGTTAGCGTAGGATTTATAAATGGTTTCGGATTAAAGAAAGGAGCTATTGCCGAGAGCATTGCTCACGATAGCCACCATATTATTGCCGTTGGAATTGATGACGATAGTATTAATAAAGCTATTGAATTTATTATGAAAAGCAAAGGCGGAGTATGCTATTTCAATGGGAAATCGATGGTTGGATTATCTTTACCAATCTATGGCTTAATGTCTGATGAACCTTATGATGTCGTAGCAGAGAAGTACAGATATATAAATTCAATGGTGATCGAAGACGGTTGTTTGCTAAAAGCTCCTTTTATGACCCTATCGTTTATGGCTCTTTCGGTGATTCCTAGTCTAAAAATTACCCCAAAGGGTTTATTTGATGTTAATCAGTTTAAATTCATTGACCCCTTTATTTAATGAACCAACGAAATCAGCTGAAAGAGAAAATTGAGCTAATACCTGATAAACCTGGTGTTTATCAGTTTTATAGTATTCAGAATGAATTAATTTATGTTGGTAAAGCGAAGAGATTAAAGCGAAGAGTTCAATCCTATTTTCTTCATAACGATAATCACAACCGGAAGGTTAAGATTCTTGTTAGTAAGATTAACGATATAAAGTACATTCTTGTTGATACCGAGTCCGATGCTCTTCTTCTGGAGAATAATTTCATTAAAAAGTATCAACCCAGATATAATATCCTACTAAAAGACGATAAAACATACCCTTGGATTTGCATTAAAAACGAACCCTTTCCCAGAGTATTATCCACACGAAAATACCTGAACGATGGTAGCATCTATTTTGGTCCTTACACGTCAGGTTTATTGGTTAAAACAATTCTCGATTTAGTGAAGAAATTATACCCAATACGAAGCTGTGCCCTTAACCTTGAACCAAGAATAATTGCTCAGGGTAGGTATAAACCTTGTCTTGAGTTTCAAATAGGTAATTGCTTGGCTCCTTGTATTGGTAATCAGAATAAAAATGATTACGACTCGAATATTGTCGAAGTTCATAATATACTAAAGGGTAATCTTTCAAATGCACAGGCGTGGTTAAGTTCAAATATGAAGAAAGCCTCACGCGAATTTAATTTTGAGCAGGCACATCTATACAAAACCAAACTCGATATTCTAAAAAAATATCAAAGTAAGTCAGCAATTGTTAGCAATAAAGTATCTAATATAGATGTATTTAATATAATTGATAAACCGAGTTATGCCGTTGTAAATTTTATAAAAATTGTTCGTGGTTCAGTAATTCAAACCTATACGCTTGAGCTAAAAAAAAATCTCGATGAGCCTAAAGAGGAACTTTTAGGCATAGCCATAACCGAAATCCGGGAAAGGGTGAATAGCACGGAAAAGAATATTTTGATTCCTTTCAAACCTGATTTTTTAATCGAAGGGTTAAACTATTCAATCCCAAAGCAGGGCGATAAAATGAAGCTTTTAGACCTTTGCCTCAGAAATTGTATGGCACAATCCTTCGAGATCGAAAAAAGAATTGAGGCGCAGAACCCAATGGATAAAACCAATAGATTACTTTTAACCATTAAGGATGATCTTAATATGAATGAGTTGCCAATGCATATCGAATGCTTCGACAACTCAAATTTTCAAGGTACGAATCCTGTATCGTCATGCGTTGTATTTCGCAACGCAAATCCATCCAAGCGCGACTACCGTCATTTTAATGTTCAAACCGTAGTGGGCGCTAATGATTTTGCTACCATGGAGGAGGTTGTGTACCGAAGGTATAAAAGGCTTATCGATGAAAATCAATCGCTTCCACAGCTAATTGTAATTGATGGGGGAAAGGGACAGCTTCATTCTGCAGCCGAGAGCCTTAATAAATTAGGGATTATTAATAGCGTTAAACTAATTGGAATAGCCAAACGTTTGGAGGAGATTTATACCCTCGGCGATGCAGTCCCGTTATACCTCGATAAAAACTCAGCAACGCTTAAGGTTATTCAAAACATTAGAAATGAGGCGCATAGATTTGGAATAAAGCATCATAAAGCTAAACGGAGTAAGACAAATATCAAATCGCAGCTTGATGATATAGTAGGAATTGGCGATAAAACAAAGCAATTGCTTTTTACCACTTTTAAATCTTCTGAAAAAATTTTGCAAGCTAAGCGTGAAGATTTAGATAAATTGATTGGTAAAGCTAAAACAGATTTGCTTTTAGAATATTTTAAAAGGAAATAATCGATAATTTTATGAGCTCAAATGAAATATGATGAACGGAAAATTTTGCACTTCATTCAATGCTCAGCAGGATACTTTAAAGCTACTGAAAAGTAGCTCTGATTCTATTGCCATTATTAGAAAAGATTCAACCTTACCAATTCAACCGAACACCTTTAAACCTCTTATAATTCAACCAAAACAAAATGTTGTTAATCAAAATCAGCAGAAAGATTCAGCAAAAAATCAACCTCTATTTTTGATTCATAAGAGTAATGATAAGTCTTTGATTGATAATTATAAAGAATTTATTTCTTTCAGTCCTCATACCGATAGTAATTGTTATATTATTAAAAACCAGATATATAAAAAAGCTAAACCTGTATTTGTTATTGATAAAAATGACTCTAAAAGCCATGTCATAAAGGAATGTGAAATTAAAGAAAAGATAGGCATATCAAACGATTGGACATTAATACCTATTCTTCTAGGTATGTTATTATTCGCTAGCATTGTTGTTCGGTATCGTAAATATTTGGGTATTCTTTTCGAAAGTATTATTTATAGATTATCATCCAATAAAATACTGAATGAGAAGAACACTCAAGTAAAACGATTAACGATTATCCTTGATGCTATTTATATAATAGCCTTTTCATTAACTATCGATCAGGTTGTAAAAGGGTTAGAAGTATTTTCTCCTCCTCCCAAATTTCCATTTATCGTATTTGTAGTTTTTTTCGCTTTTTTAGTTATCCTCAGAATTTTTCGCTTGATTGTTTTTAAGCTTTCAGCAATATTTTCAGGCCAAAGGGTATTCTTTAAAGATTTATTTAATAGTTCATTACTTTATACCCGCACCCTTGGACTCTTTCTACTTCCTCTAGTATTTTTTGTAACCTACTCAACGGGAACTATAAATTTAATTTTAATCTATCTATCCGTTTTTATAATATTTATAATGCTGATAATGAGGCTTATAAGTATGTTTCGTGCATTTATAGTTGTTGGATTTTCTATTTTCTATTTCATTTTGTACCTTTGTGCCCTTGAAATACTACCTCTTTTGGTAATATGGAAAGAGGTCAATTCAAGATAAAATGGGGTATTGAATTAAATCACAGAGTCTTGAAAATAAAAAAAATTCTAGTTTCTCAGCCGGAACCGCAGAGCGAAAAATCACCTTATTTAGAGTTGGCTCAAAAGCACAACCTTAAATTTGATTTTAGGCCATTTATAGTGATTGAGGGAGTTGCAACAAAGGAGTTTAGACAGCAGAAGGTGGATATTTTAGAACACACCGCTGTTGTGTTTACGAGTAAAACAGCGATTGATCATTTCTTTAGAATTTGCGAAGAGATGAGAATTACTGTACCTGAGGCGCTAAAGTATTTCTGTATAACAGAGTCGGTTGCATTATACCTTCAGAAATACATTGTGTACCGTAAGCGAAAGATTTTTTATGGTAGTAGTACATTTCAGGATTTAATGGAGGTTATTAATAAGCACAAGGAGGAAAAGTTTCTAGTTCCTTTATCGGATGTTCATAAGCCTGAAATACCTAAAACGCTTGATAAAGCTAAGGTGAAGTATAAAAAAGTTATTCTATATAAGACCATTAGTAGCAATCTTTCCGATTTAGGGATGAGTTATGATATGCTGGTTTTCTATAGCCCGAACGAAATAAAATCACTTTTCGATAATTTCCCTTCTTTCGAACAGGGAGAGATAATGGTTGCTGCTTTTGGTCCAACAACAGCCAAAGCGGTTAAAGAGGGAGGTCTTCGTTTAGATATTCAAGCACCTACGCCAAACTGTCCAAGTATGACCCAAGCGCTTGAAGAGTTCATCAAGAAGCACAATAAGGACAACAAATAAACGAAAGGGGTTTAAAAACCCCTTTTTTTGTACCATGAGATTATTTTTCGGGAAAAGCGAAAAACTTACCTCCGAAAAGGAGATCGACCAGCTTTTTTTAAAAGGTAGGAGTAGTTTCCTATACCCAATAAAATCAATTTATTTAATTAATGAAGAAGAAGCAACAGGGAGCAGAGTTTTAATTACCGTTTCGAAAAAAAATCTTAAAAATGCATCTGATCGAAATCTTGTGAAACGAAGACTTCGCGAAGCATATCGGATTAACTCTCATCAACTAAAAGAGACGCTAACAGAAAAAAACTTAAATATTAGCTTAGCCTTTATATATTCATCGAGCAAAATAATTTCATTCGATAAGATTGAAACCTTAGTTATTAAGCATCTTTCTAATCTTACAGCAATAATTGAAAAACGTGAATAACCGAACTAGTAAAATAGCTGTAATTATCTCTAAATTTGCTATAGCAATACCTGTACTGCTAATAAAAATTTACCAATACACCATATCCCCCTTTTTTCCGAACAGCTGTAGATTTTACCCATCGTGCTCCGAATACTCATTGCAATCCTTTAAAAAACATGGGCTTTTTAAAGGATTATGGTTGACTATGAATAGGCTAAGAAGATGTCATCCTTGGGGAGGTCATGGAATTGATCCAGTTCCCTAGATTAATTTTTTGGGAGTACAATTCTAAACGAAGAACCTTTATTTACCTCAGAATAGTTGATGAAGATCTTGCCCTTATGATATTCTTCGATAATCCGTTTCGACAAGGTTAATCCTAAACCCCAACCTCTGGACTTCGTCGAATAACCAGCTTCAAAAACTTTTGAGTGTTTCGATTTATGGATTCCCTTCCCGTTGTCGGTTATATCGATGTAAACCACCTGAATATTATCCTCAATATTGAAGAGTATTTCACCCTCTTTCGGGATGGCATCAACAGCATTTCGTACAATATTTTCTACCACCCACTCAATAAGAATTGGATTTACAGGAATAAGAATAGCCTCTTTCTCATCATAAAGCTTCGAGAAAACAATCTTATTTGAAACTCTACTCTTTAAGTAATCGGTTGATTTATTGATAATTTCAACTATATTTTGCTGCTCAAGCGATGGGGTCGAACCAATTTTAGAGAAACGATCGGCTATTTTCTCTAGGCGAAGAATATCCTTTTCGAGCTCAACCGCAACGGTATGACCATCACCACCCTCCTTAAGAATTTCTAAGCAGGCAAGCAACGATGAAGTTGGTGTACCTAGCTGATGCGCTGTTTCCTTTGCAAGGCCAATCCATATTATATTCTGCTCGGCTCTTCGAGCCTGACTAAATGCATAGTAAGTTATTACAAGAAAAATAATAATTATTGCAACGAGCACGTATGGGTAATAGGTTAAACGGACTAGGGTGATACTATCCTTGTAGTATATATAATTCTTTTTACCATCGAGAAGAGTAACCACAATCGGTTTGTGCGAACTTTTCATGTAATTGAGGACTTTTGCTGCTTTTTCGGGGGAGTCGATTTTGGAGAAAGAAATATTTCTGTAGGAGAGGATGCTATCCTTTTCATCGGTTAGAACCACTGGAACGGTTGTATTATTTTGGATAACCTCAAAAACGAAAGAGATATCCTTGTTCGCATTCTCCAGATCCGATAGCTGCTTCATTCCTTCAGCCCATAGCTCTATTTTCTTGCGCTCTTCAATCGATAGCTGCTTAACAAGCGTGTTTGTGAATAGTAACGATGAAAAAATTAATCCTGCAATTATCACTATTATTAGGTTCCAACGAAGTTTATCGAATTTAATTTTCACCGCTATTTTATTATTGGTTATTTATTTTTGTAGTATCTATTTCGTCCCATTCAATCTTAAATGGTTTTTTTGGTTTTTTATTGTGAGTTGAATCAATTTTTTTCACTCCATTTAAAGATAATGAATCGTTTTCTGTCAAAACATGTTTCTTTGTGAGTTTAAACTCATCTTTGATTATGCTTTTTAGTAAAACGCCCTCCTGGTTAAAATTACTCTTAATATTTTCTAAAGTACTTTTTTTGTCAAATGTCACTTTAAAGGTTTCGTTATTCCCGAAAATCTTTAAGAATAAATTTAGACCATTTTTACTATCCATTTCATAACCTGAGCCATATTCTTTTTTGGATAAATATTTTTTTGCCAATATTTCTTTTAGGTATAGTTTTATCCAGTAGGTAAATTCACCATTAAAACCATGTTGACCTGAAAGTTGAAAGTTTAGGGCATTCGAGGCGATATCCATGGAGGGTATTCGAATCATTCCATTTTCAATATCTATTTTATTATGTATAGTTTTAAATCGGAATGAATCAATTTCGCTGATATTAAGAAAGTTAGATACTCTTTTCAGCTGTTTTATTCCCGAAAGTTTTCCATTTTCAATGGTAATGTTCGAAACCATTTTTATGGATAATGGATCGAATTTGTTATCAAGGATTTGATACGACATATCTACCTTCCCTGAAACTAAACCGCTGATATTATCTGCTGTTACAGTTTTTTGTTCGAAGCTATTGAAACTTTTAAAAAGATTTTTTATCTCAATTCCCTGACCTGTAATGGATAAGCTATTTACATCATGATTAGAGTATGTAAATGCTCCGTTAATTGAACCCTTAAACGCTTTGAAATTTATGTGTTGGCAATTATACCGATTATTAATGCAAGTATAATTAATATCAAGATCGCTGATTTCTACCCCTTTGTATTTTAGCGATTTTATTTTCGATTTTAGTTGATAATTAATTAAAAAGGTGGAATTCGCACTTGTTGTCATGAGAACTGAATCCAAGTTCAACCTATCCATTTCTAACAATATTTTTGGCGAAGGCTTTGCTTCATGAAAAGCAACATTCATGAATTCAGGCAGCACTAGCATTCCCTTGAATTTCTTATTGTAAAGAATCCCTTTGCCGTTAAACTCTAATTCATCATTATTGATATGCAATGAACCCGATAAGGACCTTATGTAATCAATGCTTTTAATTGAAATATTTATTAATGTTAAATCAGTATATATTTTACTAATTTTTAAAGATTTGTAATAAAGTTTATTAATATCATCTACCTTAACCAATACTTTTATATTTCCAGAAAGATTTCCTTGTAATGAAAGGCTATCGGATAAAAGCATTTCACCAATACTTTTTATTTTGCTATCGATTAGAATAGCAGGTTTAGGAAAATCCCTAATCTTTGAGCTACCTGATAGCTCAAATCCATTATAATGAATTAGGTAGCTATTAATCTCGGTGTTGTTTTTATTAAAATCATTTGTAATTGATGTTTTACCTTCGAGTTTAATGATAGATAAATTTTTAAAATCTTCAATAGCAATGTTTTCAAGGCTATACTTCAGGGTTAGTTTTTGGGAATTAGCGACATTAAAATTGATGCTATAAAAAGAATCAAAGGATAAACTACCCTTTGAAACATGAATAGTCGGTTGATTAAGGAATTGTTTGAAAAAAGCCTTTGCCGAAACTTTTTCAGAATTTGTAGTTACTTGCAGCTGCTCATTCTTGATATTGTAAAGAAAGGAAAATCCTAGTCCGATGTTTCCAATGAAGATTTTACCATTCTCTGAGAAGTAAGAATTGTTTTGACTTCTTATGGTTGATGATACTTTTATGAAATCATTGGTTTTAAAATGGAAATCGTTTAAATGTCCGGAGAACCGATTAATATTCAGATTCAACTTGAATGCAAGCGAGTTCGAAAGAAAAGATCCTGATAGGCTCGATCGTTCGGTGTATGCATTCATGGCGATACTTTTTCTTTGGTGGTATTGAATTTTACACCTAACTAGTTTAATACTTTTAAAATCAAAAAAATAATTATTTTTTTGATTTGTATTATCACCACCCGTGAAAAGAGTATCGAGCATTTCGCCCTTTATACGAATTGAACCATCCGAAATGATAATTTCGGGAAATTCGTATATTCTTTTGAAAAGATTTATAGCATTAATTTTTAAACGTAATTGCTTAGAATTTAATAGTGTATCCTTTCTATTATGTTTTGAGTAAAAAATTTTTGCATTATCTAGAGTAAACAAACCATAAGGAAAGTATCTAAGAAGCGAGAAATGAATTTCTTCGAAATCAACATTAAGGTTGGTTTTATCTATAAATTGATTTTTAAAAGCTTGAACCAATCGATCTTCATAAACTTTTGAAAATAAAAATATTGATAGAAATAGTATTAACAGAAGAGCCAATAGCATAAGGAAAAACTTCTTCATAGTAACAATCTTTAATAGAGCAAATTGATACAAAGGTATTTTTAAACACCTATTTAATCAAATATTAATACTTTTACACTAATTGAATGAACCAAAAATGAATAAAAAACCAAAAATATCGATACTTTTTATACTAATAGCCTGTGGCTTACCTAAAACGAATTATGGACAGAACATCGATTCGCTGTTCACAACCCTTCAATACGCTCAGGATACGCTAACCAAAGTAAGGCTAAACATTGAAGTGGCCAACTATTACTACAACAAAGAACGAAACAACAAAGAAGCTGAAAATTATTTACTCGTTGCAAAAAAACTTTCAGAAGATCAGTCAAAAATTGCACTAAAGATTTTAGCGAGTAACGAGCTTGGCGTTTTTTACCGAAACCTATCCCGGTACTCCGAAGCGTTAAGCCTGCATACCGAATCGTTATTTCAGGCTACACAAATCAATGATAAGAAGGCAATCGCAGCATCGCTTAACAACATTGGGGTTGTTTATCGTAGGCTCGATGATCGGACCAAAGCTGCAGAGTACCATATTCAGGCTTTAAAAATTTCGGAGGAGACTAATGATATCTACAATATATCGGTTTCACATAATAGCCTCGGAAACATATATTCGTTGAATGGGAGCTATGAGCAAGCGCTCTCCCATTTTATTAAAGGGCTTGAGCTGTCAGAAAAGCAGAAAAACCTTTTAGGCGTTGCAATAAACTACAATAACATTGGCGAGGTTTATGAAAATGCAAAGAACTATGAAAAGGCGAAGGAGTACTATTCTAAGTCGTTAGAGATTAATAAAAGGTTGAATAACGATAAAGGGATTGCGATTAGCTTAAATGCTTTAGGTAAAACACTACTATTTACGGGTTTTCCTAAAACGGCTTTAAAGTACTTTACCGATGCTTCCGAGATAGATAAGAAAATTGGTGATAAGCATTTTATTACCGACAGCTATATTAACCTTGGCCGAGCATTGATCATGCTCCAAAGATATGACGAGGCGAAGCAATGTTTAAATCAGGGAATAAAAATTGCTGAGGAGACCAAAAGTCGGTATCATCTTCAAATTGCCAATTCTGAACTTTGTAAAATATATGCTGAGCTGAACGATTTTAGAAAAGCATTACACTATTTTCAAAAATCAACTATTTATAAGGATAGCGTTTTGAACGAGAAGGCCACAAAGCAGATAGCAACCCTGCAGATGCTTTTCGAAACAGAAAAGAAGGAGAAGGAAAACCAAATTCTTAAGCAAAAGCAGGAGATTAACGATAAAGAGAGCAAGCGGCAAAAGTATTTTATCTACTCACTTTCCTTTGGATTGTTTTTCTGCTTAGGCTTAATTGTAGCCGTTTACCTTGCACTTCTATCCAAAAGACGTGCAAATAGATTGCTTTTTAAACAAAAACAGGAGATTGAAGAGCAGAATCATAAAATTGAGCAGCAAAAGCATAATATTGAGGTTAAGAACCGCAATATTGAGGAAGCATACCAAATTATCGAAAACTATATTGGTAAAATCACCGATAGCATTCGTTATGCTGAGCAGATTCAAAAATCAATCCTACCCGATATCGAATTATTAAAAACAATTTTTGAGGACACATTCACCTTTTATAAACCCAAAGACATTGTTAGCGGCGACTTTTATTGGTTTACTGTTCGCGGCGATAGAGTATATATCGCTTTAGCAGATTGTACTGGTCATGGCGTACCTGGTGCTTTCATGAGCATTATTGGTATCGATCTGCTCAACCAAGTTGTTATTCAGCAAGGATGCGAGGAGCCCGATAAAATTCTTACGTTTTTGAATCATGAGCTTCGCGAAAAGCTAAGAAAGGGCAAAGAGGAGCTTATTCTAAAGGATAGCATGGATATCGCCCTATGTATTATTGATAAAAAGACAAGAGAGGTTTCCTATTCAGGAGCATTAATTCCTTTGTTTATAGTGAGCAATGGGGAAGCCAACGAAACTAAACCCAACTACACCTCGCTGGGAGCATCAAATAGACTTTTTAACAAAGAGTTCAGAATTCATAAATTTACCCTAAACCCCAATAGCTGGCTATACTTAACTACCGATGGATATATTGATCAGTTTGGTGGCGAACAAAATAAAAAATTTATGAGAACTCGTTTTGTAGAGTTTATTCTAAAAGTTAACCACTTACCCGCAAATGTTCAACGCGATGAACTTGAAAATCAGTTCAACACCTGGATGGGCGAACATGAACAATTGGACGATGTTTTGGTTTGGGGAATTAAAGTTTAATGCTTCCCATATCGTTATGATAATCTATCAATTAGCCTATTGAATAAGAATGCAAAATTCCGAAGAGATTAAGAAGCTCAAGTATAGCATCATACTACCCCTATTCTTTGTGTTAACATTATGGATTGTTAAAATTGTTGATGTTAGCGAACATCTTAACCTTTTCTATTTCGGCGTTTTTCCTCGTGATAATAAAGGGCTATTAGGAATTATTATTTCACCATTAATCCATTCCGATTTCAACCATCTAATATCTAACAGTATTCCTTTACTAGTTCTAGGTACAGGAATAATATACTTTTACCGAAAACTTGCTTACAGAGTTATCGGTTTTGTTTGGCTATTAAGCGGAATTTGCGTTTGGATGGGAGCCAGACCAAGTTACCATATAGGAGCCAGCGGATTAGTATATGGCTTGGCTGCTTTTCTGTTCCTGAGCGGATTAATCCGAAAGGATGTACGATTAGCATCCATTTCGCTTTTGGTGGTTTTTCTTTATGGTGGTTTGGTATGGGGTGTTTTACCTATTTTCCCTCATATCTCGTGGGAGTATCATTTGTTTGGGGGTACAAGCGGGTTTATGGCTGCTTTTTTATATAGAAACAAAGGGCCAGAACGGATTATTTGGTCGTGGGAATTGGAGAATGAAAACACTGATGAAGATAATGAAGACGATTTAAACAAGAAAACGATAGAATAAAAAATCCTTTTTTTATATTTGCTCCCACCATCGGGGATTTATTAACAACTTAAACTGTTTGAAATGGCAAAGTATAATGAAAACGAGCTAACCTCCAATAACATAAATCTTATTGGACAGGGTACCGAAATTACCGGCGACATCAACTGTAGCGGTGATCTTAGGATTGATGGTATTCTAACTGGTAATATTACCTCAAAAGGAAAGATTGTTATCGGGGAAACCGGAAAAATTAAAGGTGAAATTGCTTGTAGGAATTCTGATATCTCGGGTATCGTTGAAGGTAAAATAACAGTAACCGAACTTTTGGCTCTAAAAACTACAGCTAGAATAAATGGCGATATAGCTACAAGTAAACTTGCTATTGAACCCGGCTCTCGTTTTACAGGATATTGCAATATGTCCGTTGAACCCGAGAAGGAGTTAGAATAATCTATTTAAACCGATATTTAATAATGTTACTCAAACAATTCGTAATAAAGACATTACTGCTTGTATTTATTACTAGCGCAATATGTTTTGCAGTTTTTCAATTCTTTTTTCCGCATAAATTTCTTTTGCTGTATCCATTATTCCCTATCTTTTTTGGAATTATCAACATATTTATCTTTCACTCCTTATCATTAGTTAAGGAATCATCCCTATCAAAATTTTCGACTCGCTATTTGCTTTGTACTACTGTTAAACTATTAAGCAGCTTAGCTTTTATTGTTGTTTTTCTTTTCATAAATAAAGAAGAGGTAATCCCTTTTCTGGCAACATTTTTAAGTGTTTACTTTATCTTCCTTTTTCAAGAAATTACAAGCATTCTCAATTTGTTCAAGAAAAATGATAAAAGTGAAACCACACACGCTAAAACTTAATAACTTTACGCGAAATTTTTTAAAGTGAGACGGAGATTATTCATAGGCCTTTTTATTTTGACAGCTATCAGCCTTGGTGGTTATCAGAATGTGTTTGCTTCAACCCAAGAAAAGGAAAAAGATGCCACGCATAATGAGGGCGAGAAGGCAAAGTTCAATACCGTTGATTTTATCTTTGAGCATATTGGCGATTCTTACGAGTGGCACGTTCTGACCATAGGGCATACACACGTGTCTATTCCATTACCAATGATACTCTATAGTGAGCAGAAAGGCTTAAATATTTTTCTATCTAGCAAATTTCATCACGGTGCTGAATCTTACAAAGGGTTCAAATGGGAGCACGAAGGAAAGTACAAGGGCAAAATTGTTGAGCTAAATGACAATGGTGAAATATTGGAGGAAAACCCTCTACCATGGAATTTCTCTATTACAAAACTTGTTCTTTCAATTTTTATAGCCTCAACATTGTTGTGCTGGATTTTTATAAGCATTGCACGAAAGTATAAGTCAGGTGTTAATAAAGCACCTACAGGAATTCAAAATCTATTTGAACCGATAATCCTATTTGTAGTAAACGATATTGCAATCCCTTCCATTGGAGAAAAAAAATATCAACGCTTTTTACCTTTCCTGCTTACCGTTTTCTTTTTTATCTGGTTTAACAATATGCTTGGTTTGATACCAATATTTCCAGGTGGAGCAAACGTAACTGGAAATATTGCGGTAACAATGGTACTCGCACTTTTCACTTTTGTTATAGTAACTATCAATGGGAATAAAAACTATTGGGGTCACATCGTGAATACACCAGGGGTACCTTGGTTTTTAAAACTGCCAATACCAATTATGTTTATCGTTGAGTTCGCAGGCATACTAACAAAGCCAATCGTGTTAATGATTCGACTTTTTGCGAACATCCTTGCCGGGCATATGGTTGCCATTGTATTCTTTAGCCTTATCTTTATTTTTGGAGGAATTGCTGTTTGGGCAGGATACACAATTTCCATCGTAAGCGTATCATTCTCATTTTTCATGACGCTTCTCGAACTTTTAGTTGCATTAATTCAAGCATACGTTTTCACTCTACTATCTGCTATTTATATCGGAATGGCTACAGAAGAGCATCATCATTAATATTTTAACATAAAAATTAGGAATATGACAACTTTACTTATCATTCTTCAGGTTGCTGCAAATGCTTCTATAGCAAAATTAGGCGCAGCGTTAGGTGCAGGTATTGCTGCTTTAGCTGCAGGTATTGGAATTGGTAAAATTGGTGCATCAGCACTTGAATCAATTGCTCGCCAGCCAGAAGCTGTAGGCGATATTCGTTCTAACATGATCGTTGCAGCCGCTCTTATTGAGGGTGTTGCTTTCTTTGCAATCATTATCTGTGCGCTAGTAATTTTCTTATAAAAAATTATTCCTATGGGATTAATTACTCCTGATTATGGACTGTTAGTCTGGATGTTGATTTCATTCGGGTTGGTTCTCTTCGTTCTTAAAAAATTTGCATGGAAACCCATAATGGAAGGGTTGAAGAGCAGAGAAGAATCAATTTCTAAGTCATTAAAAATGGCCGAGGAAGCACGAAATGAAATAAAAAAGCTTCAGACCTATAATGAAGAACTTGCCGAAAAAGCAAGAGCTGAAAGGGAGCTAGCGCTTAAAGAGGCTAAATCTCTGAGGGATAAAATTGTTGAAGAGGCAAAAAGTCAAGCTCAAGCTGAAGCACAAAAAATCATCGAAAAATCAAGGTTGATGATAATCCAAGAGAAGGAGAACGCTCAGAAAGAGCTTGCTCAAATGGCATCAACACTTGCCCTCGAAATAACGGAGAAAGTCCTTCGTAAGCAGTTTGCCGATAAGGATAAACAAATTGAATACTTTAAGGATCTTCTTAAGGAAGTTTCAAGTAAAAACTAATCAATTGCAATGAACACTGGGCGGATTTCTGTTAGGTATGCAAAAGCATTGTTCGATCTCGCTAATGAGTCTAAAGTAGCGAAAGAGGTTTACGATCATTCGTATGCAGTGTCCAAAACAATCGATCCCTCTTCTGATTTTTATTATGTTCTTCATAACCCTGTTATCCTTCCTAGCGAAAAAGAAAGAATACTTACGAGCGTTTTGGGAGGTAAAGTTCATCCTATGCTTACCTCTTTCATCGCGCTTATGGTGCGGAAGCGTAGGGAATCTTACATTGTAAACGCATTATTGGTTTTTCAAAAAATTTATAGAGAACATACGGGGCTAGCTAAAGTTGTTGTTGAAACTCCAGCAGAACTTGGGGATGATACAAAAAACCGCATACTAGAATTTGTAAAAAATAAATTCAACAAAACCCCCGAACTAGAAGTTAGGCTAAAACCTGAGCTAATAGGTGGTTTTATTGTTGAAGTGGAAGGTTTACTAATTGATTTGAGTGTATCAGGACAATTGGCGCGAGTGAGAAAAGCCTTAGTCCAAAATCAAAGAGTACTTTAAAAAAATATTTATTATGGCAGAAATTAAGCCCTCTGAAATATCTGACTTACTCAGGAAAGAACTCTCTGGCGTAAAGCAGCAAGTGGACTTCGAAGAAGTAGGTAGTGTTCTTCAAGTTGGTGATGGTATTGCCCGCATTTTCGGACTAGATCATGTTCGCTCTAACGAATTGATCGAATTCGAATCAGGTGTTATGGGTATTGTACTTAACCTTGAGGAAGACAATGTTGGAGCAGTTCTACTTGGAAATTCCGAGCAGGTAAAAGAGGGACATCGTGTAAAGCGTACAGGAAGAATCGCCTCTATTCGGGTTGGTGAAGGCATGTGCGGGAGGGTAATCAATACACTCGGTGAACCGATAGATGGTAAAGGCCCTATTAAAGGTGAAACCTTTGAAATGCCTCTTGAAAGAAAAGCGCCAGGTGTAATTTTCAGACAGCCGGTATCGGAGCCACTTCAAACAGGAATTAAAGCTATCGATGCGATGATTCCAATCGGGAGAGGCCAGCGAGAGCTTATTATCGGCGACAGACAAACCGGTAAAACAGCCATTGCGGTTGATACCATCATCAATCAGAAATCTTTTTTTGAAAAAGGGGAACCTGTATATTGCATTTACGTTGCAATTGGGCAAAAAGGTTCAACCATCGCCTCAATCGTGAAAACGCTTGAAGAGCATGGTGCAATGGATTATACCGTTATCGTTGCTGCAACAGCATCAGACCCTGCTGCACAGCAGTTCTACGCACCTTTTGCTGGTGCTTCTATCGGAGAATTTTTCCGCGATACAGGACGTGCTGCTCTAATTATATATGACGACCTTTCGAAACAAGCCGTTTCATACCGCGAAGTTTCCTTGCTCCTTCGTCGTCCACCTGGCCGTGAAGCTTTCCCGGGTGATGTATTCTATCTTCACTCAAGGCTACTCGAAAGAGCCGCAAAAATTATTGGTTCCGATGAGATTGCAAAGCAAATGAATGATTTACCGGAATCAATTAGACATCTTGTCAAAGGTGGAGGTTCGTTAACAGCTCTTCCAATTATTGAAACACAAGCCGGTGACGTTTCTGCATATATTCCAACCAACGTAATCTCCATTACCGATGGTCAGATATTCTTGGAAACCAACCTATTCAATAACGGCGTTAGACCTGCTATTAACGTGGGTATCTCGGTATCAAGGGTAGGAGGAAAGGCGCAGATTAAGTCGATGAAGAAAGTTGCCGGTACGCTAAAGCTCGATCAGGCTCAGTACCGTGAACTTGAAGCCTTTGCTAAATTTGGATCAGACCTAGATCCTGCAACCCTTGCAGTTCTTGATAAAGGTTCTAAGAACGTTGAAATCTTAAAGCAAGGAGAGCATAAACCGCTATCGGTTGAGCTACAAATTGCCATTCTTTTCTGCGGTTCGAAGGGTTTATTGAAAAATGTTAAGCGTGAGAAAGTAAGAGATTTTGAGAAAGACTACCTTGAACTTATCCAGCTGAAACATAAAGATCTCTTGGCAAGAATTGCAAAAGGTGATTTTGGCGATGACATAGCTTCTGCTTTTATGTCTATTGCGGAAGAAGTTGCAAAGAAGTATGTAAGCTAACAATATCTACATGGGTAACCTAAAGGAGATTAGAACTAGGATTTCATCCGTAACATCCACTAGGAAGATTACTAGTGCGATGAAAATGGTATCTGCATCTAAGTTCAAAAAATCGCAGGATATACTTACCAAGTACAGGCCGTTCTACGAGCATTACCAATCGTCCTTGGAATTTGTTATTGGCAATAGTAGCCCAGTCAATAACAAATACTGTGAGCAAAGAAAGGAAATCTCCAATATTGGGTTAGTGGTAATCTCTTCGAATAGTAGTATGTGCGGTTCTTTTAATCAGAATATCATTAAGAAAACAGCCGAAACGCACTATCAGCTTTCAATTAAGTATCCAAAAGCAAAGATTCATATTCTCTGTATAGGGAAGAAGGCAACCGATATTTTACAGAAAAAAGGCTTAGATGTTAAGCATTTTAGCCATGCAGCCGTTGATAAACCCGATATGCAATTAACAAAAAGCATATTCGATGAGCTTCAGGAGATGTTCTTTAAAGGAGAGCTAGACATGATCCAATTGGTCTTTAATTCTTTTAAAAATGCTGCCGTACAGAATCAAACGGTTTTAAACTTTCTTCCTTATACCGTTCATAAAACCGAAGGTTTTGTTAATGCAGATGTAATAATTGAACCAACACCCATTGACTTTATTCAAAAAATATTACCAAAGTTTTTACTCTACAAGGTTCATGGTGCTATTCTTGATAGCACTACTGCCGAACACGGCGCTCGCATGACCGCAATGCATCAGGCAACCGACAATGCAACCGAGTTTATACGCGAACTCACCCTACAGTATAATAAAGAGCGTCAAGCAGCGATCACTAAGGAGATTCTAGAAATTGTTTCGGGAGCAAATGCTTTGAAAGGTTAATCGAATTATTAAAAATAAAATCCATGTAACTATTCACTACGGAGACACGGAGATTTCTTCTATTTACTCGTTAGACTTATCGATTGTTTCGTTCTTTTCCATCGATGAAAAACCTTAAATTAAACGTTTAAGATTTTGTTAATAGCAACTATATTTATAAACATTCTCTGTGTTCTCGGTGTTTCCGTGGTTTATAATTCATAGTATTGCTGAATACATTAATTTTTATCAATTCTAAACCATAGATTATGACAGATAAAACACTATCTGTCATTTTTTTTTAATACAATATTTTGTAATTATCAGCTATACAGCCCATTGAAATTAGTGCTAAAAAACAGTTGTTTGATAAAGAGAGAAAAGCGTTATCTTAGCTTTTTCATTGTTATTCTATTCTCTCATCTGAAAACTATTGATAAATGTTTCAGTTTTTAGCAAGAAATATTCTAAGATATAAGTTCTTTATTCTTAGTTTTATAGGAATATTTACCTGCTTCATGGCTTACAAAGCCACCTTTGTTGAGCTTTCCTACAAACCTGTTCCTCTATTGCCCAAGGAGGACTCAGTATTAATAAGAAGCATTGAGTTTTCGAAAAAATTTGGAAAAGGTGAAAACATAATGGTTATCGGAGTTCAAGATTCGACCTTTTTCACTTTAGAGAAATTCAATAATTGGAAGAAGCTTGAAAATGGGCTTAAAGAAATTAACGGTGTTGAGCAGGTTTTTTCTATTGTTGATGCAATTAACCTTGTTAAAGACACTGTAAGCAAAAAATTTGTAACCGAAAAAATATTTAAATTTGATTCGTATTCTTCCTGTGAGCTGGATTCTTTATCTGAGCTCACCCGTTCGTTAGGTTTTTATAAAAACCTTCTTTATAACGATTCGACCAAAACATACTTAATGCTAGTAACCCTTAACCGGGAGATAATTACTAAGAAAGAGAGGGTTGGATTGGTTAAGGATATCGTTAAAACTTGTAGAGTTTACGAAGTCGATACAAAAAATAAGCTCTACTACTCTGGTCTTCCATACATAAGGGTTACCGTTGGCGAGATGATTAGGGGTGAGATGTACCTTTTTGTAATATTGGCAGTACTGCTTACCTCTGTTATCCTTTATATACTATTTCGCTCATTTAGAGTTGTTTTTATCTCTTTACTCGTTGTTGGGATTGGGGTAGTATGGTCCCTTGGGACCCTTACTTTATTTGGGTACGATTTAACTTTATTAACAGCAATAATTCCTTCGTTACTTGTTATTATTGGGGTTCCGAGTTGCATCTTTCTGATTAATAAGTACCATCATGAATATAGGCATCATGGGAATCAAACAAAAGCGCTATATAGGGTTATCACACGAGTGGGAAGTGCTACCTTTTTATCGAATCTTACCACGGCAATTGGTTTTGGCGCTTTTATAATAACGAATACTCAGGTTTTAAAAGAGTTTGGGGTTGTTGCATCGTTAAATGTCATGGGTGTTTACTCAATTTCATTGATGCTCATTCCAATTATTTTTAGCCTTACAGCACCCCCGAAAACCAAGCATCTTACTCACCTCTCAAGAAAAGGGATTAAAAAGAATATATATAGAATTGTACTAACCGTTTTATATCGTCGTAAAATTGTTTTTATTGTAGCAATTGGCCTTATCATTGCTGGTTTAGCTGGGGTAACACTTCTTAAGAACAATGGCTACATGGTTGATGATATTCCTCGAAAACATCCTGTTTTGAAGGATTTGAAGTTTTTTGAAAAAAACTTTAATGGTGTAATGCCATTCGAGATTATTTATGATACTGAGAAACCTAACGGTTATTTATCGGCAGGAGTGTTAGTAAAAATTGATCGCCTTCAGCGAAAACTTTCTCACTACCCCGAACTATCGAAGCCCGTTTCCATTGTTGAGGCGGCAAAATTTGCTTCGCAATCATACTATAATGGAAACCTCGAGAGGTATCGCCTTCCTAGTTCCTTTGAATGGGGCTTTATCATGTCATATATTCCTAAAAGCATCGGAATGAGCGATATGTTTGCTCGTTTAGTTGATTCATCAGGGAGGTATGTAAGAATCATGTATAATGCCGATGATATTGGTACAATAAAGATGAATCGCTTAAAGGAGATAGTTAGATGTGATATTGATACCGTTTTCAAAGAAAATTCGAAACATGTTTATATTTCAGGAGGCAGTATAGTAGTATCAAAAGGGTATGATTATCTGGTTGACAGCCTTTTTGTAAGCCTTCCTCTTGCAATTGGCGTAATTATGGTTTTTATGGGCTGGATGTTCAGACGTTGGAGAATTGTTTTGTTCTCTGTTCTAACGAACATGATACCCCTGCTTCTTACCTCTGCGGCAATGGGTTATATTGGTATTGCACTTAAACCGAGCACAGTTATTGTATTTAGCATCGCTTTTGGTATTGCTATCGATAATTCCATACAGCTTTTAGCTAAGTATAGGCAAGAGCTTAAGAGAACATCTCATAATATAAAGGCATCAGTAATATATGCTATTAGAGAAACGGGCATTAGTATTATTTACACCTCAGTTGTTCTTTTCTTCGGATTTGGTGTTTTTGCCCTATCAAAATTTGGTGGTACCGTTTCGCTTGGAGTTCTAGTTGCATTGACATTACTTATAGCTCTCTTTAGCAATCTGTTTATTCTTCCTTCTATACTATTGGCTTTTGAACGAAAAACTTCAGTTGATCCCGATTACGAACCAGCATTGGAGCTATCTACAGGTTTCGATGACGATGAAGACAGTGAGGCCTTATCGGAAGAAAAACCTTTTCTAGATAGCGCAAAGCAATAATTTTCGGAAATGTATAGTATCGAAGAACTATCAGAAGTGCTTGAAAAAGTATTGAGTAATCTCAATCTTCCAGAAGATCCTAAAAATCTTTATAAGCCTATTCAGTACATATTATCATCGGGAGGTAAAAGGATTAGACCCGTATTAACCCTTGCTGCTTGTAATCTGTTCAAGGAAACTATCGATCAGGCAATTTACCCTGCCCTTGCGGTTGAAGTTTTTCACAATTTTACCCTTGTTCACGATGATATTATGGATAATGCAGACATAAGGAGGGGTAAAGAAACAGTACATAAAAAGTGGAATAGCAATATTGGAATTCTTGCTGGCGATGCAATGAGCATTATGGCTTATAAAATGCTTATTAAAACCGATAAGCAGTTTATTGTTCCTATAATCGATGTTTTTAATGAATTTGCTTTAGGCATTTGCGAGGGACAGCAGTACGATATGGATTTTGAGAGCATTAAATATATCGATCAGGACGATTATACAAGAATGACAGAACTCAAGACCGCTGTGCTACTGAAAGGAGCATTGCAAATTGGGGCCATTATCGGCGAAGCTAAGGAATCGGATATTTATGAAATTGGACAGTTTGGTAAGTATTTAGGATTAGCTTTTCAAATTCAGGACGATCTGCTTGACGCTTACGGCGATTCAAAAGTATTTGGAAAAAAGCAGGGGGGAGATATTGTTGCAAATAAAAAGACAATTTTAACCGTTAAGGCATATAGTAAAGCGAAAGGCTCCACTCTCGATGCTCTTAATAATTTGTACAATTCAACCACTATTGATCCTGAATTAAAGGTTTCGGAGGTAATTAAAATCTTTAATGAAACCAATGTGAAAGAGGAAACTGAGCAATTGATTTCAAATTACTACGTTAAGGCAACGGAATCATTAGAAAAAATTGATGTTAACCCTTCACGTAAGGAGGTGTTAATTGCTATTGCTCAAAGAATTATGTCTAGAAATAGCTAGTATTTATAAAATTTGCTAATTTATTTTCCTTACTTTTTAATGTTTTTCTATCTGTGGATTATTAAAGTTTCTTAACTTTATGTGTCAAAAATCCATATATAAATTTAATAGTTTAAACTATGGAAAGCAATGCACTTCGCTTATTAATCCCTTGGGACTTTTCTCCTGTTGCTGAGAATGCTTTAATGTATGCGGTAAAAATAGGTTCACTTGCCCCTAGCGTTCAGGTTGAGCTAATTTACGTAATAGAAAGTGGAGGTCTTTTTACAAAAGTAAAGCTAACGGCAAAAGAGGCTACCGAAAAGCTTAAAGTGGATTATAGTCGAATAAAAGAAACCTATGGAATTGAGGTAAAAACCACCGTAATGGAGGGTAATATTTTCCATACCATCAGCGAGCATGCGGCTGATATTAATGCCGATTTGGTTATTATGGGAACCCACGGAATAAAAGGGGTTCAAAAATTAACTGGGAGTTGGGCGCTTAAGGTAATTGCAGGATCGAGCGTACCGTTCCTTGTGGTTCAGGATTCACCGAAGGACAAGCGAGTTTTCGAACACGTGGTAATGCCCTTAGATTTCAGCTTCGACGAAAAATCGAAATTGCAGTGGGCAATTAAAGTTTCGGTTCAGTACAAATCGCAAATACACATAATTATACCGAATGCGTTCGATGCAGGGGTTCAAAAGAAGGTTAACTATAATCTTGCATTCGCCAAGAAGCACCTCGAAGGCTACAATATCCCCTACGAAATTCATAGCGCAGGCAAGGGAGGTAAATTTCAAGAGGAAATAGTTAAGCTTGCGTTGGACATTGAGGCCGATCTTATACTAATAATGACCTCAGGTAGCCTCGATTTTACTGATTATGTATTCGGCGCACAGGAGCAGTATGTTATTGCCAATGAAGCAAAAATTCCGGTGATGTGCATTAACCAATCTATGTAATAGTAAATTATATAATTGAAAAGCCCCAATCTGGGGCTTTTTTTATAGGTTCTTATTTAACGTCAGTTCGACGTAAGAAACAAGTTAAATAGGGTCTGCTGATTAAGTCACAAATAGGTTTATGAAGCCATTAAAAACAAACCTCAGAGGGGTGAAATTATGGTAAAGAATATATCAATGTAGTATTTTATCTCCATAATGACGACATTATAAAGTAGATAGAACAGAGAATAATGTCATGCCTACGGCATTTCATCTGTTCCCAGCTATATTTTATACCATAATGTCATCCCTACGGGATTAAAATTAGAATAACAAGCGCACGTATTTTAGGCTTTTACATAATAAATGCTTGCGCTTACACAACAAAAAATTGTTGTAATATTTTATATTTCTGTGTTTTAACACTTAATCAGC
>RPRQ01000028.1 GCA_003818205.1 Bacteroidales bacterium
GCAAATCCAAAATCTGAAGGATTTCTTTCAAAAGCTAATATTTACAAGGCTTTATATCAACACGATAAAGAACTTTTCAACAACTATAATGCTTTGAGTATAACTAGCAACTTAGGTTAATTAATAGGAAGAAAAAAGTAAAACACAGAGCCCTTTGATGGGAAAGATTTAAGCCACATGCTGCCACCTAACATTTCAACTGACATTTTACAAACGGTTAAGCCCAAGCCTAGCCCCTCGTATATTTTATGGCTTTGTTCATCACCTTTGGTAAAAAGGTCAAAGATTACCTCGCATTTCTCGGCCGCAATTCCAACACCTGTATCTTCAACATAGAATAAAACGAAACGATTTGACTCGCTGTCAATATTTTGATTGAACTCGTATGAAAGAGATTCCTTTGTTAAGATTTTGTACCCTAGCCTCACATGACCCTTCTCGGTGTACGTAAAATCGTTAGAAAGTAAATTTTTTATCGTATTACGAATCTTCAATCGATCGGTGCGCAGCTGAAACTTATCATTTTCGGTATATTCACTAATACAATTAACAACTAAGGAACGTTGCTTGCTGCATTCATCCAGCGTTTCTCTCAAAAGATCGTTTAAATAAAATGTTTCATTCACGAGGGTTTGATTCTCTGACTGAAATCGCGAAAGTTCTATAATATTATCGATTAGCGTTAGTAGAGTGTTGCTATTCTGAAGAATAATGCTGGCAAACTCTTTTCTCTCAGTGCATTGAAATGACTCATCCTCAATGAATCTAGCGTATGAAACAATAGCATTTAGAGGTGTTCTAACCTCATGCGACATATTGGAGAGAATAGCGGATTTCAATCGGTCTGACTCTTCAGCTCTCAATAACGCTAACTTTAGCTGAGTAGTTCGTTCGTTAACCTGATCTTCCAAGTAGTATCGATGCCTTTCAAGCTCTTCATTCTGCGCTGAGATTTCCGAATTATTTTCCTCCAACGATTCATTTAATGATTTTAATTCCTCTGTTTTTTCTTGTACTAAAGAATTTAGATGCTTCTTTTGCTTCTTAAGGAAATGTATCCTTATACTATAAAAGGATAGGATTCCGATAGCTATTAACAGAATTACAACAGCTTTAAACCAAGCATTCATCCACCAAGGAGGAGTAATTATTATTCTAATTAATTTTTTCTCTTGGCTCCAATTTGTGAAATTGGCTGTAGTTTTCACCCAGAGGTCGTAGGTGCCGGGGGGCAAATTAGTATAGGAAATAGAATTTTCGGCAGGCCGAGCAATGCGCCAATCATTTTCGTAATCCTTCAACTTCCATGCAAAGCCCGACCGATGTGGGTAAAGATAGTTAAGGAGGGTAATGTCGAAGCTTATAGTCGTTTTTTGGTAGGCCAATTCAATTTGATCTCTGAACAAAATCGATTGATTATTAAGAATTTTCGAGATAACAGCCACTTCCTTATTTTGAATATAAAAATCGGTTATGTAAACTGTTGGGGGGTCAAAAACCTCACTGATTTCAATAGGATTAAACCTGACAATGCCCCCTATTCCGCCAAAGAACATGTCGCCATTCTTAGAGTGGGTAAAGGATGAGGAGTTGAATTCATAGATATTTAGCCCATCAAAATAGTTGAAGTTGTAAAATTTTCCAGTTGATGGGTTATACTTCGAAACACCCTTATTGGTGCTCATCCATAAATTACCATTTTTATCCTCTATAATACCATAAACCGTTTTACTAGGTAGCCCATCGGCATATGAAAACCTTGTGAAGTTGTTCGTTTTCTTGTTAAAACGGCTAATCCCATTAAAAAAGCTAGAAATCCAAATATCGCCCTTTGAATCTCTACAAAAAGATAGAATACCATTAGAGCCAATTGTTGTAGAATCAGCCGGATTGTTTGTATAGTGACTATAATCTTGGGTTTTAAGGTTAAAACGATAGGCACCGCTTGTTCTTCCCTCCAACCAAACGTAACCATCGGGATCATATAGTATTTCATAGGTATGCCTATACTGCCTTTCAGTATTGAAATCTGGCGGAGGTGGATAGGTGTTAAATGTCCTGCTTACTATGTCGAATGAGCAGAAGCCTGCTCCTGTCGATAACCATAGGGTATTATTATAAGGGCTAATCCCTCTGAAATAATTGTGTGTTTTTATTATCAAAGGGGTTGCCCCAGCTATTTTGAAAACGAAAATCCTTTTAACGGTATAATCATATAATATTAGACCATCGCTAGTAGCAAACCAGAGGTTCTTATTACTATCCTCAACCACATTGAAGACCCTTCGATCTGCAAGTGCTCCAAAATGAGGGGTCGTTTTTTTTATTGAAGTAAACTTTCTCTCTAAACCTTGGGAGTAATAAAGGGAATCACGACCAATTATCCAAAAATCTCCATTGCTAGCCTGTAGTAAACCAAAGCTATCATCTATTGCCTCATTATTGTTCTTCAAAGGGACAAAATGCTTAAAGGGATTGGCTTTTAATGCAAAATACGATAACCCTTTGTCGGTACCAACCCATATTATGGGCTCTTGCGATGAGGCGTATAGAGCTAAAACATTATTGCTTTGAATATCATTCTTTTGAAGGGCGCTATACTTATACTGCGAAAATGTATTTTCGTTCAAATTAAATTTTAGAAGCCCTAATGAAGAAGTTGCCACCCAAATGTTACCATAACCATCTTGAATATGGGTGTTGATTTCAATATCTTTATACTGAATCGGGGTTATATCTTTAAATTCTTGGGTTATTTGATTATAGATCAGAATGCTTTTTGAGGTGGTCAGCAGGAAACTATTACTATCTATACACGATAATGCGTTGAGATTATTTAAATCCACCCCATTTAAACCATTTGTATCGATTAGCTCAAAGCGATTAATCTCTTTATTCGATTTTAAAAGCCCTTTATCCGTTGAAATCCAAACTCTTTGATCCTTAGCAATCATTATACTACGTATGGTTCTTGCAATCAAATCATCATGACCATTAACCTTAATCTTATGCTCTTGAATTGAACTATCATCAATATTGAATGTGTAAAGAGTACTAGGACCCGATACTCCAATAAGAACTTTACTTTGATCGATGTATGTAATGGAGTTTATGCGCCTCGATTGATTTTCATCCTCCCCTAGCTTATAATTTGAGAATAATCCTGTTGATAAATCATAAACAGAGAGATTGCCCCCTTGATAGCCAATAAAAACTTTATTTTTAAGGGAGTGCGCGTATATAGAGGTTATGCTGCTACTCGAAAATGAAGCTGAACTCGTTGGCGGTTCGAAATACTTAAATGTGCTTCCATCGAATCGGTGAAGACCCTCGCTAGTACCTACCCAGATAAACCCTTTCGAATCCTGAGTTACAGCAGTTATGTAAGAATGAACCATCCCATCCTTAACATCAAAGTTTCGGAAGATTGGAGTCTGTTGGGAGAAACAAGCCCCACTTAAAACGAATAGCAAAACTAGCTGCAGAAGAAAAAATCTAGCCATATATGCGCTAAAAAATTGCAAAATAGTAAAATAATTAACTCGAGACAAGTTGAATTCAATTACTTTGATATAAATCTCTTTTAAACTGCACTAACTTATTTCAATTAATTACCAATAAAGGGTTGTTTATTGAAAAACTACCCCGCCCAGTTCTCCCTGTCGAGGCTGCGGTATTGAATGGCTTCGGCAAGATGTTCGGCCTTGATACTTTCACATCCATATAAATCTGCAATAGTGCGCGATACTTTAAGAATCCTATCGTAGGCTCTAGCCGATAAGCCCAACTTTTCCATCGCATTTTTAATCAATACAGAACCTGGATCATCGAGTTGACAAAATTTTCGTATTAGTTTCGAGGTCATTTGAGCGTTGCAATGAATGCCTTTCCATTCAATAAAGCGTTCCTCCTGCACCTGACGTGCCTTCACGACTCTAGTACGAACGGTCTCGCTATTCTCAGCAGGAGGGGCTCCCGAAAGTTTTTCGAATGGAACTGGAACCACTTCAACATGAATGTCAATCCTATCGAGTAATGGACCTGATATTTTATTCAAATACTTTTGAACTACGCCGGGAGAGCAAACGCAATCCTTTTCGGGGTGATTGTAGTAACCGCAAGGGCAAGGGTTCATGGACGATACTAGCATAAAACTAGCAGGGTACTCAACGGTTGATTTTGCACGTGAAATAGTAATGACTCTATCCTCCAAGGGTTGACGCATTACCTCAAGTACGGTACGTTTGAACTCAGGTAGCTCATCGAGGAAGAGTACTCCATTATGGGCAAGAGAAATTTCGCCGGGTTGAGGCCATTGCCCTCCGCCAACAAGGGCAACATCGGATATTGTATGGTGTGGCGATCGAAATGGGCGTCGGGTCATCAACGATGTTTCACGATCGATTTTGCCAGCAACGGAATGAATTTTGGTTGTTTCCAATGCTTCACGAAGGGTTAGCGGTGGAATAATAGTTGGTAATCGCTTTGCTAGCATGGTCTTCCCTGCACCAGGAGGGCCAATCATGATAATGTTATGCCCTCCGGCAGCAGCAACCTCTAAGGCGCGCTTTACATTCTCCTGCCCTTTCACATCGTTAAAGTCCACGTCATAGGTATTTGCATGGGCAAAAAACTCATCGCGGGTATTCACTATGGTTTGCTCTATTGCCTTATCACCATTCAGAAAATCGATAACATCTTTTATCGACTCAACTCCATAAACCTCAAGGTTATTGACAACTGCCGCTTCACGTGCATTCTGTTTAGGTAGAATTATTCCTTTAAAACCTTCCTCCCTTGCTTGGATAGCAATGGGGAGAACTCCTTTAATGGGCTGCAAACCCCCATCGAGCGATAGCTCGCCCATAATTACGAAATCGGTCAGCTTTTCGCTTTTAACCTGCTCATTTGCGGCCATTATACCGATTGCTAAAGGCAAATCGTACGCTGAACCCTCCTTACGGATATCGGCAGGCGCCATATTTATGACAATCCTACGCTTGGGCATCTTGAAATGATAGGTTTCTAGCGCAGTGGTGATTCTTTGCTGGCTCTCTTTAACAGCGTTATCGGGTAGCCCGACAAGAAAGAAGTTCACCCCTTGCCCTACGCTCACCTCAATGGTAATTGTTGTAGCTTTTATTCCATGAACTGCGCTACCATAGGTTTTAACGAGCATGATTGATAAAAAAATTGATAATTGTTCTAATACTGATCTTACTAAGATAGCGATTTTCGAACAAAGAACATTAAGAATTGGTGTAATTTTTATAAGGAGTCTTTGGCTTTTAGGTTCGTGATAAGCAGAAATAGGTTTACGAATCGTATGGCAATTATTTTTTCAGCCCTTTTAGCTTTTCAGTATTCTTAGGGGGGGATGGCACCCAATTACAGCCACAATCGGAACCTTTGGGCAGTTTATAGGTTTTCTTCTTTTCGGTGCACCCGATAAAAAAATTAAAGCCAAATCGAAGGTTTGCATTCCTCGCCGTTTCCGGCGAGATGAAAGCCACAACATTATCGCTGAGAATAAAAAATTGAAACCTATCGTTGCTAAAACCCGCGCCCACCCCAAGGTTTGCGAATGAACCATTCATTACGGAGTAATTTATGCTTAGCGTTGAGCCTTTCTGGGTAAAAGCCGTTGCCGAGAGGGTGAAACCAACTATTGGGCGACCAGGGTAGTACTCGGTACGAGCCAAAGCACCAACCTTTATCTGCTTATGGATTGGATAGGTGCCCCCGAAGTATATTCGAGGGTTCAGAAATGTAATAAACCCTTTTTGGGTTGCCCTGAAATGGAACTGGTTCTGAATAGAATCACGAATACTATTCGCATATTCGGCAGGGTCCATCCCATCGGTTATTGTAGCCCCTTGGAATACGAAATGTCCATTATTCTCGAACTTATTGGTTTGATCGTGCCACCAAATCAACCCAACATCGAGGATGCTTCCGCTCCAGGTGATTTTATCTTTTTTATATATAAACCCAAAATCGGTTGCAAGCCCCTGATTTTTAAAGTTAAGTAAGAAGCCAACAGGCGAAATTGAGCCAAGGCTTGCGCCGCTTACATTGCCAAGTGCATCATACGAAATGTTAAGGGGTAGCGATGTGTTAACCTTTGGATTCCAGGCAGCATCGATATCATAGGTCATCTGATTTACAGACATGTTAATCGGCCTACGTTTAGTAAAAACCCCTGCCAAACCGAATAGCACCTTTGCATGTCCTCCAATTATTGAATACCGTCCATACTTAGTGGAATATCCAAATGAGAACTCTCTATAGTAAAAAGCATTAACTCCAGGGTTTCGTGTGGATAGCCCATCGCCAACATACTGAGAATTTCCATCTTTCAATAGATTCAATAAAGCCTTTGAGTAAAAAAGTTTAGCATCTACTTTTTCGGTCCATGCAAAATTGAAGTACTGATTCTTATCCCACATGAATCCGAACGATAATGGGGTGTAATGAAACTCCAAGGACAAGAAGTCTCTGCTGTGCATTTTTGATGCTAGTAAATCGATGTCAAATTCAGATTTGCCGGCCGATAACGAATTATATGAGAATCCAGTTGAGTTAGCATTAAAATGGATGGTTGAAAGCAGTGGCAAGCCAAAATACTGCTTACAGCGAATTTGAACGGCAGGGTTGACAAAGTTCGATTGGGGAATATCGTGAAGAAAAAAAAGCGTATTATCCTGTTGCGAAAAACCTAATATAACAGAGCTGGCAAGAACAATGGTTAATAAAAGTTTGTATCTTACAAAGTACATCCCTTAAATATCTTTTAAAATATAATCTATCCTAGCACCAAGATGACAGTTCATTTTAAATTCATCGTAATATTTAAATCCATTGGTATTCCCATCCTTAATATTTATTCTCAGGTGAACGACTAAAATTTCAGCCGTTCGAAGATTCTCGATAGTCGGTTTATCAAAAACTACAAAACTCCTACTATAACCGGGTCGAACAATATTTCCATTAAAGAGAATATCTCCATCTTCAATTTCTATAGGCTCGAATTTGTAGAGCATTTCACCAGAACTGTTGGTAAAGTGGATATTAGCAGTAGCCTTCACAGGAAATTCGTTCCAAATATTAATGTTAAAGGTTAGAACGGTAATATCATTAGAATTTTCATAAATTCTGTAGAAATCAACTGCTACGGTATCGCTAAAATAAATGTATTGGTGCTTTGCCCATTCTGGAACATCTAGGTCGATAAAACAGTCGGGAGGGCCAATGTGGTAGGTGCCAGACAATCCAACCTCAACGTTGGCAACAGGAATTGATAGCGATTGATCGAGATCTCCAATTTTATTCGGCAAGGGTTTCAATCCATCCATACATGATAAGAACATGGGGATACCAAGTAAAATCATCAAACGAATTCTATTCCTAGCAATACAAATCATACCGAAACGATAATGTCATTGAAAAACGATAAATCCAAAACAATGAAAATCGGAACCTTCTAAACGGTGCTCAAAGATATATCAGTTTTGCAATTTTATGGCTGATAATATATACGTTTTCATCCATAAGTTATAAACAATCATTACATGCATGGAAACAAACAGGAAAAAATCGATGTTTATTGTATATTGCTACTGTGAAATGAGTTAACCTTTTATTGCTCATTATTTCGATTGGTGTAACTATTCACCACGGAGAAACAGCCCGTCCCGATGTATCGGGAGAGGGTACAGAGTTTCACAGAGAAAATATTTATGTTTTTCGTGTTAGTGATTCTTCTGCATTATGATACTCAGTAGTTTTTTTATAATTGCCTCTCCCGATACATCGGGACAGGTTGTGTCTCCGTGGTTTTTGTTCAATTCGATTACTGCTGAATAGTTGCCGATTGGTTATACTAAAGTGGCTAATTTTGTATAGATTATGAATTGGCAGGGTGTGATAGAGCAGATTAGCGCCAACCTATTTTATTGATTCTTTGTGATTTTGCGCCTTTGAGTTATTCTTTTATCAACTAAAAAGCAATGCAAGAAATTTCAAGCAAAACTACAAAGTTTAAAGAAAATTGAAGGTTAAATTATGCTTGCCTATTTATGCTAAAGGCCAAACGATAATTACCCTTAAATAAAACAAAGAATGATTATATCATGGGCATAAAAGTAAAAATCCAACATTTTCTTGTTGAGCTTACACTATTGTTGGCTGCAAGTGAACTTCACCTTACAATCATTTTTTTTCTTATCTTTGCTTTATGAAGAACCAAAAGGAAATAGTACTCTCGATGATAAAGAAACAGGTTAAGGAGATTGACCCCTCAGCCGATATAATTCTTTATGGTTCTAGAGCAAGAGGTGAAGAACGACCTGATTCTGATTGGGACATTCTTATTCTGGTTAACACAAAGGCGGACATCGAAACAGAAAAAAAATTTAGACATAAACTTTTTGATGTTGAACTCGAACTTGGAGAAGCCTTGTCAACCTTTGTTTACAACAAGCAGGAATGGAAATCTAAATATTGGATGACACCGCTTTATAAGAATATTTCTAACGAAGGTATAGCAATCTGAAAATGCCAAACACACAAGAAGAATATATTGCATATCGCATTGAAAGAGCATGGAGAACGTTCAACGATGCTAAAGCACTCGCTGAAACTCAAAGCTGGAACTCATCTATGAACCGATTATACTATGCTTGTTTCTATGCTGTTCTTGCGCTATTCGCAAAACATGAGATTAATAGCCATACACATTCAGGAGTAAAAACTCAACTTGCACTTCATTTTATAAAAACGGGAAAACTTGATAAAACCTTAGGAATGCTCTATACTGACCTTTTTGACTTTAGACAGAAAGGAGATTATGGGGACTTTTTTGACTTTGAAGAAGAAAACGTAACGACTCTCTTTCCTCATGTTGAGCAATTTATTAAGGAGATTGAAACTCTTACCAAACTATAAATCACCTGCAGCCAACATGTGGTTAAAAATATCGGGGCTGATGATGCAACAGCAAGGATTTTGCTCATCACAAGGTTCATTAACAGTGGATACGAAAGCAGCCGTTAACTCCCCAACATTTCCAACCATAGGAACGTTATTACTTTGCATCCTCATTTACCTTTAATATTCTACATTAATGTCTGATATTATCCAATTACTACCCGACTCCGTTGCTAACCAAATAGCTGCTGGGGAAGTTGTCCAACGTCCGGCTTCGGCTATAAAAGAGTTGATGGAGAACTCTGTTGATGCAGGAAGCAATCAGATTCAGGTTATCGTTAAGGATGGAGGGAAAGCTTTGATTCAGGTTATCGATAATGGTTGTGGCATGTCCGAAACCGATGCACGGCTCAGCTTCGAGCGTCATGCAACATCTAAAATTAGGGAGGCTGCAGATCTCTTCTCAGTAAGAACGATGGGGTTTAGGGGTGAGGCGTTAGCCTCAATATCGGCTATTGCCGAGGTTGAACTTCGTACCCGTAGGCACGAGGATGAGGTTGGTGTGTATATTCGCATAAATGGCTCTCAGCTCGAAGACCATAAATCCGTTGCCTGCCCTGTTGGCAGTAACTTTAGCGTTAAGAATCTTTTTTTCAACGTACCTGCCCGCCGAAAATTCCTAAAAAGTTCGTCGTTGGAGCTAAAGCATATCATTGCCGAATTCCAAAGGGTTGCCTTGGCTAACCCTGATATCGCCATGTCATTGAATCACAACGGGGCTGATGTATATAACCTGCCCGTATCGGCCATCAAACAGCGTATCGTTGGCCTATTCGGGCGCAACATGAATCAGCAGCTGCTCGATTGTACAACGAATACCACCGTAGCAAATATCTCAGGATTCATCGGTCGCCCCGAAAGTGCTAGAAAAAGCGCAGGGGAGCAGTTCTTCTTCGTGAATAATAGGTATTTTAAAAGCCCTTACCTTCATCGAGCCGTAGTAAACTCTTACGATAGACTTCTCTCAGCCGATAGCATACCTCCCTACTTTATCTATCTTGAAGTTGACCCCAATACCATTGATGTTAACATACATCCCACAAAAACCGAGATTAAATTTGAGGATGAGCGTACGCTTTGGCAAATCGTTCATGCGGTAGTTAAGGAATCGCTCGGGAAATTCTCGGTTGCCCCTTCAATCGATTTTGAAACACAGCAGGTAATCGATATCCCTTTCTTCCCCAAAAGTGCACCCGTTAACCTACCTGAGATAGATATTAATTCGGCTTTCAATCCCTTTGACGATGAAGGAGATAGCTTTACGGGCAGAGGTTCATCCCCTCATCGGCAGTCTGCCAAGGGTTGGCAGCAGCTATATCAGGATAATCAGGGTAAAGATTTTGAAACTTCTATGCCAATGACCCAAACCTTCAGGTCAAAAGGATTTGATGACAGCGATGAGGTTACCGCCTCAAGGTTTTTTCAGTTTAAAGACAGGTATATTCTCACTTCTGTTAAATCGGGGTTGATGGTTATCGATCAGAAGTATGCGCACGAACGCATTCTTTACGAGCAGTACCTTGGGAATCTGTCATCGGGGCAATGCGTGGTTCAAAAGGAGCTTTTCCCTCAGGCTATTGAACTGAATGCTGGTGATTACAATCTGTTGATGCAATCGCATGAAGATTTATCGACACTCGGAATAGAGGTTAGCAGCTTGGGCCATAGCTCCATATCGATAAACAGTTTACCCGCTAACCTTAAAATTAGCGACCCCATTAAGCTGATTGAGGATATTCTTGTTTCGCTAAAGGAGGAGCAAACCAAACCGCTCGACGATGCGCATCAAAAACTTGCTGCATCGATGGCAAAGGCAGCATCAATCGGATACATTAGGGCTCTTAGTACCATTGAGATGCAGGATTTAGTTGATAAACTTTTTGCCTGCCAGCACCCGAACCTTTCACCCGATGGGAAAGTAATTTTAACGATTATTAGCCTTGATGAGCTGGAGAAAAGGTTTAAATAATTATCAGAATTATTAATTTTGCTTAACTTTTGTTGTAATCAGGTTTGGAAACAAATCTGTTTGCATCGTGTTATAATCATTTACAAGCTGAATAATATTAAAATATATATCTATGAGCGGATTTGAAAGGCCCAATTTTGGAAGTGTCCCACCGGTTGTTAAAAACCTTATCATCATCAATGTAATAATGCTTTTAGCCTCATGGTTTACTAGCAACGTGCTTCCTAACAGTTTAAACAGCTATCTTGGCCTATACTACTTTGAATCGGAGCATTTTCGACCATACCAGATACTCACCCACATGTTCATGCACGCCGACATCATGCATCTCTTCTTCAACATGTTTGCGCTATGGATGTTTGGCCGAGTGCTTGAGCAGGTGTGGGGTTCTCAACGATTTTTCCTATACTATTTTGTTACTGGGATTGGTGCGGTAGTGCTTCATTCTACTGTCAATTTTATAGAAATCACATCGGTTAAGGCGCACTTATCCCCTGAACAGATTAACTCAGTACTGAATGAAGGATATGTTTTGTGGGAGCAAGGGAAAACCTTTGCTGATCCCCAAATGGCTAAATTCTGCGCCCTCCTTAATGTGCCTACCGTTGGTGCATCAGGAGCAGTTTTTGGTGTTCTACTAGCTTTTGGAATGCTTTTCCCAAATACCGAGCTCATGCTGCTTATTCCGCCCATACCAATTAAGGCAAAGTACTTTGTTATTGGCTATGGGGTAATCGAACTATTCATGGGCGTTAGTAATTTTAAATTCGACAATGTTGCCCATTTCGCTCACTTAGGGGGTATGCTTTTCGGTTTTATCCTTATTAAGTACTGGAAAAGGAGAAAGGATTTATTTTACTAAGAAGAATGAATCGGAAGTTAAAGAATAAATAATACTAACAACTGTCAACTAGTTTATGAGTATTGCCACAGAAATAAAAGATTCGTTTAGGCTTGGAAGCAACCTTACCAAGATTATCTACATTAACCTTGCGGTTTTTGTTATTTACAATCTGGTTAAAGCCATATTCTTCCTGTTTTTAACCCCTATTGATGAAAGTTCAATCCAATTACTAGCTGTTCCTGCCTATATCCCAGCACTTTTAAGCAAACCGTGGACCATATTCACCTACATGTTTTTCCATGAAGGATTTCTGCATATCCTTTTCAATATGCTTTGGTTATACTGGTTTGGGATGATATTCCTTGAATACCTTTCGCAGAAGAAGCTAGTAGGCGTTTATATTATGGGAGGGTTATCGGGGGCTGCCATTTACATCCTTGCATTCAATGTCCTTGGCGTATTCAGTGAGGTTTTACCAATTTCCGTAGCCCTCGGAGCCTCTGCGTCGGTACTAGCCATTGTAGTTGCCATATCTACGTTAAAGCCCAACCATACCATCAACCTTTTATTCATTGGTGCCGTAAAGCTAAAATACCTTGCTCTTTTCTCAATTATTCTTGATATTATTAGTATTCCAACATCAAATTCAGGGGGGCATATAGCTCACATTGGGGGGGGCTTATTCGGGTTTCTTTACATTGCAGTGTACAGGCAGGGGTTTGATCTCGCTAAACCCATTACATGGATTCTGAGCCTATTCACATTCGACCGAAAACCAAAATCGCATCTTAAAGTGAACTACAGAAATATTGATAAAGACTATGAATACAATAAACGCAAAGTTGATCAACAGGTTGGTCTCGATAAAATTTTAGATAAGATTGCCAAATCGGGTTACGATAGCCTATCGAAGGAGGAGAAAGAAACGCTTTTTAAGTTCAAGGATAACTCCATAAATTAACCGATGCGTAAATTTCTACATCGAGCGCTAGCTGTTACCTGTATCCTATTCGCTATAGGATTACTTCTCTCATACCTTTCGGTTTATATCAATCCCGAAAATTTTTGGTTTTTAGCACTAGTAGGGTTATCGTACCCTATTCTGCTAATAATAAATATATTATTTCTTCTATATTGGATAGTTCGCTGGAAACTATTGTTTCTAATACCCTTCATAGCCATTCTATTCGGAGTAAACCATCTGACCAATTACATTCAGCTACCTTTTGGAAAGAAAATAGAAGTTCATAACCCTGATCTAAAGGTTCTTTCATACAATGTAAACCTATTCCGCCTATATGCATGGGCGAAAGAGAACCCCTCATTTAATAAGATTTTTGTTTTCACTAAAGATAATAGCATTGATGTTGCATGTTTTCAGGAATTTTACATACGCGAGGATAAGCTAAACGAGAATATGGCAAGCGGTATTCTGAACATGTACCCCCACGTCGAATACGTTATCAAAAACAGCCGTTCGGGTTATGGGATTGCTACGTACAGCGTATTCCCTATTGTTGATAAGGGGGCAATAAAGTTCGATAATACCTCTAATGCCTGTATTTACAGCGATATTAAAATTGGAGATGATACTATAAGGGTCTATAACTGTCATTTACAATCGCTCCGACTAAAGGAACGAAACCTAAACTTTCTTATAAAGCAGGATCATCTAGACAAAAGTAATGCTGTGGATGAGCTAAAGGATATCTCATTCAAATTTCGTGATGCTTTAAAAAAGCGTGCGTATCAGGTAAACATGATAAATGCGCATGTAAAAATGTGTAAATACCCGGTTATTCTCTGCGGAGATTTTAACGATGCCCCCTTTTCATATACATATCATGAGTTGACAAAAAATCTATACGACACCTTCAAAGAAACGGGTAAGGGTATTGCCAACACCTATGTGCGATTCTTCCCGTACCGAATCGATTATATACTGCATAGTAATGGTATAAAGGCGGTTAACTTTGCAAGCCCAAGGGTAAAATACTCTGACCACTACCCTGTAATCGGCTCCTATACAATTAACCCCTAAAATTTGGGATGAATAGATAACCACAGCGTTGAGGTTAATGCTTACGCCGAAGTTTCAGCGTAGGAGTACAGCATAGTAGTACAGCGAAAGCACAAAGGTTTGAATTCTCAATGATTAATAGGGTTTCCCGAATGGCAAACTCTCCAAATCAACATTTCCTCCAGATATTATTACTCCAACTCGTTTCCCTTTGAAATGCTGTGAGTGCTCAATAATTGCAGCAATCGGGACTGCCGATGAAGGTTCAATGATAATTTTCATTCTCTCCCATATTAACCTCATCGCATTCACAATGCCTATCTCCGAAACGGTAAGAATACCATCGCATTTTACCGAAATTATCTCGTAGGTTAAATTGCAAAGCGAGGTGAGCAGCCCATCGGCAATGGTTTGTGGATTAACGGATGGATATATGGTTTTATCGCGAAGTGAGCGAAAGGCGTCATCAGCATTAACAGGCTCAGCCCCATAAACCTTTATGGATGGATTGAAACCCTTGACATAGGTTAGCGTTCCGCTCAGTAATCCACCGCCGCCAACAGGTGCAATTACAATATCTAAATCGGGTATCTCTTCAAGAAGTTCAAGCGAAGCCGTTCCCTGCCCGCATATCACCTTGAAATTATTGTAGGGATGTATAAAAGTAGCACCCGTCTCCTCCTGAATTTTTGCTTGCATAGCCTCCCTATCCTTTTGTGTTGGTGGGCACAAGGAAATCTTCGCACCATACCCTTCAACCGCTTTTTTCTTTATTGAAGGTGCATTCTCAGGCATAACAATATACGAAGGAATTCCACGCATGGAGGCAGCTAGGGCCAAAGCCGCAGCATGATTCCCTGAACTATGGGTTGTAACGCCATGCCTGGCCTCCTCATCGGTTAGGCTAAACACAGCATTTGAAGCACCTCGGAATTTGAATGCACCAACCTTCTGGAAATTTTCACACTTCAAGAAAAGATTTGAATCAAGAATTGCATTAACACTACGTGACTGATGTATAGGTGTGCGGCTTGCATGCTTTTTCACTATAGAATATGCACGAACAACATCATCTAATTCAGGTAAGGATTTATGTGATTCGGATGGCATTATTTTTTATTTATAGGTAAAGCAAAAATATAATAAAAAGCGATAGGTAACACCTTCTATTTTTTATCCTTTAAGGTTTTATCCTGGCTATAAATTTTGAATTTATCAGTAATCCTAAGCCTAATCTCATAATCGCTAGACTTTAATAGATAATCATCGGTAAAAGCGCAATACTCCATAAACCAAAATACCTCATTCCCTGTCAAGCCGGTAATCGCTTCTACAATCCCCGCCGAGAATTTTCTTTCAATGGCTCTTTGCTGCCTCTCCTTTTCAAGTTTTTCCTTGAGCTCCTCATTCTGCCTAGCCAACCAATCTTTTCCAAATGGTGCGCCCGATGAGGCTTGAGGTAAATTCATCAGGTTAAGTCGGTTTATTGTTCGATTAAAATACTCACTGATTCGAGCAATATCCCTTTCCTCTTTACTCATTGGCAACTCCAGCAGTAAAAACCCTTTAAGAAATCCATCGTATGTGGCAAACCATGAAAACTTCAACTCCTTCAACTCGTAGGAGCGTGAATTTAATCGTATGGTAAAGTAAATTGAATCTTTGTTGAATTGCCCCCAGTTAAATACTTTCTGATTGAAAAAGCCCAACGATGAAATGGTTAACGTATCACCCAACATTAATGGCATTTTAAAATACCCTAGTAAATCAGCAATAGCAGCATATCTGTGCGTTATATTAATGGCGTGAGCCATCTCAACGGGTTTGCCCGAAATGGCGTTAACAACCCGAAAACGAATTACCTTAACGCTATCCTGACCTTTCGCAATAACAATACTAAATGCAAAAAGGGCGGTAATCGTAATATGTATTAAAATTCTTTTCAATCCACAGCTATTAACATTCCCAAAAGTAGCAGATTAGTATATTGGTTTTTATTCACAATTTTTGTTTTTAACCTATTTTAACCCGTTGATATAAAAAATATCAATTCTATATCACACATTAATAATTACTTATAGGTATATATGCAGCAATTCACTAATCTTTATTTGTCTATTTTTTAACTTCTATTACCGAATAAATGCTTAGCCTATCGGCTAAAAGTATAAATTTGCAAAAATTTACGATAATCGATGAAAGAATTAAAATCAATAATTGAAGGGATTTGGGATAACCGTAGCCTGCTTTCCGACCCTAAATCGCAGGAAACCATTCGAAGCATAGTAGAGCTACTCGATAAAGGGAAGATTCGGATAGCAGAGCCAGCCAGTAGCGGATGGGTGGTTAACGAATGGATTAAAAAAGCCGTTATCCTTTATTTCCCAATACAGGAGATGAAAACCATTGAGGTTGGGCCCTTTGAATTCCACGATAAAATTAAGCTTAAAACAGGTTATAAACAGCTAGGTATAAGAGTTGTTCCTCATGCAATTGCCCGATACGGCTCTTACCTTGCTAAAGGGGTAATCATGATGCCATCGTATGTAAACATAGGCGCATACGTAGATGAAGGAACAATGGTTGACACTTGGGCTACAGTGGGCTCGTGTGCACAAATCGGGAAGAACGTTCATCTTAGCGGGGGTGTTGGCATAGGGGGTGTACTTGAACCCGTTCAGGCAGCACCAGTTATCATTGAAGATGGTTGCTTTATTGGTTCAAGGTGCATTATTGTTGAAGGGGTGAGGGTTGGTAAGCAAGCGGTTCTTGGAGCAAATGTAGTGCTAACCATGTCCACAAAAATAATTGATGTAACAGGCGATACTCCTAAGGAATATAAAGGCGTAGTTCCTCCACGCTCAGTTGTTATACCTGGTTCATATACAAAGAAATTTGCAGCGGGAAGCTATCATGTTCCTTGCGCCCTAATTATTGGCGAACGAAAGGAATCGACCGATCTGAAAACATCATTGAATGATGCGCTAAGGGAATATAACGTTGCCGTTTAGGGGATTCTTTACAAGCATTAAATAGATCAATTCTTTTCAATTATTTTTTTAATAGTATTTGACAAAGATGTTGGTAAAAAATAAGAAATAAGCCACAGATGCAATGATTTTCTATTTTAGCGTTCTATGAATCTGTAGTTTATTTAAGTTCTAATCAGATTTTAACTACCCTTTTGGGGGTATAGCTCAAGTTGTTAATTAATTTTTTAAAAAACATATATTTGAACCTCTACCAAGATTCCGTATGCAAAAAATTTCAGCAGTAATTATTACCTATAACGAAGAAAAGTACATTGAACAATGTATAAAATCTGTGGAGGAGGTTGCAGATGAAATTGTAGTTGTTGACTCATTCTCAACCGATAGAACCAAAGCGATTTGCCTTGCGCTAGGAGTAAAATTCATCGAACATCCTTTTAATGGCTTTCGAGATCAAAAGAATTATGCGCTTGATCAAGCCTCATTCGATTATGTGCTTTCACTCGACGCCGATGAGGCTCTTTCGCCTAAGCTAGCCAAATCAATAATTGCAGAGAAAAATAACTTGGAATTCGATGGCTATCGGTTTAACCGATTAAACAATTTCAGCGGAAGATGGATGCGCTTTACGAGTATGTACCCTGAGTGTAAGGTTCGTCTTTTCAATAAAAACAAAGCGAGATGGAGCGGACACAACATTCACGAAATAGTTGTGCTAATTAACCCCAAAAGCAGTAAACGATTGAAAGGAGATCTTCTCCATTGGCTATACGACAGCTACGAGGAGAGCATCGACAAGGTGAATAAATACACTACTTTGTCGGCGAATGAATACTTCAAGCAGGGCATAAAGTTTAATTTCATTAAACTCATTTTTAATCCAACTTGGCATTTCATTAACTCCTTCATTTTCAGAGGAGGTTTTCTTCAGGGATATGATGGCTATCTGGTTAGCACCATTCAGGCAACTACATGTTTTTTAAAATACACTAAACTTCGAAAACTATATCAAATCCATAAGCAGAGAATAAGGGCTATTCCATACCAAGAAAACGACACGCATTCAATCAAGCAAATTTATTCGGATATTACAGCAAGTTCCAAAAAAATTGGATTTGATGCGAAAAGAGCTTTATACAACTTTAGCGGATTAGGAAATTATAGCCGTAACCTTTTACATAACCTCCTACAATATTATCCCAAAAACTCATACTTTCTTTTTACACCAAAGACAAAAAATAGATATATACTTTACAATGATTCTCAATATAAGTTTGTGCTGCCTAAATCTTCTATTTTAAGATTGCTGGGGTTTTTGTGGCGGAGTATGTATATAGTTAAAGATATCAAACGTAACAAGATTGATATATTCCATGGGTTAAGTCAAGAATTACCTATAGGAATTGAAAAAACTGATGCAAAATCAATTGTTACCGTGCATGATTTGATATTCATCCGCTTTCCTGAGTTTTACGGCTGGTTCGATGCAAGAATATATCGTCTAAAACTTGTTCATGCTTGCCGAGTTGCCGATCATATCGTTGCTATTAGCACTCAAACAAAAAACGATTTAGTCAACCTGCTGAATATTTCTCCTAGTAAAATATCAGTTATTTATCAGGGATGCAATCCATTGTACTGGAAGCCTTGCAGTCAAGAATACTATCAACAGGTTAAAACCAATCACGGTTTGCCCGAAAGATACCTTTTATATGTAGGCACTATCGAGGAGCGTAAGAATTTACTTGGTATAGTTAAAGCTATTCATAAAGTTAACATCCATTTGCCGCTGGTTGTTGTAGGTCGAAAGAATGAAGACTACTTCAAGGAAGTGCATGATTACATATCAGAAAACAATATAAGTAATATTATTTTTACCAATAACATTTCTAACGCTGAACTACCTGCAATTTACCAGAATGCCGAATGCTTTATTTACCCTTCATTCTTCGAGGGGTTTGGAATCCCTATTCTTGAAGCACTGGTTTCTGGAATACCTGTTATTACAAGTAAATTTGGTTGTTTTAATGAAGCTGCAGGGCCAGGTAGCTTGTATGTAAATCCACACAATCATCAGGAAATTGGCGAAGCCGTACTCAAAGTGATAAATAACAGTGAATTACGAAGCAAAATGATTTCCACTGGTTTAGAATATGCAAATAACTTTAAGGATGAAGTTATTGCAAGCAACTACATGAGACTATACGATACACTTTTGAAGCTAAACTAAGAAAAACAGAGACCATGAAAGTATGCGGCTTTACCATAGTTCGGAACGCAATTAAATATGACTATCCGGTTGTAGAATCGATAAAATCGGTTCTCCCTCTATGCGATCTGTTCGTTGTTGCCGTTGGAAACTCCGATGATGGAACGCTTGAGCTAATCAAGGGTATCGATCCTGTAAAAATAAAGATTATTGAAACCGTTTGGGATGATTCACTCCGCAAGGGGGGGCAGGTGCTTGCTGTTGAAACCAATAAAGCATTCGATGCGATTCCCACTGATTTCGATTGGTGTTTCTATATACAGGCAGATGAGGTTATCCACGAGAATAGCTATCAAACCATACGAAACGAAATGGAGAAATGGCTGAACTTCTCTGAAGTAGAGGGTCTGCTTTTTAAATACCACCATTTCTGGGGAACATTCAACTACATCGGGGTGAATAGACAGTGGTACAGGCAGGAAATTCGAATTGTCAGAAACAATAAACTAATCCGTTCGTATCGGGATGCTCAAGGTTTTCGTAAAAACAATCAAAAGTTAAAAGTAAAGCTTATAGATGCTTACATATTCCACTTTGGCTGGGTAAGACCTCCTGCCATTATGAAGGAGAAGATGAAAGGTTTTTCCGCTTTATATCTAAACAATGAAGATCTGCAAAAAAAGATTGATCAGATAAACGCATTTAATTACGATGAAGTTGATGCTGTAAAACGATTCGTGGGCACTTACCCTGCAATTATGAAAACTCGTATTGATGGAATGGTGTGGGATGTGAACATTGATGAGAAACGGATAAAGATGAGTTTCAAAGACAAGCTGTTACTAGCCATTGAAAAGGTTTTTGGGTATCGGCTGTTTGAGTACAAGAATTTCATAAAAATCTAGTGTAATGTTAAGTATGTATTATTACATTTTTATTTTAACCGATGGGTTAACCCATCGGTTGTAGTTCTGTATGCTATAACGACGTCATAGTATGATTAACATAACACTAGTTTAAGAGCATCAGAATAAATTATCTTATGGCATCGGCAATTCGTAACCTTTAATGAATGATAGCTATTGAATAATGCCGTTTAAGTAAACGTAAGAGAAAAAAATGTGTTGCAAATGATTCAATAAATGAATCTGTTAGAGTATTCCAAAGGATAATGAACAATGAGAAAGAGCGAAGTGAATATATCGTTAATAATTACCACCTACAATCGAAAAGACGCATTGGAATTAGTGCTTCTGAGCGTAAAGATGCAATCATTAATGCCCTTTGAGGTTATTGTAGCCGATGATGGCTCCACCAGTGAAACTGCTGAACTTATCAAGCATTATCAAACCCAATTCCCAGTGAAGTTGCTTCACTGCTGGCAAGAGGATAAAGGTTTTCGAGTTTCGCATATTCGCAACAAGGCCTTTGCTGTGGCATCGGGTGAATATATAATAATGGTTGATGGGGATGTAATACTTCACCGTAATTTTATCCGCTCTCACCTAGAGCATCTTGCTTCCAATCATTTCATTCAGGGCTCCCGGGTTTTGCTTTCGCCGGAAGCAACCCAAAAGGCTATCGAGTCAAAGCAAATTCATTTCACCCCCTTCTCCAAAGGGATCAAGAATAGGATTAATGCAATTTCGAATAGACTTTTCTCTCAGCTAATTCAAGTGTTTTACAAGGGAGAAAAAACCCATAAAGGGGTTAGAAGTTGTAACCTATCGTGCTGGAAATCTGATTTAATCAAAGTTAACGGGTTTAGCGAAGAGTTTATTGGATGGGGCAGAGAGGATAGCGAGTTTGTTGTTCGTTTGCTCAATAGTGGTATTAGTAGAACCAATCTGAAATTCGGTGGTGTTGTCTATCACCTTTGGCATAAGGAGAATAAAACCGATGATTTGTTGAAAAAAAATGATATTCTACTTGAGAGAGCCATTGCCGAAGGTAGAAAGGTATGTGAAATTGGGCTTAATCAGTATATTTAACTAAGTTTATCAATTCACTAATATCACAAAAATCAGAACAAAGCCCAGTAATCAACCTGCTTTAGTGCCCATGAAAGATGCATTAAATAGCGCAGTAAACATCCTCCGTTCAGGAGGCATTATCCTTTACCCCACCGATACCATTTGGGGCATTGGCTGTGATGCGACAAACCCTGAAGCGGTGGACAGGATATACAAAATAAAGCAACGTGAGGATTCTAAAAGCATGCTCGTGCTAATCGATAAGGTTGGTAGAATCCCTTCTTACGTTTCAGAGATGCCTGATCTTGCATGGGATTTAGTTGAACTAGCCGACAAGCCGCTCACAATCATCTACCCAAACGCAAAAGGTTTAGCAAAAAACCTTATTGCGCCCGATGGTTCGGTTGGGATTCGTGTTGCAAACCATGATTTCTGTAGCAAGTTAATTGGACGCTTCGGAAAGCCTATCGTTTCTACTTCTGCAAACATATCAGGTAAACCATACCCTAAATCGTTCTGCGATATCGAAGAGGAGATAAAAGACAAAGTAGATTTTATAGTTCCAGAGGAGTTTGATCACCCTATATCTGACAAGCCCTCTGGCATTATTATGCTAGGCGTAAATGGCGAGATAAAGGTAATTCGAGAATGAAAAGAGAGGTCAATTATTGGCCTCTCTTTTCATTCGAATCCTTGAAGTATTATAAATGATGAATCCCCCCTGAGCCTGAAGTTTTGGCATCGATAATTGGACGTCCCTTGTAATAGACATCACCGCTCCCTGAAACTTTTGCATCGAGTTCGTCAACAGCCCAAACCTTTACATCCCCCGAGCCGCTTACATGAATATTGACCTTCTTACACTGTAATCCTTGATTATCGATATCGCCTGAACCGCTAATGGAATAGCTTGCGCTTTCTGCTACATCGGTTCCAGACATTTCGATGTCGCCTGATCCAGAAATCGCCATATCCAAATTCTTAACCGATAGGTTGTCAATTTTTACATTCCCGCTACCGCTAATCTTGACCTTCAAATCATCAGTTTTGATTGCTGTTTGCGCAAAAATATCCCCCGAACCCGAGATGGTTAATCCATTTACCTGTGGCATCGAGATGTGAATTTTCATCTTCTTGTTATTGAATTCGAAATTGAAGTGGTCTTTATTCTTAATCTTTAGAACATTACCATCAACAACTGTTTCAATTTTCTCAAGATAATCTGCATCACCCTCCATTTCAACCTTGTAGCTAGCCGCCTGGCTTAAATAGATATCAGCCGATACCGATAGGCTAACAACGGTAAAGCCAGATACATCCCTGACCTCGCGTTTTTGTGCACTGGTACAGTTAATTAGTAAGAATGATAGCATTAATGTTGCGCTTGCTTTTAATAGAAATGATAACTTTTTCATAGTATATGTTTTTAAAGTGAGATAATTTTATTCAAATCCCTTATTGAATTGTTTTATTATTGACGAAAGGATAATTCAAATCGCTGCATGCTTATATTTTATTTTCACTGCAGTCCGATCAACGCTATCTTTTCTATCGTTCTTGTTTCGTACCTAGGGCCTTAGGATATTATCGGAATTAACGGCTACCTATATGTTGGGTCTATAGCATCTTTTTATCCTTGTAAAATAAAGCGGGCAAAGGGCTTGAGGGTAAACCCTTCAAAATAACTCTCATATAATGCTTATATCAGAGGGTGTACATCAGTATCATTCTGTAAAGACAGGTGCAAGCTTTATAGATTAAAGTTCTATCTTTGAGTATTAAAATTCAACCATATGGAATCAAAAGGGCATATTGCACAATCATACTTTCACAGCACACCCATACAAATTCGTTTCAACGATATCGATCAGCTGGGTCATGCTACGAACTCAGTCTATCAACAGTACTTCGATTTAGGTAAAATGGCATATTTCGATCATGTTTTAGAGGAGAAAATGGACTGGGAAGAAGGAGGGCTGGTGCTTGCAAGTATAAACATCGAATATATAAATTCAATTAAACTATACGACAAAGTAATAGTTAGGTCAAAGATTTTTCATATTGGCAATAAAAGCCTTAAGATGTGTCAGGATTTATTCGATGAAACAACCCAGCAGGTTGCGGCAACGAGTAAATCGACCATGGTTGCCTATAGCAATAAAAAACGAGCTACAATAAAGGTTCCAGAGCGTTGGAGGGTAAAGATTTTAGCGTTTGAGCACGATACGCTATTCGAGGTATAGGTCTATAAGACCATTGGGTATTACCAAGGTAATGGTTTTCTGGTCAGTATCCACTTCAACAATCAGCTCATCGGCAACGGGGATCATCACCTCTTTACCTGTTTGGTGTTCAACAGTAAAAACGGAGTTTGATTGGTATTGCTGAAAATCTACAATTGATCCTATTAGCAGTTTTTGATCGCTAAACATGGTATAACCAATCAAATCGTTAAGAAGAAGATCATCCTTTTCTACTATTTCATCAGCAGGAAGCAAAAGTTTTCGACCAACCAGCTCGTCAGCGATATTAACATCCTCTACATCATCAAGTTTTACAAGAGCTTTATCATCCCCCTTAGAGCGGATTGATACAATAAAAAAAGGAACCGGAATTCCATCAAATTCGATGAATACCGATTCCAAATTTTGTTCTTCGAGGTAAAAGTCATCGTTCCAAACTACTTGGAACTCGCCGCTTACACCGTGAGTTCGTTGTATTGCTCCAATTTCAACAAACTGGTTCGAACCCATGGATAACAGCTCTATGCCTCTGTGCTTTCGCCTTCAGGAGCAGTTTCCTCTGCAGCAGCTACTTTACTTTTCGCTTCTTTTGCAGCAGCATCGGCTCTCTTCTTAGCTAATTCTTGTGCACGAGCCTCTTTTACTTTATTCTCAGCTTCGATGCGTTGCTTTAGATCATCGCGCTTACCTTTAGCAAGAGAATCCATTTTAGCCTGAACTTTGGCATCTTTCGAAGCCATCCAGGTTTGGAATTTCGCTTCGGCTTGCTCTACGGTGAGGGCCCCTTTGGTAACACCCTCAAGTAGATGTTTCTTAATCATAACACCCTTGTACGATAGGATAGCCCTACATGTTTCGGTAGGTTGAGCGCCTTTTTGCAGCCAATCTAATGCTCTTTCGAAATTTAATTCGATAGTAGCAGGATTAGTAATAGGATTGTATGAACCAACCCTTTCGATGAATCTGCCATCCCGTGGCGCCCTGCTATCCGCCACCACAATGTGGTAGAAAGGAAGTTTCTTCCTTCCTTGGCGGCTTAGTCTGATTTTTACAGGCATACTTTACGCTTTTTTATTAATTTATCCTACAAAATTTTGAGCGGCAAAGGTAGCAGATTATTTGATAATTAGACAATAAAAGTGTAATATAATTCAGAGATTCTTTTCAATTGTTCAGCAAGCCATAGAAGACAAAAGGCAAATTTCAAAAAGTAAAAGACATTAAAAAAGTGCTATTTCTTCTTTTTCTTCTTCTTTTTGGGCATTGCTAGCTGAGCATTACTCTCCTTGATTAGCGATTTCCAATCGTGCTCGCTAGCTTCGGAAATATCAACGGTCTCCTCGTATTCACGTTTATCAATCCCTATTACTGCAATGGATTTAGCTAAGAAACTCTCGATTTCATCGAGAATAGGTTTTTCCTCGGTACTGCAAAACGAAACGGCTACTCCCCGCTGAACACCACGACCGGTTCGGCCAACACGGTGAACATAGTTTTCGGCAACCTCTGGCAAGTCGTAATTAACAACATATTCAACATTTGGAATATCAATACCCCTTGAGCTGATGTCGGTGGCGATCAATATCTTGTTGATTCCTTCCTTAAAATGGGTCATTACCTGTGAGCGTTCGTCCTGAACTTTATCGCCATGGATAGTTTGACTTTTCAGGCCAACGCGCTCAAGCGCTTTGGCAACACGCTCAGCTCTCACCTTGGTGCGAACGAAAACGAGCATTTTGCTCTCGGGATGCTCATTGATAATCCGCTCCAAGAAGAAGCGTTTATCGTCCATCTCGACAAACGCAACAGAATGATCGATATTTTTCGATACAGGATCTTTGGGCGAAATCTGAATTCGAACGGCATGACGAACCAAGCCGTAGGCTAGATCTTTGATATGCTCGTTGATAGTTGCTGAAAAAAACAAAGTCTGCCGACCCTTCGGGATTCGCCGAATCAGCTGCTGCATATCGGTAATGAATCCCAATTCAAGCATGTGGTCAGCCTCATCGAGAATCAGAATTTCAACGCTGTTAAATGATAGAAAACCTTGACTTGCTAAATCGAACATACGACCGGGGGTAGCCACCAGAATATCCATTCCATTCTTTAGCCGTTTAATCTGCGGAGCCTGCTCTACTCCACCATGCAAACCGATAACGTTAATTCCCATCTCAACAATTAACTTTTCAAAAACCTCGGTTACCTGTATGGCCAACTCGTGGGTTGGAACCATTATAATGCAGCGAACCCCATAGTTCTCCATTCTATCGCGCTTTGCGCTCATTAGTTGAATTACAGGAATAGCATACGCAGCGGTCTTTCCAGTTCCCGTTTGAGCGATTGCCAAGACATCTTCCCCATTTAAGATGGGAGGAATTGATCGGTATTGAATATCAGTAGGTTTTCTAAAACCTAAATTTTCGAGATTGCGCTTTAATGTGGGAGCAAAATTATATCCTTCAAACTTCATAGTCGATTTTATAAATTTCTTTTAATCATATAGATATATAAATCCTCAACCTTTTTACGAGCCCATGGTGTAGTTCTCAAAAACTTTAGACTCGACTGTAAACTAGGATTTTTCCTAAAACAATTTATACCTAATGTTTCACCCAACTGATCCCATCCATAGAACTCAACTAGCGATTTAACAATAAATTCAAGAGTTTTTCCATGCAATGGATTGTTGATTTGCTCTGTGCTCATAGTTTTAATAAAATAGATTGGCAAATAGTTTAAACGGAGTATTTTTTGAGTAAAGATTGGATGCAAAGGTAAATTAAAAATAGAGGAGAAATTACACCTTTCAATCTCTTTTCGAAAAAGTTAACTTGAATGACTACCTTTGCCTCGAATATTAAAAATAGTACTGTGACCTTTAACAACTTAAATTTAAACAAACCCCTACTACAAGCTTTAACCGACCTAGAGTTTGAATACCCTACCCCAATTCAGGCAAAAGCATTTCCAATCATTATGTCGGGGCGCGATGCTGTTGGTATTGCACAAACAGGTACAGGAAAAACTCTCGCTTATTTACTTCCCATTCTTCGACAGCTCACCTTTTCGAGGCAGCGTGAAGCACGTGTTTTAATTCTAGTCCCAACCCGTGAACTTGTGATACAGGTAGTGGGAGAAATCAACAAACTTACTAAGTATTCTAATTTTAGGGTTGGCGGCGTTTATGGTGGTACCAACGTTAATACACAAAAGCAGCTAATTCACAACGGTCTCGATATTATTGTAGCTACACCAGGTCGGCTACTTGACCTTATTCTTAGCGGAGTACTGCGCTTTAAATCCATTCAGAAACTGGTAATCGATGAGGTTGATGAGATGCTAAACCTTGGATTTCGTATCCAAATTATCAACCTGCTTGAAAAGATTCCGACTAAGCGTCAGAACCTGATGTTCTCCGCTACGTTAACCCCTGATGTTCAGCAGTTGATTCAAGAATTCTTTAAAGATCCAGTAATGATCGAGATTGCTGCGCATGGTACGCCAATCGAGAAGATTATTCAGCAGGCCTACCATGTACCCAATTTTATTACAAAAGCTGATTTGCTTGAGCATCTACTGAAAGTTGATGGCGACTTGAATAAGGTTCTCGTTTTTGTTAGCACAAAGAAATTAGCCGACCGTTTGTATGAGCAGATGCTCCCTAAGTTTCCGAATCAAACGGGGGTAATCCACTCCAATAAATCGCAAAACTATAGGCTAAACGTGTTGAAAGAATTCACAGAGGGTGAAATTCGCATGCTTATCGCCACCGATATTATAGCACGCGGTCTTGATATTAGCGATGTTTCGCACGTTATCAACTTCGATATACCCGATGTTCCTTCAGATTACATCCACCGCATTGGTCGTACGGGTCGTGCTGATAAGGATGGGATTGCCATTAGCTTTGTTAACGAAATGGAACAGGAAAACCAAACGGCAATTGAACAACTTATGAATAAGCAAATTACAATGGTTGAAGCGCCTTCGGAGGTTAAAATCTCTAATATCTTTTCGGAGGAGGAACGACCAACCAGGCTATTTGATATTGACTACCTTCAACAAAACAAAAAGAAGCATGCTCCGAATTCAGCATTCCACGAGAAGAAGAAAAAGAACACCAAAGTTAACCTTGGTAGTCAAATGAAGCGAAACCCAAAGCATGGGCCTAAGCATAAAACGGTAAAGCCTCCAAAGCCAAGATTGTAGTCATCGCCCTTTTGCTAAGCGAGAGACTCTATATCTCTTTCACCCGCACATTTTCCTTTAGACCATCAATTTTATCCGAAAATGTACTATGTATTTTTAGAATTCTTTGCATCTCAGGTAGTTCAGGTTCGATGGATGTTCCGAGGTTATCGAGTGAATTTATGATAAACGATACCGAAAAATTATCGATGTGTTGTGCAGGTTGGTAGGCAATGCTCTTGGTGCTACTATCAATGGTTTCAGAGATTATTTTGCATTGAATCAGGTGGTTAAGCAGAACCCTCATTAAACGAACAGGTATTTTAAGGTTTTTTGATAGTTCAAGAACCGTGAGAGGTTCTTCTCCCTTTTCGAATCGCTTAACTATGAAATTTACTACAAGTAGCGATAGCATTCGTCGGGAGTAAGGGCTAATACGATCGGTTTCGGATTCAAACTCGTACATATCAACGTTTTGATTGGCAAAGGAAACCTCTGCGCCAAAGAGTACAATTAACCAGCTTGTCTGAATCCATATTAAGAATAGCGGGAGGGCTGCAAAACTACCATAAATGGCGTTATACCTAGAAACTCCTACCTGAAAATCGATGTAAATCCATTGGGTAATTACGAATAGCGATCCGGCAATTACCCCGGCAATAATCCCCGATTGGGTTGAGACCTTGGTGTTAGGCATAACGATGTACATAATGCTAAAAAGTATCCAAATAAGGAAATATGGGATAAATTTTAGCACAAACATTATATATGGGCTGATGTAACCTATCAATTCAATCTGTTTGGCTATGGTGTCGAGCTGAGTGGCTAGATAAACTGAGATGCTGCTCGATGCGATAAGAAGAATGGGTGCGATAAGCATCATCGAGAGGTAATCGCTGAACTTACGGCTAAAAGTTCTCGCTTTTTCAATCTTCCAAATGTCGTTGAATGAGGCTTCTATACTACTTAACACATTGGCTACAGAATAGAATAGTAGAATAATCCCAATACCTGCCAGAACACCGCCTCCCGTTCTCTCCAAAAGGGAGTTTGAGAACGTAATCAGCTTATTCATTATCTCCTCTTGGCCTTTTAGGTTCTCCATAAGCTGTTGCTCAAGATACTTATCGGCACCAAATCCTTTGGCAATCCCAAACCCCATAGCAAGTATTGGTACGATTGACATAAGGGTATAGTATGTTAAGGCCGAGGCTCTTACGGTAACCTTATTCTCGATTGAACCCCGTAGGGCAAGTACTACAATGCGGAGGTATTTGAAAAGGAATTTCATTTTTGGAGGGTATTCCTCAAGCCTAACGCTCCACAGATCCTTTAATATGAATTGCTGGAGCTTCAAATAGTAAAGGAAAAACTTTTTAAAAAACCCTTCTTTCTTTGCCATGGTGTTTTTGTTTAAAACCGATCACTAAGGTAAATAAAATGTGATTGAATAAAAAATAACCCTGACAGGTTTTAACATTTGTCAGGGTTAATGAATAAATACGGAAGGGAATCTCTTCTAGTGCTATGTTAGGTATGTATTATTACGTTTTTTAACCGATGGGTTAACCCATCGGTTATAGCCCTGAACTATTACGTCATCGTATGATTAATATAGCACTAGTATCTATAATGCTCTGGTTTGTATGGTCCTTCTGTTCTAACGCCGATATAATCGGCTTGCTTTTGGGTTAACTTGGTGAGTTTAACACCAATCTGTTCAAGGTGAAGGCGAGCAACTTCCTCATCGAGATGCTTTGGTAAACGATAAACGTCAACGGCAAGGTTCTTAGTCCATAGTTCAATCTGAGCAAGGGTTTGATTGGTAAAACTGTTGCTCATCACAAAGCTTGGATGACCAGTTGCACAGCCAAGGTTAACCAAACGGCCTTCGGCGAGAATGAAAATTGAACGACCATCGGGGAAGAAGTACTGATCAACCTGAGGTTTAACGTTAATCCTCTTAACATTTGGGGCGTTATTCAACCTGTCAACGTGAATCTCGTTATCGAAGTGGCCAATGTTACAAACAATGGTTTGATCCTTCATGGCAAGCATATGCTCAAGGGTAATGATATCGCAGTTACCAGTTGTGGTAACGTAGATATTTCCTTCAACAAGGGTTTCTTCAATGGGTTTAACCTCGAACCCTTCCATTGCCGCTTGTAAAGCACAAATGGGGTCAATTTCAGTGATGATAACCCTAGCGCCGTATGAACGCATGCTGTGCGCACAACCCTTGCCAACATCACCGTAACCGCAAACAACAACAACCTTACCTGCAATCATTACATCGGTAGCCCGTTTAATGCCATCGGCAAGCGATTCGCGGCAACCGTAAAGGTTGTCGAATTTGCTTTTGGTTACAGAGTCATTAACATTGATTGCTGGAACAAGAAGTTCACCTCTCTCTTTCATTTGGTATAGACGATGAACACCAGTGGTAGTCTCTTCCGAAACGCCTTTCAAATCCTTAACTAGGGTATGCCATTTTTGTCCATCTTCAGCTAATATTTTTTTGAGAAGATTGAGAATAACCTGTTCCTCATGGTTGTCAGCCTTCTTATTGAGAACGCTTGCATCCTTCTCTGCTCTGTATCCAAGATGAAGGAATAGAGTGGCATCGCCACCATCGTCAACGATTAGGGTTGGACCTTTGCCGTTGGGGAACGATAGCGCTTGTGCTGTACACCACCAGTATTCCTCAAGGGTTTCGCCTTTCCATGCAAACACAGGGATTCCTACTTTGGCAATGGCTGCTGCTGCATGATCCTGAGTTGAGAAGATATTACAGCTAGCCCAGCGAACATCTGCGCCAAGCTCTTTTAGGGTCTCAATCAGAACTGCTGTTTGAATGGTCATGTGCAATGAGCCAGTAATGCGTGATCCTTTTAAGGGCTTTGAAGAGGAGTATCGTGAACGAATTGCCATTAATCCAGGCATTTCCTTTTCGGCAATGCTAATTTCCTTACGACCCCATTCGGCAAGCGAAATATCACTTACCTTGTAGGGTGTCGATTCTACAAGAACTTGTTCCATCTATTATTTGGTTTGATTAGTTACAAAACTGTTGTACGCGGCAAAGTTATGAAATAGTTTTCGAAATTGTTCGAATTATAAACACTAAGAATGTTGGTAATGTTTATCAAATCAATTTCGAGCTGCGCTTTGAGGTGGTCGATACTTTGAAATCGTTTCTCATCTCTTACCCGCTCAACCAGGGCAACATCTATTCTGCAATTGTATATATCTTCATTAAAGTTGAATATATGAGCCTCGATAACCTGTTGCTGAATTTTATCAACCGTTGGACGGGTTCCAATATTCATCATACCCTTTTCAATGCGGCCATTAATATTTAGCATAACAGCATATACGCCATCGGCAGGGATAAGTTTAAGAGGATCAATTGGTCTGATATTAGCAGTCGGGAATCCCATTTTACGACCAATTTTAGAGCCTTCCTCAATTGTGCCTGTAAGCAGGTATGGGTAGCCTAGCATCTCATTGGCTTTTTCTAGATCACCTTTGTTCAGCGCTTCCCTAATCTTTGTTGAGCTGATATTGATGTCGTGCTGTTCAATAACTCCAACCTCTTCGTAGGTGTATCCGTACTTGGAAGCGAAATTCATAATTGTATTCATATCGCCTTCCGCTTTTCGCCCAAAGCGGTGCTCCCTTCCAATGATTATGTGCCTTACATTGTACGATTTCACTATGAGTTTTAAGAAATCTTCTGCTGATAGGTTTGCGAATGAGAGGTTGAACTCCTGTATGATAAAGAAATCGAATCCTAGGCGGGAGAATATCCTTGACTTTTCGTTTAGAGTGGTTAAAAACCTGAGTTTATGAGGATCCTTGTTTAGCGTTAATCGGGGGTGAGGCCAAAAGGTAAGGACTGCCGATGCGAGATTTAATTCTTTCGAACGTAGAAGCACAAGATCGGTCAGCGCTCTATGTCCTCGATGTACGCCATCGAAGAAACCCATGGTAAGTGCGGTGTTTTTTCCTTCGAGTTGATCCGGTTTTTGTACAATTATCATCTTTTAGCATCCGAAAAGTAAACAAAGGTGCAAAATTGGTTTGGTTATTTAAAGCATTTTTATCATAAAGTGTTTAATTGTTGATGATTGACTTTGTAAAGTTGATGGTTGGCGGTTTGTAGTAGATGATAGTAAAATAATAAATTTTGAAGAAGGTGAAAAGGCTATAACGGTTTCACGCAAAAAACGCAATATGTTGATTTTATGAATAGTATTCTTGGCATACTTTGCAAATATCCTGCATACCTTGCCGGCAGGATAAGAAACCTTTGCTCCTTCGCTGTGCTTCAACGCTGAAGTTTACGCCTGTGCGCCATAGCTTTAGAGTAGGAGCACGGTGTAAGCGCAAGCATTGCATGAACTCCGCTGGACTCAACGGAATTTAAAGGTCATTTTAGCCTCTTATACCAGAAAACATTATACCCATCGAACTAAGCAGAAATCCATTCTGTGGGGTAGTTCAGGATTTTTAGCGAATATCCTGATTCCGCAATCGAATGCGCCGGGGTCAACGGGAACGATGCTTAGCTTGAACGTAGCCCTTGTTCCATCCAGTGAGTGTAATATAAAATCATGTACTCGTTTGATTTTAACCTCGTTGCTCTCAATCAGGTCGGCCACCACGAGTTCAACCCCAATATCGTTAACGCATAGTTCTCCTAAATCGAGAATTAGCTCCGAAGTATACTCTTTACCAAGAATAATGGCCTCAAAGGCAGTGTTGAATTGCTTTACCTGAATTACTTCTAGGGTGTCCCACGCCTTGGTGATTCGTTTTTTCCAGTTTGATAGTGTCTTGGCAAGGTCGAAATCGTTGGCTTTAATTCGTTTTGAGCGTTCGAAGAGTTTGAAATAGAAACGGTTCTCATAATCTCTCATCATTCTTGTAGTGGTGAAGTTCGATGCAACCTGCGAGATGGATTTTTTAATGTAGGATACCCACTTCTCAGGGATATCCTCGTTGTTGCGGGTGTAGTACATCGGTACAATTTCGTTCTCAAGCAGGGAGTAAATCTGCTCGGCATCGAGTTCGTCCTGGAAGTCCTGCTGTTGATATGTGTTATCCTGTGATATTGCCCAGCCAGCACCCTCCCGATAGCCTTCAACCCACCAGCCATCGAGTACGCTGAAATTGAGAACTCCGTTCATTGCCGCTTTTTGCCCGCTAGTACCCGATGCCTCAAGGGGTCGTGTGGGTGTATTGAGCCAAATATCAACTCCTTGTACCATATTTCGAGCTAGTTCCATATCGTAGTTTTGCAGGAAGATTATTCTCCCAAGAAACTCAGGCATTTTCGATATTTCAATAATCCTTTTAATTAAGTCTTGACCTGCTTTATCGTTTGGATGTGCTTTGCCCGCAAAAAATAGCTGAACGGGCATCTCCTCGTTATTGAGAATTTCGCTTAACCGTTGTAAGTCCTTGAATAGGAGATGAGCTCGCTTGTAGGTTGCAAAGCGTCGAGCAAAACCAAGGGTTAACGCCTTGCTGCTTATATTCTCTTGAATATCAACGATATTACGGGGGCTTTCGAATTTAATCGTATCGGGGTTGTTCAGCCGAGTTTTGATAAGATCGATAAGTTTCTGCCGCTGATTGTTGCGGATGCTCCATACTTTATCATCGGGGATGTTTGCAATCTGATCCCATGAAGGGTTGGGGTAGTTGAAATTTGCTCGAAGGTCTATCGATTCATAAAGATTACGCCATTCTTTAGCTGTCCAGGTTGGGTAATGTACTCCATTGGTAACGTAGCTGACGTGCAGCTCATCGTGGTAGTAACCAGGCCATAGGCCAACAAACATCTTCTTGCTCACTTCACCGTGTAGCCAGCTAACGCCATTAATCTCCTGTGATAGGTTGGCTGCTAGATGGCTCATGGAGAATTTTTCGGTGATATTACCAGGGTTCATTCTGCCAAGGTTCATGAACTGTTCCCAGGTTATCTTTAGCCTGTCGGGGTAGTGCGACATGTAAGTACGCACTAAATCCTCAGTGAATGAGTCGTGTCCTGCAGGTACGGGCGTGTGAGTGGTGAAAAGGCTGCACGAACGAACTACCTCAATGGCATCGGAGAAGGATAGTTTATTGTCGTGGATATGCCAACGAAGTTGTTCGAGTCCAATGAATGCTGCATGACCCTCGTTAATATGGTAAACATCAGGATCGATACCCAATTCTTTGAGGGTACGGATACCCCCAATGCCGAGAAGCATCTCTTGTTTGAACCGATTCTCTAAATCACCTCCGTAAAGATGGTGAGTTATGGTTCTGTCCTGAACAAGGTTTTCTTCAAAATCAGTATCCATAAGGTAAAGGTCGGTTCTGCCAACCTCAACTTTCCAAAGCCTTGCGTAGAGGTTTCTTCCAGGGAGAGCAATGCTGATTGTTCTCCACTTCCCATTCTCATCGCGAACAGGCGAAGCAAGGGTTTGCGTAAAGTTCTGCTGATCGTAAGCCGCAACCTGCTGTCCTGTGGATGAAAGTTTTTGAGTAAAGTATCCGTAACGATACAGCAAGCCTATCCCAATAATATCGGTATTACGATCCGATGCTTCTTTTAAATAATCACCTGCAAGTACACCTAGCCCTCCCGAATAGATTTTAAGCGAGGTATGAAGCCCAAACTCCATGCTGAAGTATGCTATTTTTGGCTCCTTTCGCTTGTACTTATTCATCATGTAGCTCGTGAACTGGAGGTATATGGTGTGGAGTTTCTCAACAAACGCCGTATCGTTTTCCAGCTCCTGATAACGGGTGAATGTTATTTTTTCGAGGAAAAGAATTGGGTTCTGCTCACATTTTGCCCAAAGCGCAGGGTCGATGGACTCGAATAACTCTACTGAATCGGGATTCCATGACCACCAAAGATTTTTCGATAATTCGTCGAGAGCGCTAAGTTTTTCGGGGATATTCTTTTGAACGAGTAGTCGAATCCAGTTGGGCTTATTCAACCTGTACTTACGTTCAATGGATGGTAGTTTCTCCTTTCGGTTACGATCGGTGAATTGCTGTGTACGGCTCTCTACCTTTTTCAAAGCGATGTTGTACGCTCTGTAGTAGTAGCTGATCAAATTGCTCCATAGGGCGATTTTTGAAACCTCAAAGGCATTGTCCTTCGAAATATTTCGCTCTTGGTTGTCGAGTTTTATATACTCCTTAAGGGTATCAGCAGTTTGGTTTATTACATCCTTATCGTTATCGTCGGTACGAGGAATGACTACAATTCCAGGGTGAGGTTTGGTAACATGTGTGTTTACCCAATTGCCAAAACCTGCAAGGGTAGTTGTAATGGTTGGTACATGAAAGGCAAGGCTTTCGAGAGGGGTGTAACCCCAAGGTTCGTAGTATGATGGGAATATGGTGATGTCCATCCCAATCAAAAGATCGTAGTAGTGCTTGTCGAAAATTCCATCATCGCCATTCAGATAACATGGAACAAAGAAAACCTTAACCTTATCGTTGATGGAGTTATTTAAACCTGCTGCTTTTATCCTGTTAAGGATAGGGTCTAGTTCAGGATCTATGAGATAATGGGTAAGATACGAATTGCTGAGAACAATGATGTTATCGGTATTTTTATCCTTTAGATTTTGGAAAACATCCTTGCGGGGGCCATGGTGGTTTGCAGGTATAAGTATGAATGCGAGTACTTCCTTTTCAAGCCCATCAACTTTGTTAAGCTTGCCGAGGGCATCGATAAAAATATCAATCCCTTTATTCTTGAATTCGTAACGGCCACCAATGCCAGCGATTAGCGCATCCTTTGATACTTCACGTGCAAGCAGTGCTTCGGCCACCTCGTAGAACCTGATTTTTGCCTCAATCCTGCGGAGTTTAAACTCTTCGTCAATGGGAACAAAGGTGGCTTCAAATCCATTCGGGGTAACCAGATCAACAGGTTTTTCGTGAAACTGTACGCATTCCTTCGCTGTTATATCGCTAACTGTTGTATAGCAATCGGCATGAATGGCCGATATCTTTTCGAGCGATTGCTTTGAGGCAACGTTGAATTCGTGGGCTTTGCTGTCGGCATTGTACTTGTCGAGTTTGCTGTACAAGGGGATATTGTTACCTGCAATGCAACGGCCTAGCACTGTTGCATGGGTTGTGAAAATAGTACCTACCTGTGGCATTTTGCTTTTGAGATACAGCAAGCCTGTTCCGGTCATCCATTCATGGAATTGAGCAACTATTCGATGTCGGAAACTTAAATGGAAATTGGTAAAGCTTTCTATAGCCTTACCAGCGGTATAGCCAAAAAGCGCAGGTTCAATGTAGTCCCATTGGCCAGTTATTGAGTCGAGTTTGTACTCTTCCCAGAATTCTTTGAAAATTTCATCTTTTTTTGGGATACACTTGGTAAAATCAACGATGATGGCTATTGGGTTGCTCGGGATATTCCATCGGCCAATCCGAACGATAAGCCCTTCTTCGTAGGCCTTATTTTTCCATGAGGCGAATAGCTGATTGTCCTCAATGAATTCGGGGTTGTGCTCTGTATCGCGCCAAACATCAGGTCCAATAAGTATATAGTTGTTTTTCAGTTCGTTTACTAACGATAGCGCTTTGGTAGAAATTACTGTATGTATTCCTCCAACCTTATTGCAAACCTCCCAGCTAACTTCGAACAGATAATCGGGTTTTAATAGCTTTTCCTTCATTTTGGGTCGATTTTATTTGCTTATCTTTTCTTTAAAGTTGTAGATTTTAGGTTGTTTAACCCTTTTACCTTTTTTGGCTCGGAGCCCTTATTTGTTTTTTGGGACTTAGTCTTTTCTTCTTTTGGTTTAACCTTGTCCTCAACCTTATTCTTTATCGCTTTTTTTATTGGTGCTTTCTTTACAGCAACCCTTTTCTTTTTTGGGGCGTTCATTTTCTGAAATTCTTTCAGCTCTTTTACTTTTTCTTCGAGAGTTTTGAGCATGCTTGCTACCTCTTCAGGCGTAGAACTGTTGGGAACTCCTTGCTCTTTCATTTTATTGTTAACCCTAATGGTAAAATCGCTAAGAATATTCATGAAATTGATAAACGCCTCGTAGGGTGTATCGTAGGGGTTGAAGTACTTATGCACATCGCCATCGCTAAACCACTTTGTGCACATGTAGTAGAAATGGTCGCTTGTTTGAAGATATTTCCAGTCGCGTTGAATATCACTATCATCGATTCGGCTAATTCTATCAGTAAAGGAGTATAGGTTGTTGAAAGCCTCATCCTGCAAATCGTTTCCAAGCCAAGCGGTTAGGTCTCGCTCCTCATCAGCCCAGGAAATGGGGTGGGGGACATGAAGGATTGAAACGGGTTGATGCTTTTCCGCTGCTTCGGATGGGGTAAGGAATTCGAAATGCCCATCGTTGAATATCTTACGAGGGAATGCGTGCATAAAGTTGAAAATTCCTGTTTCCTCCCATTGATGTTCGCCAAAGGTTTCGTAATCCATGAAAAGATTCACGATTTCGTCTCGGGGTTCAATCTTTTTAAGCCACGATACGTATTTTTCAGCGGTAAGCGGCCATTCACTCCAACCATGGTTGGAAAATCGGAAGGCGATATCATCGCTTAGCCTAAAGTTTTTAAGTAGAAGCCGAAGTTTAGGGTTAATGGCATTGTTGTATAGATAGTTCGAACTTTTCCATCCAAGAATATGCTTTGCCCCTTCGGTAAGCATTGCCTTAAAGCCCATGTCGGCAACCATTGCGCCAATCTCATCGGAGTAAATTAGCTCTGTGTTACGGAACGTTTTTGGTTTTTTGCCGAACAACTCCTTGATTCTATCGCTGTGGGCTGTAACTTGATTCTCGAACTCTGCTCTATTCTTTAATGATGATAGTGAGTGCGAATAGGTTTCGGCAAGGAACTCAACGCACCCCGTTTCGGCAAGTTTTTGAAAGCTAACGAGTACATCAGGAGCGTACATTTCGAACTGATCGAGCGCAGTGCCTGATATCGAGTAGGCTATTTTAAACCGAGAGCCGAATTCGTTGATGAGATCGAGCATCAGCTTGTTTGTGGGCAGGTAGCACTTTTCTGCTACTTTTCGCATGATTGAACGGTTCGCAAATTCATCGAAGTAGTTATGGTATTCACCGATATCGAAGAATCTGTATCTGCGAAGCCTAAAAGGTTGGTGTACCTGAAAGTAGAAGCAAATTGTCTTCATTAGTATGCTATTTACTTGTTACTGATTTGAAATCATTGATTCGTAAACCCCTTTAACGCCATCGGCAGCATTCTCCCATTTAAGGTTGTTCACCTCTTCCTGACCATATTTGATAAAGAAGTTGGATAAGGCTTTATAGCTGAGCAGCCCGTAAATGCTATCGGCCATGGCATCAATATCCCAAAAGTCAATTTTTAGGGCATACTTTAATACCTCGGCAACTCCCGATTGCTTTGAGATTATAACAGGGACATTTGATCGCATAGCTTCCAAGGGGCTAATGCCAAAAGGTTCGGAGACCGAAGGCATAACGTAAACATCGCTCATCTGGAACATTCGGTTAACATCGGATCCTTTTAGAAACCCTGTGAAGTGAAATTTGTGTGATATTCCCAGCTCTGCAACCCGACGAATCATCCTGTTGAGCATGTCGCCGCTGCCAGCCATTACAAAGCGAACATTTGTGTTCTTCTTCAGAACTTTATTTGCTGCTTCAACGAAATAGTCGGGTCCTTTTTGGAAGGTTACCCTTCCAAGGAATGTTACTATCTGTTCGGGAACCTTTTTGTTGAATTCATCGAATTTGTAGTCATTACCGAAGTCAACAGCATTATGAACAGTTATTACTTTTTCCTCGGGGATACCATATTTTGTGATAACGATATTCCTTGTTAGGTTGCTAACGGTGATAACCTTGTCGGCAACAATCATCCCCCGGCGTTCGATTTCGAATACGTTTTTATTAATATTCTCTCCGCTACGATCGAATTCGGTTGCATGAACATGGATAACTAGCGGTTTCCCCGAAATCATTTTAGCGGCAATCCCAGCAGGGTAGGTTAACCAATCGTGGGCATGGATAACATCAAAGGTTTGGCTTACGGCCAGTTTTGTGGCAATTAACGCGTATCGGGTTACCTCATCCATTAGGGTGATGCCGTATCTGCCCGAGAATTTGAACTTTCGGGCGGTAGTGCTTTCGTTGTATTTGGTTTTCTCCAGCTCCGATTGCTCGATGAGCCTCTGATACTCCTCGGGATCGACGTAAGGAATAATATTAGAGCTGATTTCGAGGTATTGGATTCTACGCCAGAACTCCTCCATCTCAAACTTGGTATGACTTATATCGATATCTTCGGCTGCAACTAAACGGATGGATGAGTTATCTTCATCGCCAAAAGTTTTTGGAACAACAAAAATGACCTCAATATTCTTTTTGGCTAAACCTTGCGTCAGCCCAAAGCAAGCAGTGCCTAACCCTCCGGTAATATGAGGTGGAAACTCCCATCCAAACATCAATACTTTCATGCTTTACGGTTTTGCAACAGTTTTTTTAGATATATTGTAATCTTACTTTGTAGCTAAGATATTTTGGAACGCTGGAATTATGTTGTAAGTGACTTTTTGTTTATTTCATTATTCCATAGTTTCAAGATTCCATATTATATGGTTTACTGCTAGGCTAACTATGCTTTTCAACCATTTTAACGATTCTTAAAATCTCGGCAACGCTCCATGCTTGAGATATTGTGCCATTGGGTCGTTGCGGCGGATCACCATCGTAAACCTCAGCGATAGAGCATATTCCGTATGTGCACATTTCGCTTTGGAACGATTCGATAATTTTTTGGCCTATCGGGATGGCCGATTTTCCATGAATTTTAAAGTGTGCATCCATGAAATGCCCGAGTAGCCATGGCCATGCAGTTCCCTGATGGTAGGCTGAGTCGCGTGTTGCCTGATCGCCTTCGTACCTCCCTTTATATTCTGGGTTCATTGGGGCTAACGTTCTTAACCCTTTTGGTGTGAAGAGTTCACGCTCAACAACATCAATTATGCTTCGTTTCAACTCATCGTCAATGGGGCTAAAGGGTAACGATGCTGCGAAAATCTGATTGGGCCGAACGTATAGGTTTTGCCCTGCTTCATCAACATAATCGGCTAAATGGCCCTTCTCGGAATTCCAAAAAACAGTATTGAATGAGTTTTTTGTTAACTCGGCTATTCTAAGCCACTCCTTTACAAATTTACTATCCCTGTTGACTATTGCAAGATCGATAGTAAACATAATTGCGTTGTACCATAGCGCATTAATTTCAACGTCATAGCCAATTCGTGGCGTAACTGGTTTTCCATCGACAACAGCATCCATCCAGGTAAGCGCATACCCTTTCTCTCCGGCCCAGATTAGTCCATTGTTGTGCATCTTGATGTTGTATGAAAGCCCTTCGTGATAACCTTTAAGAATGGCTTTCATCTTTTTCCCATAGTCCTTCCAAACATCAACCTTATTCTTGGTATAATCGGCGTATTGTTGAATAGCCCAGAAGTACCAAAGCGGAGCATCAACTGAGTTGAATGATGCTGATTTTGCTCTGCCAACATTGGGGAATAATCCGTTTTTCAGCTCTGAGGAGAGGGAGTCGAGCACCGCTTTGCACGATTTTGGATCGTCAATGGCGAGTGTCAGCCCAGGAAGCGAAATGAATGTATCGCGCCCCCATTGTCCAAACCATGGATAACCTGCAATGATATTGGTGAATTTTTGATGATGAATAATAAACTGCCGAGCAGCATTGGATAGGCAGCTCTTGAAACTATTTTTAAGAGGACGCTTGTGCAGCACCGTATTGAATTTTTTTGTCAATGTACCCGGAATTACTTCTGAGGTAGCTGCTGAGAAGATAATGCTTTCCCCTTTTTTGATTGAAACCTCAAAATAGCCTGGTACAAAAAGATCCTCATGCCCCTCGTACCCTCGATTCAGCTCTTCCTTGTATTCAAAGTTGTAGTACCAATCGGGAGAGGGGATATATTCGCTCTTCTTATTCATTTGAAGATGAAGGTACGGAAACCCTGTGTATAGGCGATACTTAACCCCATTGAGAATTTCTTTGTAGCGAGTATCGGCCCACATGTTGGCCTTACTGAGGCTATGAGCATTTCTAAATGCCAAAAAGGGTTTGATTCTGATTTTTGTAGGGCTATGAGCATCAACCAGGGTGTAGCGAATCATAAACTGCTCCTCATCATGCACGAAAAGAAGTTCTTTCTTGAGGATTGCACCCCCTACCCTATAGGTAATTGTAGGCGTTAACTCGCTTTCAAAATCAACGATATATTTATGGCCCCTTGGCTCATATATACCAGGGAAGCGGTGAATCCCTAGGTTGAAGTGTTGACCTTTTTGAATGATGGTTTCATCGATAGACGATAGAAGAACGTGAGGTTCGCCTTCGAATTGGTCGAGCGGTAAAACCATTAACCCATGGTATTTACGGGTATTGCAGAGCACAATTGTTGTACTGAAATATCCGCCAGCTCTGTTGGTGCTAAGTATTTCACGATTAAGTGAGTACTCTAAGTTGACCAGCTCCTTTTTATCAAATTCAAGATATTTCATTGCTTGTAGATAATTTGGTTTATATTGCCTAATTATGTTGAACCTTTTGTAAATAGTTGATGGTGACATGAGATATTTTTCTCAAAATCTAATTATTTCGGGATATGTCTAGTGTTAAGTTAAGCAAGAAATAACTTATATCCCTGTTATAGTTTTGAACCCCGACAGGGGATGAAAGCCAGAATATAACATTTTACACTTAACATAACACAAGTAGAAATACTGCTGAAATATCTGCTAATAAATGCACTAACAATTTAGTGCTTTTTTATGAGGGAGTGGGTATGTTTCACTTTAAAATTTGGTTAACTTTGCGTTAAAATGATGATTTAGATCACCATTTGGTGAGAATGGTAGCTAATCTAATAATAAATGAGTTTTTTGCACAGCTAGTAATTGTTATATCAATGGGTTTTATTCATTTTCTTTTAAAGAAATCATACATATCGGTTCTATTTTTCCTTTTAGCTATAATTCAAGGTTGCGTTTATCGGGTCGATAGGGTTACCGTGGAAGGTCAACTCATTGGAAATGTTCAGTCATACCTGTATTTCAGCAGCTTTGAAGATGAACGGTTGGTTTTATTCGATTCCGTTAAAACAACTTCGAAAGGATATTTTCAGCTTACTCTAAATGTCGAAAACTGTCGCTTTGTTACCATTGGGTTAGATAAAGCTAAATCTCCAATCATTCTCCTTATACAGCCTGGGGACTATATTCGCATTCAGGCCAATGATTCGTCCCTAAGCGATTATAGAGTTTTTGGCTCCAGCGGTTCAGCATTAGTTCGAAGTTTAACCTCTTCGATGAAAAAAACCAAGCAGCAAATCGACTCTTTAAGGAGAGTTTATAATGCTAACCTTGAGAGCATAGAGGTTGATTCTATTAGACATGAACTTGATAGTACCTTTAGATTAATAATTGTGAATCATCGGAATTATTTATACGATTTTGTAAAGGATAACCCTTTTTCGCCAGCATCCATTTTAGCCCTTTTTCAATCCTACGATTCTTTAAACCCTGTGTTTGATTATGCAAAGGATCGGAAATTATTCCGATTAGTCGATTCAACATTGCTTTCGGTGTATTCGTCAAATAGTATGGTTAATGCTTATCATTCAAGGATTCAGCAATTGGATTCGCTTTATGAGCGAAGCGTTAAGCGTGATTTAATGTATAAGGTTGGTGAGGTGCTGCCGAATGTTGGCTACCCGCTAATCACAGGTGAAAACCTTTTCATAAACGGTATATGGTTTAGGTATATTCTTGTTGATTTTCAGGGTTCTTGGTGTGAACGTTGCAAGAGGAATAGTTCCTACCTGAAAGAGGTATATAAAGAGTATGCACCAAAAGGTCTCGTAGTGCTTCAGGTAACGTTGGGGGTAACCCCTGATTCATTAAGGGCTTCGGTGCTAAGGGATAGCTTAATGTGGTATAATGCTTGCGTGCCAGATATGTACAATTCAAGACTGCTTGATACTTTAAGAGTGTCGAGCATTCCATCGAACTATATTGCCGATAGGTGGGGAACTATTAAGGCAACAAATTTAAGCGGGGCTAAGCTACGGTTGAAGTTAAGCGAACTATTACCTTAACGGCTATCCTTTACCAAAAAAAAGATTTTTATTTCGACTTGAATGATTAAATTTGCTTTAATGGGTGTCAATTTTTTTTAGAATGTTGAATTAAGATAATTTTACGATGATGAATTTTTTAAAAGTAAGATATTTAGGCTTTTGTGCTGTTGTAGTACTGCTTTCTTTAAGTTCTTGTAGCAATAAGGATTCGGTGGTTGTTCGTGTGAAAATCACTAACAATGCAGATTCAAAGATATATATCGATAAATTGAATTACGCCAACTCTCAGGTAATCGATTCATCGGAGATTTCGAAGGGTGAGAATCTCATAAGGTTTAAAGTAAAATCGGTTTTTGAGCCTACTTTCTTAGTAATTAGAGTTCCCGAGCATGGTGCAATAACCCTACTTTGTGAGCCTAATGAAAAGATGAACCTCATTGTCAATACCGATAAGTATTACGATTACACGGTGCTTGACTCCAAGGGTTCTCAAAAAACCAAGGAGCTAGCCGCTAAGCTTAGCGATTCGAAGAAGAAACTTTATGACCTAAAGGTGAAGTTTAATTTGGCGAAGGAAGAGGGGCTGAAATCCTTGATTGAGCAGGAGTATAATGCAACCATTGATTCGCAACGCGCCTATAATTCAAAATTTATTTGGGCTAATACCATGTCTCGAGCAAGCGTAATGGCTGTTTACCAAAAGTTTGATGATGAGTTTTATGTATTCGATAGATCTGAGGATATTGTCCTGTTTAAAGCGGTGGCCTCTTCGCTAAGAGCCATTTACCCCAATTCCGACTACACCAAGGGGATGTTGGTTGACATTAAGCGGATGGAGGAGATTGTTCGGAGCGCTAAACTTAAGAATATGATAAGCACCTCGGTTAGCTCAATTCCCGATATTACGTTAAGTAACCCTAAGGGCGATGTGATAAAACTTTCGAGCTTCAAGGGGAAAGTTATTCTGCTTAACTTTTGGGCATCATGGGATCAGTCGAGCATGATGGATATTCGAGAGCTAATAGAGACTTACAGCCAGTTTAAGAATAAAGGTTTTGAAATTTATCAGGTTTCATTGGATACAAATCGCGATGATTGGGTTAATGCCATTGAATCGGCAGGTCTGCCAGGGGTTAATGTCTGCGAACTTAACCCTAATGGCTCATTAGATGCTCGCATATATAATGTTTCCCAATTACCTTCAAACTATCTTATTGATAAAAATTTCACCATTGTTGGGAAGAACCTTTTCGGTGAAGCGTTGAAGAAAAAAATACGCGAGATATTATAATGAATGGCAAGAAAGTATATTTTGCTTCAGACCTACATTTAGGCCTTCCCACCCACAAGGAGAGTTTGCCTCGTGAGAAATTATTTGTAAAATGGCTCGATAGTATTAAGCATGATGCAGCAGAACTGTACTTGCTTGGCGATATTTTCGACTTTTGGTTTGAGTATCATCGGGTTGTTCCAAGGGGTTACAATCGGTTTATAGGTAAAATTGCGGAGCTAACGGATTCGGGTATTCCCGTATATTTCTTTAGCGGAAACCACGATGTGTGGATGTTCAACTACTTTCAAGAGGAACTTGGGGTTGAGATGCACCATAAACCGCTCATTAAAGAAATTTTCAATAAAAAATTTTTTCTTGCTCATGGTGATGGGCTAGGCAAGGGCGATAAAGGTTATAAACTATTGAAATCAATATTTACTAACCCAACTCTTCAATGGCTATTCGCCCGATTACATCCAAATTTTTCGCTTTGGTTTGGTAATCAGTGGTCGGTTAGCAGCAGGTATTCAAAGGAGATTACCCATAAATTTAGGGGCGAGGATGAGCTGATTACTAAATTTACCCGTGATGAGCTGAAAAATCAGCATTACGATTTTTTTATCTTCGGCCATTGGCATTCTCCTATCATCTACCCTCTCAATGATTCATCGAACCTAGTAATTCTAGGCGATTGGTTGGTGAATAATACTTATACGGTATGGGATGGTGAGACCTTTAAGCTTATGCGATACAATGCTGAGGGTGATGATGCTGTTTTAAGTGAGGCTAAATAACGTCAGTTCGCCGTAGGTAAAAATGACTGCCTGCCGCCTACCTGCAGGCAGGATAGGCAGGCTCCAGGTCCAGTCTTCCAAGAAACATTGTATTAACATTATAACATAACAAGCCATTTTAAATCGAATTAACGTTAAATAGCTGCTACTATCCCTAATGAATGATTTTAACCATCGTCGATGAACTTCTTAGCGCACCTTTACCTTTCGGGTTCAAATACTGATATTCGCCTTGGGAATTTTATAGGCGATTATGTTAAGGGTAAGCATTTTGAAAAGTATCCTCCTGATGTTCAGAAAGGCATAGCGCTTCATCGTGCTATCGACTCATTTACCGATAAACACCCTTCAACACATTCGTGTATTGAGCTATTACGACCAGGTTATGGGAAGTATGCGGGTGTTGTGGTTGATGTACTCTTCGATCATGTTTTGGCCAACGAGTGGGACAAGTATTCTGATTCGAATCTCAAATGGTTTGCTCATAGGTTTTATTTTCAAATGGTTCAACGGTATTTCCTTTTACCCGATAGGGTAAAGAATTTTCTACCTTTTATGATCAAGAGTAATCGGCTGTATAGCTATAGAACTCAAGTAGGGGTGAAGCGGGCTATTGAGATTATGAGTGCCATAACCTCATTGCCCGAGAATTCGGCATACGCCATTGAGGTTTTAAACGAAAACTATCCTCAATTTTCATCTCATTTTAATACTTTTTTTCCCGAGCTGATTGAACTTGTAAAGAATGAATTTGATATTTCGTTCGATTAATCCCGTTATCTCGACGAGTCGAGTTTAATAAATATGAATAGTAGTATTGTGAATGCCCACAGCGAGGATCCTCCATAGCTGAAGAACGGTAGCGGGATACCTATAACTGGGAAAAGGCCAATGGTCATACCTACATTAACTGCAACGTGAAAAAAGAGAATGGAAACCACACCATAACCGTAAACCCTTGCAAACGATTCTCTTTGCCGTTCGGCAAGCATTATCAACCTTAAAATAAGTATCAAAAACAGGGATAGCACCACTGATGAACCAATGAATCCCCACTCTTCGCCAACTGTACAAAATATAAAATCGGTGCTCTGCTCCGGAACAAAGTTGAACTTAGTTTGAGTGCCTCCTAGAAAGCCCTTGCCGGAGAACCCACCCGAGCCAATAGCAATTTTTGATTGATTCACGTTATAACCCCAACCCTGTGGATCGGCTTCAATTCCAAGCAGATCATTAATCCTTTTCTGCTGATGTATTGGTAGTACTTTGTGATACCCATAATCTACCGATAGCGAAAAACTTGTTGTAACTACTAGGAATATCGTAAGGTAATATATAAAATGAATTCGACGGAGAAAAGCATATGCTATTGCTAATGGAGTGCCGATTAGCATTGAAAATAGTATGATATATGTTGACGAGATTTTGTAGCCAAGGTACTTTAACGTAAAGTAGAGCGCTAATCCAAATAGTATTGTTGAAATGGCATATATGATGGCCTCTTTTTGTTTATCGCCATAAATTAAATACAGTAGTATTGTAATGCAAAAAAGCGTAATAAGGATAAAAGCGTTGCTAGCAATAATAACTAGAATGAATAGAATAACCATGAACAGGAGGAAAAGCATAAACCAGTTGGGTAGCCCTTCACGGTAAAGAAGGAGGATTAATGCTCCATAAACCATTGCCGATCCCGTATCGTTTTGCAAGATAATGATAAAAGCAGGTAGCAGGATGATAATTGAAATCTTAAGCAGCGAACTTGGTTGTAGTATTTTGAAATTGAACACGCCAATAAGTTTTGCTAAGGCTAGTATTGTTGCGAACTTAGTAAACTCAGCAGGTTGTATTCCCACAGAACCAAATTGTAACCACGAGTGAGCACCATTTACAACTCTCCCGAAAAGCAAGGCAGCAATAAGCGAAAGTAATGCAAGTCCGTAAAAGAAGTAGGCAAATACAAAATATACCCTTCTATCTATAAGAAGTATAACTAAAGCAAGCGCAAAGGCAAATATTATCCAAACCAGTTGCATCCCATATCTTTGCGTGAAATCGAGGATGCTATTGTGTTCATCGCTATAAACCGCAGCGTAAATATTTATCCACCCCATAAACACTAATGCGAGGTAGATGAAAATTGTTGGCCAATCGAGGCCCCCCCATGTGCTATTTCTTTCCTGCATGGCGATCGAGTAAAACAGCGTCTTGAATATACTTCTCTAAATCGGGTCGCGATATTGAATCGGCCAAATACTTTTCAATCATCAAACTTGCGATGGGCGAAGCCCATGTTCCCCCAAAGCCTGCATTTTCAATATAAACAGCGATAGCTATTTTGGGATCATCTTTTGGTGCGAAGGCGATAAATACCGAATGGTCTGCTCCATGAGGATTTTGTGCTGTTCCGGTTTTTCCGCATATTCTAATATTTGGTAATGCTGCATTAAGCGCTGTACCCCCTGCTCCGCCATTTACGGCCATATCCATGCCCTCTACAACGTAGTCGAACCACGTAGAGTCTATGGTTGTGGTGTACTTTGTTGTATATTTCGGGTCGATTCCGTCAAACTCTTTGATTTCTTTAACAACATGGGGCGAATAGTAGTAACCCCTGTTGGCTATTATCGACGAAAGATTTGCTATTTGCAGCGGGGTGGCACCAAGTTCCCCTTGCCCAATTGAAAGCGAAATAATGGTTAGTGAGTTCCAACCACCCTTTCGGAAATATCTATCGTAGAAGCTAACGGATGGTACAGTTCCTCTTTGTTCATTCGGGAGATCGATATTTAATCGGTTTCCAAAGCCAAACGATTCAACATGCTTCTTCCAAATCGAGAACCCAGCCTCTGCAGATCCAAGCATTGGTTTGTCTATAATACCTCGAAATACATAACAGAAATAGGTGTTGCACGACATTTGAATGGCTTGCGTAAATGCTAAGGGTGAGGGGTGAATATGACAGCCAACCCCACGTCCTATTGGGAAACCGCCAGCACATCCATAACGTGTAGTAGGATAGACCGTTCCCTCCTGTAGCCCTATTAGCCCATTTACAATTTTAAAAGTTGAGCCAGGGGGATAAGGAGCCATTAATGATCTGTTGAATATGGGTTTAAGCGTATCGCTCTGAAGTATTTTAACATTATTTTTTCTGTTTCTTCCAACTAAAAGTTCAGGATCGTAAATCGGACTTGATATCATTGCTAGTACCTCACCAGTTTTTGGTTCAATGGCGACAATACTTCCAATCTTGTTGACCATGAGGTTCTCCCCATAGCTTTGAAGCTTTGCATCAATTGTGCAAACAATATCTTTACCCACCACAGCTGCTGTATCGTACAAACCATTTTCATACGATCCTTTTATGCGATTATGAACATCAACCATGAATATCTTAACCCCTTTTTTACCTCGAAGCTCCTTTTCGTAAGATTTCTCAAGCCCGTTAACCCCAATATAGTCGCCTAATTGATAGTAGGGGTTTTTAGCAATAATACTTGAGTCAACCTCACCAACGTAACCGAATAAATGGCTAGCCATTTTATAGGGATATGTTCTTAATGTTCGGGGATGCACATCAAAACCAGGGTATTTATACAATTTCTCTTGTAAAATAGCATAGGTTTTGGTTGATATTTGTTTTAAAAAAACCGAGGGTTTGTAAGGCGAGTAGCCTTTCATCCTTTTAATCTGAATGAAACTAGCTTTAACCTGCTCCTTTGATATGCCTAGTATCGAAGCAAATTCAACGGTGTCGAAGGCTTTGACTTCGTTTTTAATAACCATTAGGTCGTATGCCGCTTGGTTGCAAACGATTAAATCACCATTCCTATCATAAACCAATCCTCGTGCGGGGTACTGAGGGATATATCTAAAAACATTATTACTTGCCGATAATTTGTACGATTGCTCAACAATTTGAAGCAAGAATAGCTTAATGAGTATGACGATAAAAACAATAAGAATGATACTTGAGATGATGTACTTTTTATCGGTAGTAATGTTTAGCTGCACTTTTCAATTTTGGTTTAGTTGGATTGGTTGCGAATCAAAAAGAATTGACTGAGCAGTATGAAAAGTGCTGTAAAAACAGAACTTAGCATTACCCTTAGAAGGGTCGTGAAGAAGTGAGCAAATGAAAATGTTTCAAGATAAAACAGAACGAAATGATGAGCAATAACAATGAAAAATGTATATTTTATGAACCAGCCAATATCTTTCATGTTCAAAGCGGGGCTACCTTTTTTATCGGTTGATTCGTGGGTAGATATGTTTGATAGGATTAAAGGTCGGATAAATGCAACGAAAAGGGTTGCCGATGAGTGCATGCCAAGTGTGCCTGAAAACGCATCCATGGTTAAGCCGGTAATGAACCCAAGGGTTAGCAATAGCCACCCAGGGATTTCAAAAGGCAAAAGCATAATAAATAGAATATAAACGTAAGGATTGATGAAGCCGCCCAACTTGATATTGTTTAAAATCAAGGTTTGGAGCGCTATAAGCGCTATGAAGGTTAAAGCATAACGGGTTAGCTGTTTACTCATTTTGCTTTTCGATTAAATTTTTTTCGGCCGCTTGATGCGATTTTATAACGTAAACATTGTTGATTCTCTTGAAATCTGATAATAATTTAACTTTTACAATATAAAAACTCCCATCTTTCAATTCGAATTCTTCAATAATACCCAACGGAATATTCGGAGGGAAGATTGTGGAGTAACCGCTTGTTACAATGGTATCGCCTTGGGTCAGGTTTACGTGTTGAGGAATTTCCGAAAGTATTGTTTCTCTATAATTTACCCCATCCCAGTACAGCGAGCCAAATGTACCCGAGCGGCTATGCTTTGCCGAAACCTTTAAATTTGTATTCAACAGAGAGATTACCGTTGAAAAGTTTTTTGTTACCGAAGCCACAACGCCAACTATACCATCTTTAGTGATTACACCCATTTCGCTTTGAATGCCTTCATTCGATCCCACGTTTAGGGTAATAAAATTGTTCTGCTTATTGATTGTGTTATTTACAACTTTTGCTGTTGAGTAGGTGTATTTAACGCTCCCAATAGAATCGGTTAAATTCGATTTGTTGGCTTCAAGCCTGTTCTTGAGTTTTTCCATCTCGTTTCTAAGGGCAACGTTCTCAACCATAAACTCAATGTTGGTCTGCTTGAAGTGGAAGTAATTGCTAATGCTGCGGATCTGATTGTCGATTACGCTAATTACCCCACGGCTTAACTTCCCAAAACTTGCTTTTTGGTAGTAGTTATGATCGACGAGAAGCCAAATAGAAAAGCCTTCTAGTATAAGGAACAGTAAAAGGAAATAGTACTTTTCTAGAAAACGAAGAAGGCTATTCATTGGTACAACAAGGTTGTTTTAATTAACGTTTGCTTATGGTTAGCGCATCAAGAATGGGAATCGGTCAACATTTTTTAAGGCAATACCTGTTCCCCTTGCAACAGCATGTAAAGGATCCTCGGCAACCCTGAATTTGATGTTGATCTTATCGGTTAACCGCTTATCGAGACCTTTTAGCAATCCGCCGCCACCGGCAAGGTAGATGCCTTTTTTAACGATATCGGCATAAAGTTCGGGTGGCGTTTGCTCAAGTACTCCAAGGATTGCCGCTTCAACCTTTGAGATCGATTTATCTAGGCAGTGCGCAATTTCTTGATATGAGATTGGTACTTCGATAGGAAGTGCGGTCATCAGGTTTGGCCCACGCACAATAAAATCGGCAGGGGGATTATCCAAATCGGGTAGAGCAGAGCCTACAGCAATTTTTATGTCCTCGGCGGTACGCTCACCGATTTTAATGTTGTGCTGATGGCGCATATATGCCTGAATATCAGCCGTAAAACCATCACCGGCAATGCGGATGGATTTGTTGCATACGATACCACCCAGCGCAATTACTGCTATTTCAGTGGTTCCGCCTCCTATGTCAACCACCATGTTGCCCTCAGGTGCTTCAACGTCAAGCCCGATACCTAGAGCTGCAGCCATAGGCTCATAAATCATATACACATCACGACCGCCAGCATGCTCCGATGAGTCGCGAACGGCGCGAATTTCAACTTCGGTACTTCCGCTTGGGATACAAACCACCATACGGAGCGAAGGGGAGAAGAGCTTATTGCTTGGGTTGATCATCTTGATCATCCCTCTAATCATCTGCTCAGCTGCATTAAAATCGGCGATTACACCATCGCGGAGCGGACGAATGGTTCTAATATTCTCGTGAGTTTTACCGTGCATCTGCCGGGCTTTCTCACCTATTGCAATCAATTTGCCTGTAGCTTGATCAATTGCAACGATGGAGGGCTCATCCACAACAATTTTATCGTTGTGGATAATAATGGTATTGGCTGTTCCAAGGTCAATTGCCAATTCTTGCGTTAAAAATGAAAAAAGTCCCATATCTTGATTTTTATTTTTCTAGTGTTTAAAATGTCTAATTCCGGTTGATACCATTGCCATACCGTGTTCATTGCAATAATCGATGCTCTTCTGATCGTTCACTGAACCTCCGGGTTGAACAACAGCCGTAATTCCTGCCTTATCGGCAATCTCAACGCAATCGGGGAAGGGGAAAAAGGCATCGGAGGCCATAACTGCACCCTTAAGATCGAATCCAAACCCAATAGCCTTTTCAATAGCGTGTTTCAGAGCATCGACCCTCGATGTTTGTCCAACTCCACTTGCGATCAGCTGTTGGTTTTTTGCGAAAACAATGGCGTTTGATTTGGAATGTTTAACAATTTTATTGGCGAATACCAAATCGCTTAGCTCCTCTTTGGATGGGGTTTTAGCTGTAATCGGTTTCATATTCTTTTCAGCTTCGGTGCTTGAATCCCTTTCCTGGACGAGTGCTCCTGATAGTAACGACCTGTATTGGTATTTTGGAAGGTTGATGTCTTTTTGTAGTAGGATAATCCTATTCTTTTTGCTTGCCAACGTTGAAAGGGCTTCGCTGTGATAGCCTGGTGCAATAACTACTTCGAAGAAAAGCGTGTTCATTTCACTTGCTGTTTTGGGGTCAATCACCCGATTGGCGATAATAACCCCACCGAATGCCGATACGGGATCGCCCGCCAGAGCATCGTGCCATGCCTGTGCTAGCGTTGAGCGGGAGGCTAATCCGCATGCATTATTGTGCTTTAGTATAGCAATGGTGGATTCGGTGAATTCAGCGATCAGGTTTACTGCTGCGTCAATATCGAGGAGGTTGTTGTAGGATATCTCCTTGCCATGGATTTGATCGAATAGGTTGTCGAACGAACCGTAGAAAACTCCCTTTTGATGGGGGTTTTCGCCATAACGAAGCGTTTTGATCTCCTGAATGCTTTGCTTGAAGGCCGGTTTGGGGAAGTCGCCGCTGAAATAGTTAAAAATGGCTACATCGTAGTTGGATGTGGTGTTGAAAGCATCGGTAGCAAATTTTCTTCTATCATCAATGCCAGTTACCCCGTTCTTTGATTCAAGTAGTTCGAGCAGATCATCGTATTGGTTGCGCGAAGCGATGATAGCAACATTTTTAAAGTTTTTTGCTGCTGCACGTATTAGCGAAACACCCCCAATATCTATCTTTTCAATAATCTCAGTTTCTTTTGCACCCGATGCAACCGTTTCCTCGAATGGGTATAAGTCAACTATGACTAAATCTATTTCGGGTATTTGATACTCCTGTAGCTGAAACAAATCATTTTCGTTATCGCGACGAGCAAGAATTCCCCCAAAAATTTTGGGGTGCAAAGTTTTCACTCTTCCGCCGAGTATTGATGGGTAGCTGGTCAACTCCTCAACCGCAGTTGCGCTAACTCCTAACTCGTTTATGAAGTTTAAAGTGCCACCGGTTGAATAGATTTGAACGTTGAGCCGTTGTAGCTCCCGTACAATTTTATCGAGATTTTCTTTGTAAAAAACCGATATAAGTGCTGTTCTGATTTGTTTTAACTCATTCATAATCAGTGTTTATATTCTATTTTATGAGATGACAACGAATTCTTTTTTACTTGGCTGTAAATTTGGCTAAAAGCATTGAATTAACCATTATACAAAGGGCTTAAATTATAAAAAAATAAATTATTTTTTAACAAAAAAGTGTAGGAACGAAAATTTATAGATTTGTAGGAGCTTCTTAGCTGCTCGAATTGGCTAAAGAAACAAAATCTTCGATAATCATTCACAGTATTTAACAATGACAAATCAGTTCGATACCATCTTTTTTTTACCTTTGACATTTATAGCCGATTCAATATTATTATACTTTTAGAAATGAAAAAGATATTTAAAACGATTATTATTCTTGTGAAAGTTGCACGCGAAAGCATGCAATTCGCCTACCACGCAATCTCTGTTAATAAGCTGCGTACATTCCTTTCATTATTTGGTATCACCATCGGTATTTTTGCTATTATTTCGGTGTTTACTATCCTCGATAGTTTGGAGAAGAATGTGCGTGATAGCATCCAATCGCTTGGCGATAATGTTGTTTATGTTCAGAAATGGCCTTGGGGCGGCAATGGTGAGTACCCTTGGTGGAAGTACATGAACCGTCCACAGCCCAACCTGAAGGATATGGCTGAGATTAGGAGGCGCAGCAATTTGATGGAGTCATCGGTGTTTTGCATTTATTTTCGAAAGCAAATAAAGTATTTACGAAATGAGGTTTCAAACCAGCTGATTGAGGGGATTAGCGATGGTTACGATCAGGTGAAAGTTTTTGATATTGAACAGGGTAGATTTTTTACTTCGTTTGAGTTGAACTCCGGTAGGAGCGTTGCTATTCTTGGCAGTAAATTATCAGCAGACCTATTTCAAGGAGCAGACCCAATCGGTAAATATATTAAGCTATCAGGTCGAAAGGTGATGGTTGTTGGCGTTTTTAAAAAGGAGGGGAAGTCAGCCATTGGTGAGAATAGCCACGATGAAATGGCGATTATACCTGTTGGCCTTGCCAATACTATTGTTGATATGGATCGTGCAGGCCCTCTGATTATGGTTAAAGCCAAGCAGGGAATGGCCACCGATGATCTGAACGATGAGCTTAGAGGGATCCTCCGATCGTTTCATAAAATAAAACCTTTGGACGATGAGGATTTTGCCTTGAATCAGATAAGCCTCATCAAGGAGGGCATTGATAATATTTTCAAGGTAATCAATTTTGCAGGAGGTTTTATAGCATTCTTTTCTATAGTAGTTGGGGGCTTTGGAATTGCAAACATCATGTTTGTTTCTGTAAAGGAGCGAACAAGTATTATTGGTGTTCAGAAAGCACTGGGAGCAAAAAGATATTTTATTCTCATTCAGTTTCTTTACGAATCAGTTCTCCTTGCAGTTGCAGGCGGTATAATAGGTCTGCTGCTAATTTTTATAGGAACGGTATTAATAAATGCTACAACCGATTTTTCTATCGTATTAACAATACCGAATATTATTCGTGGATTGCTAATCTCGGCTGTAATAGGTATTGCATCTGGATTTGTTCCTGCTTGGGTTGCATCAAGGTTGAGCCCGGTTGAGGCGATAAATTCGAAGGGATAGATTATGTCTAGGGCAGTGGAGCAATGATACAATTTGTTCAAGTGCAATGTTTAAGTATGAATTATTACGTTTTTATTTTAGCTGACGGGTGTTAACCCGTCAGCTATACCTGATGTGTATTATTACGTCATAGTATGATAAAATAACGGCTATGGGTATGGGAATGTAGCGGATTGCTGAGCTGCGACCTATCAGCCGATAAGAACCTTACCAGCGAGCGATGTGCTTCGCATACCACTGAAACGGCTATATTTTATACCCATTGTTGGCAGTCGTATTCACTTATAGATCAAAACTGAATTACTTCGAGAGGAATAATCTTCATCAGACAGATATCATCTCCCATTTTTACGCTTTTCAGCAATTCCACATCAACTTCGCATCCAAATGCTTTTGCAAAAATAACTTTACTATAACCCGTCGTGCATTGGCACCAGGTATTTGTTTCTAATCTATCTACCTCGGCAAGCATTGGACACGGACAATAAGGGAACTGTAAATAAAGTTCACCATTACGAAAAGACAAACCAGCGGCTTTCGCCTTATTGTGGCTGGCAAATTCTTCCAAACAGGAGGACGATTCAAAAAGTTCTTTTAGTAAGGCTAATTTTTCGTTCATTCCATAACCACATTGGCAATTCATCCTTATGTTTTTTATTGTTGATTTATCGAAATTTTCTTCCAGCCTTTTCATGGTGCTTATCACCCATGTCGGGTTATTCTCTTCATTCCAGTTTACGATTTTTTGAGCTGTAGTGTCATTGCTCTCTGCTTTTACAGCATTATATATAACTTGCTCCTGAATTTTTCTTATATCAAACATTGTATGTGTTTTTAGTTCAACAAAACTTAATTAAAAAACAATTCTCCCCTCAAATTGAGAAGGGAATTGTGATTCAATGCCGTTTACTTAAGCATGGAAATAGTAATTCTCAATAAGAGGTTGTTTAAAAAGTAGTAAATATTTCAACCGCAAAGTAAGCAAAGCCTGCCGGTAGGCAGAGTTGGCTGACGCATGAATATTAATGTATTGATAATCAAATTACGATTCTTAAGTAAACGACATTGAATTGTGTTTGCAGATTATTGGGCTTTTTGAAGCATTTGCATAAATTCAGCCATGTGTAACTGCGAATAACTTTGTACCACAGCGGATACAGGCACAAACACAAGTACTCCTATTAGCATCCCTTTGCCTAAAGATTCATATTTGGATTCTTTCAGCGGTACGTACAATACCCATATCACGTTTAGCGTGATGATAATATGGGTAATTTGTGCAAACATGTTTGCAGCGTTCCATGGAATAACAAATAATCCCATTGTGCCATAATAATATAAGGGAACTAATGCGATTGCCAGAAAGAAATCTTTTTTTGTAATCTTAAAGAAGGTAAAACATATCAGATACACAATGATGGAAAGCGAACAAGCATTGAATGCCAACCATTCACCTATCTCAAGTTTCACAATAGACATGAAAAAATATGCGCTATTCAATAATGCCAACAGCATGAATGCGGCCAATAAATAACCTATGATTTGATTTTTGTTTTTTAGACTCATAATTAAAATGTTTTGTAATTATTCTGATTGAAAACCAGCATTATTTCTCAATTAATTTAATCTAAATGCTGAATTCCTTTTATTAAAAGCAATAGCAAACCTGTTAGGAATAAAATTCCAAACGAATAAAACATTAACCTGCGGTTTACTGAGGTTAACTATGCTTTAATTACAAATTTTAATACGGTCTTCATTGTTTTGGTGTCAAATTACAGAATCGCAAAAATAGCTATTTCTGTTTAGCTATGAAAAATGTCTCTCAACAATATTTTATGGAATTCTATTATTCTAAGAGCAAATATTTTTCAATCACTTGCACGATTTTCTTTCAATATGGTTGCCAAAGTTTTGCGTATTTTGTGTTTAGGAGTTTGCCTCCGGCGAGCTCACTTCGTTCGGTTAGCTCCGCTGAGCTTCCTTCGGTCGGTTGCCTACGGCGAGTTCGCAAAAAAAAACGCTCGGTTGAAACGGTTCCCTTGTCTGCCTCGGCAGGTTCCTCGTTAACGGTAATAGCTAAGGTAGGAAATGCTTTCTTATCTGCAAATCTGCCCTGATTGGGTTTAACGGCTGTTATGGGCTGCGGTTTTTTGCGGAGAATGTCTCTTCTCAGGTCGGGAAAGGGTTTCTCTCGGTTTCA
>RPRQ01000029.1 GCA_003818205.1 Bacteroidales bacterium
ATATAATCCCTCTGGGATTAAGAAAGCCAATGAATAAAAAGTGTGTAAGGTTTTCAAGAGATCACCGATAAAATCCTACACTTGTAGAATTTCAACTACCCACTAGTTTTGTCGAATAACCAAAAACTCTCACGCAACGCTTGCGCTAAAGTTTACGCCGAAGCTTCAGCGTAGGAGCACAGTGAAGGCGCAAAGTCGCAAAGACACTAAGGTACTCTATGAGCAAAAAGATAAATCCAATAAAAATATAGCCGAAAATTCATTGGGGGGAATTTTGTTAGAATTAGCTTAGAAAAATGAGATTAATAGAATTACAATCAATTAGCACACAAAGGGAAAAAACGAATTCGTTTTTTCTTTCTTTGCGGTCCCTGACTACCAGCAGGTTTGCGGTCCCGCCTGCCTTAGTAACTAAGTACGGCGTGTAGGTTTGCGAGAGGTAAAAGCGAGTAACAGCCTTTATAGCTGTAGTTTACATTTGCCCATAAAAGAAAATGGTTATCTGAAAATGTACCTGAGTAGTTACAAAAATATTTACCTTTATCATTTCATTCATTATCTTAAAATGATTAAACAGGAAGAACCGCTAAATGTTCTTAAAAACCAGCTCGAAGGGGAATTCAATTGGGATCGATCAACCCTTATTCAATACGCTACCGATGCATCGGCTTACCGCGAAATTCCATTGGCAGTTGCTTTACCAAAGCATAAAGAGGATTTAGATAAGCTAATTGTCTTTTCGAAGAAGCATAAAATACCCTTAGTACCCCGTGCAGCAGGGACATCGCTTGCAGGTCAGGTGGTAGGGAGTGGGATTATAGTCGATATATCGAGGTATTGGGGTCGAATCATTGAAATTAATGCCGAAGAGCATTGGGTAAGGGTGGAACCAGGGGTAATCCTTGATGAACTCAACCTTGCCCTAAAGCCCTATGGGCTATTCTTTGGACCCGAAACATCAACATCGAACCGTTGCATGATTGCTGGTATGGTTGGGAATAATAGCTGCGGCTCTCATTCAATTCTCTACGGAAGCACACGAGACCACACCATTTCCATTAAAATGATATTAGATGATGGGGTCGAGTATGAGTTTGGTCCCCTATCCAACGAGGAATTCTTTCTAAAAAATCAACTCGAAGGAAAAGAAGGGGATATTTACAGGTTTATTTACGCTAAACTTTCGGATATCGAGTTAAAAGAAGAAATTATTCGCCAATACCCTGAGCCTTCAGTTAAGCGAAGGAACACAGGCTACGCTATAGATATGCTTCTTGATAATAGCGTATTCGGCAATGACCAGTACGCTTTCAATTTCTCAAAGCTAATTGCAGGAAGCGAAGGAACGCTAGGTTTTATAACGGAGGTAAAATTAAATCTCGTTCCCCTCCCACCCAAGCAAAAAGCGGTTATAGCCATTCATCTGTCGGAACGCAACCACGCTTTTAAGGCGAACCTCATTGCCCTAAAGTATAAACCCGGAGCGGTTGAGATGATGGATAATCTCATACTGAATTGCACGAAGGGCAATATTGAGCAGAAAAAGAATAGGTTTTTTGTGCAAGGTGAACCTGGGGCAATCCTAATCGTTGAATTCGCAAGGGATTCGAAGGAAGATATTCAGAGAATTGCCTCTGCGATGGAGGCCGAAATGCGATTGGCAGGTTTTGGTTACCACTTCCCCATTATCTGGGGCGATGATATTTCGAAGATTTGGGCATTACGTAAAGCAGGTTTAGGGGTTCTTTCGAACATGGAAGGCGATGCAAAACCCGTATCGCTGGTTGAGGATACAGCCGTTGCCGTTGAAAAATTACCCGATTATATGGACGAATTCGCTGCGATAATGGTAAGCCATAACCTCGATTGCGTTTATCATGCCCACATCGGCAGCGGTGAGCTGCACCTCCGTCCCGTTCTTAACCTTAAAGAGAATAAAGATGTTGAACTTTTTAGGGTTATCGCCTTTGAGGTTGCCCACCTTGTTAAGAAGTACAAGGGTTCACTAAGCGGCGAGCATGGCGATGGCCGGTTAAGGGGTGAACTAATTCCCATTATGCTTGGCGAAAGGGTTTATGGCTTAATGCAGGAGCTAAAGCAGGTTTTCGACCCCGACAATATTTTCAACCCAGGTAAAATTGTTAACTCCCCACCCTTAAATTCATCCCTTCGCTATGAGCCTGGGAGAATAGAAAAGGAGGTCTCAACCATTTTCGATTTTTCGAATGTAAAAGGGTTACTACGCGCGGTTGAGAAGTGCAATGGTTCGGGCGATTGCCGCAAAACAGTCCTTACGGGTGGCACAATGTGCCCTAGCTACATGGCCTCCCTGAACGAGAGCAACACAACACGGGCTAGAGCCAATATTCTGCGTGAATTCTTAACCCATTCCGATAAGAGAAACCCCTTCAATCATATAGAAATATACCAAGTACTTGATCTATGCCTCTCGTGTAAAGGATGCAAGAACGAATGCCCATCGAGCGTTGATATGGCTAAGCTTAAAGCCGAGTTCCTTCAGCATTGGTACGATGCCAATGGAATTCCCCTTAGAAGCCGATTGGTAGCCTATATCACAAAAATAAATGCGATTGGAAGTATAGTACCAAGCATAACAAATTTCTTCCTTTCAAATAAACTTATTGCTCCTATTTTAATGAAGAGCCTAGGTTTTGAACCCAAGCGAAAAATGCCCTTACTCAGTAAAACAACTTTAAAGGGATGGTATAAAAAGAATAGAAAAAATTCTAAAAACCTTACGAGCCGCGTACTTCTATTCCCCGATGAGTTTACCAACTACAACGATTCGCATATTGGCATTAAAGCCGTTGAGCTCTTAGAAACGTTGGGCTACGAAGTTATTATACCCGATGTTTCTGAAAGCGGAAGAACCTATATTTCAAAGGGATTAGTGCGAACAGCAAAAAGAATAGCGAACCATAACATTGAAATTTTAAGCAAATTGGTGTCCGACAATTGCCCTTTAATAGGCATTGAGCCTTCGGCAATTTTAAGCTTTAGAGATGAATACCCTGATTTATCAACTAACGAAAACCTATGCTACGCATCCTATCTATCAAGAAACACGATGCTTTTCGAGGAATTCTTTATGCGTGAGGTTGAAAAAGGGAATATCAGCAAGGATTCATTTACATCTTCAAAAAGAATCTTAAAACTACATGGGCATTGCCAGCAAAAGGCAGTAGCATCGACAACATCTACCAAAGAAATGCTCTCTTTCCCCGAAGGTCATACAATTAACGAAATACCAAGCGGGTGCTGCGGAATGGCTGGTTCATTCGGATATGAAAAGGAGCATTATGAGCTATCGATGAAGGTTGGAGAATTGGTGCTATTCCCCGATATTAGAAGTACATCGGATGATGTAACCATAGTTGCCCCGGGCACCAGCTGTAGGCATCAAATAAAGGATGGTACAGGTCGAAGAGCCTATCACCCAATTGAGGTTATGTGGGAAGCATTGAAAAGAGCGTGATGCGAAGATGCAGCACTACTGTATTGCTGTTTGTATAGTGTTAACAAGAATGGTTAAATCATTAAAATTGCTTATAATCTAATTAACGTGAGTTCGATCTAAGAAATAGTGGTAATGCTCTAAAATGTAATTTGTTACAAATTTTTCATTTGAAATTGGAATAGTGCCTACCCTACCTACCGGCAGGCAGGCACTATTCCAATTAATTTTTTTATACACCCTCTTATCGACCTTTGCGTGTTTTTTAAGAGCCTCTCCTAAAATCGAATGCTCCAATATACTCTCAGGGCATCAAGTTGTAACAAACCAGCTGCTGCATATATCGGAGGTATAGCTTACCGTTTGCAACTACAGGAACAGTCCAAGCAGGGTTCTTCACATCATCAACAGCCGATTTTATCTCACCCATTTTATTAAAACCAGTCGGTTCGGGTTTTACGAGGTAAATGTTTCCCTTTAAATCCTGACAGATTAGATGACCATCAACGAATGCCGTAGTACCTTGCCCAATCTCATTTGTACTCCACATCTCTTTACCCGATGATAGCTCTAAGCACTTGAACTGACCCGTATTCCTTGAACTTTCGCCCGAATATCCATAAATAAAGCCATCGATCAGTATCGGGTCGGTATGCTGTGCCTCCAAAACCTTATTGCTCCAAAGAACCGTATAACCGCTTTTAGTAACCTTTAAAGCTTGACTCCCCATTCCATAGCCCGATGAATGGAATACTATATCACCCGATATAATCGGTGTAGTAGCATTTACAAAGTAATCGGTTAACCAGGGTACTGTCCATAGAGGTTTACCATCCTTAGGTTCGAGGCATGATAGCCCTGTACCGTGATAAATAAGCAGCTTATTCTCATTCTCAATATTCATGGTAATAGCAGCAGAGTAGCCGACCTCTCCCTCCATCGATTTCCATAGAACATCGCCAGTTAGCTTATCGTAGGCTATAGCTAAAGCTTTTCCACCACCCTGAACAATCACCATATTTTCAAAGACAAGCGGTGTTGTCGAGAATCCCCACGATGGTTCAACACCCCCCTCGTCCTTCACATTCTTTCTCCAAAGGAGCTCCCCATCCTCAAGCTGCCAGCAGGCAAGATCGCCACTTCGGCCGAAGGTATAAACCTTATTATCATCAATAAATGGTGTAGCACGTGGTCCAGGACCATGAGCAGTTTCGGCTTTAGATTCGTATGAACCCATCCAAATCAGCTCTCCTGTTTCTGAATTGATGCAAAAGACCATATCGTTGTTCACATCTCTTCCGGGTACAATCAACCGGTTGCCCAGCACAACAGGTGCGGACCACGATGCGGTAGCCTTACCCTGACATAAGTAGTTTACCTGCCAAAGTTTTTCTAGACCATTTGACCAATCGGTTTTAATACCTATGGTTGCGCTCTTACCCTCAAAATTAGCACCCCTCCAGCTGGGCCAATCGGCAACACCTTTTGTTATTGGAGGTATTGTAGCCATAAGTGAGGGCATCACCTCCTGCTTTCCGGTTAATGGCTCGCTACCCATTACCATTTTATAGATTTGATAGCCAAAATAACCAACAATTGCAAGGAGAATAGCAACAATAACCAGTGCTATTTTTAGATATTTTTTCATATAATCCCTTTTATTTATTAAAGATTAGAATGCAAAAATGGAATGTTGGAATACTGGAATACTGGAAGAGCACTTTCTCATTATTCCAACATTCCAATATTCCCTACCTACCGTCAAGCAGGCATTAATTCAAAATCAATATCTTACTATTTTACCAAAGCCTTCTTCATCGTCTCACCGATTAATGCAGGCGATTCAACAACATGAATACCGCATTCCCTCATTATTTTCATTTTTGCAGCAGCGGTATCATCGGCTCCGCCGATAATTGCCCCTGCATGCCCCATTCGACGACCCTTAGGCGCAGTTTGACCTGCAATAAATCCAACCACAGGCTTTGTACCATGTTCCTTAAGCCACCGAGCAGCCTCAGTTTCCATGTTACCGCCAATCTCACCTATCATCACAATACCATCTGTTTCAGGATCGGCCATTAATAGCTTAATCGCATCTAAAGTAGTTGTCCCGATAATCGGATCACCCCCAATGCCAATGCAGGTGGATTGACCTAATCCTTGCTTTGTGAGCTGATCAACAGCTTCGTAGGTTAGCGTTCCAGAGCGGGAGATAACCCCAATACTCCCCTTTTTATGAATAAATCCGGGCATTATGCCCACTTTAGCCTCGCCGGGGCTAATAACTCCAGGACAGTTTGGCCCTACTAGATGAACATCCTTCAATTCGGATAATACGTGCTTAACCTTTACCATATCGGCAACAGGAATACCCTCGGTAATACAGATAATTACCTTTATCCCACCCATAGCCGCTTCAAGAATGGTATCAGCAGCATAGGCAGGTGGTACAAAAATCACGGAGACATTCGCTCCAACTCTTTTAACGGCCTCCTCAACTGTATCGAAAACGGGCAAGCCTAAATGCAGCTGTCCTCCTTTACCTGGGGTAATTCCACCCACTACATTAGTACCGTATTCTATCATTTGGGTTGCATGGAAAGTACCTTCGCTACCAGTAAACCCTTGAACGATAACCCTTGAACTCTTATTTACTAGGACACTCATCTTTTAGGCTTTTTAAGTATTTATTAACGTAAAATTTTGCTTTAAATATAATCAATTTGTTGTTTTAAAACACTTGTATTAATTAACCCCAAGAAATTTCTTTTCGTAAATTGCCTTCATAACTTTATTGTAAAAGCAAACAATTTATCTTTCACACTATGAGCAAAATTAATGTAAAACTAGAGAACTTGGGTTCCATTTTTCCATCAAGCTGGAATGAAGAGCAAAAAGCTAAAGGCAAAACAATTTTCTTAAAACGACTTTCGGAAAAAGCTCATAAATTCTATGGAGGTAAAACCCAAGTAGCACCAAAGGTTCCTGTACCAGGGTTCAATTGGTTTAATGTATGGTACACTCCAGGGGTATCAAAGGTTTCAACAAATATCAGAGAGAATAACGATGCTTCGTTCGAACTCTCTAATAGAGGAAATCTAGTTGCCGTTGTAAGCGACTCAACCCGCGTGCTCGGAGATGGCGATTGCTCGCCTGCAGGTGGCTTAGGCGTTATGGAAGGAAAAGCATTTCTTATGAAATACCTTGGAGGCGTTGATGCTGTAGCACTTTGTATCGATAGCCGCGATAATGGTTGCCATAACGATCCTCAAAAGATTATCGATTTTGTAAAGATGTGCCAATACAGCTTTGGGGCTGTTAATTTAGAGGATATTTCACAGCCCAACTGCTTTAAAGTATTGGATGTACTTAGAGAGGAATGTAGCATTCCTGTTTGGCACGATGATGCTCAGGGCACTGCATGCGTAACTCTTGCAGGATTAATCAATGCGCTAAAACTTGTAGATAAAAAGATTAGCGATGTTAAAATCGTTCTTTACGGAGCCGGTGCCTCCAATACAACCATTGCTAGGCTAATTATTACCGATGGTGGCGATCCAAAAAAGATGATTCTTTTCGACACAAAGGGTGGTCTTCATAAAAAGAGAGCCGATATAAAAGCCGACGAACGATTTTATCGTAAATGGGAGCTTTGCGAAAAAACAAACCCCAATTGTATCACTACCATGGAGGAGGCAATAAAGGGTGCTGATGTTCTAATATCTCTATCAACCCCAGGACCCGATACCATTAAGAAAGAGTGGGTTAAACTGATGAATCCAAAGGCTATTGTGTTTGCCTGCGCTAATCCAGTGCCCGAAATATACCCCTACGCTGCGAAAGAAGCAGGTGCCTATATCGTTGCAACAGGCAGAGGCGATTTTCCGAACCAGGTTAATAATTCAATTGGATTCCCAGGTATTCTTAAAGGTGCTTTAATTGTTAGAGCATCAAAGATTACCGATAACATGGCCATTGCAGCAGCCCATTCTTTGGCGAATTTTGCAGAGAAACGAGGAATTAACCCCGATAACATTGTTCCCAAAATGGACGAACCTGATGTTTTTTCTGTTGAAGCCGCAGATGTTGCTATGCAAGCAATTAAGGATGGTGTAGCACGTAAACCATTTACATGGGATGAAGTTTACAATATTGCAAAAAAAGATATCGATTACTCAAGATCAATGGCTGCCCTATTAAGTAAGGAAGGATTTGTTGCCGATCCTCCAGCAGAAATGCTTGAAGAAGCCTTAGACTATACTGTTAAGTTTATTGAAGGGAAGTAAATTCAAAAAGAATTATTTGAAGAACCCCGGTTAATCCGGGTTTCTTTTTTTCCAGCAATAGCAACTAAATCATTACTGTTCTGCTAAAACAAATAGCAATCAACTTTTTTACTAGCTTTGCAGAAATTCGTAAATAATGATTCAATGTCGTTTAGTTAAGCATAAAAATGACAACTCTCAATAACCACGCCTTTTAAGGCGTGGGACAAACCAAACTATAAACTTGGGCTTTAGCCCAAAAGCCTAAAATCATGTGGCTAAAGCCAAAAAAAATCATATTACATTTAAGCCACGCCTTAAAAGGCGTGGTTATTAATATATTGATAATCAAGCAATAAATCTTAACTAAACGACATTGAATAATGATTATTGATGATTTAACCATAGCTGCCATTGCAACTGCTCCAGGAACTGGAGCCATAGCCGTTTTACGCCTTAGCGGCAAGGATTCCGTTGCTATTTGTGATAAAGTATTTAAATCATCCGGAAAGAATAAAAAGTTAATTAACCAAAAGGCGAATACCATTCATCATGGTACAATATACGATGAGCAAAGGGCTGTAGATGAGGTATTGGTTAGCCTTTTTAAGGCACCCCGCTCCTACACCGGCGAGGATATTGTAGAAATATCGTGCCATGGCTCACAAATCGTTCAGCAACAAGTATTAGAACTTCTTGTAAGGAATGGAGCAAGGTTGGCCCAACCCGGTGAGTTCACTCTTCGAGCGTTCCTGAACGGCAAGATTGATCTTTCTCAGGCCGAAGCCATTGCCGATTTGATATCATCATCAAGCGAAGCGGCACGTCGAGTGGCTCTCCAGCAGATGCGTGGAGGTTTCTCTAATACATTGAAGGTGCTACGCGAGCAGCTCTTAAATTTTATCGCCTTAATTGAGCTTGAACTCGATTTTAGTGAAGAGGATGTAGAGTTTGCCGATCGTAAGCAGCTGAACCAGCTTATTCGCGATATTCTTGCTGTTATTGAGAAGATGATTAAATCGTTTCAACTCGGTAACGTAATAAAACAAGGAATTCCAGTAACCATTGCTGGAAAACCGAATGTTGGAAAATCGACCCTTCTAAACCGTTTACTGAATGAGGAACGGGCAATTGTATCGGAAATTGCTGGTACCACCCGCGATACCATTGAGGATACCATAAATCTTGGTGGGATTTCTTTCCGCTTTATTGATACAGCAGGGTTACGACATACCAAGGACACCATTGAATCCATGGGTGTTGAGCGTGCCTATACCAAAATTTCACAAGCAAAAATTATCCTCTTAATTGTTGATGCTCAAATTACAATGGATGAGGTAATCCATTCTGTTGAAGAGGTTAAGACAAAGCTTACAGATGATCAACGGTTAATAATCCTTTTGAACAAAGAGGATAAAGCCGATAAGAATAATCTCAACCAAATTTTATCTACGCTAAAGCATAACTACCCAACCATCTACGCCCTCACCATCTCAGCCAAAAGCGGGCATAATGTCGAGCAGCTAACCAATACCCTTATTAACATTGGCCTACACGGACAGCCCGAAACCGATGAGGTTATCGTTACCAATGTTCGCCACTACGAATCATTGTTAAAAACCAAGGAAAACCTCGATGAAGCCCTTGAAGGGCTAAAGAATAATCTATCGAGCGATTTGCTTGCCATTGATATCAGACAGGCCATTCATTATATCGGCGAGATTACTGGTGATATTACAACCGATGATATTCTCGGACATATATTCTCGAAGTTCTGCATCGGAAAATAGTACTACAATTCAACCTAAAAAATGAAATAGCGAGTTAGGTAGAGCGATTCCACTGTCTTCTGCTTTGTTTGGCAAGTTCGACCGTTTCTTACAAGCCTTAATATGCACATTTTGTTCGTCAGGAAGAGAATTCTCCATTTGATTTGTAATGCTGATAACACTTCTACTTCTGGCAAATACTTCCTAATATCAAGCATCTTCTGAGCTTTCATCCTATAGCTTATTGCTCATCTATAAAAGAGGCGATCCCTGGGGGTCGCCTCTTTCGAAATATTGATTTTCTATATTTTATAATGGCCTTGTAACGCTATTCTGTTGAAGAGTTACTGCGGTTTGCGCCAGCGTTCTTCCTGTTATGCTTGCTCCTGTCTGCAAATTAATACCTGTTTTTCCTAAAATAATCCCTTCAAAATGACTATTCGTTCCCAGTGTAACAGCACCTGTTGTCTGCCAGAAAATATTCTTTGCTTTCGCACCACCAGTCAAGGTAACGTTGACCCCAGAGCTCATAGTAAGCGTCCCTGCAACCTGGAATATCCAAATATCGTTTTTACCACCCGATATAGTAATATTCGTTGGGATAATAACAGCTGTTGTCCATTTATACAGGCCCGGTTTAAGCGTTTTACCTCCAATGTTTCCAGCACCCAAATTCAAAAACTTCGGATTAAGACGTCCCGCTGCATCATTATACGCTGTTTGCATATCAAGTACGGCCGTGGTTAACATGCTTGCATTGGTTACCCTGCATGGAAGAGGACCAGCAGCATCAACGCTGTAAATGGTACCTGTCACCTCTGTACAGGTTACTAGAATAGCCGATCCGCTAATTGGGCTAGCTCCAACATTCCCGGTAATAGCAGACGGATAGACATCAGTAATCCCTGTTTTTGATAAAATCACAAAGTTCCCCGATGTTCTAAGATTTACTGTTGCCAAAACCGCTGCCGTCGGAGCCTTCGATGACTCATTTGCAGAAGCCTTATCTGAATACACACCGGGATCCAGATCCTTACTACAGCCGGAAATTAATCCAATCAATAGCACTAAAGCGATTGAAAATGATTTTTTCTTCATAAACTTATTATTTTAGTTTTGTGTACTATTACAATGCAAAGGTGAGTAGATATGTATAGGGAAGTGTTACAAAATTATTTGCATATATTACATAATTCACATCTCTATAATACCCTTGGAATGAGAGTTAAGGTTAAAACCCGAAACAATGAAGGATAAGTTCTACAACTTACTACCCAATGAATTTACTCGTAAGGAAGCCATCGAGATTGCTGCTAAACTCAACATTAAGCCTCGCACAGCCGATAAATATTTATATGAATTAATCCATCATTACTTTCAAAAGACCCTGTGTATGGCAAGTACAAAAAGCAATCCCTGTAAAGTGTGTGATCTATTCAAGATGAGCAGCAAATTTAGCTCTGCATGGTTTGCATACTTCGCTAACTTTGCATAAGTCCATAAAACGACTTTCGGTTAATAAACAGGTCTATAACTGTTAATACATATTTATCATCTACGTTCATTTGCTTGTCTTTATTTATTAAGTTTGCTCTTCATGCAACTACTTACTAAGTCAGAATGAGCAAAATAAAATTCGAGCAAATAAATCAATACTATAAGAAGGTTAAATCTGCTAACAAAGAACTACCTAAAAAAGAGGCTTTTAAAGATTTATTAAACCGCTTGTACGCAAACGATAAGGACATTGAACAGCTTATTGATAAAATAACCCTTGGTTCTGAAACCTCTGTTTTAAATATACCCCGAAAGGATAAATTGCATCGTGGAAGTGCCGATACGCTGTACAATAAAATTATCATCGAGTTCGAGAACAGCCTAAAAGTTTCTGGTGTCCATGCAAAAGAGCAACTTGCAGGGTATTTGCTGGGTCAGTTTAAATCGGGCGAAGGGTACAACTTCACTCTAATAGCTTCCGATTTAATTGAATGGAAAATCTATGCCCCCGATATATCATGCCTCGATAAGCTGGATACATTAAACGAACATGAGCTCATTCTGAATGAAATAGAGAAATCATCATTTACCCTCAAAGAGCATAACGCAGAAGATTTTTACTACTGGATTGACCGTTTCCTTTTTAAGGAAGAATCACAGAAAGCAACATTAAAGCGCATTGAAGAAGCTTTTGGCTATCAAAGCCCTGTTTTTATTGAAAGTTTCAGAGAATTAAATACTTGGTTTAACGATGCCAAAAAATTTGGCGAGGTTCAGGTTTCATACGAGCAGTGGCGTAAATTCCTAAGTATTGCTTATGGTAGCTTTGATGCCAGCGAGAATAACTTTTTAATTCATACCTACCTTAGCGTATTCTCCAAAATGCTTGCTTACGCTGTTATTTCAAACGATGACTATATTGATGATGAAGAGCTGCATAAAATACTCGATGGCAGTATATTCCACAATTACAACATTAACAATTTTGTGGATAATGACTTTTTCCATTGGGTAAAATCCAGCCATACTTTTAAAAACCTTAGAAAAGCCTTTCGGTTAATTGCTCAGGAAATCTCAACTTTTGACTTTACCGATGTAGATGAGGATATACTGAAAGGGGTTTATCAGGAGCTGATTGATTTGGACACCCGTCATTCGTTGGGTGAGTATTACACCCCCGACTGGCTTTGCCAGCGTATTGTGAACGAGTTTGAATTTAAATCAACCGACAAAATTCTTGACCCATCATGTGGTAGTGGTTCATTCCTTAGAGCAATTATTCACAAAATACGTGAGAACAACCCTAAAATAGAAGCGGCTGAAATTAACAGCATGGTTTACGGTATCGATATTCACCCCCTATCGGTTCAAATTGCAAAAACCACATTATTGCTGGCTTTAGGTAAGGATATCATTAAATCCAAAAAACCTGTTCACCTGAATATTATTTTAGCCAATACTCTGCTAGCACCCGAAGGCGTAAAAAACCTTTGGGGTAGCCAGTTTACCATGCCAATCGATAAAGAGAAGTATATCTTAAATACCCAAGTTTTTGAAGATGCGAAGCTGTTTGACGATGCTCTCGATATCTGTGAGGATCTTGCCGACCAAACCATGAATAAAAAGAGTACTAGCAAGGACGATTTCACCAATATTTTCGTAAATCAAAATAATAAAAAAGGGTTAAGCCCTCAGCTAATCGATAGTTTTTACGAAATATACAAGGGGTTCAGAACGGTTAAAGAGAAAGGGCGCGATAGTATCTGGAAATTTATTGTTCAAAACCTGTATAAACCCTATTTTCTCTCAAACCAGTTCAGCTACATTATAGGTAATCCGCCTTGGTTCACCTATAGCTCTATTAAAAATGAGGAGTATCAGGATGTGCTCGACAAGCTAGCCGCAAAATATGAGGTTAAACCTGTTAAAGTTGCTGATTATCCTAATCTGGAAATTGCTGCTATATTCTTAGCCTATTGCAATAACTACTTTCTGAAAGAGGGCGGTAAACTTGCCTTTGTTCTACCCCGAAGCTTCTTTAGCGGCAGCCAGCACGACAATACCCGCAGCGGAAAGGTAAAAGGGTTTAAGCTTACCAATATTTGGGACTTAGACGGAGTCTCACCCCTGTTCCGCATACCTAGCTGTGTGCTTTTTTCCGAAAAGGCTCACCTAAAACGTCAGTTACCCGCTTCTGGCTTGCAGGGTGTTTCGTTTACAGGAAATCTACCAGCACACAACTGCAATTATTTGGCTGCACAACCAAAGTTAACAGAAATTCAGCTCACTTGGTTTTATGCCAAACAAGGCAGAGCAACTGCTTTTAGCACAAACAAGCAAAAAAAACAGACTGTTGGTAATCCATATAAAGAATTATTTAAAAGAGGGGCTGAAATTACCCCAAGAAATTTCTATTTTGTTGAGTTAACTCAAGAAAAACCCATTGACTGGGAAGATAGAATTATTAATATTAAAACCTCAGATGCAATAAAACCTGATGCAAAAAAACCTTGGAAAGGTCTCGACTTAGATGGGCGGGTAGAAAGTCGTTTTATCTTCCGTACTGCATTGTCTAAAAGTATTTTACCATTTGCTTTATTTAAACCTGACTTAGTAGTATTACCTGTTGCTATATCGATAAATCAACAAGGTTTAAAAACAGCTATGCTACTTTCAATTGACAAATTATTAAATAGTGGGTTTTTAAATTCATCTCGTTGGTTTAGAAATGTTGAAAATATTTGGTTTGGTCATAGAACAGAAAAGAACGAAAAAATAAGCGCCATCGATTACCTAAACTGGCACAACAAGCTAATTGTCCAGAATCTGAATGCCAATTATTTAATAATCTATAATGCTTCTGCTAAGGATGCCAACGCAACTGTTATAAATAGGAGTGATTACGATTTGGAATTTTTTGTAGATACTACATCATATGCATTTTATACTAACAATGAAAAAGAAGCATATTATTTAGCAGCTATATTAAATTCAACAGCACCTAATGAACTAATGAAAGATTTTCAAGCCAAAGGTCTTTTCGGGGCTAGGCATGTGCACAAAAAAATCTTAGACGTTTACTTTCCAAAGTTCGATGAAAACGATAGCAATCATTTGCAATTAGCCCAGCTAAGCCAAACCGCACACGAAAAGGCTTCTAAGTATTTACAGGACAACCCACCGCAGCAGGAACTATCGGCTATACATCTAGGTCGTTTGCGTAGCGTAATTAAAAAACATTTGGTTAAGGAGATGGAAGAGATTGATAAGATTGTAAAAAAGATTATTTGATTTATATGACCTCGGAGAGGTCGGATGTTTATAGAAAAACCAAGATTAGGAATAGGTACGACCCCAGCCGGGGTCGTACAGATGGGTGCGATTATCGTTCTATAAACATGTAACCGACCAAAGGGAGCTCAGCGGAGCTAATCCCTCTGGGATTTGTAAAAATAAGGTATCAAAAATTATTGGATTTTTGTTACCTTAAAAGTGGTCAAGCGTTTTTTGAAACGCATGGTACATTAAAGGTTCGACCTCGGAGAGGTCGAATGTTTATAGAAAATAAGGAGAGAAAAGAATACGACCCCAGCTGGGGTCGTACAGATGGGTGCGATTATCGTTCTATAAACATGTAACCGACCAAAGGGAGCTCAGCGGAGCTAATCCCTCCGGGATTTGTAAAAAACTAACTTTAAACGATATACTATGGCTAATACCTTTTCCCAAATCTATATCCAAACCGTTTTTGCCGTACAAAACCGCAATGCCCTTATTCAACCTACGTGGGAAGAAAGCCTTTACAAATACATCACTGGTATTGTGCAAAACAAAGGGCAAAAGATGTTGGCCATAAACGGCACATCAAACCACATCCACTTCTTTATTGGCATGAAACCTACCTGCTGTTTATCCGATTTGGTAAGAGAAATAAAAAAATCATCCAACATCTTCATCAAAGAAAATAAATTTACACCTTTCAACTTTCAATGGCAAGAAGGCTTTGGCGCTTTTTCGTATAGCCACTACCAATTAACCGATGTTATACAATACATCTCGAACCAGAAACAACACCATATAAAACGTACCTTTAAGGAGGAATACTTATCATTTCTAAAGGCCTTTGAAATAGAATTCAAAAACGAATATTTATTTGAATGGATTGATTAAACATTATATTTGGATTATGTATTTATAAATGTTGAATTTTTAAACCCAGAGGGTTTAGCTCCGCTGAACTCCCGTTGGTCGGTTGTATGTTTATAGAAATATTTGGAACGAAATCCTTCGACCCCTTTGGGGTCGAATATCTATGCATCGTTCTGTTCTTCTATAAACATTTGATGCCTCTGGCATCTGAAAAATGCCTAATTCAATATCACATTAAACCTTTTACTATCATGACACTCTACTCAAATCACGTTGTAAAACTTAAAGAGGTAAAAGAAAAACCTTTTAAACTCGAAAAGGATATTCAAAAGCTGTTTGAAGAAAACCTGAATACCATAATGGGTTTAGAGCTGGTTAAGTCCGAATTTACCATTAAAAACAAGCGGATTGATACCTTAGCCTTCGATAAACAAGCCTGCGCATTTATTATTATTGAGTATAAGCGCGATAAGAATATTAGCGTTGTTGACCAAGGTTTTACTTACCTAAGCCTAATGCTCGAAAACAAAGCCGATTTTATTATTGAGTACAACGAAAGCCTGAAACAGAACCTAAAGCGTGAGAATGTGGACTGGAGCCAAACACGGGTAGCATTCGTTTCAACCAATTTCACCGAAAACCAGATACAAGCTACAAATTTCAAGGATATTGCTATTGAGCTATGGGAGGTAAAACAGTTTGAAAACAATACAGTAAATATAAGCCCTATCAAAAAATCAAATGCTGCCGAAAGCATTAAACCACTAACACAAAATAAAGAGAACCTAAAAAAAATAACTGAACAAATAAAGGTTTATACAGAGCAAGATCATTTACAGTATGGTTTAGATAACTCTCGGGAACTTTACGAAAAATTTAAATCAGCCATTCTTAATTTAAGCAATGATATTGAAGTACAGCCAAAAAAAGAATACATCGCTTTTAAAAAAGGCAAAAATATTGTAGATATTACTATTTACAAAAAATCACTAAAACTCTGGATTAATCTAAAAAAAGGTGAATTGGACGATCCCAAACGGATTACCGAGGATGTTTCAGAAAAAGGTCATTTGGGAAATGGTTCTTATCAAATACATGTTGAAAACGATGTAAATCTAGAATACATAATGAGTTTAATTAAACAGGCTATTGAAAAATAAAGGTTTAAGCTAAATGAACAACGGCGAAATAATCATATACCAGAACAACGAGGGCAACATTAAAATAGATGTTCGCCTCGAACAAGAAACCGTTTGGCTAACGCCTTACCAAATGGCTTCGTTATTTGGCAAGGCTCGTACTACCTACCGAACACATACAAAACGTTTTTAAAGAATGCGAATTAAACGAAGAAGTGGTATGTCGGAATTTCCGACTAACCACTCAACATGGTGCGATTGAGGGCAAAACTCAATAGGTCTCGGTAAAACATTACAACCTCGATGTCATTATCTCGGTCGGTTATCGTGTAAAATCACAGCAAGGTACACAACCGAGCGAAGCGAGCTCAGCGAAGCTAATTTCGTATTTAGGCAACCCAACGGCTTAGGGAATACATTGTAAAGGGATTTACGCTAAACAACGTTTTTTTTATCTTTGCGACATTTTGCGAGGAAAGAAAGCGAGCAACAGCCATTAGCGCTGTAGCCTACATTTGCCCATAAAAGAAAATAATACCTGAAAATGTACCTGTGTAATTACAAAAACTTAAATCAAAGTAGTTGAGCTTAATTTAGTTGAAGTTCTGCTTCGGAAAGTAAAAAATTTAGAATAAATTTACAAAAAACAAACCCACTTACAACAATTGTAACAATCACAGTTTATGAAGCAAATTATACTCATTGTAACAGTATTCTTAATATCCGAAGCAGGATATACTCAAACCGCTGATGAGTATTTTAAACGTGGGTCAGAAAAGGCAAATATTGAGGATTATATTGGTGCAATTGCTGACTATACAAACGCAATAAGTATTGACCCTTTGAACGCTATATACTATTGCTATAGGGGTAATGCCGAAACAGGTATGCAAAACTACATTGAAGCAATAGCCGATTATACAAAGGCCATTGAGATTAACCCAAAATACGCTGAAGCGTACATTAATAGAGGAAATGCTAAGGTAATTCTGCTTGATTATAGGGGAGCCATTATTGACTATACTGAAACCATTAAAATCGATCCGAATAACGCCCAAGCTTATAGCAATAGAGGCATTGTTAAAATTACAATCAACCAGAAAGAAAGCGGGTGTTTGGATTTAAGTAAAGCGGGAGAGCTTGGCTTAGCCTTTGCTTACGATGCAATACAAGAGTATTGTAAATAAGCACCCTGTTTATAATTCAGTAATAACTTTATTTGCAGCATTCCGAGCCTCTTGGTATTTTTGAAAGAAAATACTATGAATTTTGATAAAATTAACCTTCGCTATAAGAAAGTTTCGTACCACCGTCAACCCGATGATCTTACCATAGAGGAGTGGCAATACGCTCTTCGTAAGCAGTTTGCCGAAAACCATTTCTTTCGAATAGAAAAACAGGGAAAGCGCTCAATATTTGGTGATTATAACGTTTATAACCCCGAGACCAAACTTTCATACAAAGTTGCTCTTCGGAGCAAGGACAATAGCGCCAACTTTTGCGAGTGCAACGACTTTAAAACCAATGGGCTTGGTACCTGCAAGCACATCGAATCGGTTTTTCACCATATACACAACAAGCTACAAAAGGGCGCTCAACTCGACAAACCCTACCAACCTGCTTATACCTCGGTTTATCTCGACTATCGTAAAGGGCGAAAAGTTAGAATTCGTATAGGCAACGAGGACTCTGCAGCATTTTACTCACTTGCCGCAAAATATTTCGATGCTGAAAACTGCCTAAAAGAAAGCGAATTCATCAATTTTAACCAGATCATTGAGCAGGGACTAGCCATCAACAGCAGCTTTAGGTGCTACCCCGATGCGCTGGCTAACGTGCTGGAGCACCGAGAGAATCACCGAAGAAGCAACTTGGTAAACGAAAAATATGCAAAGCATATCGATAATGGGGCTTTTACTCCGCTTATCAATGCAACGCTTTTCCCCTATCAAAAAGAGGGTATTTGTTTCGCTGCATCCAAAGGTCGATGCATTATTGCCGATGATATGGGTTTGGGCAAAACCATTCAGGCCATTGCCGCAGCGGAACTTCTGCGCAAGGAGATGGGCATTTCCTCGGTTTTTATTATCTGCCCAACCTCGCTCAAGTACCAGTGGAAAACCGAAATCGAGAAATTTACGGGACAGGCTGCGTGGGTTATCGAAGGGTCTTACCTTAAACGGCAGGATCAGTACAGGAACGATTCGTTCTATAAAATCATTTCGTACAACACAGCCGTTAACGATATTAAAGAGCTAAACGCCACCCTACCCGACCTCTTTATCTTAGATGAAGCACAGCGTATTAAGAACTTCAAAACAAAAATTTCGCAGAATATTAAGCGACTTAAATCGCCATACACCTTTGTGCTTACCGGGACACCGCTAGAAAATAAGCTCGAAGAGCTATACTCCATTGTACAATTTGTTAACCCCTTCGCGTTAGGCCCTTTCTGGAAATACATGAGCGAATACCGAATACTGGACGAGGTTGGTAAGCTAAAAGGGTATCAGGACTTAAACAGAATTGGACAAAAGCTATCTGACACCATGATCCGCCGCCGCAAAAAGGACGTTCTACTACAGCTGCCAGAGCGCATGGACAAAGTGCTTTACGTACCTATGACCGAGGAACAGGCTTCTGTACATACCGATTGTCAGGAGAGCGTTTCGCGATTGGTGCACAAATGGCGTAGGCAGGGTTTCTTGAACGAGAAAGACCGCCAAAGCCTTATGATTTTCCTGAATATGATGCGAATGGTATGCGATAGCACCTATATTCTTGATCAAAAGACACGCTTCGATACCAAAATTGGCGAGCTGATGAATATTCTCGATGAGGTGTTCGCCGAAAATGAAGAAAAGGTGGTTATTTTCAGCCAATGGGAGCGCATGACCCGCCTTGTTGCAGCCGAGCTCGACCAACGAAACATGAAATACCAATACCTGCACGGTGGTATCCCCAGCAGCGATCGGGGTAAACTTTACGATGGTTTCAACAATGACCCCGACTGTAAGGTATTCCTATCCACCGATGCGGGAGGTGTAGGCCTAAACCTACAGGTAGCATCTATCCTAATAAATCTCGACATCCCTTGGAATCCTGCCGTACTCGAACAACGCATTGCCCGGATTTACCGTTTAGGGCAGAAACGAAATGTATCCGTTATCAACATGGTATCGACCGGAACCATTGAGCATAAAATGTTGGGCGTGCTAAGCTTTAAGAAAGGCCTCTCGGAAGGGATTCTCGACCATGGCGACAGTACCGTATTCATGGAGGATAGTAAATTTAAGGTGCTAATGAATACCGTTGAAAGCATTGTTGAACAAACGCCAGCACCCGAAGCAGTTCCTCAAAGCTATGCCGAAACGGAAGAGAAACAACCTGTAACCGGTGCTATCCTCAACGAAGCTATAGTTGAAATAGAAGAGCATACGAAATTACCTCAAGAACAGTCCCTTGATGGCGATGATGACATTCCTCAGAACCTCGTTGAAACATCAACGAACACTTTACAGGACCCAGAAACTGTTTCACCCACAGAGCTTGTTCAAATGGGTATATCGTTCTTCACCAGCTTAACCGAAACATTGGCAAACCCCGAGGCGACCCAAAAACTTATTTCAACCATTGTTCAAAAAGACGAAACCGACGGTAAGACCTATCTCAAAATACCCATCGAAAACCAAAAAGTTGTTGAAAGTGCATTCGCTTTATTTGCTGGACTATTAAGTGGTATTAAAAAGTAAAGCGGATTGCCAATACTACGTCAATTTTTATTCATACCCAAAATCCGCAAGAAAAAAAATCTTGCGGATTAGGTTAAGAGAATCAACCCTTTCAAGGTTAGCATAGCTCACTTTCAAGGTGATTTTCTAAATCGGGGTTAACCTTAAACCGCAAGTGTTTCAATCCTTTCAGGTATTTATCTTGCGGAATTAAGGTCATAATTTGATTTCTTAAAAGTATTGGCACAATACTTGGTATTCCCTTGGTTGATTTAATACCTTTACTCCACTTACTAACTTAAATTTATCGGTATGAAAAAAATTATTGTCTTAATATGGGTTCTTGCAATTGCAGGAATAGCCAATTGCATAACCGCTCAAAACACCAATAACTATTCAGGAAAAGTTAGCTACAATGGCAAAGAATACTCCTATGAGACATCCTGCGCCGGTGTTAAGCCGATGTCCACAACCACCATTGAGACCTATGGTTTAACGATTTACCTAACTAAAAAGGAACAAAAAAAGGTGGTTCTTAAAACCCATTGTACTGCTTTAGAGGTTCGCCGTAACGATAGTTCTATCAAGGAAAACCTCGATAAAATAACATTTACAACCGTGGCAAGCGGAAAACTATCCCCTGATGTTAAAGGAACTTCTAAAAAGTTGACGCTTGAGTTTCACCTCGATAACTTTACTTTAATCCCCCTCTACAATCGTGACGCAAGAATGGGTTGCGCTAGCTTTGATGAGGGCATCAGGAATGTGGTTTATTTTATCCTAAAAGAGATTAAGTAGTGTTTGTCTTTAAAGCAAATATTGCCACAGACTATTCGCTTCGCGCATGAGATTGCTTGCTAAGCTCACAGATGATATAAATTATATGTGTTTGATAATCTGAAAATCTGTGGATAATTATTTTTTCTTTTAATATCATAGACATTATGGACCGACACTAAGAAGAGGTATTTTACTGAATTATAGCAAATCCGAAGGCTTAAAGCCTTCGGATTTTTTCATAAAAAAAATCCCGCTGTAAGCGGGACTCAAAATTTTAAATGTTTTATGTTATTTAGACTATGCTAGCTTAACATTTACTGCATTTAATCCTTTTTTACCTTCTTCCAAATCAAAAGTAACTTCATCATTCTCTCTGATGCTATCTTTCAAGCCAGTTGAATGTACAAAATACTCTTTTGATGAGTTTGCGTCTTTAATAAATCCGAATCCTTTCGAATCATTAAAAAATTTTACTGTTCCGTTGTTCATTTTATGAATTTAAATTATGGGTGCAATGTAGGCTTTATTATTGATATTAACGAATAATTACCTAATTAATTGGTTTATTTTAAGTTATTATACATAAACCAGTACATATAAACCGATAATTGGTGCTACCTTTATAGAATATTATATCATTAACTGGAAGGAATATCAATATGTATGACAAAAAACCAAGTGTAGTTAAAACTCCTGACCTAGCTAAGCTGCAAGCAGTTGTAATAAATCTCAGGACAATAATATACATTGCTGTTGGTGCCGATCCCGAAGAAGCGAAGAAACGTTACATGTCGCGTTTTGGTTGTAAAAAAGTATAAAATGGAAATTTTTTACTTGGGAAAGAGGGGTTATGTTTTTTCAAGTGGTTTATCTAAACCAAATTCAATTTAAGATATATTTTTCTGAAACAAAAAGGCTGAAGAAAACATTTAAATGTACACCTCTTTCCCATGTTTTTTATTGATATTTCTATATAATATTTCACCTTTCACCTAATTAGAATATGAATTTTCTCGGTACAATTAGTTACCGGGTTAGCCATATTTAAAATGCAAACGAATTGGGAATTTGATATATTGGACCAGTAACAGGAGGGATATTTACAGTAATGATTAACATATTTGAATAAACAGGAGTTAAACAGCCAACGGAGGTTGCCTTTCTAATAAATCGTGTAGTATTAGAAAGCGTACCATAATCGTAAGAATTTGTATTTGATAAAGGTATATTCGTCCAATTAGTATCACCTGGAACAGCTAACGCATTTGTTGTATATTGCCAAGTATAGTTAAATAAATCGGCCCCACCCTTTGCAATATCTACATTTACAAATGCTGGAACATCCTCGTTGACAAGAATCAAATAATTATCCAAAACAGCCCCTCCGTAACACGACATAGCTCCAATTCCAAACTGAGTACCAAGAGAAGAGATTCCTCCTGTTAAATTATTCCTATAACAATTTGGCGAAGCAGCATTTACATGGTTGCCATCAAAGTGCCACCCTCCACTATTTGTTCTTTTGATTATCCTTGTATAAGAGTTAAAATAGTATGTAGAAAATCCATTGGCTTCTAATGATATATTAAAATCAGTAACTGCAAAACCATTATTTGCCGTTACATTCCAGTATCCCTCAGGGTACTGATTCTGAACAATATCCCCAGATTCTGATATCGGTAAACCACCGCTTCCTGGGTTACTCGAAACGAAATAAACGACTATTGACCCTGGTGTTAAGCCGCTATTTACATTGATATTAACCGCTTGGCTATTAACAGGTGTGCCGATTGGGAAGAAATATAAGCCATTACTTGCAATCCATTTCTCGAATTTACCTACAATCCGACCCGAAGAATAAGTTAAAGTTCCTGGGGATGCTATACTCGTTCCTAAAGTAAGTATATTGGTGCTAGTTAAAATTATTCCTGATGTGAGGGTTAGATTATTGGATACCTGAATATTATTATTTATTACGAGCTGGGAGTTATTTTGCAATACGAGATTATAAAAATGCTCGCCTAGAGTGTTTGTAATTGATTGTGATGTTCCGTTAAAAGTAACCGCTCCAATACCTGGGATAAAACTTCCAGAATTATTCCAATTACCATTTATTGTAATGTTAAAGGTTGAAGCATTAAAACTCCCTGATACAATATTTAGATTTTGAAGAATTGTGATATTCCCCTCTAGCTGACAGGATGCTGAAGGAGATGTTTCAATATCTATACTTCTAACACTGGCATTATTGAAATTAACTGTTTGAATTCCTGTTGCAGCATTGAAAATGAACTTTGCATCGCCAGTAGTGATTAACCCATTTTCGCAATGTAAATCTCCACCAATAGTTATGCTTGGAGATCCTGTGATGTTTATTGTTCCATCATTTATAATGCTAAACTCTGTGGTTAGATCCTTATTTATATCGAGTCTAGCGCTCAATTGTAAAACAATTGATTTAGCCACTGCGCTAGAATTAGAAACAATTGGATAATTGACTACATTAGGTATAATTACCAATGAGCTGATATCGGGGACAACTTCTAATGACCAATTTAGTGGATCGTGCCAATTATGATCAACATTTCCTGTCCAATAGAAAGGTTGTAAAAGTGAACGTGTTGCAAAACCATCAGCTTTTCCTCCAAAGAAAATATTCCAGTTTGTTGAAATTGGGCAAATTGATTGCATGATTATCTGATTACCTGCTCCATTTGCATTACCGCCAAGGTATATATTGAAATTTTCGGGGGGAGTACAAATAGATCGTATAATTGTCATATTTGCTGCACCATTTGTAGTACCTCCAATGTATATGTTTTGGTTTTCGGGTGCTGTACAAATACTTCTTATTACTCTCAAATTTTCTGCACCATTAGCAGCACCGCCTAAGTAAATGTTTAGATTTACGGGGGGGGTACAAATATTTTGGATTAACCGTTGATTTGCTGCACCATTGGCATTACCCCCATTAAATATGTTCACTTGAGAAGTATTTACAGGGCAAATGGTAATATTTGTATATGCTGCTCCGTTTGCATCACCCCCAAAATAGATATTGGCTATTTCAGGTAGGGCACAGCTAATTAAATATTGAAATGCATCACCATTTGATACACCACCTGAAAAAATATTTAAGTTTTCAGGAGTAGAGCAAACAGATTGAGTGAATTTTGATAGTGTGAAACCATCGGTATTTCCCCCCTTAAAAATATTAAAATTTTCAGGTACAGAGCAGATTGTTTGTGTCAAACTACTGAATGCAAAACCATCAGTATTTCCCCCAAAGAAAATATTGAAGTTTTCTGCAACAGGGCAAATGGACTGGGTTAAGCGTTTTATATCCTGTCCGTCTGCACTACCACCCGTAAAAATATAGCTATTCTCAGGGACCGCACATAAACTTTGAGTAAGGTTTTGAATTGAGTACCCATCGGTATTTCCCCCGAAAAAAATATTTGAATTCTCGGCAGCTGAGCATACTAATTGAGTAAAAGTACCTAGAGAATATCCTTCAGAATTACCACCTAAAGAGATTGTCGAGTTATCGGCAGGAGGACAAACGGATTGTGTTAAAACATTTTGGGTGAATCCATCGGCATTTCCACCAAAAAAAACATTTAACGATTCGGGGGTTGAGCAAATTGATTGAATAAACACATTTAATGAATATCCATTGGTATTACCACCAAAGAAAATATTGTAGTTCTCAGAAAGGGAACACGATGATTGGGATAATACCCCTTTAGAAAATCCATCGGCAATACCTCCATTAAAGATATTCAAGGGTATTGCAACCGGACAATTTGTAATATATTGTGAAGCAGCACCATTGGCATCGCCACCATAGTATATATTATTGTTTTCAGGTGGGGTACAAAGCGTTGATAATTGAATTGATTCACCTCCATTACCACCAAAAAAAATGCTAAGGTTTTCGGGAGTCGAACATGCACTCTGTATTAAATCTTTAGCCGAAGCACCATTGGCATTACCACCAAAGTAAATGCTTGCATTGATCGGAATAGTACAAATTGACTGAATAATGCTAACCGATTGAGCACCATTAGCGTCTCCCCCAAAATAAATGTTCGAATTTTCAGGAGGTGAGCAGGGAGATTGAGTGAGCGATTCACTATCTCCTCCATTTGAATTACCCCCTTTATACTGAGCAAATAAATTTTGAGAAATACTAAATAGTAATATTATAAGGAATATGTATTTATTCCGAAAAAGCATTTAATAATTTGTTGGTTTTGGTTAGAATAAGTTCAATAACTTATTAACATACAACCAGATAATTACGAATGAATAAATTATAAGCAATTATGGAATTAAGGGTTTAACGTACACCTCTACCACCTAACCTGTAATCCCTACTTCTGTTGGCACCATTATTTAACCAATCTCTATTGCTAGTAATACAATATTGCCAACCATTATCGTACCAGTTGCCACCACGCATAATACCTCCTTGGTCTCCACCTCCATTAGGAGGCCAATTTGGTGTATCCGCTACACCCGTTGCGGTTAAGCTACCATCACCGGGTGAATTGGTAAATGAGCTGTAATTGTATGCCATACCACCAACACACTGCTCAAAAACATTACCAGCCATATCCATGGCTCCGTAGTAAGCAGCACCCGCTTGTGCACGATTAGTAATTGATGTAGCTGCAAACCCACATCGTATTGGACCTCTATTGTTAACAACTCCAACAGCATACGCACAAAGCCCTGTTCCAATAGTTAATGACACTTCGTTTACTGCACCTGGATAGGCAATTCCACCCGAATTTGTAGCGGTAATGGTTGTTGTTCCCCATACATACTCATTAATAACCGGAGCTGCTGTACCTCTACATATTTTTTCAAACTCGAATTCAGTCATTGGTCGTAAGGCAGCCCAATCGAGGTATGCGATAAGATCAGCCCAGTTTAGCCAGTTGCAAGCAACATCTTTACCATCATCGGCTTCGTCAAAAACTCCATTCAGATTTAGATCACACCCTACAATTGCAGGGATATTATTAACTGTACCAGGGGTCTTGATTTTAATTCCATTTCGGCAATGTGAAGGGTTTGGTGAACCTGCAAGAACAAAGCTTCCTATAATAGAGTTGGGAGAAGCAGCAAATCGATTAATTTGCTGATCGTAAGTAAGGGTATTTAGAAAAGCAACATACTCCTCTTGGCTTATTTCATACTTCATCGCATAAAATCCATTGTAGCCAAGCGGGAATGTTGCTGGTAATGCAGCGGTAGAACCCCATGCAACATTAAACAGATACTGAGTTGCCGTTAAACCAGCAGCTTGTACAGCAGCATTTATCAATTTGGGCGCCATTGCTCCATCGCCAGTAAATCCGTATAATGCACTTGCCCCTCTATTACCATCCCCAACAGAAAAATCTCCTTGTGGCACATAAACCATCTCAACACCATTCAGCTGATAATTATAGGTATCATCAGTGATATTCATTTTTAGGGTAACCGTTGCTGAAGAAATATTTCCACTACCATTTGCTAACCTGCGAATGAATACACCTTTCCCATCAGCTGTAGATTCAACCTGAAGTATTCCGCCAGTAATAGCATGATCGCCAGATGTAGTACTTAAGCCAACGTGCTGCCAAGGCAGATAGTTAGTTGCACAATCTTGGTATTTTATAAATATCCATACCGCATCCCAATTTGTAGGCCCTGAGGATACTTTCCAGCTATTATCCCATTGGATTGTAAACCGAATATGAGTCGGATCGGAAACCGTTAAAGCGCCAAGCTGCAAATTATTGGCATATGACGATGCAAAAGGGATTGAAATAATCAGAAATAATATTAGTCGTTTCATCTTGTTTAATTTTTAAGTTAATGGTTTGACCTACAATTTCGGTTAAGGTACTCTTACCCCACGCCCCCCAACCCGATTATCTCTACCTTGGTTCACATTGGATGCCATCCAATCTCTATTACTTGCAATACATACACCAACTGCATCATACCAATTGCCTCCTCTACAAATACCACCAAAACCTTGTCCTCCACCTAAAGGAGGCCAGTTCGCAGTATTTGCACCACCAGACACATTTAGGTCACCATCACCATTCTCAGTAGTAAAGGTGCTGTAGTTATACCCGTTATACCCACCAATACACTGTTCGTTAACATTGCCGCTCATTTCCATAACACCATAATAGGTTGAACCAGCCATTGTACGGGTAGTTGTTGATGTTGCAGCAAATCCACAACGTAAAGGGCCACGATTATTATTAGTACCAATTCCATACGCACATAAACCATTACCGCTTAAAATTGATACCTCGTTTGAAGCACCAGGGTAAACTATTGCACCTGAATTGGCTGCAAGGGTCGTAGTAGTACCCCATACATATTCATTTGCAATAGGTATAGCTAACCCCCTGCTTACTTTTTCATATTCAAATTCTGTCATTGGGCGTAAGGCAGCCCAATCGAGAAAAGCCATTAAATCGGCCCAGCTTAGCCAATTACATGCTATATTTTGGCCATCGTCAGGTTCATCAAAAACTCCATTAAGGTTAAGATCACACCCCACTACAGCAGGCACGTTACTAACTTGTCCCGGAGTTTTAATCCGTATTCCATTTCGACAGTTCTGTGGGTTTGGCAATCCGGCAATAGCAAATGTTCCGGTTGATGAGTTTGGTGCGTTTGTAAATCGTGTTTGTTGTTGATCGTACGTTAGCGTATTGAGGAAAGCGGCATATGCTTCTTGGCTAATTTCGTATTTCATAGAATAGAACGCATTGTAACCCATTGGATAGGTTGATGTAAGAGGAGTTGATGATCCCCATCCTGCATTTGATAAATACTGTGCAGAAGTTAATCCAGCAGTTTGAACTGCATTGGTAATTATTAAAGGATCAAAAGCACCATCTCCAGTAAAGCCATAACGATTTCCTCCTCCCCGGTTGCCGTCCCCAATGCTAAAATCACCCTGAGGGATATAGACCACTTCAATGCCATTCAGCTGATAATTGTAGCTATTATCAGTAATGGTCATTTGCAGTGTAACAGTGGCCGATGTAATATTTCCGCTTCCTGCAGCAGAGCGATGAATAAATACTCCTTTTCCATCAGAAACAGCATCAATTTGCAAAACGCCACCGGTTACCGTATGATCTCCAGATGTAGTACTTAAACCAACATGCTGCCAAGGCAGATAGTTAGTGGCACAATCCTGATACTTAATAAAAATCCATACCGCATCCCAATTGGCAGGACCACCTGTAACTTTCCAGCTATTGTCCCATTGAATGGTAAATTGCAAATGAGTAGCATCAGGTCGAGTAATAACACCAAACTGTAAATTATTAGCAATTGAATCGCTTGCCAATAAAATAATGATTAACAAAAAAGTTATTTTTCTCATATATTTCAATTTTACTTATACAATTCAATATCTTTTGTTTTTCTACGAAAATAATTAAATTAGTTACATCAAACCTTAGACAAAGATTAAAAATTTTACAGACAATTATTTAACATCTTGATATTATGAAGATTATCACATTAAATTTATTGAACATCAAGCTATACAATTAGATACAAAATGCCCTTAATATTTTTTTTATTTAAAAAAAAGCGAATTAGTTAATTTATAATTCAATGTCGTTTAAGGAATTTAACCTAGCATTGTCCTGAGGACTATGCTAGGTTAATAAACCTTCTAACCCCGCATGGCGGGGTGGAAGAGTTGATTTAAAAACGCTAATCAGCATTGATTTAATTGTCAAAAAAAAGGCCTTTTCTGTTTCAGAAAAGGCCTTTTTTTTGACAACCAATTAATTAGAAAATGTATGTAATCCCAAATTTTCCACCCGAGAAGGCATTACCCCCACCAAACTCAAGGTTTACCCCAAAATTGTTCTTGAAGAAGTATCTTGCACCAACCTGAGCCCCTAAGCCAAGGCCAGAAGCACCATCACCAGGATAATTAGAAGATGTTGTCCAAATATAGTAACCGAGGTTTAAACCAGCATAAACATCCCATTGGTTAGGAATTTCTAGCAATGAATTAAAATGGTAATTACCATTACCTGAAAAACCAAAAATTGTACTTCGATAATTCTCTCCAACAAATTTCTGGTTATAAGATCTGAATGACGCCTCAAAGCCAACAGTTATGTCCTTATAAACGCCAAAATCCATACCAACATAGATTGGAACACCCCAACCCGAAAAACCAACCCCTGCATTAATCTGCTTGCTACCCTTAGCTAGTGGGCTCTGAGCATTAGAAGTAGCTACAAAAACGAATAGTAATAGTACTATTATACCTGCTTTTCTCATCTCAATTATTTATTAAGTTAATAATTATCGATTATTGATTTCCCAAAAATAGCTAAAAGGTATTTGAAATAGCGTTTTTAGCTGCTAATTAAACCTTTTTTAACTTAAATTATTTCCATTGGCGCTACCTCAAATAGCTCGTACCTCGTTCCTTTACAATATTAACAAAGTTATCGATTGAACGATTATATCCCTTTTCAATATCATTAGGGAAGTAACATGCAGGTAATTCGCCATGTTTTCGATGATAAGCCAAGCAATCGCAGCAAACGCCATGCTTATTGCAAGCGTATGAGCAATTGCAAAACTTAATATTAGACTCCTTTTTACACTCCATTTTCTTAACTTGTTAACTTATCAACATATCCGTTTATCAGCTTCTCCTACAATCTCAAAAAAATATCCTGATAGTATGAAAGGTAAGAGAACGCTTCATCCGAAACCCTTTCAATATCGCTGCCCTCCTTCAGAATAAATCTTTTGCTTGTATGATCGAAAATAACCGAAGCACTATCTGCTACAAAGCCAAAGCCATCGTTAAATACGTAGTAAGCATAGGGTTTACATCCGTTCGAAAGAAGGTTCTTAGAAAATTTGAATTGGTTTGATTTAACTCCTATTTGGCATAGAAGTGTAGCCGCCAAATCGACCTGCGAGCCCATTTTTTGAATTACCAATGAATCGCGACTAACCGCTCCACCCAACCAAAGCATTGGTATTTTAAACTTGTTTAGGGAGTAGTTAATATCACCACCTGGGTAACGATGCCCATGGTCGGCGATTAGAATGAACAGGGTGTTCTTATACCATTCCTTGGTTCGTGCCTCGTTAAAAAAGACACCTATACAGCTATCGGTGTAGTGAATAGCGTTAATAAACTTGGTCTGCTCATCGGAGCTATCAAATTTTGGCCTTGAAGGAATTTCAAAAGGCTCATGGCTTGTCAGGGTAAAGCACATCTTAAAAAATGCTCCGTTGGCCGTATCGCAGTCGGCTATAAGTCTTTCAAATACATACTCATCGTGCACACCCCACTTTGAATTCCGATACGATTTAGGAAAATCATCCTGAGTAATCATATTCCGAAACTTAGCCGAATAGAGGTATGAACGGATATTGGCAAAATCGGGGTTTCCACCATAGTAGAATGTTGTTCTATACCCTAGGCTGTCGAAAACACCACTTATGGTAGGTAGTTTTTGAGACTTCAACGGGTATTTAATGATTGACTTTGTGGATTGAGCAGGAAATCCGCTTACCGTAGCAACAATACCCTTATCGCTTCTATCGCCACTCGCAAAAACATGGTTAAAAAGTATTCCCTGCTTGCTTAGCTCGTTGAAATTGGGTGTTACACCCTTCAACCCTCCCAATGGCTCAATTACCTTTGAAGTAAAGCTCTCAAGCAGAATAATTACAACATTTGGACGATTGCTTTTCAGAACATTTAAACTAGTGCCATTATCAAGCATTAGCTCAGCGGCAATGGTTTTCGCTTTCTCCTTATCAATATAATCCGGATACTTTTTATTCATCGAACCCGATTTCGACAGGCTATAAATCATATTCCAAACCGAGTTCAGCGCAGCATGGTTGCAGTACATATTCTGGCTATAGTAAACTTTGCCGGGGTTCATGGGGGCAATCCCAAAGTTCCCTCGAATAGGAATAATCATCAACGCCGAAAAGAAGATAAAAGCAGGGATAAACCACCACCTACCCTTTTCGATTATTGTATCCTTTCTAACCACCCATTTTTGATACGACCAATAAGAAACCAACAAAAACAGCACCCAAATAACCAAAAGCATTGCAACGATTAGTATAGGCGTAGAAGCAAATGCCTCTCCAGGAGTTTTTAGGAAGAATAGCGGTGTAGCATCAACCCTAAAACCCCAATTCCGGTAAAGTTCTAAGTCAGAAACAACTATAAAAGAAAAAATTGCTAAAAGGGAAATCGTATAGTATTTAAAAATGGCCATTATCCATTTTCCATTTGAAAAAGATAATGCCGAAAGGAATAATCCCGATAGAAGTAAGATATAGCCTATTAGCGAAATATCCATCCAAGCACCCCGAATGAAAATACTATACCAATCGCTCAAAAAGATTTGCGATGTTTGGCTTAACTGATAAACCATGAACAGCAAACGTGCGATAGCAAAGAATACTAACCAAAAAAGGAAGTATTTAATCAGAAAAACAAATCGTGCTTTCATCAGCTAAAGTTTAACCTGCGAATTTATTAAAAACTATAAGCCCTAAACATGTAAAGCAATAAAACAAATTACCTATTTTTGCTTTGAACCTATAAATTACTATTATGAAGATAAAAGTATTGCTTGTTATTGCCCTATTTACGTATGGTTGCGCAAACAAATCCAGCAAACCCGAACCAAAATCGGATTGGGCGATAGCCCTACACGGTGGCGCTGGAAATATTTTACCTGAAGATTATACTCAGGAACAGCAAGATGCTTACACACACGAGCTGGGCTGTGCGCTGGAAATAGGAAAAAAAATTCTATCGGATGGAGGCACAAGCCTCGATGCGGTTGAGCATGTTGTTCGTTACCTTGAAGATTGCCCCCTATTCAACGCTGGCAAAGGTGCTGTTTTTACACACGATGGGAAAAACGAGTTAGATGCGGCTATTATGGATGGTAACGGCCTACGTGCGGGTGCCGTTGCGGGCGTAAGGGATATTAAAAACCCTATCAGTACTGCTCGGTTGGTAATGGATAAATCGGAGCATGTATTTATGGTCGGCAAGGGTGCTTCGCTATTCGCTAAATCGCAAGGTGCTGAGATTGTGGATAGCACCTACTTTTACACCGAGAAGAGCTGGAAATCGCTTCAAAGAGCACTTGATAAAGAAAGCGTAAAGGATAAGAAGATGGGGACAGTTGGGTGCGTTGCGCTCGATAAATCGGGAAATCTTGCCGCAGCAACATCAACCGGTGGAATGACCAACAAGCGATATGGTCGGGTTGGTGATGTGCCAATCATTGGTTCAGGAACCTATGCGAACAATAATACCTGTGCGGTTTCGGCCACTGGACATGGTGAATTCTTTATCAGATATACAGTATCGCATGATATTTCGGCATTAATTGAGTACAAGGGGTTATCGTTGGTTGATGCGGCTCACCAAGTTGTAAACGTTAAGCTCGAAAAAGCAGGTGGCAAAGGTGGAATTATTGCTGTTGATAAGCATGGTAATATGGCACTTACCATGAATACCCCTGGAATGTTCAGAGCATTTGCCAGCTCGAAGGGCGAACAGAAGATAGCAATTTTCAAAGAATAGTTAACGTGAGTTCGACGTAAGAAGCAACTTAACTACTTGTTTATTATCATTATATCCTTAATGATTAATTGGAATAGTGCCTGCCTGCCGGGTTGGCAGGGTAGGCAGGGTTGCCCTATACATTGAATGTAGTAATATCAAGTATTTCATAAATTAGTAATATTTTAGTCGGTCAGTAGTGATTAAGTATTTAAACAGTTTCTAAATAAAATGGTCGTAAACAGCTTAACAGCTATGACTTACCATTAAAGCAGTGATAACGAACGAATGATTTACCCTTAATTAATTGATTTTTTGCAATTTGTTTTATTAAATTGCCTAAAATATAATCTTACTAGGTATATGGCATTAAAAGTTAAATCGGAGAAGGTTAAACCCAAAGGGAAATTTCTCGTTTTCATCTTCTTTTTTGCAATGCTACTCATTCTCTTTGCAATTTTTCTTGCAATACTACTTGTAATTGGAGGTTTTTCACTATCAAACGATTACTTCACATTCTACATTGATTTTTTAACCCTTACAATCATTTTACCGTTTATTATTGCCCTAACCACTATATTATCATTCAAGTATTCTAGGATGCATGTTACCCCTGGCCATAGTGTTAATATTCCAAGGCTAAAAGAGCTTTTCCTAACCAAAACTGGTTATCGGGTGATTGAGGAGCGTGAAGGGTATATTAAATTTGAAAGTTCGAAAGCGTTTTCACGCTTCATATGGTTGAATATCGATAAACCGATAATTGAGGTAAATGGCGATGAGGTGCAAATTACCCTTAAAAAGCATACAGAAGCCGTTATCACACCATTGTTAGTTTATGGTAAGCATTTTGACATGAACGCTGAAAGCTAGCCAATATTTTTATTCTTATAGTAACAACCCTGACCTGCTCAGGGTTTATTTTTTTGAAATTAAATAAACTAATCCATTATGGCAGTTACATATCCCTATCTCCTTCTCGATAAAGGAAAATGTCTTGAAAACATTAAGAAAATGGTTAACAAGGCAAAAAAGAATAACCTTAAACTCCGGCCACATTTTAAGACCCATCAGAGCATTGAGGTTGGAACATGGTATAAGCAGCTAGGCGTTGATACCTGCACCGTTGCATCTTTTCCCATGGCGAAATATTTTGCATCGGGAGGTTGGAATGATATAACCGTAGCCTTTCCCGTTTCGATTTTCGATGTTGAAATTATCAACTCGATTGGGCAACAAATCAACCTTAACATTACCACATCATCGTACAAAAACCTAAATTCGATAACAAATGCCGATATTCATCGCAAACTAGGTATTTACATTGAATTAGACTGTGGGCACGGTCGTTCAGGCCTTAGCCCTGATAATAATCGGGAAATTGCGTTAATGGTAAATCTCATTGAGCAGAACAAGTATTTTCATTTAAAAGGTTTTATTACCCATGCAGGGCATACCTACGGGGCAGAATCAATTGAAGAGGTTGAGGTAATGCATCGAAAGGCGCTGAAGCTGCTCTCTCAAATTAAGCTATTTTGGAATGAGAGCTACCCAGAAATCAGTATTTCATACGGCGACACACCCTCATGCTCTATCTCGGAGGATTTTTATGGCGTTGACGAGATTCGCCCCGGCAATTTCGTTTTTTATGATGTAACCCAAGCCTCCATTGGATCGTGTACCCACAAAAGCATTGCTATAGCGTTGATATGCCCTGTTGTTGATGTTTATTCCGAACGAGGTGAAGCGACTATACGTGGAGGGGCAGTTCACCTATCAAAGGATTTTATTCTTTTACCCAATGGCTCTAAGTCGTACGGACTTATATGCCCTTTTAACGGTAAAAAGTGGGAACAGCCGATTGAGGGTCTTTGGCTAAAAAGCATAAGCCAGGAGCATGGGGTTATCGCATCAAAGGATGCTGATATAATTAGCAAACTCAAACCCGGCCAGCTAGTCGCAATCCTCCCTGTACACAGCTGCCTCACAGTGGATACCATGGGCGAGCTGTTTCTATCCGATGGCACAAGCATCTCAACGATGAGAAAAAGGGGAAACAATAATTAGTGTCTGTCCATAATATGATTTTTTTTGATTTAAGAACAAGCCTGCCTGCCGGCGAGGCAAGGAACAACGATTTAAGATTTCTGATGTTTGCGTAATCAGTTTATTTTCAGAAATCACTAAAATCTGAAATCGTTAACCGATCCGGCAGTTGCCGGAGAGTTCGCCGAAGGCAACCGAACAAAGTGAGCTCAGCGAAGCTAATCCTTGTTCATTTTTCAATTTGTTTAGAGTTTCTGACTTTAGAGAGGTGCCCTTATATAATCAACGAAAAAAAAAATCTTCTCCTATTAAAATCTATTTCACATAAAGTATTTCAAGTATTTTGTTTTTTTATTTACATTTACTGAAAAGGATTTTGCTATGATATCTTTCGACTCATCGACCAGCAATGATTTTCAGAGCATAAATATCGACAAAACCGTTTTTGAAAGTTTTCCGGGTTATGGGATGATACTCAGCTCAAAAGGAAGAATCATAGCCATTACGGATTATACAAAGGAATTGCTCAACATCCACCTCACCCCTCAGAATAGCAAGTTTTTCTCCATTTTCGAAAATAATGAGCCCAACATTGAATTTGAAAGCATTGTAAAGGAAGGGAAGCATGAAATTTGGCATACAATATCAGCGAATAACAGAATCTGCCTACAATTCACTTTCAAACAGATTGCCATTAGCGAAAAACACTATGTAATCGCGCTGATTAAAGATAAGACAAAGAGCCGAAGGCATGATAAGGTAAAAAAGATACTTGCCAACTTGGCAAAATCTGAGATTCAAATAAAAGAGATCGATCATTACTTTAAATCAATTCAATGCGAACTCAGTAAGGTGCTCGATGCTGGAAATTTCTTTGTTTTTCAGTACGACAAGTTCATGCAAAATCTTCAGCTAACCTTCATGGTTGATGAAAACGATAGCTTTACCCACTTCCCTTGCGGAAAAACCCTTAGCGAATATGCAATTAGCCTCAGAAAACCTGTTCTTTTCACCCAAAATCAGATTGAAGAGCTTATCAAAAAAGGGGTTGTCGAAATTGTAGGCACTCCTGCAAAATGCTGGATGGCAGTTCCTCTATTTCACAACAACGAAGTTTATGGGCTAATCGGAATCCAAAGCTACACCTCCGAAAGCGCATTTACAACCGAAGATTTAGAAATACTGGAATTTGTCTCCATACAAATCGCCGTAAGCATCAAGCATAAGGAGATTGAGACAAACCTTCAAATGGCAAAAGAAAAGGCTGAAGAAGCGGATAAGCTTAAATCCTCCTTCCTTGCCAACATGAGCCACGAGATACGGACACCCATGAACGCAATCATTGGTTTCTCCGAATTAATGACACGCAAAACTATTGCCCAAGAGAAAAAGGATATTTATGCGCAGTATATTACCAATAGCGGAAAAACCCTTCTCACGCTTATCGATGATATTATTGATATTGCAAAAATTGAAGCGGGTCAGCTGAAAATTAACAAATCAGCTACTTATATCAACTTGATATTTAACGAGATTCTTGAGTATATCAATAATGAGAAGAAGCGGAATAAAAAGGAACACATACTCTTCACTAAAAATGAAGCCATTAACGATGTTAATTTCTGTTTTCTTTGCGATCCGCTTAGGTTGAAACAGATATTAACCAACCTACTAAATAACTCGCTAAAATTCACCTTCGAAGGGATAATCGAATTCGGCTATCTAATACCCAATAACGCAACAATTCTATTCTATGTAAGCGACACAGGCATTGGCCTGAATGATGATAAAATCCCTCTAATATTTGAACGTTTTAGACAAGCCGATGATACCACTACACGTCAATTCGGGGGCACAGGTCTAGGCTTAGCAATCTCAAAGAAATTGGTTGAGATGATGGGTGGTAGAATTTGGGCTGAATCAGAAAAGAGCAAGGGATCAACGTTCTTCTTCTCGCTACCCCTAATAATACCCGAAAGAAGTACAAAGATTGTAGATCAAAAGATTGAATCATCGGTAAACGATAATTTCGAGGGCAGAACCATCCTTATTGCTGAGGATGAGGACAATAACTTTATCTTTCTGCAAGAAGTACTCAACCTAACCAAGGTTAAGATTGTTCGTGCCCATAACGGGCTACAAGCGGTGAACATCATCAAAACGCAGCCCGAAATATCCCTTATACTGATGGATATTAAAATGCCCGAAATGAATGGCTATCAAGCAACGAGCATAATCAAAGAGATGAAACCCTCAATACCCATTATTGCTCAAACTGCTTACGCTATGGCAGAAGATTTAATCAAGGGGAAAAATGCAGGCTGCGACGACTATCTCTCAAAACCCATAAAACCCGAACTGCTGATTAGCACCATAAGGCACTTCTTTAATTTAACCCCTTCCGATGATAGTGTAACGTAGAATAATGAATTATTCTATATTTTTCATCTAAGTAATTAGAAACAAATTAAATACACCTTTATAATATTATTTTTTTCGTAATATATTATTTTCTGCTACAATTTTTATCAAAAATCATACATTTGCTTCCGAGCCAACAACTACTCCACCGAATGTCAACCTTCCCCAAAATTTACCAAGTCATCATCAGCACCTTACTTCTATTCCATTCAACCCTATTATATCCCGAAGATTTACAGAGCAAATCCTACAAACCCCAACTTATTAAGGTTAGAATAGAGCAAGTTCTAACCATGAGCAAAACTGACACTGCTGAATCAAAGAGAGTTATTCGAGAAATAATTTCAGAAATTGAAAAAGGAAACGACCCTAAAAACCTTTACAACGCCTACTCAGCCTACGCAAAAATATTGAAAGAGTGTAAAAAGAATTCCGAGGCAATTGCTACTGCGAATAAGGCATCAATGCTTGCAGACGAGTTAATCAACAATAATAATGATTACAAAGAATTAAAGTTGAACCGTTTACTGCTGTACATAACCATTCTTCTTTCGTTATTGCTAATGATATTAATTTACAGCGGTTATAAAACAAAGAAACGTGCAAACATCGACCTTTCTATTCAAAAGAATGAAATCGAGGAGCAGAAACACCTAGTTGACAACCGAAATAAGGATATTACGGATAGTTTAAACTACGCTCGACGCATTCAGCAAGCAATATTTAAAACATCAGAACGGTTAGAGCAGTTTTTCTCCGAAGCATTCATTCTATTCACCCCCAAGGATATTGTAAGCGGTGATTTTTATTGGGTTAAAAGCAAAAACGATCAAATTCTTTTTGCAATGGCCGATTGTACTGGTCACGGTGTTCCGGGTGCTTTCATGAGCATTATCGGAACATACGGTTTAAATAACCTTGTTAACGAGTCGAACCTTACTAACCCCGGTGAGATTTTGAATGAAATGAATTATCTTTTCAAAAATTCATTCGACCAAAGCGAAGGTTCGGAAATATTCGACGGAATGGATATTTGCCTTTGCCTCTACAATTCTACAACCAAAGAGCTAAATTACTCCGGAGCCAACCTACCCCTTCACATCCTCAGGGATAGCTCTAAACCTCAACCAACATCGCATATTGTACATAATAACAACCTGTTCAGCCTATACCAGGTAAAACCGAACAAGCAACCGATTGGATACATCTTTGAAGATTCAAATTTTGTTACCCACGGTATTCAGCTCATGGAGGGTGACATACTATACCTATTCACTGACGGTTTTGCCGATCAATTCGGTGGGCTTTACAAGAAAAAGTATCGCTATCAGGAACTTCGAAAACTGCTGTGTGAAATAGCCACTAAGCCTTTAGCAGAACAACGAGCCATCCTTTACGATACTTTTAGAATTTGGAAAGGGGATAACGTTCAGGTTGATGATATGAGCTTTATGGGGGTTAAAATCACCTAGCCGTTCTTGTTAATAACCAAAAGAAAATCAATCATCAGCAGGAATAGCAAGAAAAACTCCACATCTTGTACTCCGATTAAATTTAGCAGAATTGATATAATAATTGTAACCAGTATTATTAGCCTATACTTATCGATTTGAACCTTTGCTTTACCTCTCAGCTTATAGTAGTAGCTTAATCGATAAAAAATATATGGTAAAAAGGCAATATAGAACAATACAAAGCCTACGGGGTAATTCAGTATCCTAACCAGCCCTGTAAAAACAATTAAAGCCGAGGTAAAGATTAGCACTTTACGCTCCGAAATCTTCTTATCCATCCTTTTTTTTAAAGAGCCTCAAAAATAGCTCATTTTTATTATCCAATGCTAAAGCAAACATATAACAACTACTGATATTTGGGTAAAATGGAAAATAAATGTAGGTTTGTAAATACAACTAATTAACAAATTGCAATCATAATGAAGCAGTTACTAAAAATATGGGTACTTGTTTTGGTATCCTCAACAGTCTCTTGCCAAAATGTACAAAAAACCAAGATCGACATAAACAGAAAAGATCTTCACCAAATTATCGACTTCCTTGCTTCGGATAGCCTAAGAGGTCGATACCCAGGCACTCCATACGATAAGGTGTCAGCTAAATACATTAGAGATCAATTCGAAAGCTTCGGGTTAAAGCCAATGGCTGAGAATGGTTATCAGTTTATGGACATTATCATCGATCAGAAACCGGGTTCAAATAATAGCTTATCGATAAATGGAATCGAACAGAAGTATAATACCCACTTCGCTACACTGCCCTTCTCTTCATCGGGGAGTTTGGACGCATCGGTTGTATTTGTTGGCTTTGGCTTTAAAATCAACAATGAAAGATTGCTTTGGAACGACTACCAAACGGTTGATGTTACCAATAAGTGGGTGTTAATCCTACGCGGTGATCCTGAGCCCGATAGCCTTCAAAGCGTTTTCGTCAATCAATCGTCCGATAGGAATAAAACGATTATCGCCAAGGATATGGGAGCAAAAGGGGTAATACTCGTTTCAGGAAGCACCTATGATCCGAACGATAAGCTCTCCAACATGTCCGAAAGGGGTTATGATATCGGCATACCTGTAATCCAGGTCAAGCGGGATGTGGCAAATTCGATTCTAAACGGACAAGCAAAAGTTGAAGAGCTAGAGAAACAACTCGTAACCGACAGACGCTCCCACTCCATTGAGTTGCAAACCAAAGCTATTGCAACCACCGATGTAGTTAACGAATCAAAAATAACCCAGAATGTTATCGCAAAGCTTGAGGGGTCTGACATCAACCTTAAAAAGGAGTATATCGTAATAGGTGCTCATTTCGACCATTTAGGAATGGGCGGAAAGAACACTTCTAGCCGAAAGCCCGATACCATTGCCGTACATAATGGTGCCGATGATAATGCATCGGGGGTTGCTGCAATGATAGAACTTGCTCAGAAGCTTTCAGCAAAGAATAAGAAGGTTAAGCGTAGTATCGTATTCATTGCATTTGCTGCTGAAGAGATGGGGCTTATCGGTTCACAAAAATTTGTTGAATCGAATTTAGTAAACAATGAATCGGTAATTGCAATGATCAATATTGATATGCTTGGGAGGATGAATAAAAAAGAGCTTCAGATTAGCGGAACTAAAACATCTACCGAAAGCGAAACCATACTAAAAGGGCTTAATGCCGACTCCTCCTTAACCTTATCCTTTTCACCTGAAGGTTATGGCCCATCGGATCATGCCAGCTTCTATAATAAAAGCATCCCAGTTTTCGCATTTACAACGGGTGTTCATTTAGACTATCATACCCCGTTTGATGATATCGACAGGATAAACTTTGATGGTATGGTATTGGCAACGAACTACATTTACAATCTTACCTTCGAGCTATCGAATCGACCAAAAAAACTTCTTTTCCAGGAAGCAGGTCCAAAATCAAGACCTGTAAGAAACGGAAGGGGATTTAAGGTTAAACTGGGTATTATCCCTGATGTTAGCGGTACAACCAATAATGGGCTAAAAGCCATTGGGGTATCCGAAAATAACCCTGCTTATAAAGCAGGAATGAAGAGCGGTGATATAATTACAGCATTAAATGGAAAGCCTGTAAAAAATATACAGGATTACATGTTCAGGCTATCTGAGCTCAAAGCAGGGATGACCGTTTCGGTTGAAATCCAACGGGGTGAACAAAAGCTTGTATTGCTGGTTCAATTATAAAATCAAAAATTATTAATTATGAAATCAACTTTGGGGTACTGGACATTTGCTGTAATAATCACATTAAGTGCGTTGGTATATCAACGTGTAACTGGACCAACCAACCCTAAAAGGGTGAAAGTAACATTTGAAAACCAGATTGTAAAGAATAAATTACCCCGTAGCGGCGATTCAAACACCGATTGTAAGGTTGAACTTAAAAGCATTCCTTCATTTTGGGACGCATCTCTTTACTATAGAGAGTATAGATCTAATGAGAAATCAAATAAAGAATGGATTGTTACACCGTTTACATCAGAAGAATCTAACAAAATATTCGCCCTGCTACCCCATCAAGATGCTGCTGGAAAACTTGAATACTATATCGAGTTTAAGAATACCAACAATAATAGTGTTGTTGATATTTCAAAAAGTGAACCTATTGTAATTCGTTTTAAAGACCCAGTACCAGCATGGGCATTAGCACCGCATATTTTGTTAATATTTATTGCTATGCTTTTCTCAAACCTAACAGGAATAATGGCTGCTTTTAACCACGATAAGTTTAAATATTACGGCATATTAACCATCGCATTCCTATTTGTTGCAGGTTTTATTTTTGGACCAATCGTTCAGAAATATGCATTTGGTGCATACTGGACGGGCTTCCCCTTCGGATTCGATTTAACCGATAATAAAACGCTAATTGCCTTCGTTGCTTGGGCAATTGCGGTTTACTTTAACAGAAATGAAAGACGCCCATTACTTAGCGCAGCGGCTGCAATCGTGATGATTATTGTTTTTAGCATTCCTCATAGCCTAAGAGGTTCGGAGCTGAACTACGAAACAGGTCAGGTGGTTACTGGTTATATACCTTACATTAGAAGTATTTTACCTTTTTAGTATAAATACAAATAGAGGGTGTCTAAAAAGACCATTTAACTTCGTTGAGCCCTGCGGGGTTCACGCAAACCTTGCCTGCCGGCAGGCAAGGTTTGCGTGAAACTATTATTGACTTTTTAAACAGCCTTTACTATATTTAAACAACTTAATTCTACCAAGCGTTAAATAGCCCACTGATTAACCGTTCACGTTTCTCCTCGTTAGTCATCGAATCATACTTACGTTTCTCCTCCTCGATTGCCTTGCGCTTTTTATCCTGCTCCTTTCTAATAGCATCCATATAGCGAGCTACAATGCGATCTTTTAAAAATTTTTCAGCAACTGTAGGAAAAAGCTCAAGCAGAAGTTCTTCCTTCTCATTAGCCGCTAATTTAACATTACCAAATTCCGTGAAAACAGGATTTGATTGCTTCTTATACTTTGAGGTATCGTAAGGTTTTTCTTCCCTCGATCCGGTGATCTGCAAACGAAAATCGGGGTCAACGGGTATTGGGGTATTTCCATAAACTCCCATTACCAAGTTGACGTATTGAATGGATTTATTGGTGTAGAAAGGTAATCCTTTATTCTCATCAATTACACAGTTTACGGCCTGAACACCTACGATTTGGCTCGTAGGCGTTACCAATGGAGGGCAACCCGATGCCAATCGAACGGTAGGGATTATCTCTAACACCCTTGGTAAAAGCTGCTCTAGCTTTAGCTGCTTTAGCTGAGCAAGCATATTGGTGTACATACCCCCCGGAACCTCAGCAAATTTAACCTCCTCATCGGGTTCCGGAAAATTGAAGTACTTCTCAATGGCTAAGCAGCTTACGAGTAATTCATCGTATTTATTGCTATCCGCAAAGTCAATGGCATCATCAAAAAGTTTATCGATATGTGCAGGAAGGGTATCATTTGTGATATCAAATTCGATGGGGAATAGCTGATAGCTATCGAAATCCTTCATCTCCTTACGAATTTCTTTCAGCTCATTATTAATTTTAACTACTGCTTCAAGGTTTACACCCGTTTCGATACCCAATTTATTGCAGAAGATCTGAATTATCTCGAAAGAAGGTGCTGCTGGTCCGCCTGCAAAGCTTAGTATTGCTGTATCTACAATGTCAACTCCTTTAGTAATCGCTATTAATGTTGCAGCCAAACCGTAGCCAGGGGTACAATGCGTATGAAAATCGATGGGTACTTTAACCTCTTTCTTTAGAGCAGTAATAATTTCACTAGAACGTTCGGGGGTTACCAACCCAGCCATATCCTTTAGCGAGATCATATCGGCACCCATAGCTTCGAGCTCCTTTGCCTTACTAACAAAGTAATCGATGCTGAAAATCTTTTTAGGTAAAGGTTTTCCTTTTAGAATCGATTTAAACCTATCCTTTGTAGTAAACTTTGGATCAACAGTATAGCAAACGGTTGCATCGGCAATACCTCCATTCTCCTTTACGTACTTAATGGTGCTTCGAATATTCTCGGTATCGTTCAGCGCATCAAAAATTCGCATGATTGAGATACCCGATTTTACGGCATTCCTATTAAATCCCTCAATTACCTCTTCTGGATAGGGGTTATAACCGAATAAGTTACGACCTCTTGAAAGTGCCGTGAGCTTTGATGATTCACCGATTACACTTTTAATCTTCTCAAGCCTTTCCCATGGATCTTCGTTCAGGTATCGCATAATCGAATCGGGAACGGCACCACCCCAAACCTCCATGGCAAAGAATCCAGCATCTTTGAAGAGAGGTAAAACCCTATCAACTTGTTTTTGATTCATTCTGGTTGCAAATAGCGATTGCTGACCATCACGAAGCGTAACATCACGAATTAAAAGCTTTTTAGCCATATTATTGTATTATGTAGTGGTTAATTAATCAACGGAATTCCAGAGAGCGAAATAACAAAATTGGCAGATAATAAATACATACATTGTATAGGCTTTAAAACATGGCTGTACAACATAAAGTGAGAGGTAAGAGGAATTTTATGAGTTATAGGTATGGATAACCGTCAAGTCTATACCAACTAATACAAATGAAAAGTGCAACCTCAACGATTGCACTTTTCCTGTTATGTAACTATCCACCACAGAAAAACAGCCCGTCCCGATGTATCGGGAGAGGGCACAGAGTTTCACAGAGAAAATATTTATGTTTTTCGTGTTAGTGATTCTTTTGCATTTTGATACTCAGTCGTTTTTTTATAATTGCCTCTGTGGTTCTCTTTGCTCTCCGTGTCTCCGTGGTTTTTGTTCAATTCGATTACTGCTGAATAGTTACCCTGTTATATCTGAAAAACTATTTTCGCTTACCTTTCTGTATCTCCTGCTGCTTGGCTATTTGCTCTAATTTCTCCTGAAACTTCGATTTCTTAACCGGCTTTTTAGCATTCTCATGGAGCTTTGCTAGAATAGCCTCATCATCCACAAACCTTCTTATTAGCAATGTTTGACCCAATGTAAACATGTTCGCCAAGAAATAGTAGTAGCTCAAACCAGCGGCATACTGATTGAACCAAACCACCATCATTAAAGGCATTAAATAGATCATCATAAACTTCATACCGGGTAGCTGAGCGTTGGTATCACCCATCTGATCGGCATTCATTTTTGATGTTACGAATAATGCGCCAGCCATTAATAGGGTGAATAAGCTGATATGAGCACCATACATCGGTATTTCAAATGGCAGATTAATTATTGCATCGAACGATGAAAGGTCATCGGCCCATAAGAAACTCTGCTGACGAAGTTCAAACGATGCCGGGAAGAATCGGAACATTGCAATTAAGAACGGAAATTGGATAAGAATTGGAATACATCCACCTAATGGGTTAACACCTACCTTACGATAGAGAGCCATAATGCTTTGCTGCTTCTTTATTGCGTCAGCTTTATTTGGGTGTTTTGCATTTATTTCATCAATCTGAGGTTTTAAAACCCTCATTTTACCTGAACTTAGGTATGATTTATAGGTTAATGGTAGAAGGATTAGCTTAAGAAGAAGCGTAAGAAGAAAAATAATCAATCCATAACTTGTGAGCTTGCTCCCCAGTATATCAAAAACGGGGATTACCAAATACCTATTAACCCATTTAATAATCCATTTACCTAAAAAGATATTTTGCTCAAACCCTAAATTGTATGATTTCAATATCTTGAATTGGTTTGGCCCAAAGAAAAAGTTCATGCCAATGGTTTCATCCTCACCGTCTTGCAAAGGTAAGGATATGCGAGCAGAAAAATTCTTTAGCGATTGAATGTCGTTAGATTTACTAACAATAAGGTTAGCGTTCGTAAAACCATCCTTTGCAACCAGAATCGATGAAAAAAACTGATGTTTAAAGGCAATCCACTTAACTTTTGTTGTAATATCTTTCTTATCATCAACCGACATTGCGCTTATCTCCTCGTATTCGTTGTTAGGGTAACAGTAAGAGATGGTTGTATAGTTACTTTCGTTCTTTGCCCCTTTTTCAAGCTGAGGCATCATTGAGGTCCAGTTCAAGTCTATTGCACCTGTTCTTCCGTTCATAATGCTGTTCATTCCTGAAAAATGGATATCAAAACCCAATAGGTAGCTTCCAGGAGTAATCGTATAAATATAATCTATGTATGAATCGACACCTGCGTTAAGCCTCATGGTTAACTTCTGAGGTTCACCATTTTTACCCGCTAAAATTACAGAATCGGTTCTGCTAGGAGTAAAAAAGAGGTCATTCGTTTGAATATCATTGTTATTTCCCCAAAATTGTAATCCAAAAGTGCTTTCATCACCATTGAACAATACCAATGGTTGACCTGCATATGTCTTATAATTTTTTACTTCTACGGAATAAACTCTACCTCCACGATTGGATACTTTTACTTTAAGCAAATCATTCTCAAGTGTAATAAGCTTTTCCTCACCTTTAAGCGATTCAGCGAATGAACCCATCTGCTTTACCTGCTCCTGCTTTTGCACAGAATCGGCTTGAACATTTTTCACTACTGCCTCAACGGATTGCTGCTGAAGTGCGGCGGCGGCATTAGCCCTAGCAATAGAATCAGCCTGATGCTGCATTGCAGCTACTTTTTCCTTCGAAGGAGTGTTTAAGTATCCGAAGAGGATTAGTATTCCAAAAATTAGAACAATCCCAATAATCGTATTCCTGTCCATTATAATTGTATGATGTTAATTACTAAGCAAAAAGAAGCCACCCTTCAAAAAAGGGCGGCACAAATGTAATAATTTCCTCAATAGCTATTTGCTAAATTCCAACGCAGCTTTAACAAAGTTTACGAATAAAGGATGAGGGTTAACCACTGAGCTCTTATACTCTGGGTGAAACTGAACACCAACAAACCAAGGATGCTTTGGTATTTCAATAATCTCAACAAGGTTCGTGTCGGGGTTTATACCTGTTGATATCATTCCGTTCTTCTCGAATTGTTCAAGGTACGCATTGTTAAACTCATACCTATGACGATGGCGTTCCTGGATATCGGTTTTGTGGTATGCCTGAGCAGCCTTTGTACCCTTCTTAATGGTACAATTATAAGCTCCGAGCCTCATTGTTCCTCCTTTATCAATAATCCCTTTTTGAGTTTCCATCAGGTCGATAACAGGGTTTAGGGTATTACGAGCCATTTCCGTTGAATTGGCATCGGATAGGCCAAGTACATTCCTAGCAAATTCAATAACTGCGCATTGCATTCCAAGGCAAATACCTAGGAATGGGATACCCTTTTCACGGGCATATTTGGCTGATGATATTTTACCTTCAATCCCACGATGACCAAACCCTGGAGCTACAATTATTCCTTTAAGTCCTCCAAGTTTCTCTTCAAGGTTTGAATCGTTAATGGTTTCGGAATGAATAGTTAACAATTCTACTTTGCATTCATTCGATGCACCCGCATGTATTACCGATTCAACGATTGATTTATAGGCATCGGGTAGCTCAACATATTTTCCAATTAATCCAACTTTAATGGTTGATTTCGGGTTTTTAAGCTTACTAATGAACTGATTCCATGATACGAGGTCGGGTTCATTCCCCGCAGGGAGGTTCAACTTCTTTAAAACGGTTAGATCCAACTTCTCTTTAAGCATTAAAAGTGGAACTTCGTATATTGTTTTAACGTCAATGGATTCAACTACAGCCTCTGGTTCAACGTTACAGAATAGCGCCACTTTTCTTCTGAGATCATCATTCAATGTTTTCTCTGTTCTAAGAACAAGTACATCTGGCTGAATACCATTTTCTAATAGAACCTTTACAGAATGCTGTGTTGGTTTTGTTTTTAGCTCTCCGGATGCAGCTAAATACGGTACTAGCGTTAAATGGATAAAAACGGAATTAGTTGGTCCTAAATCCCATTTTAGCTGACGAACAGACTCAATATATGGTAGAGACTCAATATCACCAACTGTTCCGCCAATTTCGGTGATTACCACATCGTACTTATGCTTTGTCCCGAGTAGCTTGATTCTTCCCTTGATCTCATCGGTGATGTGAGGGATAACCTGAACCGTTTTACCAAGATACTCGCCTTTACGCTCCTTATTAATTACCGACTGATAGATACGACCAGTTGTTACGTTATTGGCTTGGGTTGTGGGTAGGTTGATAAACCGCTCGTAATGGCCAAGATCGAGGTCGGTTTCGGCTCCATCCTCGGTAACATAGCATTCGCCATGCTCGTAGGGGTTAAGTGTACCCGGATCGACGTTGATATATGGGTCGAGCTTTTGAATTGTAACCGAGTAACCCCTACTTTGGAGAAGTTTAGCTAGCGAAGCAGAGATGATTCCTTTACCTAACGATGAGGTAACCCCTCCGGTTACAAATACATATTTGGTATTATGTGGCATGTATTGTTTATATTATAGTGTTTATTCTAAGATTAACTAAGTCAAATTATATAAAACGAAAAAATGGAATAATGGAATAATGGAATATTGAAGAAAGAATGGTCCAAAAACCCATCATTCCATTATTCCACTTCCTTTAAAAAAGTTTCACTAAACGCTATATGAATAAATGCTGTTTCTTAAATCGGAGCTAATCCAAATCTAGTTTGTCGATCATCCTGATCTTCTCCTCAAGCATTTTCATCTCCTCACGCCCCTTGGCGATATTGCGCTCAACATCCTTAATCATCTGCTCTGCATTCTTCGATTTTGCGAAGAATCCGATGTTATTCTCCCAAAGGGTTATATCGCCCTCAATCTGTCGAAGCCTGTTGAAGAGCTTATCGCGCTCCATTCTGACCTTATTCTCCTGACGAGGATTACCATGAACGTTATCGAGTCTTGATTTGAACTTAAGTAGATTTCGTTTCGATTCATCAATCTTAAGGCTCTCGAAATGCTTATTTATCGCATCACGATACCTTTTCTGAATAGATTCTTTTTGCTGAATTGGCACATAGCCAATTTCAGCCCAACGACGCTGAAACTCTTTCAGAACGTTAAGGTTATCTTCAACTTTTTCAACAATTTGATAGCTTTCAATCTCCTCAATCAGCTGCTCCTTGGCTTTTAGGTTATCATCGTATTTATTGTCAACCTGAGCGAAATGCTGCGATTTTTGGTTAAAGAAATAATCGCAAGCGGAACGGAAGCGCTTCCAAAGCTCATCGCTGTGCTTACGGGGTACGGAACCTATCTCCTTCCAACGTTTTTGAAGTTGAATAAGATCTTCGGTTACCTTTTTCCACTCATTGCTTTCTTTTAACGCTTCGGCTTGGATGCAAAGCTCTGTCTTAAGCTGAAGGTTATTCTGCTGCTCTTCACGAGCATCGGTGTAAAAATCACGCTTGTTGTTAAAAAACGCATCGCAAGCGGAACGGAAGCGTTCGTAAACCTTATTATTATCCTTTTTAGGAGCAAATCCAATGGTTTTCCATACCTTTTGCAGCTCAATCATCTCCTTCGAGCGCTTATTCCAATCCTTATTCGATGAAATGGCAACCGTTGAAAGCTCTTCGGCCTTTTCGCAAAGAGTTATCTTCGCATCGAGGTTATGCTTTTGCTCATCGCGTTGACCCTCAAAGTATTCCTGATGCTTTTTGTTGATTTTTGCAGTAGCCTCCTTAAACCTTTCCCAGGTCTCGGTTCTGTGCTCTTTAGGTACAGGGCCAACCTCCCGCCACTGATTGTGGTACTTCTGAAGTTTTTTAAAGGCTGAAATAACCGAGGGCTCAAGAATTAACTCCTCTGCTTTCTCGCATAGAACAATTTTCTCCTCAAGGTTTCGCTTTAGATCGAGATCGCGTAGCTCATTATTGATCTTTACAAAATCATAGAAATGCTGAACATGATGATGGTAGGTTTCCCACAGATCGTTAAGGTTGGCTTGGGGAACAGGACCAATCTCACGCCAGCGTTGCTGTAGTTCACGGAACTCTTGGAACGATTGATTCACCAAGTCAGGCTTGTTAACCAGCTCTTTAATGGTTTCAATTATTTTCTGTTTCTCAACAAGGTTTTGAACTTTTTGTCCTTCAAAATCTCGATTATATTTTGATCGTAAATCGCGATACTGCTTTAGTAACTCCTTAATCTGAGGCTCATATTGGTCTTCAGGTGCAGTAAACTGTTCAATATTACCACCTGCGTCAACAAACTCTTTACGCTTTTTCTCAATCTCGGATTTATGCTTTTTGTAGAAGTTTATTTTGATACTTTCTACATCTGCCCTAATAATCTGAATTGGTTTTTCATGTAGAAGCACTTTTAAGGCTTCAACCAGTTCCGCTTTCGACATTGTGGTATAATCACCCAGCTGAATTGGCGCTCCTTCATGATCATCATCGGTAAACTCGTCCGATTCTTCATCATCTGGAGAAACAACCTCATCTTCAATTTCAATGGGTTGAAGATTTGCATCGAGCTCTTCATCCTCATCATGAGAGGCTTGAGCAATAGGGTTAACCTGTTTATCAGGTTCACTTACAGGCTTAACTTCGGTTTCAGTTTCTAAACTTTCATTTTCATCAGAAGCAGGTTGCTTCTCCTGTTCAGCGCTGTTTTCGGAAGTTACTGTAGTATTTTCGGCATTGCCGAACTTCTGATCCATGTTTGGATCATTCAGATCTTGACTGTTCATTGGTTACAAAATATTAACTTACTGTAAAGCAATTAATTAATGGGTCGCACGGCTATACTTAGTAGCACACGAAAATAAGCATTATGTAGTAAGAGTCAAACAATTTCAATAAAAAACTGCTTGAATTTCAATATTGAAGTGAAAAATAGCTGATAGAACTCAATATATTAGCTCAATAGGTAGCCATAAATAATTGTTTTGATAGAAAAAGTCAGGGCTTTTTGTAATTGCTAGATATTTACTTCGTTGTCCATTCAATAGATTTCCCAATGTTTTCTAAATTTGCAGAATAAATTGAAAGCGGATGCGGTTTGATATTATCAGCGTTTTACCAGAATTACTCGAAAGTCCGCTAGGACATTCAATCATTAAACGAGCCCAAACAAAGGGTTTGGTTGAAATTGCATTACATCATCTTAGAGATTTTACAACCAATAAGCATCGTACGATTGATGATTACGCCTTTGGGCCTGATGCAGGCATGGTAATGATGGTTGAACCCATTTACAAAGCCATTGAGAAGTTGAAAAGCGAAAGGGCGTACGATGAAATTATTTACACTTCACCTGATGGTGAACCTTTAACTCAGAAATTATCGAACCAGCTAAGTACCAAAAAAAATATCCTAATCCTTTGTGGTCATTACAAAGGGATTGATCACAGAGTTCGTGAGCATTTAGTTACCAGAGAAATTTCTATCGGTGATTATGTTCTATCAGGCGGTGAGCTGGCTGCTGCAGTTATTGTGGATAGCGTTGTTCGACTAGTACCAGGGGTATTATCGGATGAAACCTCAGCCCTAACCGATTCGTTTCAGGATAATCTATTGGCACCACCCATTTACACCCGACCGGCAGAATTCAACGGATGGAAAGTTCCTGAAATCCTACTTTCAGGTAATTTTAAGGAGATTGAAAAATGGCAGATGGATCAAGCCATTGAACGTACACAAAGGTTAAGACCCGATTTGCTTAACAACAAAAAAGGCTAAACCAAGGTTTAGCCTTTTTTTGAAAAAATAATAGGTTACTCAACTTTCTTAGTCGAATCAGCTGATGCACAAGCCGTGCTATCTTTTTTTGCACAACAAGCAGTGCTATCTTTCTTTTCGCAACACTCTTTTTTCTCGACCTCTTTACCTTCTTTTGCTTTTTTTGCACCACATGATGAAAGTGCCAATGCGCTTAGAAATACAACGCCTAATAGAATCACTTTAGTTCTTTTCATAATCTCTTTGTAGGTTTAGTTTTAGATTTTTTTCGAATTTCAAATTAAGTCAGATTTATGATTAAAACCAAATTCAGTTTTAAGATTATTCAAAGTTAAACTTATAGCAAAATCCTGCTGAAATCCACCTACCGGGCTGCATAACATTTCCTGTATCAATATAGCCTTTATCAAAAATATTTGAACCCTCAGCATAAATAGCATACTTGGGTGTAGTCCAGCTGATCTTCAAATCGATTAACCAGTGTGGGTTATACGATTTTACAACATTACCAACATCTTTATACTCTCCTGCCCGCTCCTGCCATGCGAAATTCCACGATGCAGATAGCTTGCCAGCTATCTGGTGATTTAATCCGAATCTTAGATTATGTTTTATATTATCGAGGGCATAGTAGGAGTCAAAGTCGCCTTTCTGTTTCTCAACCCAATACCTTGAGTAGTTTGCAGAAACTGAATTAATCATTGGTATTAACCCTTTCAGGTTCGAAACTAAAAAAAAATCAACTCCATCGGTATTTAGCGATGTAAAGTTTTTAGTAGTCCATCTCGTTTCGGTCGGGAGCATTATCCAATCGATAATATTTTTTCCAACACGATGAAAGTAACCAACAGCTCCCGAAAGAAGCTTAAAATCCATTTTCACACCCCCTTCGTAGGTGACTGCCGATTCGGGTTTAAGTGCTGAATTTCCAATATTGGAAGGCCCTTCATAGTATAAATCGGTGAAAGTTGGATTGCGAAACGACCGATTAACTGCTGAGTAAATCTTTACATTATCAATTAGGCTATACGATACATCTATCCCATAGCTCCAATTTCCGTTAAAATTGCTACAGTAAGAGTAGCTGAACCCTCCTGAAATGCTAAATCGGTTAAAATAAAATACCTGATCGGCAAAATAGCTGGTAATAAATCGATTATCGCCTTTGATATAGTATAACCCCTCGGAACCTTCTATTTTTACTGGATTTGATAAAGTATCTCCAAGTTTATTGCTGATTATGTTTTCGTTTCGAAGTTCAACCCCAACCTGTGTTTTGCTGCTTTGAGTGAGGAATTGATAGCTAATTTTCGATCCTGTAACCGTTGATAAATGATAGTTATGATTTACATACCAAGCTGCAGGGTTTGATCTGAAAAGTTCAAATCGATCCCAATGCTTTCGTAAATAACCATTTACAACGAGTTTATGTTGGTTCCACTTTTTCTCATACCCCAATGACGAGACAAGTGTTTTAGTGTTTTCGAATTGGTTCGGGTAATTTGGTGAATAAAAAGTTGTTGCACCAAAACTTTTTAACTGATACCCCGCAAAAAAGTTAAAATCGCCTGCCCTTGAGGTAACAATTTTATGAAAAAATAGATTTGTGTTCTTAAAATCGGTATTCTCTATATATCCATCGCCCTGATTATGCGATACGGATAAAAGTTCAGAGCTATTTTTTGTTTTGACTGAACTCTGAATACTCCCACCACGAAGACCGTATTCTCCGCCTTTTGAAGCGATTTTAATACTATTTTCTGGATCTGGTTTTGTTATGATATTTATTGCTCCGCTGAATGCACCTGGTCCGTAGATTCTTGCCCCTGGACCCTGAAGAACTTCAATTCGTTGAATTGAGCTTAAATCGATGGGGATGTTTAGATTGTGATGCCCTGTTTGTGGATCGGTGATGTTTACACCGTTTAAAAGAACTAATACTTGATCGAAAGAACCTCCTCTGAAATTGATATCTGCCTGAACGCCTTGACCGCCTCGCTGCCGGATATCAACATTGATAAGCTTTTCAAGCACATCCTGTAGCGAAGAGGCTGATATTTGCTGTATTTCCTGTTGGGTTACAACATTAACGACCCTTGTCAGCTCGGAGTAGGCCTCCGCCTTAACCTTCGATTCGATAACCACCTCCTTTAGGTCTAGATGCTTGCTTATGGAAGCAGTATCATTCTGCGCCACCGCTACCGATGGGCTCGCCACAAGCGAATAGGTAATGGGTACAACGCAAATCTTAACCGCTACTTTTAAGCTGTTAAGAATGCTGTAGCCCTTGTTAGACCACTTGTGAAAGAAACGAACCTCCCGATTCGCTCGATTTACTTTTCTGTTCATCCTTAATTTGTTTTGATTAATCTGTTAAACAATTGTTTTGAAATTTAAGGCGGCAAATTTATGTATTTTTTATTCGTTCCATCCATCAAATTCAAATTCCTATATTTGTAGAATTAAATTTTAAACAAAATAGAAAAACGCCACAGATTATTCGCTGCGCTCATGAGATCGCTGCGCTCTGTTCACTGATTTTATATGAAGTATTCCGAAGATAAATATCCTTTGCAAAAAGAAAGTTATCAAATCATAGGGATATGTATGGAAATTCATCGCATTTTGGGAAAAGGTTTATTGGAAATAGTATATAAAGATGCCATTGAGTACGAATTTAATCTCAAAAAAATCCCTTATGAACGTGAGAAGAAATATGAAGTTGAATACAAAGGACTAATCCTTCCTCATCATTTCTTCGCTGATTTTGTAGTATACGATAAAATAATATTAGAAGTAAAAGCACAGAAAGGTATAGTCGACGAGCATTATAGTTGGGTAATTAATTATTTAGGAATTTCTAAATGTCCATTAGGCTTGATTGTAAATTTTGGTGAAAACTCATTGAATACCAAAAGATTAATTTTATAATCAGGGAATCTGTGGCAACTTTATTAATTTATCTGAATTTTCTTTAAAATATTACGCATTCAATGCAGCATTTATAAAACGATTGGAGTCTATAAAGCATAATTGAGCAATGACAGAAGTAAATTCTTATCGGAATATACACCAGCATTTTATCGATGGATGCAAGGTTGGTGACAGCAAAGCTCAATTTGAGATATACCGTTTGTACTACAAGGCGATGTACAATACAAGCCTCAGAATTGTTGGAGACGAGCAGGAGGCAGAGGATATAATGCAGGAATCGTTCTTTAAAGCATTTGATAAAATATCGACGTATAAGAATGAGGTTAGCTTTGGGGCATGGCTTCGAAGAATTGTGGTAAACACCTCAATTGATGCCCTGAAAAAGAAGCGAGTTACGCTGATACCCATCGAAGAGGCCTACGGTATTGACACCGATTCAGCCGATGAAGCTGAATTTACGGTTGAAACGATAGAACTTTTTAAGAGTGCTATTGAAAAGTTGCCCGAGGGTTACAAGCTGGTTTTAAACCTTCACCTCATTGAAGAGCTTGATCACGATGAAATAGCCAGTAAACTTGGGATTGCAGCATCAACATCACGCTCCCAGCTAGCAAGAGCAAAACAAAAACTGATTGAAATAATTAAGAGCAATAAAAACGCTAAATAAAATGGAAAGTCTAAAGAAGTACATCCGCAAAAACCGAGATTCTTTCGATGAGAAGGAGCCCCTCGAAGGACACTTCGATAGGTTCAGGCAAAAATTGGAATCGTGCAAACCTGCTAAAAGAGTCAACCTATTCATGGTTGCAGCAGCAGCGGCAATTGCAGGTCTTATCCTAACAGGAACATTGGGTATTCTTTACAACAATTCATCGCTAGGTAATTTTCAGCGTAAAGAATTATCGCTAAGCGTAATATCGCCTGAACTAAAAGAGGTTGAAGATTACTACGTAAGCCAAATCAACACGAAGTATAATCAAATAAAATCGTTAAAGGATAGTTCAACACCTGAATTAGAAAAAGAGGTAAGTAAAACCATCAGCGATATGGATTTAGGGTACTACCTGCTAAAAAAGGATTTATCCGATAGCCCTAAACAGGAAAGAATTGTTAGCGCAATGATTCAACAGTATCAGGTTCGAATAGAAATGCTCGACCAGATTCTAAAAACATTACAAAATTTTAGTCAGCTAAATAGTAACCAGTAGCCTAATGTAAAATACTATGAAAACAATTAAATTACTATCAGCACTCGTTCTCTTGGCCACTACAGCAATAGCTGCAGTAGGACAAGATAGAGTTGCCAAAACGTATCAAAAAGAGTTTGCGTTAACCGAAAATTCAAACATCTACCTTGAAAACCGTTTTGGCCAGATGGATATCGAAAATTGGGATAAAAACAGCATTTCAATCACCGTTGAGATTAAAGTCGATTACCCCGAAGGCGATAAGGCCGCACGATTACTTAAGGCCATCAACATCGAATTCGCTCAAATAGGGAATGATATTAGCGCAATCACCAAAATTGATGAGGATTTCATAAAATCGTGGAAACATCTTTTCGATAGCGATTCGAAGGATTTTAGCATCGATTGGGAGGTTAAAATGCCTAAGCAGAGCAGTATTACCCTAGTAAATAAATATGGCGATATTTTCATCAATGAGCTTACAGGCAAATGCAAGGTTGAGCTAAGGTACGGAAATCTCAAGGCCAACAGAATTTTCAGGGATAACAGCGAACCATTAAGCAACTTAACCATCAGCTATGGGAATGCATCAATTGATGAGGTAAACTGGTTTAAGGCTGAGATAAAATACGCCAAATTGAGCATTACAAAGGCAAAGGCAATTGTTATTTTAAGCAGGTACTCAAAAATCTCTATCGATCAGGTTAGCTCGGTGGTTTCAGAATCGAAAGGTGATTCATACTCAATCGGAACAATATCAAATTTTGTTGGTGAAGGAGCAAATACTGCTTATAGGATGGATGAATTAACCAAAAAGCTTGACCTAACAGTAAAGTATGGCGATGTAAAGATTGACAAAATTCCTGTAGGGTTCGAGAGCATTAAGTTCAGCGGTGGTTATTCGGGCATTTCGGCAAGAATCGACCCATTAGCCTCCTACTACCTTACTGGTAACGCTGCGTACGGCGATATTATATTCAATACATCAAACCGATTGAATAGAATAGAAAGCCCAACCCGTTTAGAGGTTGAAGGGCTGATAGGAAAAGATGAGAACACCAAGTCGAAGGTTGAGGTAACCGTAAAATACGGAAGCGCAAAATTCTAAGAAATAGCTTATATACCATTTTTTGTAACTACTCAGGTACATTTTCAGATAACCATTTTCTTTGGCAATGTGGTAAAAAATAGCACTTTTTGCGATAAAATTCAAACTTAAATTTGACCATCAAACTGAAGAGGAAATAGGCTTTGCTGATGAGCAACCTATCAGCAATAGGTTTGATGCGTAAACTATGGATTGAAAGGATGGTTAATCGCCATCCTTTTTTTTGTAATCTATAGGCATGCTGGTATGGCTTATAAAACCTAACGTAGTTGATGGTTTTTAAAGTGAATGTAACATTTTGCTTTCCTTTTTTCTGCGTGTTCAAAGAACCACAAATCAGGCATTTTTTTATTCTTTTTCATGCAGCAAATAAAAAGCATTGAAACCACTTTCAATGCTTTTTTATATAAATTTACATTATTAACCGAGAAAAAAATCTAAATTCAATAGGTCGCAGCGATGCTGCTTCCAGCTAAAATATAATCATCTATTCTACAAATAGTTCGCAGCGATGCTGCTTTTTAAAGTCGCAGA
>RPRQ01000030.1 GCA_003818205.1 Bacteroidales bacterium
CTTACCCAAAGCGTTATAGCCTCGGAAAGGGGATTGTTCTAATAACTCCGCCTTTTAAGGCGGAGATAATGATCTAACGATTTGTGGGCTTCAGCCCTTGACTTTCTATGCCAGCTGCTATATACTTTCTATTAATCAACGTAAAAACAATTCTACTCAACCGTACACTACGCTTTTGGCTAAAGCCGAGGATTCTTCTTTATCTTGACTCCGCCTTAAAAGGCGGAGTTATTGATTTTTGGTTTAAAAAATACCATAACTATCATATTATGAGATTTTAACGAAGCGCAAAACTGCTTAATCTATATAATGTATATTGTATCGCACCCATTTAAGCTGAGTGGTTTTATTCTTTTGAAGATATGACTCGTCCTAAAAAAAGTTTACAGATTAACTTTTAACTCTGCGCACTCTCCGACTCCGCGGTTAATAGTTAATGTAGTTTTATCCCAATTAAATGTATAAACTCCTCGCGGGTCTTAATCTCTGAAAGGAATATCCCAGTAAATGCAGAGGTAGTAGTCACCGAATTCTGCTTCTGAACGCCCCGCATCTGCATGCACATATGTGCAGCTTCAATTACTACAGCAACGCCAAGTGGGTTAAGGGTTTCATGAATGCAATCACGAATCTGCATGGTAAGTCGTTCCTGTACCTGTAATCGGCGTGAGTAGGCCTCAACAATACGGGGAATTTTGCTTAATCCGGTAATGTAACCATTGGGAATGTAGGCTACATGGGCTCTTCCGTAGAATGGTATCATATGGTGCTCGCACATCGAGTATAAATCGATATCCTTAACCAGTACCATTTGGGGGTAATCCTCTTTAAACTTTGTTGCGCTTAGTATGGCGTGGGGATCGATATGGTAACCATGGGTTAGAAATTGTATTGATTTTGCAACACGGATTGGCGTTTTTTGAAGACCCTCACGGTCAACATCCTCGCCCAGTAGTTCAAGAATAGCTTTATAGTGTGTTGCAAGTTTATTTGTAGTCTTAGGATTCCACTTCTCAATACGTGAATAGCCCTCGTTTTCGTATTCAATATCTTCGTTGTCAATTATTTCCATGTTGTTTAGTGTGTTATTGAATTCTATTGCAAAGTAAGCGGTTTTTTTAGTTACGGTGTATAACAAAAATCATAAATATTGAAATTAATCAAAGGATGATGGAATGTGTAACGCATTTTGCCCTGCAAAATCTGATTTTTCAGATTCAAGAAAGTCTTGTTGCTACTCATCTACTTCCTTTTTATCGGTCAACCGTTAACGCTCAACCCTGCTTACCGGCAGGCAGGTGTCAACTACTTCAGCTTATTCCCCAAAATACTCAACGTAATTATTCTCGGTTTCCTGAATCTTCACGCAATGAAGCATTACACCGATATCTTTAATGGGCTTCTCTAGTTCAGCCCAGATTGCTACGGCAAGATTCTCCGTTGAGGCAATTTTACCCTGCATGAAATCAACATCGAGGTTAATATTTCGATGGTCAATTTTATCGATCACCAGCTCTTTAATCAGCTTGCTGATATTGGTTAAGTTCGTAACATACCCAATCTTTTTGTCGATTTCTCCTTTAACCGTAACGAACAGCTCGAAGTTATGGCCATGCCAGTTGGGGTGAGTACATTTGCCATACACCTTTAAGTTCTCCTCATCGGTGAGATCGTTACTATACAGTCGGTGTGCGGCATTGAACCTCTCTCTTCGGGTGATATATGCAATGGGCATAGTTTGTGAGTTTTAGTAGGCTATAAAGTTAAAAAACTATATCTTTCGGATTCAATTTTATCATCTATTTAACTATAAAAATTGAGAATACTAATAGTTTCTGCCACTGCATCTGAAATTCGATTTAATACTCGATCGGATCTTGATGTTGGTTCGCCTATTAAGGTAGAAGAGTTTTTGAATCATGATATTGATGTATTGGTAACTGGAATAGGTGCTGTACCCACTGCATTTTCTTTGACCCGCTTTGCACAAGATTACGCTTTAGTTGTTAATATCGGTATTGCAGGTTCATATAAACCCAATTTCCAAATCGGAGCTGTTGTTTGCGTTAAGGATGATGCTTTTGGAGATTATGGTATTGATGATAGGGGAACTTTTAGGTCGTTGTCAGAAGTTAGAACTTCTTCAAGCGGTTTGATTTCAAAAGATGAGATACTTACAAATCCTTGGTTTAACTTAGATTTCTCAATGTTGAAATTACCTTTGGTGAAAGGGTTAACATTATCAACCGCTAGCGGCTCGCAGGAGATTATTGATAAAATTAATAAACGCTGGAATGCCGATATTGAAACAATGGAATGCGCATCGGTATTTTATGTGTGTAATCGGTTGGGTATTCGGTTTATCTGTTTTAGGGCTATTTCCAATAGGGTTGAACCACGTGATAAATCAAAGTGGGAGATAGGAAAAGCCATTACTAACCTTGATACTGAAGTGCGAAATTTTATTAAAATGCTGCCTTAATGAACTCTTACCTAATAGCTTATTTAACGTCAGTTCGACATAAGAAACTATTTAAATGCAATATTATCAGTATTTTACTTTATTGGAAAAAAATGGAATGATGAAATGATGGAATATTGCCTGCCTGTCGCCTGCCTGCCGGTAGGCAGGGCAGACAGGGAAGAAAAAAGTTAGAAGTAACTCCAATATTAACTTCGTTGAACTCGCAAGCTCGGTTGGCTCCGCCGAACTTCGTTTCCATTATTCCCTGCCTGCCGGCAGGTAGGCAGTCTTCCAAAAACATAATGTTAGTATTAAAGTGCTAATAAATAGCGATATAACATGCATTGTTATATCGAATTCACGTTATTTATTAATGACTTATTATCTTGTGAACGTATAAACTAGTCAAATTATTAACCCAGCACCCTATTAATCAATAGCTATGAAACTTAAACTCTCCTTCTCCACCTGCCCCAACGATACTTTCATGTTCGATGCATTGGTGAATGGTAAGATTAATACTCTGGGCTATTCATTCGATATACATTTAGCGGATATTGATGCGCTGAACCGTTTAGCCATAGAGGGTATTACTGATATTACCAAGATCAGTTTTAACGCCTTTGCTCAGGTGTCTGAAAATTATCAGCTGCTAAGCGCGGGAAGCGCATTGGGACGAGGAGTTGGCCCCATTCTGGTAAGCCGCAGGAATATCTACCCCGATGAAGTTAAGTATGTTCGGATTGCAATCCCTGGCATAGAAACTACTGCCAATATGCTCTTCTCGATAGCATTTCCTGATGCAAAGAGTAAGAACGTATATCTCTTTTCGGAGATAGAAGAGGCAATACTCTCCAATGAGGTTGATGCAGGGTTGATAATCCATGAGAATCGGTTTACCTTTGAGCAGAAAGGGCTTAGGAAGATTATGGATTTGGGCGAGTATTGGGAAACGAAAACTAACCTTCCAATTCCTTTAGGTGGAATAGCCATAAAACGGAGCCTTCCCGATAAGCTTAAAACTCAAATTAACCTGCTCATGAGGCAAAGCGTTGAATACGCCTTTGCTCACCCTAAGGATAGTTACTCATACGTAAGAAAATACGCTCAAACCATGAACGTAGAGGTAATGTATAAGCATATTCAGCTGTATGTTAATAAGTACTCAATCGACCTAGGAGATGATGGTCGGAATGCAATAAACGAACTTTACGCCAAATCTCATGAACTTAACCTAATTCCAAAGGTAAATGATGATATTTTTATCACCCCATAGAATTGATTCATCACCCCTTTTCTTGCACTGATGGTATAATTCATTCATTTTTTGATTGGTTAACCATATTGTGATACATTTATAGCCATTGAGTTAAATAATCTAAATCAATAGGGCTATTGCGCTAATTAGGTGAACATTATCCTAATTATAGCTGTTTTTAACCCTAGTGGTCATTAAAAATTTACTGGGATGACAGAGCCGAAACCCTTTATTGGCGTAAACCGTCAGCTAATTGAGAGGATTGATTCACTTGACGAAAAATGGTTTGTTGAGATTTGGATCATTAAATACTACTTTTTTGGGATTGAAGCCTTTATTCAGAAGAGAGAAATTGTTAAGCATAATCGAGCGAATAGAGCAAAGCTAGAAGCAGTGAATTAATACTCTTTTTAATAAGTGAATGCCTGAGAATTCATTACTAACTCAGGGTAATTCATAGGAATTGAATTTATTTGTTGATTTATTACATAGAAAACTAAACAATTTGGGTTTTTACTACTTTTTTTACTTTAGAATTCGTATAATTGGTCGGAAATAGAGCCATCGATAATGCTTTCAGGGAAAAGAGTAAAATATTGTTTATTAACTGCTGTAATCGTTATTCTGGTTAATTCATGCTCACTTGCAGTTGATTTAAAGCCCGACACATCAAAAATAAATAGCATTCTTGCTAACGCAAAGTTTGCATTAGATACCAACAACCTTTTAATCTCATCTCAACTATCGGGTGAAGCGTTGACCCGATCGATAAATGCTGAATATATTCATGGAAAGGCAAAGTCCTTGCTACTAATCGGGCAAATACTATCAAAAAGAGGGATGAAGGACTCGTCAATGGCTACCTTTAATAAATCGTTACTACTATTCCAAGAAATTAGCGATGAATTAGGCGCTAGCGAAGCGTTATATTGTATTGGAGTTACTTTTTCTGAAATCAGCAATCCGGATAGCGCAGAGTTCTATTTCAACAGGGTAATAGAGAAAAAGCAAAGGATAAACGATAGGCGTGGCGTTGCGCTTGCAGTTAATAACCTTGGTTCGGTTTATACTTCGAGGGGTATTTATTCAAAAGCTATTGAATACTACTTTCTATCATTGACCATTAGTGAAGAAATTGGCGACAAGCTCATTCAGGCTAGAGCTTTGAATAATATTGGCCTTGCTTTATCAATTCAAGGCGATAACGCTAAAGCTCTTGAGTTCTACCTTAAATCGCTGAAGATTATTAATGATATAAAAGACCTTACGTGCGCAGGGGCAATCAATAATAACATCGGAAATATATATCAGCAAACTGGTGATTATGAATTGGCAACTAAGTACTATCTAGAATCGCTTAGGGTCAGACAGTCGCAGAATGATAGCCTTGGAATCTCATTTGCACTCAATAACCTTGGGGATATATATCAAATAAAAGGGAAGTATAGTGTTGCAATAGATTATTTTCATGAGGCAGAAAATATAAAGAAAAATTTTTTGGATTATTCTAGCTTAGCGGGCATTTACATAAACTTAGGGAAGGTATATCGAAAGACCAATAAACTCGCCCAGTCCATGGAATACCTTTACAAGGCTGATAGTATATATGTTAAAATCGACAACCCAGTGGGATCGGCTAGCAGTTTGATTCAGATCGGATTGACCCTCCTTGAACTTGGTGAAAGCGAGATTGCACTTAAAAAATGTATGCTTGGTATTGATAAAGCAAAACAGGTTGGTGCGCTCGAAATTGTTAAGCAGGGGTATGAAAGTCTATCGAAAATGTATGAGAGGAGAGGTATGCACGCTAAGGCTCTTGATGCTTTTAAAACATTTGTTGTTTACAAGGATAGTATATATAGCATCGAGAAATCTAAAGGTATTGTTAGGATTCAGATGCAGGCGGATTTCGATAGGCTAATGCAGAATCAAAAGCAAGAACAGGAGCAGAAATTAACATTAGCACAGGGCAAATCGATTAAGCAAACGAAGATTGCCAATATCTTTATACTTGCTTTTGCTATAACCCTTTCGGTTTTCATCGTTTTCTTCATAAACAATAGACAAAAGCAGAAGCAAGGCGATTTGCTTGCGTTCCAAAAACTAGATATGGAGCGTCAAAAGGCAGAATTAACCCATCAGCGTGATGAACTGCAGATACAGAAAGACCTAGTTATTCATCAGCGTGATAGAATTATGGCGATGCTTACCGATCTTGGCGAATCCATTGACTATGCTCGAAAGATTCAACAGGCATTATTACCCTCCGATAAGGAGTTACAAAAACTGCTGGGAGACTATTTTCTATTCTTTCAACCTCGCGAGTCGGTTGGGGGCGATTTTTACTGGGTTGCTCAGAACGATCAAACAATTTTTTTTGCTGTAGCCGATTGCACTGGACATGGAGTTCCTGGCGGATTTATGAGTATGCTTGGGGTTTCGTTGCTCAATGAGCTGGTTTCACGATCGGAATGCACATCACCTGCGAAGATGCTTTGGACTTTACGAGAGCTGATTATTAAGGCTTTGAGCCAAACTGGGCTTGACGAGGATAGTCAGGATGGGATGGATATTGCGCTTTGCTTGTATAATCCACAAAATCATCATTTGGTTTATGCGGGAGCAAATCTATCGCTTTTCTTAGTAACATCAACGCCACCTGTAGCAAATGAGAAGGTTATTGTTCAGGGTAATATTGTAGAGCTAAAACCCGACAGGATGCCTGTTTCGTACTATCTTAGGATGATTGAGTTTACCGAGCACCACATAGTTCTTAATCCTGGCGATTGCTTATACCTATCCTCCGACGGATTTTCCGATCAGTTCGGAGGACCCAATAACAAGAAATTTGGTTATACAGCCTTTCGAAATCTTATCCAATCGGTATCGATTAAACCACTAGATAAACAAAAAGATATTTTATGGAATGAGTTCGATAAATGGAAAGGCGAGGAGAATCAAACCGATGATGTGATTGTGATGGGTGTTAAAATTTCATAATACCCTTTTTACCCTAAACAAAACAGGGCGAAAGCTGTTAATCTGTTAAAAAAAACATAAGATATGAAACATGAATTACCAAAGTTACCGTACGAGCTGGATGCATTGGCTCCGGTAATATCGAAACAAACGCTCGAATTCCACTACGGTAAGCATCATCAGGCCTATGTAAATAACCTAAATAACCTTATTGTAGGTACAAAATTCGAAAGCGCTGACCTAGAAACAATTATCCGTCAATCGGATGGTGGAATTTTCAATAATGCTGCGCAGATTTGGAATCACACATTTTACTTCAACTCCTTTTCGCCAAAACCGCAGCTCGAACCAGCTGGGAAGCTTGCTGAGCTGATTGTAAAAGATTTTGGCTCGCTGTCCGAGTTCAAGGAAAAGTTCAATAAAGCTGCTGCAACCCTTTTTGGATCGGGTTGGGCGTGGCTTGTGGTTGACTCCAATGGCCATTTAGATATAAAACAGGAATCAAATGCAGGCAACCCATTAAGGATAAATCTTAAACCGCTAATCACCTGCGATGTTTGGGAGCATGCCTATTATATCGACTATCAAAACCGACGACCCGACTACATTAACACAATTTGGGATGTTGTTGATTGGAAAGTTGTAGAAAGCAGATTGTAGTTTAGACTAATGTTTTATATTTGAGCACTGGTAGGTATATCGGTGCTTTTTTGTTGAACGATACAAATAATTATTGCAATATGCTTAAAGAATTAGTTCTGAAGAATCGTAGTTACCGACGATTCGATCAGTCGATTCCCATTAGCAAGGATAATCTGTTAGATTTTATTGACCTTGCCCGGAATTCTGCCTCTGGAAGAAATCTTCAAACCCTTAAATACTTTGTCTCCAATGAACCAATCCTAAATTCTGCAATTTTCCCAACCCTTTCGTGGGCTGGATACATAAAAGACTGGGATGGACCTATCGATGGGGAAAAACCTTCGGGATATATCGTAATGCTTGAGGATACCCAAATAGGAAAAAACCTAGTGCATGATCAGGGAATTGCAGCTCAAACCATTCTGCTTGCAGCAGTTGAGAAGGGATTTGGTGGGTGTATGATTTACTCGGTTAAACGGAGTGAACTCGCCGTACTATTACACCTGCCTACTTACCTTGAGATTGTTTTGGTTATTGCGCTGGGCGTTCCTATTGAACAGGTTGTTATAGAACAGCTTCAATCTAATGAGGATATCAAGTATTGGCGGGATGAGAATCAGGTTCACCACGTACCAAAGCGTAACCTAAAGGATATTGTTATTAACTATTAACGTCAGCTCGAAATAAGTATTCATATTGAAAAGTTGAGTAATTACAGTGAATCATTTCAAGTTTTGCATAAATCCAAAAATTGAAAACCTAGGTGTATCAGTGGCGATTGATAAACAACTTTATAGGGTTACAATGGGCCCAAAGCCGCAACCTGCGCAGTAACCCTTTTGATCGATACCCATAGGAGAGGCATTGTAAATACTCCGTTTTATCACTACGCTTTCGCACTTAGGGCATTTTGTACTGAGTTCATTATCAATACACTGATTATTTCCAATATATACATAATGAAGCCTCTCTTTTGCTAGCTGATACAACGTATGTAGGGTTATTGCTTTTGTTGACTGATTATTGAGTAGATATGCTGGATGGTAACCGTTGATATGCAGTACCGTATGCTCACCTAGCTCATTGGCAATCCAATTGAACATAAGGCTTGCTTCATTGAGGTCGTCGTTAAGATTTGGTATCACTAGGAATGCTAGCTCAAGGTGTTTGCCGCTTTCCCGAATCGCTTTTAGCGAATTCAATACTGGTTTAAGGCTTCCCTTGGTAATCTTTTTGTAAAAATCATCGCTAAATGCCTTTAGGTCGATATTGAACGCATCGATAAGTTCAAGCAAAGCTGAAAGCGGTTCAGGGTTAATAAAACCATTCGATACTATAACGTTCTTCATCCCTTCATGCCTAATTAGCTCAGCCGTTTCGAGTATGTACTCTATCGATATGGTAGGCTCATTATAGGTATAGGCAATACCGATGTTGTTGGGATGAATTTTTGCCTTCTGAACAATTTCGCTGGGTGTTATGATTCGCAACTTGTCGATATTCTGGGGTACGTATTGCGAAATCTCAAAATTCTGGCAGAATAAGCAGCTAAGGTTGCAGCCAAACCCGCCGATGGAGTAGATCATTTTACCCGGAAAGAAGTGGAATAGTGGTTTCTTTTCAATGGGGTCGAGCGATGAGGATGCAATAACACCCCATTGAACCGATTGTAGAACCCCATCGGTATTTAAACGGGTATTGCAAACCCCAAGCCTACCTTTTCTGATTATACAAAAATGTGGGCACAGCTGGCATTCAACGGTATTGTTCTCCGTTTTTATGTAGTATTTTGATTCCATACCAATGGTATTGATTCATATTACAAGTTAGCTTTTTGATGGATGTAATCAAATTAATCGCTTGAAAATAAGTGGTATGAATTATTAAAAAGGGTATTCAGGAACAATGATCCGAACTACTCAATATATATTTACCAACCATTGAGGTTCATCGTCGATTTGCTCCCCTTTGTAGTAAACCCGCTCAAGGTATAATCCTGACGGCGGTGCTGTAAACTGTGATGGTATCTCAGATTTCTCCCCAAAGAAGCGTTGTATGTCCTTGTCGGTCATTCTACCACGCCCAACCTCCACAAGTACTCCAACTATTCGGCGAACCATACGCCATAGAAAATGTGAGCCGACGATGTGTATTAGGATTGAATTATCGATTTCAAATATTTTTATTGAAATCAGCTCAACGAGCGTCGAATCGCCATCCTTATCCTTAATGCCGAATGATTTATAATCCTTTAACCCTAAGAAGATTGGGGTTACATCGGCCATAGCCTTAACATCTAACTTATCCTTTATCCACCATACATTATCCTTTCCAAAAGCGGTACGGCGTTTGGATATATGGTAAACGTAGCTTCGGGCTATTGCATCATGACGGGCATGAAAATTTGAGCTAACTTTTTCTACATGAAGTATATTTATTGCAGCGGGTAGTACATCGTTTAACTTAATCTTAATGATATGAGGGGGCATCACCGTTTTTATATCTAAGTGAGCAACCTGATATAAAGCGTGAACCCCTGTATCGGTTCTACCTGAACCATAAAGTTCAAAGTTATCGGCACTAAAAACCTCCTTGCACGCATCCATCAGTTTACCCATCACCGTTGGTAGATCTTTTTGAAACTGCCAACCCTTGAACTTCGAACCATCGTACTCCAGAACAAGTTTAAACCTTGACATACTCGGATATTTTTCTCAAAGATAAGATATTGTAGGGCGATAGCATATTTTAAAATGTATGAAATTCCTTAGCAAAGGAATTCAGTTATAACTAAATTATAGAACCTTCATATAGAAAAGTTGTATATCCCATAATATTTAGGTAAATTTCTCATCTTATTTACTAGGGTTTATTAGAATAACCTTATATGGAAAATATGAAATTAACTCAATTGTTTAAGCTGAAGCTAAAAGCCAAACTGTTGGTTTTTATTCTCACCTCGTTTACCATTATTTACGCTTTTGCATTGGGCTATGTGAGCATCAATCTCCGGAAAAATGCTTACTATAATTCGAAGGAGGCGATTAGGTTGACTTCCTTTGAGTACAAGAACCTGATTCAGCACGATTTGAATAAGCTTCAGGAAGTTGTCGTTAGCAATCGGAACGTTTATAATCGATATGAAATGCTGCCAAGGGCTTCGCTCGATTTTTACTACGATCAGATTTGTATCAGCTGGCTCGAAAATTCTCCCCAAATTCTTGCCGTTTGGCAGGTTTGGGAGATTAGAGCATTCGATCCTTCGTATAGCCTAAAAAATGGTCGTTACCGTAATGTTTACGTTAGAAAGGATAATAGGATTGATATTGTTAGGCAAAAGGTTGATATGCATAATCTTAATATGGAGCACCTGCCATACTATCGTTCAAGAAAGCAGAACGTTCAGGAAATGTATGAACCTTACTACGATATCACTACACCTGAATTAGCCAATATTCTAATGACATCCTTAGTCGCGCCTATTCAAAAGAATGGGCAGTTTATTGGGATCGTTGGAATTGATATTCGGCTCGATAATATGAAAAATATTATTTCCGAGATCAAGCCGTTTGAAGGTACGGTATCATACCTGTTATCAAAAAATCGCACTATAGTTGCGCATAAGGATGCAACGCAGATAGGTAAACGCTTTCTGGCAGGCTTTAAGGGCGATTCGACCAACTTTGTTAAGAGCATAGAAGCCACGCAAAAGCGGGAGTACAGCACATTTGAGTACATCAACCCGGCTGATGGTCGTCGCTTTTTTGTTGGTATGGTGCCTATTGCTATCGGAAATATTCCTGATACATGGACTTTAGGTATTGAGGTTCCTGTTGATGTAATCATGAAGGATGCCAATCAAATATTTTATAAGAGCATGACTTTCGGAGTAGTTGGGCTTATCCTAATGTATGTGATAGTTTGGATTATTGCATCTCGAATTATTGAGCCAATTCAAGCGAGCGTGCTATTTGCTAAGGAGGTTGCGCAGGGAAACCTTGATACTAGCATCGAAATTAAAAGCAACGACGAGATAGGAGAGCTATCAGCCTCTTTGAGGAATATGGCTGAGAAGTTGAAAGAGATCATCAGCGAAATTATTCAGGGTTCCGATGAGATTAGCAAGGTAAGCACCCAGCTGTCAGTGCTATCCAATCAGGTGTCGAGCGGAACTGCGAATCAGGCTGCTTCATCGGAGGAAATATCATCATCGATTGAGGAGATGGTGGCCAATATATATCAGAATAGCGAAAATGCCCAAAATACGAAACAAATTGCGTTGAAAGTATCAGAGGATATTAAAAGGGGGTATGAATCCTCCAAGAAAACGGCTGAATTTATGATTCTAATAACTCGGAAGATTTCTATTATTGAGGAAATTTCGAGACAAACAAATATTCTATCCCTGAACGCCGCTGTGGAGGCGGCTCGTGCTGGTGTTTATGGTAGAGGTTTTGCCGTTGTTGCCGCTGAAGTAAAGAAATTGGCAGAGCGTTCGCAGATTGCTGCTAATGAGATTATGGCGTTAACCCGGAGCGGAGTGCAGATTTCAACTCAGTCAGGAGAAGAGCTTGCCAAAATTATACCTGAAATTGAGAAAACATCCATGCTTGTTCAGGAAATATCAGCATCAAGTTTTGAGCAGAGAAGTGGAGCCGAGCAGGTTAACAATGCTATTCAATCGCTAAACGAGGTAACCATGCAAAATAGCGAATCGGCAAGAGTGTTGGCAAATAATGCTTCGGAGCTCACAAAGCTAACGGAAACGTTAAACGATCTAGTGCTGTATTTTAGCATTAAGTAACGTGAGTTCGATAACAGATGTGTTTTATATATAATAAAAACTAATAGTAGGGAATAATGGAATGTTGGAGGATGAGCCAGTGGTATTCCAGCATTCCATCTACACTAAGGGATAAACATACTGGTGTTATGTTAATCATACTATGACGTAATAGTATTCAGAGCTATAACCGACGGGTTAACCCGTCGGTTATAATAAAAACGTAATAATAAATACTTAACATTACACTAGCTTCAACTATCAATCTAGAAGAGACTTATTCCCTTTGTTTTACAATCATCGATCATCTCTTTTGGCCAAACAGCGGCTTGCACTTCACCGATATGCGCCTTACGCAGCAATAGCATGCAAAGCCTCGATTGACCAATTCCACCTCCAATACTATCAGGAAAAACGCCATTAATCAGTTGCTGATGAAACCATAGTTCTTTCCTTTGGCTGCAATCCAGCATGTCTAACTGCGTAATCATCGATTTTGGGTTTACTCTAATTCCCATGGACGAGAGTTCGAAGGCATCGTTGAGTATTGGGTTCCATACCATAATGTCGCCATTTAATCCTCGTTTTCCATCAACCCTTAGGGTTGACCAATCGTCGTAATCGGGGGCGCGACCATCGTGTGGCTTGCCATCGACCAAGGGATACCCAATACCTTCGATGAAAACAGCCCCGTATTTTTTACAAATCTCCTTCTCCCGTTGCTTCGGTGCAAGGGTAGGGTAGAGCAGCGCTAGATCCTCGGAGTGAAAAAACTTAATATCTTCTGGGAGAATAGGCTCAATTCCATGAAATTCTTCTGAAATCATATACTCTGTTTTCCTTATCTCCTGATATATTTTTCGAACAGTATCCCTAAGCGTTTCAACATTTCGTTGTTCTGGCTGCAAGCGTTTTTCCCAATCCCACTGGTCAACGTATATTGAGTGGGTTGCATCGGTAATCTCATCGGGACGGAGGGCATTCATATCGGTGTAGATACCCGTTCCTGTCTCAATCTTGAGGGTATGAAGGGTGAGTCGTTTCCATTTGGCGAGTGATTGTACAATCTCAACCCTTTCACCATTCAACGATTTTGCTGAGAATGAAACGGGCTTTTCGATACCATTTAAGTCATCGTTAATTCCTAGCCCCGCTTGGACTATAACCGGTGCAGTAACCCTTCTGAGCCGCAATGATGCTGCTAGGTTCTTTGAGAAGAAGTCCTTGATTAGCTCAATGGCTTTTTCTGTTTGGCGTTGACTCAGCTTGCTTTTGTAAAGCAATTCTTTTGTTTCCATTTTTTTGTTTTTTTAGTTTAACCCCTTTAGGGCTCGAAACCCTAAAGGGGTTTTGATTAGGATAATAAAAAACCCTTCTCGAAACTCGGGAAGGGCAGTATAAAAGAGTTCATAAACCATTCCCGAGAGGTGGTGGACGATTATTGTTATTATTTAGGTTTTGGTTTATCATTGTATAAGCATTAAAATAAAAAAACCTTCCCGTGCTTGGGAAGGTTTTTTTTGATTTATATTTTATCTGTTAATCAAACAATACCTTCCCTGTGCTTCCAATTATTATTGGCAGCATTATTAGAAAGATTATTGTTGATTTGGTAGTTCATTTCTGATTCAATTGTGGTGCAATGTAGGTAATGCTATAGTATAAAACAAATTTTATAATGACATATAAAGGAAAAACTTTGCGCTCCCTGCCTACCGGCAGGCAGGTCTGCGCCTCTGCGGTGAAAAATTATACGGCATTCACTCTGATTTCGTAGGAAACCTTCATGGCTTTCTTGTAAACCGCATTAACCCCACAGTACCGTTCTTCCGAGAGGCTGACGGCTTTTTCAAGTTTGTCTATGGGTAAATTCTTTCCTGTAAACTCATAGATTAGCTTTATCTCAGTATAGTGCTTTGGATGCTCTTCGGTTTGCTGCGCCTCAACCCATATACGGAACTTGGTAACATCTACTCGCATTTTTTGTAGGATCGACACAACATCCATCCCTGTGCATCCTGCAAGTGCTGCTAACATAAGCGGTTTTGGGCGTGGACCTTGGTTTGATCCTCCACCTGCTTCTGCTGCATCCATTATCAGCTTATGTCCGTTGAGTTGGGTTTCAAACATCATCCCGCTTTGCCAATCGGCGTGTATGGTTACTTTTTCCATATAGATTTTTATTATCTAACAGTAAATGTATGTAAAAGTTTACAAGTTAATAAGTTCATATGTTAGCAAGTTTAAATTAGGCTAAGAAACCATATGCAACAGCTAGTATTGTTAAGATTAAACTGATAAAAAAGTATGGAATAGACATCAAAAGAAATTTTGCAATGGTTTTCCCCCACGATTGTTTATAATTATTCCTTAACGACGTTATGAGATATATGAAACATAGTAGAAATGCCCAACCCCATAGTTTCCCTCCAAATCGATCGCTTATAAAAATTTGAATGGTTAGTATAATGCTAAAAATGATGAAGAAAATGGTGTGGATATGTATCGAGAAAATCAGATGCTCATAGTAGTATTTCTTACGGTAGAAGATAAGTAGCAAGAGTATTGCTGTTAGCGGCATCATAATGAACATGGTAAACGATATACTTTTGATTATTGCGTGGGTTATATCCTTTATATCATCCTTGTTTTTGAAATCGTACTTGCACATTTTCTTTACCATCTGTCTGTTGAACCAATTTGGGTTCTCGTTTTTCGATTTTAGCAGAGAATCGACCTGTTCGTCGGAATAGTTATGGATATTCTGTTTGAATAGTTCGTACTCCTCTTTAGTTGTGAATTCAACCTTTCCGTAAACGCTATATTTGGGTTTAACCGAATCGAGTGCAGGTGCATTTGTAGGAATCAGGGCAAGCGCATCGCGAAGCTTTTTTCGGGTCACAATGGAGGTATCGATATCCTCTTCCTCAAGCAATTTCATTAACACGGAATCGGGTGATTCTTTTAATTTCTTCAACTCATTTTTTAACGAATCCTTCGATGTGTACTCAAACTCTATTAGTCGAATATCGTTTGAGTCATTGCTGTGATATATCTTTTTATTCCCTTGCAGCTCATTGAGGGTTATATCCTCTGATTCATTGATGTTTACTATCGATTTTCTATCGGCATCAATTGCGTTGTCGCTCAATTTACCAAGCAATAAGAAGAAGATAAAACTGACAAAAACATAGAATTTAACAGGTGGTATATAACTTGCCCGTTTACCATTAAGGTAATCTAGAGTGATTTTACCCGGTCGGGTAAAGGAGGCTTTTAACGTGTTCCACAATTTAGTATCGAAGTGAAAAAAGTCTTCAAATACCTCAACAGCGAGGTGGTGAACAGGTATTTTATGAATATTATTTTCCTGACCACAGTTTGGGCAGAAATTATCTTCGGACCGTAGTGATAAATTGCAATTGAGACAGGTGTCTGATTTTCTTCGAGTTTTTGACATTGAATTATTCTATTAGATGATTATGTGCTATTTCAATATTTCGTTATATTTTTATTTCTCGACTCCTCTCGAAATAACAAAATGCTAATTATAAGTCACTTATGTCATGCTGAGTCTGCCTACCAGTAGGCAGGCGTAGTCGAAGCATGTACTGATAATCAAAGTGTTAGAAAAACATACTGAACTATTGCTATTTATAATGATGCAAAAATACACAAAACTACTATAGAGTCTGATTTCTGTGATAAAAGTAATTCTTTCGAGAAGATATTTTGGCTGGGGTTTAAAGCAATATTCGAAATGAAGAACCTTTATTGAGAATTGAATGGACCTCAAAACGCCCGCCATGCATATGAATAATTTGTCGGGCAATACTTAACCCAATTCCTGTTCCGTTGGGTTTTGTAGAAAAGAATGGAGTGAAAATTTCATCTAGGATTTCAGGAGAGATTCCTATTCCATTATCTTCAATTTCAATGCAAACCTTACCTGATTCAGTTGGATGAACTTTAATTTGTATTGTTCCATTCGGCTTATCAGATACAGCATCTGCTGCGTTTGAAACAAGAATGGTCATGACCTGTGCCAGTAAGTTTTCGTCTGCCATCAACGTCATTTTTTCACCGATAATTTCAACCAAAAAGGTGGCATTTGCTTTTTGAATGATATCTTGACTTGCAAGACCTATTCTTTCAATAAATTCATGGATTAGAATTTCTTTAAGTGCCGGTTGAGGTATCTTCGAGAATTTCCTGAAGTGCTCAACAAAATTCATTAACCCAATACTTTGCTGATGAACGATGTTTAATCCTTTAATCGCTTTCAGAATAAGTTGCTCATTAATACTATTTGGTTTAACTATTTCGCCATCCTTTTCGAAGTACGAGGTCACCGTTTTTGCGATTGAAGTAACAGGCGCAATACCATTCATAATCTCATGAGTGAGAACTCTGGTTAGCTTTATCCATGAATCTGTTTCTCTTGCATCAAGTTCAGGTTTGATATCTGTAATCGAGAGTAAAATCAACAGGTTATTTCTAAGTTTAAAACTTGAAGCCTTTATTGAAAGTACTCTTTGATTCTTATTCTCTAAAATGCTGACTGTTTTTGTTTCATTCTGCTTGATGTTTAATATGATTGAATAAAGCGTTTCGTTTACCCTTTTCAGCTGTTTTATATGCGTAAGAACCTCGCATTGCAATAGTTGACTTGCGGCTGAATTCGTAATGTGGATAATACCTTGCTCATCGAAGGCAAGTAATCCAGAGTTAGATTGCTCTACAACGGCCTGAAATTGTAGCTCCTGTTCTTGGGCTTTAATTCTAATCCCCTCAATTTTTCTGCTGATCTGATTAAGCGATTCAAATAGCTCTTTCTCAATTTTGTCATTTGGTTCTTCCGAAATTCTAAATGAACTATCATCGCTATTTAGGGATTGAAAGAAGAAAGTGAGCCTTCGATTGATTCTGTTTAGAAATCGAATAAAGAAATAGGTTATAATGATCAGTAGAATTAGAGAAATTAATATTAGATCAATAGTGAAGTGATTTACAATTAACCACGAAAGCAAAAGGCTGTTCAACACGATTAATGCTACCCAAAACAGTATATTTAAATATGTGCTTCTTAATACCATAGATTATGATATGTTATATTTTTTCAACTTATTATAAAAGGTTTGCCTTGCAATACCCAGCTGTTCAGCAGCAGCAGTTAGGTTTCCCCTATTCTTATCAATAGCTTTTATTATCATAACTTTCTCCATCTCTTCAAATGTTTCGGGGATAGAATATAGTGTTTCCGATGATATTGGTTTTAGTAAGAAATCATTTGGAGTTAACGATTTCCCATCGCAAAGAATAACCGCTTTTTCGATTGTGTGCTGAAGTTCTCTGACGTTTCCCGGCCATTGGTAGGTAATTAACTTGTCAATTGTATTGGGGGTCAATGATAACCCTTCTTTCCCGTATTTGGAGGAGTACTTTTTAATGAAAAACCCTGCTAGGTCTGGAATATCTTCTATTCTTTGTCGTAAAGGGGGGATCTCTATATGAATCGTATTAATCCTAAAAAAAAGATCTTCCCGAAATTGCCCATCGATTATCATCGAATTAAGATTTCTGTTCGTTGCGGAAATTAAACGGATATCTATGGGTATTGATTTATTTGAGCCTAATCGGGTAACGGCTCTATTCTGAATTGCTACTAACAGTTTTGATTGTAAGGGTAAAGGCAGATTACCTATTTCATCAAGAAACAGGGTTCCATTATTTGCCGCCTCAAATTTCCCTGATCTATCGTCGCGAGCATCAGTGAATGCTCCTTTGGTATGCCCAAATAGTTCACTCTCAAAAAGGGTCTCGCTTACCGCGCCCATATCAACAGTTACCATTAGCTGGTTGTATCGATGCGATAAACGATGGAGTTCACGAGCAATTAGCTCCTTTCCTGTTCCATTCTCGCCGGTAATTAAAACATTCGCATCGGTAGCAGCCACCTTGCGAATTAGGTTCATCACTTTCAAGAATTCAGGTGATTTCCCAATGAATAGACAGGGTTCTTTCTTCAGCTCATTACGTAGTATTCGTTCAGTGTCTTTTAAGCTAGTAATCTCTTTCTTTGATTTGCTAAGTTTAACAGCTGATAGAACTGTTGCTACCAACTTTTCATTCTCCCAAGGTTTTAGAACAAAATCGATAGCACCAAGTTTAAGCGCCTTTACTGCAAGTTCAACATCGCCATAGGCTGTTACCATAATTACTGATATCGATGGATTGGTTTCGATGATTTTACTTAGCCAGAAAAGCCCCTCGTTTCCATTTTTCTGACCCGAGGTAAAGTTCATATCGAGTAGGATTGTGTCAAACTCTTCTTTTTCAATCCTATTCAACAGATTTTTAGGTGAATGTATTATATCTATTTTTTCAAATTCTTCCTGAAGAAGCATTTCAATTGCACTGCAAACATTAGGGTTGTCATCAACAACTAATATTTTACCTTTTATCATACCTGTTAAAATTGTAATGCTAAGTTAATGCTAACATTGTTTTAAGCACCAAAATCGTCCAAAAATTAGACGATGATAGCCTAAGAATTTTACAGCTAGGCGCATCTTATTGTAAGATAAAAAAATTATGTACCAGTAAATAAGGACGTTGTGTGATTTGGTATGATTTCAGCCATAAATACTAGTAAATCCAACTAAAATTTAAATAATTATGAAAAGATTAATCTTACTATCCGTGTTTTTGATTTCATCATTCAACATATTATTGGCACAAGATGAAGATCAAAAAGAGCTTATAAAAAATGTAATTCAAAGCGCTTATGTTGATGGATTATGTAATAATGCTGATACCGAAGCTGTAAATAAGGGTTTTCATCCAGGGTTTATTCTATTGGGAGTGGGAAATGGAAATGTAATGTGGTCATATCCAATTTATAGTTGGATAGAGAATGCAAAAAATGGGAAAAAGAAGGGTTTAAAATACTCTTTCCAAAATGAATTTACGACTATAAAATTCTTGTTTATTGATGTCTCTGGAACAGCGGCTGTTGCTAAAATTGAGTTCTTTGAGGGGAATGAGTTGTATTCTATTGATTATCTGTCTTTGTTGAAATTTGAGGATGGATGGAAAATAGTGAGTAAAATATTTCATTCTATTCCAAAGGAAAAAAAGTAGAAATTATTATCATTTCTTTTCATGACAAACTATATGAAGCTTTAAAATGATAAAAACCGAAAACCTTACAAAAATATTTAGAACGGATGAGGTGGAAACATCTGCATTAATCGATGTTAACATCCAAATCCAGCAAGGGGAATTTGTTGCAGTAATGGGACCATCGGGTTGTGGAAAATCCACTCTGTTGAATATCATTGGAATGCTTGATGGGATTACGAAAGGAGTATATCAATTCAATGGCATTGATGTATCAAATAAAAATGAACAGGAAAGGACTGCAATAAGAAAGGGTAAGGTTGGATTTGTATTTCAGAATTTTAATTTAGTTCAAGATCTTACTGTTGCTGAGAATGTAGAGCTTCCTTTGGCTTATCTCAAATATTCTTATGCTGAACGAAAGCGGTTAATTAGAGATATTCTTGACCGTATGAATTTAGGTCATCGGGAGAAGCATTTCCCTAATCAACTTTCAGGAGGACAGCAACAAAGAGTGGCTACTGCAAGAGCAACTGTTGCTAATCCAATGCTTATTCTTGCGGATGAACCAACGGGAAACCTCGATTCAAATAATGGTATTGAGGTTATGAAGCTATTAACTGAGGTAAATCAATCTGGAACAACCATAGTAATGGTTACACACTCTCAGCGCGATGCGGCTTATGCGCATAGGCTGATAAATCTGTACGATGGGAGAGTGGTAGTTTAAAAAGACAACAGACAATAGATATCAGACATCAGACAACACCTAACCTATAACCTATATGATACGTCCCGATATAATCATTCGCCGATTTAAAAGAAACATTGGAATGAAAATAGTCAGCATAATATGCCTTAGTATAGCATTTGCTTGTCTTGTTCTTCTTTTTGCATATACTAAGTTTGAGTTTAGCTTCGATAAATTTCATTCAAAGGCCGATCGCATTGCCCGTTTGACAATTGACCCAAAGGAAGGGTTACCCGATGCCCGTATGTATGGCGATTGGCGTAGCTTATCAAAAGAAATTGCTGGCATAGAATCTATAACTATAATTGGCAGCATTCGGCAGGCCGCTTTTTCATTTGATAATAAAATATTTAACCTAAACAGAGCTTATTTTGTTGATAGCCTATTTTTTCAAACATTCAGCTATCCAATAAAAGCTGGTGGTCGGCTTAATCCATTTCCAAATCAAAATAGTGTTGTTGTCTCGGAGGGTTTTGCAAAAAGATACTTTGATTCCGAAAACATTATAGGTAAAATCATTAAGGTAGAAACAAGGGAAACCGATACTGAGAAAGAATATACAATCACTGGTATTATGCATGATTTCCCTAGTAATACTCACTTTAAAGCGGAATTGTTAATGCCGATCCCAAAGGATTACAATTTCTTTTTTTATACATACTTTCTTCTTCAAACACCCGATGAAATAAAAACTTTACCAGCGAAAATTGAGGTTTCATTTAAGAGGTCAAAAGATGATACTACAAGTTATCCAAAGGTTAGACTTCAGCCAATTGGCAATATTCACCTTCATAGCAATAAGGCTCGAGAAATGGAACGTAATGGGAGCTATCAGTCGTTAATCATATTAATCTCGGCGGTTTTACTGATTCTGATAATCGCCCTAATCAATCTATCCAATAGTAGTAGAGTATTATTTTTAAAGAATCGCGATTACTATATTTTAAAGAGAACCCACGGAGCAACAATTGGTGTGCTAATTCTTGAGGAAATTGTTCAATGCCTCATATTAAGCACATTTATTATCTTATTTGGTTTTTGGTTTGTATTTTACTTGATTAAGCTGATTGATGTTGATGCTTTTTCAATCCTTTCAATCTCACAATTGACCTTAATTTCTATTGTGTTTATAGTAGTTTTAGTCCTTGTTATGGTTCTTCCAATAATCAGATATTTTATAAAGGACTTTTTTAGTAGAAATAGGAATGCTGAAGACGCTTACATGCCTAAGAGGAAGTCTTTGGCGTTGCGAGGGTTCATTATCGCTCAGGTTACGATATCCATCTTTGTAATCGTGATGACAATAGGCATTTCTAAACAAATGGATTATGTGCTATCTACCCAACTTGGAGGTAAAACCGATGGCATCATTGTTTTACCCAATCAGCCTGAAAAAGTCATTAAGAACTTTGATAAGTTTAAAGAGGAATTACTTCGTAACCCCAAAATTATTGCTGTTACTGCTGCCATGGAACCTCCAGCTGGCGCAATCCTCGATAAAACGATCATTGAATTCGAGGGCGTAAAGCATAAAAATCCAATTGATATATTTTGCGTTGAAGAAAATTTCTTTAACTTCTTTAATTTAAATGTTTTATCAGGTACTATGCTGCCAAGATACCCATATAGCTTTGAATGGGAGATGAAGAATATTAATACCGTATTGCTTGCCCAAAAGGGTATTAAACCCCCAGCTGATTTTCAACCCCCAGCCGAGTTTAGCGACTACTTTTTGATCAATAGATCGGCATTAGCTGAACTAGATATTAAATCTCCAGAAGACGCTATTGGTAAACAGGTTGTGCTATCTAGCCACCCAATGCTCAATATAATTCCTGGGGGTAGAATTGTCGGCGTTGTTGATGATTATAAGTATACATCGATGTTTGAGAAGGAGCGTCCATTGCTAATTCTCCAGAGACGCCTATTTATTTCGAACTTTTTAATTCGATATGATACATCCTATACTAAAGAGGCTTTAGCAGCAATAAGGGAAATCTGGCTAAAAATAAACCCCGATTATCCCCTACGCTATGAGCCTCTGCCAGAAACATACAGGAATATCTACTTTAATGAGTTTAACTCGAAACGATTTCTAAACTATTTTTCGTTGTTAAGTCTTTTGATCTCAGCATTAGGACTTGCCGTAATGATGGCGTTTTTTATTCGATTCAGAATTAAAGAGATTGGAATCCGAAAGGTTAATGGGGCGAATACAATAGACATTATATTTCTTCTAAATAAGGATCTTATTGCATGGGTATTAATCTCCTTTTGTTTAGCATCGCCTCTTGCATATTATGTGATGAATAGATGGTTACAGAACTTTGCTTATCAAACTACAATTAGCTGGTGGGTTTTTGTTGGAGCTGGTATTATTGCTATGCTTGTCGCTCTCATTACTGTTAGTTACCAAAGTATAAAAGCCGCTAGGATGAATCCTGTTGATGCGATTAGGTATGAGTAGGCTGATTACATAAATAATAGAAAATTTCACGCAAAGATCGCTAAGTTTTTTGCAAAGACTACAAAGTCGATGGTTTGTATATCTATAATTTGCGATCTTAGCGTTTCTCCTTTGCGGGCTTAGCGTGAAATTTTCTTATCTTTTAAGAAAGCGTCTATCTTCTTATGACTACACGCTTTTCTTCTCTTTATACATTTGAATTATTCTCGTCAAAGCAATACCAATTGACGCTCCGAAAACAAAAATAAACCAAAAGCCAGCACTTGAGGGTTTTGATGCAATCTTTTCAGAGAAAACTAGGAGCATGCTTAATGTTAATACAACTGGCATAAATACAGCTACGAATACATTTTTCTTTTTCATTGGTTTTGATGGTTAAGTTAGTAGTATTTTAATTATTAATGGAATAGAACCTACAAAGTTAGCTAAAAGATGAACCCAGAATGCTGGGATTATGCTATTGGTTTTTTCTCTGTAATATGCAGCAACTAGTCCAATTACCGTTGTGTTGAATACAATAAAGGTAACATACCATGCGCCCATTCCCATTGATATTAGTGATAGATGCATTGCCCCAAAAAAGAATCCAGATATAATAACAGGCAAACTTAACCTAAAAATCCGGATATTTTGAAGATGCTGAATGAATCCCTGAATCAAACCCCGAACAAATACTTCTTCACATATGCTTGACCATATCCAAATGGTTAGAACCATTTGAATAATGGAATTTTGCTCAGGAAAGCCCGTTGAATTGCCTGTAGGGAAAACTCTATTTAATATCCCCATAAAAAGGATTGCTCCAAAAAGAAATGAAGCTAAAGTGATTCCAATAACCTTAAAGGAGAATTTTAGGTAACCAATTTTTATCGTTGACAGGTTAAACCCATAACCTTTAATACTCCCATTGTTTACAAGTAGAATTGCTAGAACCGAGTATATCAGCATGAATAGCTTAATAATAACGTTCTTTGTGTAGAAGTTTAATCCTAGCTTTACTTCAAGTAAACTTATAATCGGCTTTGCAGTAAATAAACTTGCTTCAAAAATAAAAAAACCGATAAGGACAATAAATACTATAGTTAACAAGGAGTTTTTCCTTATGTAATTAATGAATGCGTTCATAATTTTATGTTTTAAAAAGTTTATTAAAACCTGGCACATTTGTATTATAGAAGAATTTTTGTTTTTCGAGAATTTGTTTGGTTACCTTTTCAAAATTTGGGTTATCAACCTCAGCCATAATTCTTAGAATAGTATGCTCTCTCAGCATTCCTCCGTGTAAAATACAAGATATGTAAGTGTTATTGCTCCAAACGGCTTGTTTTACCTTTTTTAAATCATTATCCAATAACGCTATTAGGTGTTCTTCACCGTCAATTATTAAATTTAGCTGTTGGCTATTCCAGTGCTCAAGAGTTTGCTCACCAATCGTAGCACAAATGGTATCGGCACCTTTTATCTCAATGGGTTGATAAACTTCAATATATACATCAACCCCTCTATTAATAGCTTCTTCGATGCAGTCAGTAACCTCAACTATTGTTTTTGGGAATGCGTCAACTATGGCAATTGATTTGCAACGGTTCATCATGGATTTAAATCTTTCAAATACCAGAGGAACAGAGTCGATTGAATAACTCTTCTCATCGACATGCTCATTCTCTAAACTATTTAATATATCCTTTGCCGAGTTTGTTTTTTCAATAATTGAATTCTGATAGGAATTAAGAAATTCATTTGGATTTACAGCCTTGCAAAGTTTATTTTTATTGTCCTCTATTAAAACGGCTCCTTTTTTTGCCAATGATTCAATTGCCTTATAAACGTTTGCAGTTGGTTTATTGATCTGATTCCCAATCTTATACGCTGTAGATGGTTTATGAGTTAGCATATGAATATAAACTTCGGCTTCGAGCCTGTTAAAACCAATCTCAAGTAATACTTCAATATTATTTACCATATTCCAATAATTGAATATACAAATGTAATGTATTATAGTATAATAAAAAACTACTACTACAATAAATTTTATTATAATAAATAAAAAACCCTGAAAATCAATTGTTTTCAGGGCTTTTTGTTCTAATAATATAATAGTTTATTTAAACGCCTTCTCAGGTAATCCATCACCTTCGATGCTTAACTGCTTGAAGTAATCAGGAACTGATTTGCCAGTTAAAGCATTAACGTACATTCTTGCAAGCTCCATACCTAACATGAACCCTTGTCCGCGTAAGCCGAGGAATAAGCCATGTTTTGGGTCGATAAACATTCTAGGCTCAACGTAGTAACCTGCCCAAACGGCCTGAAAACCTACAGAGCTTAACTCAGGAATCCAGTTAGAGAATACTTCAGAGGCAATCTCAATAAACTCCTCCGAGTTGTATTTTAGGTTCTTATCTGCCTCCTGAGGATCGGTTGCTGGTGATGCGCAGCCAATAATTTGACCCGTTTCGGCGAGTTGCTGTCCGTAAACCGCAGCAAATCCTTTGTACTTCCGGCGGTCGATAAGCATTCCAAGTGGATCGCCATTAACACCCATCCAGGGTAAGCGGCGGGTAATAAACGCCTGATGCTTTACAGGATAAATTCCCAGTTCATGACCAAGCATACGAGCAAAAGTACCACCTGTTGGGCCGAGGGCATTAACAAATTCATCGGCTTGGTACTCAACGTAATTCTTGTCGTGATCGCGAACTAAAACAACATACTTATTACCATCCTTATGTACGCTAATCAGCTCGCAGTCCTCCTTAACTACTCCACCTTTACTGATACCGATATTACGAAGCAGATCTACGGTTTTACCAGGTGTTGCCTGCCAGCAATCCTTTGTAATAAGTGCCGATTGGTATGTTTTAAGGTTTGGATTGAAGTAGGGCGATATCTCCTTTTGATAATCCTTAGGATCAACCATACGAGCGTTGCTCCATGCCATCGATGCTTCGAGGGCTTTATATGTGGCATCGTCGTGAGCAAAGCTAACGTAGTTGATTGGACGATAATCGATATTGCTAATCTTGTTTATCGCCTTAAAAATCTCGTGGCTCTTCGAAGCAATTTCAGCAATCTCAGGTAAAGAGAATGCTGTGCGCCCTCCTGCAATATTACGCCATGAAGCACCACGTCCGTAGTTCAGAAGAATAGGCTTCATGCCTGCCTCTGCCATATACATGAAAAGGGCGCTACCTCCAATACCTCCACCTGCAATAAGACTTTTAACCTTAACCACTTCTGCTTTCTTGCCATTTATTCCGGTGATATAGGTTGGGGCTACATCCTTAGGGTAGAGCTCTCCCATGTTCACCTGATTGCTCAAAGGTCCACGAGGGGTGGCATCGCCAACAATCTGAATACCTTTAGGGATTAATGCTGTCTTCAGACGTTTAATACAACGCTTTCCACGGCAAGCACCCATTCCTAGGCGGGTTGTATGCTTAATCTCATCGGCTGAGATAAATTTACGATCGCCAATCGTTTCGAGGATTTCATCCATGCTTACATCATCGCAATGGCAAACGTAGGTTTTTTCCTCGGGCTTATAGGTTGTTTTGGTTAACCTAACTGGCCCCGGATAATTTGCTTTAACAACAAAACCTCGAACATTAATTAACTCATCGCCATGAATGGTGAGCGATTTAACACGGGCTATATTTGTCTTATTGGGTTTGCGAAGTATTTTCTCAATCACCCCTTCACCAATTTTCTTCCCATTATTGTCCACTAGGAATACCTCAGATCCTTCAGTGGCTTCATACTCTATGGGTAAGAACAACCAATCCTTAGCGTAATGATACCCGAAGATGGCTAAACCAGGACATTGATAGACGCAATCCATGCAACCAATGCACTTCTCAAAATCGATTTGAGGAACAGTGCTGGTTGATGTTTTAGTGATTGCACCATGCGGACAAGCAAATTCACATGGATTACATGCGAAACCAAAAAGACAGTCGATCTGAACGAATGGTTTCTTCGTTTTGCGCTCATCGCTAGGCTTATATGGATTTTCAATAACTCTAGTCGGATGTTGTTGGCTATCGATATACTCCTTGCTTATTGATAAGTAGGTTTCGTAGCTGAAACGTTCACCCATCTCCTGAAGAATTTCATAGGCAACCTGTTTCCCTCTAACAACTGCACTTGTACCTTCGCCTATACGGATGGCATCGCCAGCACCGTAGCAGTTACGGCCGAATATCTCGTTACCCTTTATTAAAAGCTGATCATCGGGAACTAAACCTGTACAGATATTGATTGCATCGATATCCTCTACGATCTGCTCAGTACCGGGGATTGGCTTAAAATCTTTACAATCGGCTATAATCGCACCGACAACGCCTGTGCGGGTTTCGTTGGGTAGGGCTTTAATTAAGATTTTGCTAAGCATAACGGGAATTCCCAAGCGGCGAACCCTATTGGCTTGAACAGGGAAACCTCCTTCGCGTGGCATTGCCTCTATAATAGCCTTAACATTAGCACCTGCTTGCATTAGCTGGTAACTCGTAAGGTAACCAATATTCCCTGCGCCAACGGTTAGCACGTTTTTGCCAAGTAGCGTGAACTCTTGGTTCATCATCTTTTGAACTACAGCAGCGGTGTAAACACCTGGGAGATCATCATTCTCGAAGGTTGGCATGAAAGGAACAGCACCTGTTGCAATTACCAGATGATCGGCTTCTATGTAATAGATTTCATCAGTCTTGATATTCTTTATGGCAATGCGTTTCCCTTCTAGAATATCCCAAACTGTACTGTCGAGGAAAATCCCTTCATGATTGTCCCCTGCTAGAGTCTTTGCGATATCGAAACCACGCATACCACCGAACTTTTTCTCTTTTTCGAAAAAGAAAAATTGGTGTGTTTGCATATTGAACTGACCCCCGATTGTTGAGTTGTTGTCAACTACGATATTTTCAATCCCATGTTGAAGCAATATCTCCCTCGCAGCGAGTCCTGCTGGACCCGCACCGATAATGGCAACTGAGGTTTTGTAGATTTTGGTCGATTGATTCTTGTTGGGAGTTTTTACGCTAGGGGTATGCTCCTGAGGTATCTCGCGCACTTCTTTAACCCCATCAACGTTGGTGATACAAATACGCTTTATTTGACCGTCAACTAGCATTTCGCAAGCACCGCACTTACCAATACCGCACTCAAGGCTTCGCTCACGGTTTTCGATACTGTGGCTATGCACAGGGTAACCAGCCTGATGAAGGGCTGCTGCAATTGTAAACCCTTCTTCCCCTTTAATCTCTTTCCCATCGAATTTGAAAGAAACGATATTCCTTTTTGGAACATCGAGAATTGGGTGTTTCTCTATTTTATGCATGTTTATAAGTATTTTGTTTAAAGATAATTCATGGTTAAATTCGGTTTCGAAAGTATAGCGGATCAGGGTAATTATCAATGATTATTGTCAGCACCTCATATGAGAAAAAGAGGGTTTATTTAGGGTTAAGGATTCTTGTAGCGATTCAACTAAAATAACCGAGGGGTTACTTGCTAAGCAACCCCTCGGTTTATTCGATAAGCAGAGTATTTTATCGCTGAACGATTACCTTAAAAACAGCTGTACCTTTATCGTTGCTAACCTTAATGAAGTATAAACCCGGTGTATATCCTTTAACGTTTATTTTATCGCTAAATAAAAGGGTTTTATCGGTTGTTAGATTTTTTACAATTTGACCAGCAGAGTTAACTAGGTCGATTGAGAATGCCTCTATTTTATCGGTCTCAATTGTTATGGTTAGCTCATCGTTAACAGGGTTCGGAAAGAATGTAACCTTTGCGTTTGAACCAGGAATAGTCTCAACGCTTACCGGTGCATCAACAACTACTGAATCCTTCGCAGTACATCCGGTTAACGTATTGGTAACCGTTAACAAGTATTTACCGTAAGCCCTAGCCGCTAATGAAATGAATGAGTTGGTGTTGCCTGTATTCCATAGGTAGGTTACCCCACCTGAACTCGTTGAGGTAAGTACGAAGGCATCTGAGCGTCTAATTGTATCTGAACCTGTTATGTCAACCGTTGGGTTGGCATTTATGGTTATCGGGTAGGTTGCAGATGGAACTCCGCTAACACCTCCAATAATTGTTTTAAGCACCATCGAAACAGCCCCAGGGTTTAAAATAGCCTTTTGGGTAAAGGTGTAGTTTAGGGTTTGGCCATTGGCGAAGTTAGAACCGATGTTCCGCGTTTCTTCAACAGGGGTATTGGAGTCGATCTGATACCAAACAGTAATATTATCGGATGGTGCAAACGTTCTTGTCCCAGAGTTGGTTAGCGTTGCAGTAACTGGATATCCTTGGGCTTTATAGCAGTTGGTTGATGGGGATAGAAGCGCTGTAACCCTTATGTCAGATACCTCTTGCCAGGTTAAAACAACCTCATCGAAGCCATTACAACTATTGGCGTCTGTAACCGTAACGGAATACGTACCGCTTGTACTAACAGTAATCGTTTGAGTTGTAGCACCTGTACTCCATAAATAAGAAGCATAACCAGCACCTGCATCAAGGATTGTTGGTGCTGAGATAAACCTATCGGCACCTAGGCTGGGCAAGGGGTTTCCTTTAACGGTTACACTTGTGAATAATGTATTATTTGAGGAGACCTCATCATCGCTCAAGGAGGTGGTAATCTCTATCGGATATGTTTTTATGGTGGAAAAGTTATGTTTATAGGTAAATGTATAATCTACACTTGCGCCAATTGCTAAATCACTGGTTAATGTGCAGCTTTCGGTAGCAGCAGTTGATCCATCAACTTTTAAAACGATAGGAATAGCCGTAGCGTTTGGAATTATATTTGTTCCGGTATTCTTTAATTTTACGGTAATGGTTTCACTTGCCGAAAGTGAGCAAGAGGTTATTGGGGCAACAAGCGCTTCAACAGAAATATCTCGGGTGCCAATTTTTACATTGATATTATCGGTTGCTGTACATCCATCGCTATTGGATACTGTTACCCAGTAATCTCCAGTAGTTGTTATAAGTAATGTTCTTTCATTAATACCTTCAGCTAAAGTACCAGAACTATTACCCCATTTATAATAGCTAAATCCTGCCCCTGCATCTAGGGTGTAAGGGGTTTCAGACTGAACATCTGGACCAAGACCATTGACATATAGCACCGCAGGGTACGCCTTGACCGTTGTTTGTAGCGTATCGTTATTCGATCGCATATCCCCCAGCATTATAACCCATGCTTTAGCTGAATACTCAATATTATCAGGGAAGTTCATCGTTCCGGTGAGGTCAAACGTTTGGGTTTGACCTACAGCAAGATCTGCCCCAAGGTTGAAGTTTTGAGAACCTGAGGTGACTATTGCATTGGATGGATTAAGCTGTTCAAAACCAATGGTTAGCAATTTTCCCGATGGAATAACCTCGGTACCAGTATTCTCAACGGTTACCCTAACCGGTTCGGTGGCGTTTAGACCACAACCTGTTTTTGGGTTATCAAGCGTTTTCAGCTTAATATCGTCAACCACAAAGGTAAGTGTTAACTCGTTGGAGGTTCCAGGGCAACCATAGAAATCGATTACATTAACTTTATAATTACCAGTTTGAGTTGCTATCAGCATGGTATCTGTTCCAATTATTCCAGAACCGGTTAATACCCACGAGTAGGTTTGATATTTGTTAACGGTTTTTAGTGTATCACTCCATGCGTGTACAGTTCGGTTTACTCCTAGGTTCACATTAGGGTAACCCGTAGAATATACAGTTTTGTTTAATGTACTATTAGAGGCAACAACGTCAAGATCCGCTGAAATGCTAACCTGTACCGTAGAACTTGTTTTTAGCGCAAGATTCGCTTTATTGGTAAGGGTTATATCTCTTTGGCTATTTGGTAATAAATCAGATGTTAATGGAATCGCTTCGTCTGGTGAAGGCGTTCCATCTACATCTAGGCTGTATGTAAAAACAGTACCTGAAGGATAGGTGAAATTACCCTTATTTTCAATGGTTATTTTTACTGATGTATTATCCTCAAGTTCACACTTATTGGTTGGCGTTTTTATTTCGCTAATTGCTATATCATCAGAAACAATGGTAAGTGTCGCAGTGTCTTTACAACCTGTTGTTTGATTCACATCATCATAAGCAATAATATGTAAACTTCGTCCAGGAGGGACACCCTCAATCGAAAATAATGAGTCTGTATAAATGGTTGTCCAGTAAAGATCTTTCCATGCATACGATTTAACATTACTGCTATAAATTGGCGAAACAGTATATGGGGTTGCTCCAAATACCTTATATATAGTAGAGGGATTAAATGATACTGTAGGGCCTTCACGTTTTTCAAAAGTTCTTTCAATGGAGTTGTTACTAGTTATTGGATCAATATCGATATTAGCAGTTACCTTAATGAAGCCATCTCCTTCAGGCATAGCTACTGGATTGCTAAATGTTATAGTTTTTGATGAACCAGGTGATAAATTAGATTCTAATGTGAAATTTTGACTGATATTCTCGCTTGGAGTGATATAACTTGCATGGATTACTTTATCCGAAGTAAATACATCTCTTCCTGAATTACTAACTAAAACTGAAACATGAGCATTTTCATTTTTGCAGAACGATGGGGTAGGGCTATCGATACTGATAATACGTAGATCGCTTGCGTTTACATAAACACTATCCTTATCACTTCCACAAGCATGGGTATCTGTAACGATTACCCTATACCATGCAGAGGTTAAGTTGGTTACATTAAATATGGAATCTACGGGATCAGGGAGATTATCTTGCCATTTATATGAAGCAAAGCCAGATCTCGCATTTAATTTTAGTGTATCAGCCCTATAGGTAACAATTGTATCGAAGGGGAGCTCTACATTTGGCATTCCCCAAACATTGGTAGTTACTTTAATTGTATCGTTACTTTTAATAGGATCCTCATTGATTTTTGAGTAGATACGAATATCATAAGTGTTTGGAATTGAAATGTCTATATCATTAACGAATGTGTATGTTACTGTTTCGTTTACCGCTATGTCAACGCCAGGAGTGAGAACCTCTGAAACCTTAACAATTCCATCAACCATTATCGATAGAGGTATTGTTTGAGTTACAGAAGAACTTGGTCCAACGGGATTAGGTCCTAAATTCTTAATGGCAATTTGAGGTTTTATTGGCGTTGGATATTCACAAGAATTATCCAACCCTGTAACCGAAAGTATTTGAATATCGCTGTTTGATTCTATTACTTTTATAGTATCGGTTGCAATGCATCCATTTTCGTTGGTAACAGAATCAATATAAGTATCAAAACTGGTGACTGTAATCTTCCTTGTCGTTTCGGTTGTTGACCATTTATAGCTATTATAGGGCACTAAACCATTAAGACCAGCATCAAGTTCAATACCAGCTGCAAGTTCAAGGGTTGTAACTGCTTTATCGGGGCCAATTGAATATCCGGGTATGCCTTTAACCTGCAAAGTGGTTTTTAATGTATCATTTGTACGATCTAGTTCAGGTGTTAAATTGGTATTTATTCGTAGTAAATGAGAACCTTTTGTGAAGATATTATATGTTTTTGTTGTAGTTAATGTAGTAGTGTCGCCTGATATTACTAAGGAACCAACAACCATGGTATCTTTAACTATACTTTCACTCCTTAACTTAACTTCTATTGGAACTTTAAAACCAGCTTTCAAAGGGCGGTAACCGTTTGTAACTCTAGCAACTATGGGAACATTATTGCCAATGTTACATCCTGAAATTGGACTAATAAGTCGTTTAATACCAACATTATACGGAAGTTCGTAAATCTTAATATTATCAATAGAAACCCCTTCGAGAGAAGTCGATGCATTAGAGGCGAAAGTAAATCGAAATTTAACAATTTTGCCTACTCCAAGCACATCTAAGGGTAAAAGGGTTTTAGCTGTTTGATAACCTATTGCTGTGCTGCCAGACCATCCAATTGAGCTAAGAGCGGTTACGCTACTGCTACACCAATTTTGACTTTCGGATAAATGTGAAGGAACAATTTCCCATGTTTCACCATCATCAATTGAATAATCTAGTCTAAATCCATCAACTCCAAGATCGGTATTCACCCAATAATCGAACGAAAATACTGGATATTCAGCAGAAGTAAAATTAAAGCAAGGGCTCTCGAGATATGAAACTTCAGAGTTGTTGTGGCTACCTTTAAGATTTGTTACCCATGCCTTTGTACCATTCGATGCTGTATCAATTTTTGTTGCAGCAGGTATTCCCCATGCCCAAGAGCTATTAGTCCCAGAAGGATTCCAATAGCCATTTGTTGCTTCGAAGGAGTTTGCGAATATGTAGTTATATGTTGGGAATACAAAAAGCGATGTGCTGAAAAGGTCATTCTTTGAATCTTCATCACCAGCGAGAAAGGTTTTGAACTTCATTTGTTTTAGACCTGGTAGTAAAAGATTCATTTTTGCAGGGTTAAATTCGTATTCAATCTCCCCCTCAAAGGGAACTGTGGTATTCACGGTTTCCTTGGTGTATGTTATACCATTATCAAGCGAAAAGCCAACCTCAAATGGTACGGTAACATCAGCACCACCATAATTTTTTATTATTACTTTAACGGTTTCAGTGCTAGTCATTCCGCAATGGGTTACAGGTGATGTTATGCCACTTACACCTAGATCTTTTGCTATAAAATCTCCGGTGATAGCAAAATTGTCAATATTCCAACCGCTATATTCAACAGATGCATCTGATTCATCAATAGCAAAACGAACCATTACATCCTCTTTGCGTGTAGCAGCATTGCTAATATCGTGACTTATGCTTTGCCAGAATCTATCCTGAATTGTAAGGGCATTCTCCATCAATTTAATCCAGGTTGAACCACCATCAATACTATACCAAACTCTCGCTTTATCAGTTGATTCAACATTAAGCCACCTTTTGTAACGTATGTAAACATTCTGAAAATATTTTGCACTTACAGAGTTCATCGTAGCTCTATGCTCTGCGCCTACAGTGATTTCGGGAGGGTAGTTACCTGTAAGGTTCGTCGCAAGCACCTTTTGACCAGAGAAGCCAGTTAAAGGGTCATTAGTTCCATCTCCAGAAATCACCCCGATTTGCCATGAATTATTTAGAGTCCAACCAGCTGTAGTTTCAAAATCAAATGCAGCTATCGACTGCTCAATGGTACAATTACCCGAAGGGTTTTGAATAGTTGAAGGAAAATTATTGCCACCAATTGTTAATCCATTTGTAGGAACTGTAACATCTACCTTATTTCCATGTGTAGCCCCATTTACAATGTCTGCACATAACCAGATATAGTTTAATCCCGTAACCAACGATTGCTGTCCGCCGCTAAGTTTAATATTATTTCCATCAACGTTTGCCGTTAATGGTAGAGGTGCATTATTAGAATAAACGCTGTCGCGAGTATAGTAAAGTTTAAAAGAGCTTAAATCTGAAATGGATGTTCCAGTATAATTAAAGTTGGCTTCGGTGAAGTATAGCGTATTTGTATTTCCTCCAACAGCAACTTCAATAAAAGCGATTGGGTTTTGGCTAGTTCCAGTAGGTAAATAATCATTTACCTGAAGAGTAATAACAGAATTGACAGTTCTGGGAACATTACCTCTTTCATCAACTTTAACATCGTCAACGCAAATCCCCCATCCGTAGTTAGATTTTGCTTCAAATGCAAGTTGGCATTTCTCAACTTTAGCCTCAGTTGGTAGAATAATTTCGCGATAAGCCCAATCCATTATAGTTGCAAGATAGGAATCTAATAGCACCCATGGTGAGGCAGAACTTGTTCTATAGTAGATTCTCAGCTCATCGGTACTGCCATCCCAAACATCTTGTGCTAGCCAGAAGGAGAGAACGGGTTTTATTGAAAACCTTAAATCCATTGATGGGGTAATAAGTTGAGATGCTGGACCAGGTCCTTCAACCTGAAATAGTGCGTTGTAGTTTCCTGCATGTGAGGCTGAAGGATGTCTGAAGTCTTCAAGACCTGGTTCTGACGAAGCACCCCCACCATTTTTATACCCCCAGTAGAAAGTTCCAGATATCCGTTGCTCAGTCCACCCATTAGGTCTTACACCACCTTCAAAGTCTGCAGATAGAAAGATTGTTCCTTGAGCAACGACTTTACCAAAGTTCAGAAGTAATACAAGAAACACTAATTGTAAAACAGCCCTTTTCATATTTCAACTTATTTTATTAACAAATATCCGAAAAATACACATAAATCTACTTATTGTTTAGAAAACATTTTTTTATTTCAACCCAATTTTTTCCCCTTACCTTATATTGAATGTTAAAACGCAGAATGTTTTCCACTTTTATTTTATCTTTCATGCTCATTATGAATAATATACGTAGAAAAATAACAAACAGCAATTGAAAGGAATTTACCTAAATTGAAATTTAAAGTATCAACTTATACATTAAATTGTTATATTGCTAGGTCTAAACATATCTTTTTTAGGCAATTCAATTTTTACATATTTGTACTCGATTAAAATAACTTTGTTGCGGTTTTATCGCAGAAAATGATAATTTATCGTCAGAAATATGCTTTTTGATTACAAATATAAGTCGTTGGTCAAAATATTAATTGTAGTGGCACTACTATTATCATCACTTGTCGGTAGTAGCCAAACAGATACAGAATTCTGGTTTTCTGCACCTGAAGTGAATCGATATCACTCTGGCGGTAATGCAGAATACCCTGCTGCAGGATATGGTAATGTTGGTAGTCCTGTTTACCTTCATCTGACATCGTTTGATAAAGCAGCAAATATTACTATTTCCATGCCCGCGAATACTGCAAATTTCAATGGTGGTGTTCCAATTTCTGTATCTCTCCCTGCTAATACAACCCAAAGAATTGATCTTTCTCCTTATGTTGGGGATGATATTGCTGGTATGACTGCTGCCAAATCGATGGAGAATAGGCTCAAATGGACTACCTCTAACCTTGCAGGAGCAACCCCCTATATCAATAGAAACAATAAAGGTATTCTTGTCCAATCGGATAATAATATTACAGCTTATTATGAGATTGGAGTACTCTATAATATGGATTTAATCTCTTTGAAAGGGAGGAATGCTTTGGGTAAAAAGTTTTATGTGCCCTTTCAAACAACGCATAATACAAGAAGTTACCCCTATAATTTTAGGCCCTATAGTTCAATTGATATTGTTGCTACAGAGAATAATACCAAAATTAGGATAACAACCCCTTATGCAATTTGGGTAAGAGGAGTAGGTTCAAAAGCTGCTGGTACGCATACCATATGGTTAAATGCTGGTGAAACATCAATTATAACAGCCTATGAAGCTCATGCAGGGTTTGATTATCAAACTTCTTTCTCTAATGCACTAAGACTCGCAGGTTCATACGTTGAAGTTGATGAAGTTGATCCATTGAGTAGCGGTGGCTCTATCTCGGTAATATCCCATGATGACCTTGTTCGATCAAGTGTTACTCTTAACCCTGATTATGTGACAGATCAGCTAGTACCAATTGATCTTATTGGAGTTGATTATGCTGTTATTCAGGGAGTTGGTTTCTCAGCCGCAGATATTGAAGATCATATTTTTGTGGTAGGGACACAAGCTGCAACTACTTTTACGGTGAAAACGGGACCAGCAGCAACTACCACTATTTATAATGTAGGTGCTGGAGGATCGGTTACTGTACCTTTAACCGATAATAATTGGAAGGTCGCAACGATAAAATCCAATAAACCGGTTTATACTTATCATATGTCTGGGGTTGGACACCAGAGAGCTGGTGCGCTAATTCCTACCATTTCAAACTGTACTGGTTCAGGAAAAGTTGCTTTCAATAGAACCAGAGGAGGAAGCTATGCTTTTTATTTGAATATTTTAGTTTGGAATACGGCAATTGGAGACTTCCGATTATTAAAAAATAATTTAGATGTAAGTACAGCTCCCGAATTAGCGGTTCTTAACACAATAAATAACCCTGCAAGTTTTAACAGTTTACCCGAAACGGGGATTCCTTATAGCAACTGGAGCTATGCAAGGATTGATGCTAGCCAGCTAACCCCAGGAGTTGCATATCTTCTTGTAAACGATGAAAATGTATTCCACTTAGGTGTTATTAATGGACATACCGATGATAATGCCTTTTATGGTTATTTCTCAAATTTCAATCAATTTAAAGTTGATGGATCTGTAGGCCCTTCGGTTAACCCCCAAATTAAACTTTGCTACGGATCAAGCACACAGTTATCGGCTATAGGGGGAACAAAGTTTACTTGGTCGCCAATTACATTCTTAAACGATCCTAACATTTACAATCCCAAAGTTATATTTCCAACAGTTACTACAAAATATAAAGTACTTGCTTATGGTGCATGTAATTTAAAAGACTCTGCGTACGTTACGGTCAATGTATCATTACCTTTAACCCCATCGTTTACCGCTGATACCCTTTATGGCTGTGGCGATTTACCTGTTAATTTTGAGAATACTTCCACCGGAAATCCAACTAAGCTTTATTGGTACTGGAAGGTAAAAGGAGCACCTAACCCAGGTACTTTATTTAAATCGAGTAACCTATTGGCTGTGCCTTTACCAGCAGATGCGCACAAGGCTAGTCATACATTCTCAAATACAACTTCGAGCCCTATTACCTATACTGTAAATCTTTTGGTTGAATCAACAAGCTGTAGTAAGGTTGATAGCGTCAATATTATTGTTTACCCAAAAGTTGCAGTTGCTCCTACGGTATCAGTGAACAATGGATGTCAACCATTGAATGTTCAATTTTTTGCTCATCCTACGGGATATACAGGAACAGCTTCTATAGATTGGGACTTCGGTGATAGTGGTTCATCATCATTAGAAAATCCATATCATACATATATAAATAATAATAGTGTATCCAATACCTTTACCTCTAAGGTAACACTAACCGACCAATGGAATGTATGTTCTGCAAGTAGTAATATAAATGTTACAGTTCAGCCTTTTATAAAAGCAAGTTTTGTTGTTAATGAAGTTGAGGGTTGCTCTCCATTTACCATTAATATAGTAAACGATAGCCGTGGGGGAATTAGCCAGTGGTTCTGGGATAGGGACGGAGATGGTTTCGATGATTTTACTGGTTCTGGGAGTGGTCCTTTAACGCTTACAAATCCAACCACCACGAACACCCCATTAAATGTTCCTATACGATTAAGGGTTACCAATGCTTGGGGCTGTTCCGATGCTATTACCCGCACCATTAAAGTGTTCCCTCAGGCGGTGATCAATACATATAACTTAGATAATCATGGGAATGCCCAGGGTTGCTCACCCCTAAATATGGATTTTGCTGCTACTACTACTAATGCTACAATTTTCCATTGGCTAATCGATGGTAATGCTTTTGATAATACGCTAACGGCAAACTATAACTTCGAAAATTTTGGGGCTGCTGATGTTGTAAAAACGGCAAGTTTTACCGCCAATAACGAGTTTGGCTGCTCAGTAACCCAAACCTCAAATATCACTATTCGACCATTCGTTGATGCACAATTTACCGCCGATAAAGAGGTAGGATGCTCATCTTTACCCGTTAACTTTTTAAATGCCTCATCGTTAGGTTCGAGTTCATTCCAGTGGTATATTGATGGAGCATTGTTTGCATCTACAACGAATATACCTGCACAGCTATTTAATAACCCAACGGTTACCAATATACCTAGGATTATCCCAGTAAGGCTAGTTGCAAGTAATCTTGCAGGCTGTACCGACGATTTAACTAAGAATATTGTGGTTAACCCACAATCAACGTCCAGCTTCACATATACTGATGCAGGGAATTTGAACCATTGCTCACCATTCTCAACTACATTTGATACAACTGGTCTGGTAACTAATGCCGACAGCTATCAGTGGGAGTTTGGAACTTATGGAGCGTCGAATCTGGTGAACCCAGCGTTTAACTTTACCAATGATGGGACAGCAGATGTAACTGTTCCCGTAACGCTTACAACCAATAATAGCTTTGGATGCCCTGCTGTATCCACACAGAATATAATAGTTCGACCAGGGGTTAAGGCGCTATTCAGCCTCGATAAAACGGCTGGTTGTCCTCCTTACAATGCAACAGTTTCAGCTACAATGTCGGCGGCAATAGCCAATTATACCTGGGATTTTGATGGGGTTCCCTACACTGGACCGAACCAAATTTTTGCAAACCCATCGAATTTAACAGGGCTTGATGATACGAAGAATATCACATTAACTGTTAGTAACGGCTTCTGCTCCGATGCCACAACCAAATCGATTGTAGTTTATCCTCAGGTTGATGCTCAATACACTGCCTCAATATTATCTGGCTGTAGCCCGCTAACTGTTAATTTTGCAAGCCAATCGGAGCTATACGGAACGCATGCTCCCATTTCCAATATTGTTTGGGATTTCAAGGATAACTCAACGGCAATAACTACACCAATTACGCATACATTTGTTAACCCTGATCATACAACGCCACAAGTATTCAATGTAACATTAACAGCAACAAGCGATAAGGGATGTGTTGAGACTGAAACCGTTCCGATTACTGTAAATCCTAATGTAAATGCAGCATTTAACTCGATGGTAATACAACCTTGTACACCCGTTAGGATAAACGTAAAGGATGTTTCATTCGCTGGACCAACCATTTCTACATTTACTTGGTCGTATCCTGGTGGAGTACTACTTCCTCCAGAGGATAAGGATTTTGATATCGATTTTGACAATATAGATCCTTTAAACCCGGTTAACAGAACCATTACGCTAGCAATTAGCAATACTTACGGCTGTACAAGCAGTAAATCGCAAACCTTTACCATCGATCCAAAAGTATCGGCTGTATTAACCCTTACCGCACCGGTTGATGGTGGGGGCACTCCCATTGATAGGCTATGCGCTCCTGCAAAGTTTACTTTTAGCAATAATTCAACAGGAGTTGATTTAACCTATACATGGGACTTCAAGGATGGTGTTACACAAACCACAAATACAAAAGATCCGTTTGTTCATACATTTGAGAATAGAACTGCTGCAACAAAACAGTTTGATGTTCAGCTGACAGCGGTTAACCTGAAGGGTTGTACGAGCAGCTCAACTCGTTCTGTTTGGGCTTACCCAGAAGTTGATGCTAAATTCTCAATGACTAGGGATAGTTCATGTACGCCTTTCTATATTAAGCTCAAGGATGAGTCGCTTAACGGGACTCAGTGGAGCTGGGATTTTGGACATACAATACTGGGCATTCCGCAAACCAGAACCTCCATTGTTTCAGGTGAAACATTTACTAAACTAATTGATAATGAGACTGTAGCAGACCAAATAAAGAACTATAGAATTAAACTCACACTAGATGATCTGGGAACCGGCTGTAGAGATACAATCTCTCAGCTGCTTGAGGTTTATCCAAGGGTGATTTCTAATTTCACTTTAAGCCCAATAAGCGGTTGCAGCCCAACAACTGTAACATTCACCAATAATTCTACAGGTCTTGGAAGTTATTTGTGGGAATTAGATAATGGATTATCGTTCAATCAAGCGGTTCCTGATCCTTTAAGCATTTCGAACGCATCAACCGTAAACGAGAAAATAATTAGAGTTAAGCTGACGGCTACCAACCCTTTAAGCTGTAAATCGGTATCTAACAAATCGGTAACCATCGCACCTGATGTGATTGCATCCTATACCTCATCAATACTTGAGGGTTGCGATCCTTTCACAGCAAACTTTACTAACCTAGCACCATCAATTTCCTATAACTATGAGTGGACGGTGAACGGTGCTGTAGAGTCAATTTTACAAGATTATTCTCGGGTATTTACAAACCTATCAAATCCTCCAGTAATAAATACTTATAATGTACAACTCAAATCTGCATATAAGAATAATGCAGCTTGTTTTAAAACCGCAAGTCGAATTATTACAGTAAACCCACGTGTTTATCCTAATTTCAACTTTACAAATTCAGATGATTGTCATCCTTTAACCACTGACATTAATAATAGCACACTATCGTATAATAACTCTGCAACTTATACATGGAATTTAGGTAATGGAACTTTTTCTACCCTAGCAAGTCTGACCGATCAATTGTATAAGAATAATTCAGCCACTAAGGACACAACCTATAGCATTAAGCTAGTTGCCCGTTCGGTTCATCAGTGCGTTGACTCCATTTCAAAAACGGTTACGGTTCACCCTCGGCCAATTGCTTCGTATATAATGAATAACGAAAGTGTTTTTTGCTCACCATTCCCCATTGAATTGCACAATCATTCAAATGGACAGGAGCCACTTAGCTATTCCTTCGATTTAGGTGATGGGACAATTATTAATACCCTTAATAAGAGTCAGATAATACATCATACTTATCGTAATTTCACAAGCGATAATAAGGATTATAACATTACCCTTACAACCACAACTTCACATGGTTGTCAAAACAGTACATCCCAAACTGTTTACGCTTACCCCGAGGTAACAGCAAGGTTTTCGATCCCACAGAGCGCAGATTGTAGTCCCTTTACTGTAGTGTTTAATAATACAACCGATAATGGATACTTCTATGTTTGGAATTTTAAGGATGGAACAAACTCAAATTTGATGTCCCCAAGCCACAGATTTGTGAACATAACCGAGAATGATAAGATTTTTGATGTTCATTTAAGATCTATCTCAGCTTACGACTGTGAGGACGATACAATTATTCCCGTTACTGTGTATGCCACACCGGTGGCTAACTTCTCGGTTAACCCTCCGTTAAAGATTTTCCCCGATGCCACCTTTAATTTCCATAACCAATCGTTCCCTGCTGCTGATGCTTGGTCATACAATTGGAATTTTGGCGATGGTTACACATCAACCCTAAAGGAAGCCGGAAATCATACCTATACTCAGTGGGCTCCAAATAGTAACGATAATATATATACAGCTACATTAAAGGTTGATGCGCCCCATTGCTCTAGCACTACCTCGAACATTTTAAGGTTATTGCCTACGGTGCCAGTACCATTCTTCGATGCTAATATTTACCAATCATGTTCACCCCTAGAGGTTCACTTCGTCAACGCTTCGATGTATGGTAGGAACTATGTTTGGGATTTTGGCGATGGTACTACATCAGGCGAAACGGAGCCTGTACACATCTTTACTGAACCTGGTTACTATGTTGTTAAGCTTCAGGTTCAAGGTGATGGAGGAACCTCGTTCTACTATAAAACCTTTAGGGTTTATCAAAACCCAATTGCTAGCTTTGCTGTTTACCCTAATCGGGTGATGCTTCCAAATGCTGAGGTTCATGTCTATAATCTTACTAAGTACGCGCATAGGTATGACTGGGAACTTGATGGAGTATTTTTTTCCAACGATAAAGATCCTGTTATTAAATTTGACCAGCTTGGTGAATATCAAATAGGATTAAGAGCCTTTTCTCACGATACGCTTGGCGGATGTCAGGATTACACCTCGGTATCCCCTGCTGTATGGGTAGAGGGAGAGGGCATGATTAAGTTCCCCGATGCATTTATACCTAGCAAAGGTGGTTCTAATGGCGGAGTTTACGATGATATTGATTACAAGAATGAGGTATTCCACCCAATCCATTACGGTGTTGTAGAATATAAGCTGATGATATTTAACCGTTGGGGTGAGCAGATATTCCAATCGGATGATATCAAAAAGGGTTGGGATGGATATTTTAAAAGCAAACTATGCGATCAGGGCGTCTATATCTGGAGGGCTATTGGTAAATACACCAATGGAAGATCGTTCGACAAAAAGGGTAACGTAACCTTACTGAGATAGGCCACTGGCTGTTTTTAGAAAAGAAATATGAAAAGTGGAATTGTGATTTTTGGAACTATTCAGCATTAGACGAAATAAAAACAAAAACCACGGATCTGCCCACCGAGCTTAGGCAGGCAGGGAATATAGAGAGACACAGAGATGATTACTCAAAAATATATATTGGTATTGTATGCCATAAACCAGTTTACCAGGTTGTTTCAAGGCTATTTTTCTGTGACTGATGAAACAATTATTGAAAGGAAACTCTGGGATCCCCGCCTGCCAAGGTTCGGCGGGCAGGTTCGTGTCTCTGTGGTGAGTAATTACTGATTTTTTAATTATGTTATTGAAGTGAAAAGAATCTTAATCTTTTTTATACTTATTTTTTTTGGTCTTTCATCTAAAGCTCAAGATCCAAACTTCACACAATTCTATTCGAGCCCTCTATTCCTTGGACCATCATTTGCTGGAGGGATTGCTGGGCATAGGGCTGTGGGTAACTATCGGAATCAGTGGTTAGGCATAAAGGATGCCTATCAAACCATCAGCTTGTCGTACGATCATAATTTTATTAACTTCCATAGCGGGTTGGGATTTAGCATTATTCGCGATCAAGCTGGTACCGGGAAGCTAGGGAATACACGGGCTGGTATATTGTACTCCTACGATTTTACCCCTGTTTCCGATTGGCATATCCGACCAGGTTTAGGGTTCTACGTGCTACAAACATCCATCGATTTTTCGAAGCTAACCTTTGGCGATCAGCTTACCTCCGAATCTCCTTCATCCGTTGTACCCCCAGGGAATAGGTCCACTAACGATATTGATGTTGCATCATCAATATTAGCCTATTCCGATAATATTTGGATTGGGTTTTCGTGGGATCACATGCTTCAGCCAACTACATCATTCTATAACGATCAATCCCGTTTACCCTATAAATTTTCGGTATATGGTGGAATCCGAAAGGTAATTCGTGGTTTTATTGTAAGCAAAATTGAAGAGAGCATTACCGGAGCGTTCTACTATAGATCTCAGGGGGGGTACCAACAGGTCGATGTTGGCGTGTATTGGTTTCGATTCCCCATCAGCTTCGGGGTTTGGTACAGAGGAATTCCTTTAGTAAAACCCTATCAGAAGTATGACGCCCTAGCCTTTATGGTGGGCTATAAGTATCAGCAGTATAGTATTGCCTATAGCTACGATTTTACCATATCGCGCCTTGGTTTTAACTCTGGCGGCTCGCATGAAATTTCGCTTATCTATGAGTTTAAGGTTAAAACCCGTAAGCGCTATAAACCTATTCCTTGTCCTACCTTTTAGTTTCCATTCTTGCATTTATGCTGAATATGTATGAATCAGCATAAAATCTTTAATAGCCCTTTTGAACTCAACTTAATTGGTCATTTACCAAATTGGTAAAACTTTTGTGTTCAATTATTGTTTTATTCATGGAAACATGAAGTATTCAATACGCTAATAATTCATTTCAATGGCTACAAACAATAGAAATCAGGGAAGTAAAATAGTAAAAAGTGAAGTTCTTAACGATTATAGTTTGGCTGTTCTAAGTCGAGAGATCAGCCTACTAGGGCGAAAAGAGGTACTTACAGGTAAAGCAAAATTTGGAATTTTTGGCGATGGTAAGGAATTGGCACAGATTGCTTTGGCAAAAACTTTTCAGAATGGCGATTGGCGTTCGGGCTACTACCGCGATCAAACCTTTATGATGGCCGCTGGTCTTTTTTCGGCGGAGGAGTTTTTTGCTCAGCTTTACGGTCAAACCGATATATCCCTTAATCCGGGCAATGCTGGGAGGGTTTTCAATAACCATTTTTCCACTCGAAGCCTTAACGATGATGGTACGTGGAGGGATTTAACGACAATGAAGAATAGCTCCCCCGATATATCCCCAACAGCAGGGCAAATGCCTCGGTTGCTAGGGTTAGCATATGCTTCTAAACTATTCCGATTAAATAAAGATTTAGCTAAATTCAATAGATTCAGCAAGAGCGGTAACGAGGTTGCCTTTGGAACCATTGGCGATGCGAGTACATCCGAGGGGCATTTCTTCGAAACGCTTAACGCTGCAGGGGTTTTGCAAGTACCAATGGCTCTTGCAGTATGGGATGATGGTTATGGAATATCTGTTCCGCGCGAATATCAAACTACAAAAGGTAATATTTCTGAACTGGTAAGCGGATTTGAAAAAAGGGAGGGAGATAAAACAGGTATTTTAATTTACCGTGCAAAGGGTTGGAATTACCCTGAACTTATAAAGATATTTACCGAGGGTGTTGAAATATGTCGAAAGGAGCAAGTTCCAGTTCTATTCCATATAACAGAAGTTACACAGCCTCAGGGGCACTCCACCTCGGGCTCTCACGAGCGTTATAAATCGGAGGAGAGGTTGAAGTGGGAGGTAGGATTTGACTGTAACCGTAGATTTCGTGAGTGGATCATTAAAGAGGGTATTGCCAATAATGATGAGCTAACGGCAATTGAACAGGAGTCAGCGAATAAAGCGAAGGAGGCTCGAAATCAGGCTTGGCAAAAGTTTACTGAGCCCATTAAAAAGGAGAGGGATGCGCTCATCAAAATAATCGATAATCGTTCCTGCATTTGTAAGCGTGAGCATATCGATAAGATTGGAATTATCGCAGAAGACCTTAAAAAGATTACAACTCCCATTCGTAAGGATAACATGAGTGCGGTTAAGAAAATACTTCGGCATGTTTGTACCGACTGCTCTATGAGAGGAAAGTTACAGGAAGATCTCTCAGCTTGGCTAAAACGAAACAAAGATGATGGTTTAGATCGATATGGTTCTCATCTGTATTGTGAAACGGAAAAAGCAACGTTAAATGTTAAGGAGGTTAAGCCTATTTTCAAGGAAACTTCTTCAATAGTAAACGGTAGAGAGGTGCTTCGCGATAATTGGGATGCTCTTTTCAGTAAGAATCCTTTGCTCGTTGCATTTGGAGAAGACTTGGGAAGGATTGGGGGGGTAAACCAATCCTATGAAGGGTTACAAGCAAAGTATGGTGAATATAGAATTACAGATACGGGTATTCGAGAGGCAACAATCTTAGGACAAGGACTTGGCCTTGCTCTTCGTGGATTTCGACCCATTGCTGAGATTCAGTATTTCGACTACCTGCTCTACGCACTTCAGACCATGAGCGACGATCTTGCAACAATTCATTGGAGAACTAAAGGTGGTCAAAAGGTACCGCTTATTGTGAGCACTCGTGGACATCGGCTTGAGGGGGTTTGGCATTCAGGCTCGCCTTTAAGTATGGTTATTAACTCCATTCGGGGTATGTACGTTTGTGTTCCACGCAATATGACTCAGGCTGCAGGGTTCTACAATACGCTACTTGAAGGTGATGATCCTGCTCTGGTTATTGAACCCCTGAATGGATATCGTTTAAAGGAGCGTCGTCCTGAAAACCTTGGCGAGTATCGGATTCCGCTTGGAGTACCTGAAATTTTGACTCAAGGAAAGGATATTACCCTCGTGACCTATGGTAGCTGTGTTCGAATTGCGCAGGAGGCGGTTCAGCAGCTTGCTGATTTTGGCATTTCTGTTGAACTGATTGATGTTCAAACATTGCTACCATTCGATTTGCCCAATGCGGTTTTGGAATCAATAAAGAAAACCAACCGTGTGGTTTTCTTCGATGAGGATGTACCCGGAGGTGCAACAGCATTCATGATGCAAAAGGTTCTTGAGGAGCGAGGGGGGTTCTTCCACCTCGATTCTGCACCAAAAACCATTACTGCCCGAGAGCATCGTCCTGCGTTTGCCACCGATGGCGACTACTTTTCAAATCCAAATGCTGAAGATGTTTTTGAGGTGATATATGCGATGATGAATGAGGCGAACCCTAAAAGGTATCCAATACTTTATTGAGATAGATATTTAGCAGTAAAAAAAAATACGGAGACACAGAGATACGGAGGTGCACAGAGGAAATATCTAAACGCTAAGGCGCAAAAACGCTAAGAGTACAGGGGAAATTTTAACGCAGACCTACAGCCTGCTTACCCTGCCTACTGACAGGCAGGCGTGTCTCCGTGGTAGATAATTTCGAACACTTTAAAAATCAGAATTTCAATGTAAAAATTGTTTGACGATAGGGTTCTGAAACCACGTCAATACTTCCGTTGTGCAGATTCATTATCTGTCGCGAGAAGTTCAAACCTATACCTGAACCACCTTCTTTCCTTGTATAAAATGGAATAAATATATTTTCTAGTTCATCAATGTTTATACCAGGACCATTATCAATTATTTGTATAATGGTGCGCTTATTCTCATCTTGAAAAGCCCTAAGAATGATGAAGCCTTGATCCGAATTGGAGAGTGATTCAATTGAGTTTTTTATAAGATTAATTATCACTTGAGTTATTAGCTTCCTATCTGCAGTTATAGTTAGATCTTCTGGGGCAATTTGGAAATTGTATGTGATGTTTGATTCCTTAAAGGTTTCATGAAAAAAAAGTGCCATCTCCTCGGCAAGTTCAAGAACATCAATTTGTTCGTGGATAGGCTTTATGTTTTGAGTAATATTTCTATATTTGGTAATAAAATCTTTTAATCCGAGGCTTCGCTCTTCGATGAGTTTTAGGCTATCAACAGTCTGATTATAATCGTTTTCATTTCTGAACGATATAGAATCCTTTTTTTGGGCAAACTGCTCTTTTAAATGCTTACTCAGACTTATTATTGGGGAAACGGAATTCATAATCTCATGCGAAAGGATTCGGGTAAATTTTTGCCATGATTCCACCTCGCTCGATTCCAACTCCTGCTTTATACTTTGGAATGAAACCAGTTTTATTTCATTTTGTCCAATCTTGAAAAGAGAACATTTTATTGAGAGATACTCGATATTTCCTGCCAATGAAAACTTTTCGAGTATTTGCCGACCTGGTTCAAGGTTCAGAATTTTATCGGAGATGGAAGGTATTAACTTGTTTAGTTCATCGATGTGATGGGGTTTTATTAATTGGAATTGGCTACAAAAGGCCGAATTGCTAAGTTCAATTTTCCCCAGTGAATTGAAAGTAATCAGAGCAATGGGAATATGTTCAAAAATGTAGTTTAGATATTGGTAATGGTATTGTTCATCGATTTTTGAGGTTGATATTATTTTTATAATATCATCAGCTAGAGTGCCAAATTCTTTATAAGGAGTTTTATTTAAATTGTTTGAGAAGTTCGTTTGGTTGTTTCCTTCCTTTATATAGATGAAAAATCTTTCGAGTAGGTGATTAGTTTTATTGAAGTACCTGATTAGCAGGTAACCTTGAAGTATGATAAGACCCGAAACGACAAGAATATTATAGTAGATTCTTGTATTTATAATCAGATATGCAAGTAGCAAGCAGGTGATTAGTAACAGTATAATTCTAACAACAATAGAAAAATAGTATTTTTTATAGACCATATTTTACAATTTTAACGTAAAGTGTTTTTCTGGAAATACCAAGTATTTCTGCTGCATGACTGATGTTTCCATTGGCTTGTTTTAGGACTTTGCTTATAGTCGTTTTTTCAACATCCTCAAGATTAAAAGAATCATTGGTTGTATTATCTTCATCGAATGAAAGAAAGTTAAAATCACTATACTGAAGGGTATTTCCTTCGGTAAGAATAATTGTTTTTTCAATTACATGCTCAAGCTCTCTAACATTCCCTGGCCACCTATACTTAAGAAGTTTATCGGCTGCTTGCTTTGATAGTATAGGGGTTTGCCGACCATACTTTCTAGCAAATCTATTCAGAAAATGTTCTGCAAGTATGATTATATCTTCACCCCGTTTTCTAAGAGGAGGTGCTTCAATGGTAATAGTGTTTATTCGATATAAAAGATCTTCTCTAAATCTCCCCGTTGAAATCAATTTGCCAACCTCAAGATTGGTTGCTGAAATCAATCTAATATCAATAGGAACAGGATTATTTGAACCTATTGGAATTATCTCTCTATTCTGTAGTACTGTCAATAATTTCGATTGCAATGACATATTCAGATTACCTATCTCATCAAGAAAAAGTGTTCCCCCAGATGCCGACTCAATTCTGCCAATTCTATCCTCTTTTGCATCGGTAAATGCTCCCTTTTTGTAACCGAATAATTCCCCTTCGAAAAGGGTCTCACTCAACGATGCCATATCAAGGGTAACAAATAGTTCATTTTTTCTGCTTGATCGATTATGAATTTCACGGGCAATGAGCTCCTTGCCCGTTCCGTTCTCTCCAAGGATTAAAACATTTGCCTCAGTCGAGGCAATTTTATCAATTGTGGACATCACCTGCTGCATTACCTGCGATGTTCCAATTATTTTACTATAGCGTGTTTCTATATGCTCATTAAGATACTTCTCCTTCTTTTTCAGGTTTTGGACTTCAAGCCTCGATAATCTAAGCTTGCAAGCTGTCTTTAGGGTAGCAATTAGTTTTTGGTTATCCCAAGGTTTAAGAATAAAGTCAGTTGCTCCAAGTTTCATTGCTTTAACGGCAAGATCAATATCACCATAAGCAGTTATCATCACAACTATAGCTTCGGAATCAATTTTAATTATCTCATTTAGCCAAAAAATCCCCTCGTTTCCAGTGTTGACACCAGCTGCAAAATTCATATCAAGCAGAATAACATCAAATGAATCTTTTCCTAGAATATGGTTTATTTGATTTGGATTTTTTAATGTTTCGACCTTAGCAAACTCCGATTGAAGAATCATCTTTAGCGACGCTAAAATCTTTTCGTTGTCATCGATAATTAGGATACTTCCCTTAACTTGGCCCATATAGATATATTTTTATGCAAGATACAAATATGTTTATAAATGTTACAATAGCTGTTACGAAAGGTAACAGTTCGTTTTATAGCTATTCATTTTACAAGTAGTTAAGTAAATGATAATGAGATTGATTAGATGTTCGGCATTGAGGTTGATTTATAAAGGTCAAATTAAAAACGAACGGCTATGTTTTTGAACTATCTAAAAATTGCACTTCGATTTCTTACTAGAAATCTTTCATTTTCATTTATTAAGATTATAGGACTTGCCATTGGTATGGCTTGTTTTATCCTTATTTACCTATGGGTAAAAGATGAGCTTAGCTACGATAAATTTCATTCTAATATTGATGGACTTTATCGAGTTGTACATGATAAGCAGGAGAAGGATGGTGTTAAAAAACTTGCACGAACATGCGGATCGTTAGCCCCAACTTTAAAGGAAAAGTATCCTGAGGTTAAATACTCAACAAGGGTATGGAATATTTCCTTCGAATTTGGTTATAATAATAAATTATTTGCTGGAGATGGACTATATGTTGATGCTGATTTCTTCAAAATGTTTTCCTTTCCTCTTATTTATGGCGACAAAGATCATGTTTTGGATGATAAGCTGATTGTAGTTGTTACTGAAGAATTTGCTAACAGAATTTATGGAAAAACTGACGTAGTTGGAAAAGCATTAACTGTAGATGGATCAATCTCCATAAACATTACCGGTGTCATTAAAAACCCACCTAAAAACTCACATATTCAGTTTGATTTTCTTTTGAATTTTAGTGTATTGCATGAATTTGGATTCCCAAGAGTCATATGGGACAACTTTAATAATTCATTGTATTCATACATTTATGTTGAAAACCCTAGTACTGCAATTCTTTTAAATGACAAAATCAAAAACATAATAACAGAACATGCTCCAGATATAAAGACAACTGTATACCTTCAACCATTTAATAGAGTCTATTTATACTCAGATTTTATTGGTGAATATGGTAACCTTGGAGATATTCAAAATGTTTACATTTTCTCTTTTCTTGCGTTATTGATCCTAATTATTGCTTGCTTTAATTTCATGAATCTTAGTATTGCCCAATCAACTTCAAGATCAAAGGAGGTTGGAATGAGGAAGGTCTCAGGGGCAAGTAGAGTATCAATAATTTGGCAGTTTATTTCAGAATCCGTCCTAATCGCTTTCCTTGCGCATATTTTAGCAATGCTCTTCGTTGAATTGGTTTTACCCGTATTCAACTATCTTTTTGAAAAGTCTTTGGATGTCAGCTACTTCTCAAGCGAATATTTAGTAATGATCTTAACTATAATCATTGTTACGGGGGTAATTTCAGGTAGTTATCCTGCCTTTTATCTTTCTAAGCTAAAACCGATAAAGGTTTTGAAAGAAAGTACTGGCTCTTCTAAAACAAACAATATTTTCAGACAAGTACTGGTTGTATTACAGTTTACAATCGCAATTACACTGATAATTATAACAGGAACAATGATTTTGCAGCTAAGGTATATTCAGAATAAAGATATCGGATTTAATAAGGAGTCAATTGTTTCAGTTCCTATGACAGGACAAAGAGACTTTTCCAAACAGTTGAAAGAGGCAATAGTACAATCAGGAAAGTTTGAGGGTACTACAATAAGCTCGCATCAACTTGGAAATGTTACTCATTATATTCAAGCATATTGGGAGAATAAAGATCCTAATAGTGATATTGCTTTTAATTTGATGTGGGTTGATAAAGACTATATTAAAACAATGCAAATGGAAATTGCACTAGGATCAGATTTTTCCGAGTATTCACCAAAAGATTCCTCATATAACTACATTTTAAATGAAACTGCCATAAAACAAATTGGTTACTCTGATCCAATAGGTAAAAAGTTTATTCTAAATAAAGGAACTGCACATGAAATGGCAGGTACAATTATAGGTGTTGTAAAAGATTTTCATTTTAAACCTCTTAAAAACAAAATAGAGGCGATGGTTCTTAGCGTGTTTCCTAATGAGCGTTATGTGATGTATATTCGATTAAGGAACAGTAATATACAAGAATCAATAAAATTTATTGAAAGTAAATGGAATGAATTTGCAAATGGAGTACCATTTCAATATGAATTCGTGGATGATAGTATAAACGAGTTATATATTAAAGAGAGAAAACTCTCCGATTTAATGGAATATTCAACTATAATCGGAATTTTAATTTCTTGCCTTGGTTTATTTGGATTGGCTTCATATATAACAGAACAAAGGACAAAGGAGGTGGGTATAAGAAAGGCCATTGGAGCTTCCAACTACTCAATTGTTTATTTGTTTACACATCAAATGATAAAATGGATTATAATTTCAATCATTATTAGCTGGCCTTTAGCTTGGTACATATCAAACAGCTGGTTGCAGAATTTTAGCTATAGAATTTCAATCAACTATTGGCTGTTTGTTCTTAGCTCAATAATAGCCATTCTTGTTGCAGTTATATCTGTAATCGGAAAATCACTTTCAAAGGCTCAGCTTGATCCCGCAAAAGCATTGCGATATGAGTAATTATTAAAATTATTATACTATTAAATAAATCACTTTTAAAATTTACTTCTATGAAAAAAATGATTATTAATGCTAAAATCCCTGTTCTATTTTTGTTTGCGTTGCTTACATGGACTAATGCTTGCTGTCAACGAGATGTAATTACTATCCCTGATTTCCCTGCAACAGGCCTAATTCTGGATATTGGAGGTGGGGGAGAGGGCGTAATTGGCCAGCTTAAAGGTGATCAGGTTATTTCTATCGATATTAATAAACAAGAGCTAATCGATGCACCATCAATAAATCTAAAGCTAGTGATGGATGCTCGCGATCTAAAATTTTTGGATAACTCTTTTAATACAGTAGCAATTTTCTATACGCTAATGTATATTAAGGGTGCTGATCACGAAAAAGTGTTTAGCGAAGTTTACCGTGTTCTTAAACCTGGCGGAAAACTCTTGATATGGGATGTGGATTTGCCTCCTCGAAAAGGAGCAACAATTGAAACTATTATGTATTCATTCAGTTTTAAATTACCAAACACTACTATTAATACGGGATATGGTGTACGTAAGCAGGAAAAAGAACAGAATCTTCAATACTATACAGATTTGGCTGTTAAAACAGGTTTTAAAGTAATTAGCTCAACACAAACAGGATCATCACTATACCTTGAACTACAAAAGAATCAATAGATTATATAGTAAGAATTGTGTAAAATCAAATACCTAAAAACTATGACATTTAGAAAAATATCAATACAGCTTAGTTGTGTAGTAATGCTAGTATGTCAGTACTCATACTTAATTGCCCAAAGCCCTACAGTTGAAGGGTGGGAGGAGAGAATTAATACCCGACAGCCCATTCAAAAGGTCATTGAAATGATTGGGCTGAAAACTTGAATGGTGAAGGGAGTTTTGTCGTACACCCAACCTTACATCTAACTCACAAAAATCAAATATTTTTTATAGAATTTTATCCCCGAGTTTTCCACCATGGCCAAAGAGACATTAATACTAATGGTAATAGAATACGTCCACCTTGCATTATTATAACTGCTGACACCGCAATTGCCCCTAAAAATATGCATGATATTAATGTTATATGTCGAGCCCATTTTTCTTTCCGCATGAGTCCACGTGCTGCATAAACGCAAAGAACACCACAGAAAGCCACAGCGGTACCTGTACATAAAAATAGCCAAATCCAACCGCTTTTATATTCTTGTGAAAGCATTTGAATATGTGGTAACTGGGTATGAATTACACCATTATGGAGTAATCCAATAATAATAGTAAGTACCCCTGAAAAGTAGGCTAACCCTAAAGTGAATCGATCAGATAATTTCATAACATTGCTCTTTTTTTACAAAAGTCTTAATAATGAATTTTGTATGCAACAAAAGTCTATCAAATGGCTAATAGAATCTATCAAATGGTTAATAAAATAGATCAAATGGAATAATCAACAAATTGATTTTAAGAAATAGAAAAAAGTAGTGATAATCCTTAAATGATATGGGTTTAACGGATGGTCTCGGCAATAAATACTAAATACCTGTGATACATTTTAATGGGAACTATTGTAGTGCAATAATTTTGCATCACGAAGTGTTTAATTAAAATAAATGATTATCCGCAATCATGACTATTCTTTCGAATTTTCCAAAATTACTCTGACAGGTTCTTCGAACTCTGTCAGGAAATTTCATGGAATAAATAACCTTTCAGAGTCTTTAGACCTGAAAGAGTCATTTCGGAAATCTCTCTTAGGTATCTTTACAGATACTCATATTAAAATATTGAGAATAAACACGAAATAATGCATGTTTGTTACAGTAGAATACACTAGCAATACATTAACCAAACAGAAATTAAATAATATCTACTTTTAAAGGTCAAAACCTTAAACTAAAGAGGCTGTCAAGTTTGTTTTACCGAATACAACAATTAATACTGGATATGGTGTACGTAAGCAGGAAAAAGGACAGAATCTTCAATACTATACAGATTTGGCTGTTAAAACAGGTTTTAAAGTAATTAGCTCAACACAAACAGGATCATCACTATATCTTGAACTACAAAAGAATCAATAGATTATTTAGTATGCATTGTGTAATACCAAATACATAAAAAACTATGACATTTAGAATAATATCAATACAAGTTAGTTGTGTAGTATTGCTTGTTTGTCAGTACTCATACTTAATTGCCCAAAACCCTGCTGTTGAAGGGTGGGAGGAGAGAATTAATACCCGACAGCCCATTCAAAAGGTCATTGAAACTATTGGTCTAAAAACAGGAATGGTGATTGGTGAAGTTGGTGCAGGAACTGGTCGTATTACGGTATGGTTTGCCGCTAAAGTTGGTTCCAAGGGAATGGTCTATGCCAATGATATTGATAAGGAGTCACTTGATCATCTGGAGAAACGATGTAAGAAAGAGGGCTTCACAAACATTAAAATAACTCTTGGTACGGTTGATGATCCTAGATTACCACTCAATACCTTAGATATCGCCTTTATGACCAACACATATCACCATCTCGATAAACCTGTTGAGCTAGTTCGAAATCTTCTAAAAACACTCAAAGAGAATGGTATCCTTGCTGTCGTTGAGCGAGATGCTGAGCGAACAGGAAATTACCATGAAGGGACAAAAAGGGAAGAGTTTATTAAACAGATGGATCGAGCGGGTTTTGAAGTTTTTTTAGTCGATACTACCATGAAAGAAGACAATATATATCTTGCTCGTCCTAAGAAAAATTAAGATAAAAGTAACGATTTTGGAATATCTGTTTTGTGTGGCTTAAAATGTTGACTGTTTTTATGTCGTTGCAGCTATTAACCATAGCCAATTAATACGGCATATTTTATATGTTGGATTGCCTTGAAATGGATTAATTGAAAATTGAGTGATAAAAAAGCTTCTTTTGGTACAATTTTCGATATATGAACTAAAGTAACTATTCAGCAGTAATCGAATTGAACAAAAACCACTGAGACACAGACCTGCCTGCCGGTAGGCAGGGAGCACGGAGAACCACAACTTGTCCCGATTTATCGGGAGAGGCAATTATAAAAAAACGACTGAGTATC
>RPRQ01000031.1 GCA_003818205.1 Bacteroidales bacterium
GCGTCAAACTACCAAACTTCCACTGGACTTTCTTTAGGTTCATTAACAGTGGCAAATAATTATGCTGGCACAGGTTCGAACATTGTTCTCTTTGAGAATCAAAATGCAGCAGCAGACAATCAATTAGCCTTTTTTACTCCCGCTCAGTATGTAAGCGGAATTCAGGCACAACGTTATGTCAATGGAGTTGCAAGTTCTTTAGTTTTAAATCCACTTGGCGGCAACGTCGGCATCGGCACCACCAACCCATTGTACAAACTCGCCGTAGAGGGTACAATAGCCGCACGCGAGGTAAAGGTAACCGCCGAATCCTGGGCCGACTTCGTATTCCACCCCACCTATAAACTCCGCACCCTCGGTGAAGTGGAGCAGTTTATTAAAACTAACAACCACCTCCCCGAAATCCCCACCGCCGCAGAGGTGAAGGAGAACGGCGTTAGCCTCGGCGAGATGAACGCCAAGCTGCTCCAGAAGGTGGAGGAGCTGACGCTGTACATGATTGAGCTAAAGAAAGAGAACGAAGTACAGAATCAACAAATAAGAGAATTAAAAGAAAAAAATCTGAATAATAAATAATTCTATTCACAATGAAAAAACTAGCACTAATTACATTTGCTTTATTTGCATTTAAAATAGGCATTTATGCCCAAAGCAACGTTTACCCAACATCAGGCGATGTTAAAATCTACGGCTACTCACCAGCATTAATTTTACAAAGAAATACCAGTGAAGGTGGATTCGTTCAAGGAATACAAACGAAACTATTTGATGGGACTAATAGTTGGTTTTTTGGCACTCTGCATGGAGATGAATTTAGAGTGAGTAAAGGTGACTATCAAGATGCTAAACTTATAGTTAACTCATCTGGTAACGTTGGGATTGGAACAACTGCACCTTCAGCTCGTTTACATGTTGCCAATGCATATGATTTTAATGGTAATATGATCGCAGCTATTTTAGGGAATGGATATAATCATTGGACAAATTTCGGAGGACTAACAGCAGGGAGAATTAGAGGAAGTAATGAAGGATATTTAGTTCTTGAAAGCAATCCAAATGGTAGTGGTGATAAAAATTTGTATTTAAATCATTCTTCTTCAGGCAATGTTTTAATGGCAAATGGTGGTGGCAACGTCGGGATTGGAACAGCTACACCAGTAGCTAAACTTGATGTTAACGGAAGTGTAGTTTTTGCTGGGTCTTCATTCACATCGAATGCAACCGATTGGGGAATATATCAGACTAATGCCAATGCAAAGAACTATTTTAATGGTAACGTCGGTATTGGAACAACAACCCCAGCAGCTAGTTTAGATGTTGTACGAAGATCGTTGGGACAATTAGCAAAATTCTCAGAACATTCTGATCTAGTTGCTGCAAATGGCGAAAGTTACATTAGTGTTGGCTACTCTCCTATTAATCTTGGATACCATTATGTAGCAGGAGATTCTTATGGATTTATTGAGATGAATGGTGGTAGTAGAGCAATTGTTATAAAAAAGAACGGCAACGTCGGTATCGGCACAACCAATCCACTTTACAAACTCGCCGTAGAGGGTACAATTGCCGCACGGGAGGTAAAAGTAACCGCCGAATCCTGGGCCGACTTCGTATTCCGCCCCACCTATAAGCTACGCACCCTCGGTGAAGTGGAGCAGTTTATTAAAACCAACAGCCACCTCCCCGAAATCCCCTCCGCCGCGGAGGTGAAGGAGAACGGCGTTAGCCTCGGCGAGATGAACGCCAAGCTGCTCCAGAAGGTGGAGGAGCTGACGCTGTATATGATTGAGCTGCAGAAGCAAGTAGATGAGCTAAAGGCTCAGCAAAATACCATAAAGAAATAATTTTTTTAAGAAAGAATATTGAATTATGAAAAAACTAACTCTTTGCATTCTTCTTATGTTTGGATGCATCATCAAGTCTAACGCACAAACTACAATTGAATATATTTATGATGAGTCCGGTAATAGGACACATCGAACTATTATTACCTTGCAATCGCAAAGTCCAAAAACAGAAGAGGTTATCCCTCCAATCGTTGAGCAACTAGGTGAACAAAAAATAATAGTTTACCCAAATCCAACAAGGGGTATGTTGCAAATAAGTATTAGCGGGGGAAAGAATGATGAAAGTTATACCATCACTCTTTTTAATAACTCTGGACTTCTCATATTGAAGGACAAGATAATTGGAAACATTGACTATCCTATTGACTTAAGTGCGAAATCGAATGGCATATATATACTAAAACTCGGAACAAAGAAGGATAAGTTGTCATTTAAAATAATCAAGGAGTAGGGTTAAAGAAACATTCTTAACTCCTTTATAATTATAATAAAATTCAATAATTGCACTATGAGAAATAAACTGATTTGGACAATAATATCCTACATAGTATTTACCAGTGCTAATATAAAAGCACAAGAGAAAATAATCACAAAAAGCGATCCTGTATTCGAAACACAAACTTATGTGGCAAGGGATGCTATATTTCTTAAGCCTGGGTTCTTATTTACATCTTCATCTAGCAAAACGCTTTCGGCAAGGATTGATGAGTCGATCGTTGTAAATGCCGATTATTTATCAACGCCTATCGACCCTGAAGCAAAGGAGATTAATACTTCGAACCCTGTAGGTTTAACTCAAGGTTCAGCAGGTGTCTCACCCACTGGAGCGGCTAATTACCAGATACCTATTTACATTCCACAGGGCATTGCTGGCATACAACCATCTTTGTCTATTTCTTACAATAGTCAAGGAGGTAACGGTATTTTAGGAGTTGGTTGGAATATCTCTGGCATCTCTTCTATTGCAAGAGTTCCTAAAACTATTTATAATGATGGAATTGCTGGAAGAATTAACTTTAGACTTGGAGATAGATACTCCCTAGATGGGAATAGGTTATTAACTGTAAGTGGAAACTATGGTGAAGAGAATACATCTTATGAGACAGAAGTTAAATCCTTTTCTAAGATTGAGTCATTTGGACTTATTAAAGAATTTTTTGGTTTGTACAAAACAGGACCATCCTGGTTTAAGGTTAAAACAAAGGAGGGCAATACCATTGAGTATGGTAATTCAGAGGATTCAAAGTTAATTCCTGGGATTTTGTCAGCACCTTATATGTGGTTGATAAATAAAATAACTGATGCCAATGGGAATTTTATGAAATTTTACTACAAATCAACAAAAGGTGAAACCACTATTGAGAAAATTGAATATACTGGAAACGGAAGTAATCCAATTTCAAATGTAATTCTATTCCTATATGATAAGAAAACCGATAATAAAACAAATTTCATTGGGGGACGCTCAATAAACAACACACTTCTTTTAAGAAAAATAAAAGTTATTACCGAGGGCGTTACCGTTAGGACCTATAACTTTGGATACAAATTCGAAAACGATAAAACCTTTCTAAATTTAATTAACGAAACAGGAAGAGATAATATTGCGCTTAACTCTACTGCCATTGGATGGGGGAATGACAATACGAATATCTCTATTACCTCACCTAGTTCATTCCAATCATTAAAAGACTATGAATATAAAATTCCTTATGATTATAATTCAGATGGTCTTACAGATATTGTTGGAATAAAGAAATCGAAAGATGGATCAAGTAGTGATTTAGTCCAAGTTTTTTTGAACAATAGCTTAAATGGGAATATCTCCTTTGAGGAGCGTTTTTCAGGTACTCCTTTATCTTATTGTTGTAATTCGCTGATAAGCTATTCTACTATGAATGTAAGGCTTAATTTATCAGTTGCAAAGCGACAAGATTATGATTATATTCATTACTGGAGTAAAAATGATATAATATGGCCTACCTATCATTATAATACATCAAGTGGAGCAACATTAACCTTTACAAAGCATAACAAGTATGCAAAATTACAGAGCCAGGTCACAGATTTTGATAATTTCCCAGTTTATACTGTAGGCGATTTCAACAATGATGGGATAGATGAAATTATCTATTTTGAAAAGGTAAAGAAGAATAATGCTTACCCAGGAAATATAATCAATGATAGTTTTGATCCAAATCAAGCCTCAAATTTTAATTTAGACATTAGCAGTAAACCAAAACGATTATTTGCCCATGATTATAATAATGATGGACTGCTGGATTTAATGGTAATTACAGATGATTTTTATTACATCTATCGAAATATAGGAACTACTTCTTCAAGCTCTTTACCAAACTTCGAGCAGATTATCTCTTCAGCTAGTTTTAATGCAGAGTATAGCGTTATTGAACCTGGCGATTTCAATGGAGATGGACTTGTAGATTTTGTTCTTAATGAGCATTGCAATAGCAACTGGCACCTTGCATTAAATACTGGTGGCGGGGAATTCGATATTACTGACCTAACAAACATTAGTAGCAAGGAAGAAAGTTATACAGACAAAAATAACGATAAGGATGCATGCATTATTACCGATTTTAACCACGATGGAAAATCTGATATTATTATTACAGATGCTGTATATAGTAGAGGAAGTAATGGCTGGCCACTAAATGAAGAATGGGGGATATTTCAAAATTATAATATTGTATGGTATAAATCAACTGGATCTGGATTTTCAGTACATAAAACCTTAGTTTCTTATGACTCAGATTTCTCATATAGCAAAGATATTGTTACCGGTGATTTCAATGGGGATGGGCTAGAGGACATACTAAACTTTGGGTCGAATTTATATACAATGAACACTAACGATGATAATTTTAGAATATATACTACACTCAATGGGAACTTTGATGGAGGATTAGTTAATGTAATTGCTGACGGGTTTAATAACAAGACTAACTTTAATTACCAACCTATAAGTTTTAAAATTTCTAATAGCGATGACTTTTATACCAATGGTAGTTCATCAACATATCCATTAATGGATATTCAAATGCCTTTATATTGTCTTAAAACGGTTACTTCACCTAATGGCTTAGGACAAACTACTACAACAAATTACACCTACGAATCTGCTCGTGTTCAACTAACTGGGAAAGGATTTCTTGGCTTCAAAACGCAAACGGCAGTAAATTCAGCGTTGAATAGAAAGGTAGTTACAACCTCCGAACTGGATGATGCGAATCTCTATCTTCCAAAAAAACAAACAGTAAGCGTTCAAACAGCTGGTGGAAGTGCTATTTCAACATCGGAAAGTTATATAACAAATACGAAGGTTGGGAATTCATATTTTTCATACCCAAACAGAACAAAAGGAATCGATCATCTTTCAGGCATAACTACCACAACCACATATGAGTACACAAATAACAGTGAAGGAAATCCATATAGGGTCAAAGTGGATAATGGTGATGGGCATTGGAAAGAGACTCTTTACGAGGGCTATGTTGCTGCTGGTTCAACAATACCAAATAAGCCGCAAAGTGTTACCTCAACCCAAAAGCACCCCGATGATGGTATGTCGTTTAGCCTAACAACCAACTACACATACGATTCCAAAGGAAATCTTACCACTGAGGTGGCCAACGTGGGTACTGGCAAAGAGGTAACTACAACCTATAGCAGCTTTGATGCTTGGGGTCATCCGTTGAGCGTCAAAACCGAAGCCTCTAGCGAGGGCGGTTCTTATAGCAATACTAAAACAATTACATTTGACAGTAAAGGTAGGTATGTAAAAGAGGTGGCTGATAATGCTGGAACTTCGAGCACAGAATACGATCCAGTACTATTAATCCTTACCAGCTCAACGGCTGTTAATGGCCAAAAAACAACCTACAAATACGATTCGTGGGGGAATTTGGTTAACACCTACTATCCCGATGGTAACACTGCTACCAGCAGCATTAGCTGGGGAAATGTTAACGTACCCACCCAACCTCTTTACTATACTACATCAAGTTCATCCAACAGCCCTTGGGCTAAAAAAGGATATGATGCTATGGGTAGAGAGGTATATCAAGAAACCGTAGGGCTTAATGGTTTAAGCATAACCTCCGAAACAAAATATTACGCGAAGGGTCAGGTTGAGCAGCAAACCTCAAAGAGTGGTGGAAATCCAACTAGCCGAGTTGACTACTCCTACGATGACTATGGCCGTGTATTAAGCGAAACCTACCTTAACGGGAAAACTGTTCTTTACTCTTACTCCGGAACGAAGGTTACCCAAACCATAAACGGTAAACCCTATGAGAAAACCTACGATAACTGGGGCAATGTTAAAATTGTTAAAGAGCCTGCCCCTGGAGGTGAAATTGTTTATACCTACAGCTCAAATGGCAAGCCAAAGGTAATATCCTACCCCGGTGCTCAGGTGGAGATGACCTACGATGCCCTTGGCAATCAGATTACATTAAAGGATCCCAGCTCTGGTAATCTGGAGTACCGATACGATGCGCTTGGACGCCTTACCTACCAGAAGGATGCTCTGAGCAAGGAAACCCGCCTTTACTACGATAACCAGAGCCGTATTACTGAGAAGAAGAACCAGAATGGCGCAGCTATATCCCAATTCGAATATTACACCTCAGGGGCAGAAAAGGGGCAGGTTAAAATGGTTACCAATCCGTTGAACAATACCTGGGACAGCTACGAGTACGACAATTTAGGACGACAGGTAAAATCAACAAGCCATATTGACGAGACGATAAGCGATATTGTATTCCAAAACCATTACGATGACAAGGGGAATATTGACCAAATTACCTACCCTGAAGGATTTGTAGTAACCCAGCAGTACGACGAGTATGGTAATTTAAAAAGCGTAAAGGGTGGAGGTTCCGACATTTGGACATTGAATACCATGACCGAATCGGAAATGAGCTATACTCTAGGGAATGGGCTTTCCACCAAAAAGTTATTTAACGCCCATGGTCTATTAACCTCAATTCTCACCACTGGTAGCAGTAATCAGGTACAGAATTTGAATTACATCTACGATGCTACGAAGGGGTTGATGCTTTCGCGCGAGGATAGCAGCTCAGGCTACAACCTGAAAGAGGAGTTTGCTTACGATAATATTAACCGGCTTACCAATTGGAGCGTATCCCGAAACGGGCTACCCACCAATGCCTACTCCATTAGCTTCGATAACGACTCGGTGGGCAATATCACTCAAAAAACGGATGTTGGTACATATCACTACGGTGGACCTACTCCCCATGCAGTGAAACAGGTTGCACCGGGTAGTAGCGGATACCTCCCTCCTGCTCAGGATTTAACCTACACCGATTTTGGAAAGGTAAAAACCATAACCCAGAACGAGTATGTGCTCGATATCACCTATGGGACCGATGACCAACGAGTAAAGTCGGAGCTAAAACAGGGTAGCGCAACCGTTTACACCAACTACTACGTAGGGCTTTACGAGGTAAGAAAAGCGGCCGATGGTACGGTAAAGAAATATCTTTACATCCCTGCTGGCGATGGGGTTGCAGCAGTGCTAGTAAAAACCAGTGGCGTTGCCGATAACCTCTACTATATACACAAGGATCATCTAGGCTCAATCGTCTGCCTTACCCGTACCGATGGCACCATCAGGGAGCAGATGAGCTACGACCCCTGGGGTCGCTACCGCAACCCAAGCACTTGGGACTTTACCAATGTGCAAACGCCAACAGTGCTAAACAGAGGCTTTACGGGGCACGAGCACCTCAACGAGTTTGCGCTGATTAATATGAATGGTCGTGTTTACGACCCGGTGCTGGGGATGTTCATTAGCCCCGATAACTACGTGCAGGCACCCAATAGCAGCCAAAATTATAACAGGTATAGCTACTGCTTGAATAACCCTATAATGCTTACTGATCCTGATGGGAATTGGGCTGGTTGGGATGATTTAATAGTTGGAGGGATAGGGTTTACATTCGGATATCTTTCTTATGGGATAAGAAATAGTGATTTTGGCGGAAAAGCAATCGCTGCAGGCGCTTTAAGTGCAGGCGCTTTTTTGATAGGATATTATTCTGGAGGTGCCAGTAGCATGGGTAGTATCGCAAGCCAAGCATCTTCAGTAGGTCTACAGGGATCGGCCAATTTGCTTGGAGCTTATTCTGCTGGAACAATGGCTGGAGGAAGTCTCCTTGCGTCAGCAATGCCTTCAATTAATATTCCTGTCTCTAATAATTTTTCATTTTCAGTTTCCCCTGGGCTTGGGCTAACTCCAACATCCTTTGGTGGAATGATAAATCTTTCTGCCAACTACAAGATTGGTAATTTTTCTGCTTCAGTTGGTTTAGGAGCTTTTGAAAATGGTGAAGCTTGGGGAGCAAGTGCCTCCTACGATGGTGTTGGTGGCTCATATTATAGATCCTATTATGGAGATGCTATTGGATCTGATGGTAATAGCAATAGGCAAACCGTAGGAGCATTTGGAGTTCATGCAAAAGATTTTTCGATACGATTTGAAAATGATTTCTTAGGAGATAAAGATGATAGGTATAGGACATTTGGAATGGAAGTTGGTATTGGAGATTTTGTTTTTGGAACAAATATTTACACTAGCGATCCCGATAGAAATAGAATAGACCATAGTTACAAAAGTAAATTATATGGAGCAAATAAAAATGGAAAAGGAACTTATGCAAATGGAGAGGTTTATAGCAGCCCCATCTGGGTAGGATTGAGAAGTGGTAACACAATAAATAGGGTAGGTTGGAATCATCCTCGAGTACAAGATCGAATCCAAAACGGATGGCATAAATACATAAAATCTTCACCTTACTTTAAAACACCATATGGTAGTTATTCTAATCCATATTGCACCTATGGCAATTATAACCCCTACTCTTTATTCTAATGAAAAAAGCACTCTGGCTATTAATCCTTTTGGTTTGCTCTTGTGGAGCTCCATCGAGTTTAATAAATGGTTTTTCATACTGCTTTGACGGAAAGCCAACAGGAATAGATTCTATTATTGGTGTTAATGGATTATACAGAGGTAAAATGGTTTTATATGATGGTCAAATTCTATACTCCTCTCTGATGCTTTACCGTGATGGATCTATCGCACAGGAGTTGGGGAAAGTACCAACGGATAGTGCACTGATACAAGATTATTTTACTTCATTAGGGCATAAAGGTGAAGAAATGAGTAAGAAAACGCCATGTTCTTGGGGTAGATATATTGTATCTAATGATACAATAAAAGTTCAGTTAATTGTTCATTATTCATATTTTGATGGTTGGGATGCATATGAAGTACATTATAAAATATTAGACAAACGAAGAATAATAGAGATTAGTTCAAAACCTATAGGAAGAGAATATTCTAGAGATTATCTTGAAATGTATGATGATAATGTGAAGAAGTCAAAGTATTTTCCAATGACTTTTATACCTCTAAAACAAAGACCTGACTCTACTTGCTGGTTAAAAAAGGAGAAATGGTTTTGGTGTAATAAAGAGTTGTATAAGGTATGGAAAAAAAATAATTAATTAATCGGACGTAAAAAACCTTATTCGACTGAGGTTGCATATAAAACATTGAAGAAGTTCGGCTAAGGTTCTACCTTAGTCGAGCATATCTTTACAGGCTACAGCCTGATGGATAGAACTGGGTTGGATTATATTCTTGACGTTTCAGAGGTGGATTTGAAATGGAAAACGGTTTAGGACCCCCGTTAAGCTGAGGTTGTAAGTAAAAAGCGAACGAAAGTTGGGCGGCGGTTGCACCGCCGTCCGATTATTCTTCTAGGCTTTGCCTAGGGTACGGAACGCAAAGCGAACCCCGCTCCAATTTGGGGCGGGGTTTTGTATTTACAGGGTATAGGCTTGCCGTGCGTTGAAATCACGGATAAGGGAGCTGACCACCTTCAGGATAGACCTCTTTTCATCCTCAGGCAGCTGGTCCAGTTTCTTGAACCCCGGAGCAATCTGGATGCCGTGTTATATAAAGGGGTTAACAATTTTTAGCCTGTTTTCTATTGTTTGGCTATGCTGCATATCTTCCGAATAGAGGGTATTGCAGCCACATTCCAAAGCTGCCGAAATAATGAGCGAATCATAAAACGAATAGCCGTACTTGTTTTTTATGGCATTGGCTTTTCTTACGGTATCAATGTTATTATCGTGGATAGAGACCATGCTTTCAATCTCTGAAAGTGCCGCTTCCAGATCAACACCCTGTGGCGAAAATTTTTTATACGCCACATTGCAGAACTCCTGCAATACCTGTGTGCTTACAAAAAGCTGTGGGTTGTTGTCAATCACCTGAAAAGCCTTTTGCTGTTTGTCCGGCTCGGTAGTTGTATAGCAATAAATCAGTATATTGCTGTCAAGGAACACATTATCGGCTGTTTGCTTCATCACGGTTAAATTTAAACCCACGGGTGTCGAATTTTAGAGCCTTAAATACATTTTTTGCAGAAGCCCTTTGGGTCTGCCTTACGGGCTCATCTATTGCAAAAGCAATAATCTCAAGTTGCCTGCCTATATAGCTGTCGGGCAAAGCCAGGATAAGCGTGTTTTTATCTGCGGTAACTACTGTTCGTATCATATCCTTTCGTTTTTATAATAATGCAACGTTTTTTTTGAAAAAAGTCTTTGAATTTCTTTTTGGTAAGCATGGTATCAATCATTTTAAAAATAACATGCTTATCGTCATCATCCAGCTGTTGAATTAACCAGAGCTGCTCCATCGTGGTTTTATCTTCCACGGTCATTTCCTTGGGCAGCTCCTTGCCCGGGTTCAAAATATCATCCACCGAAACACCGAACAGGCCAGCCAACTTATTGAGCAAATCGAGCGAAGGTTCTTTCTTTCCTGAACTTCTTTATGTTATCACCTACATTCATAAGGCTTTGTTTTGCGTCAAAATTAGGCAAAATGACCATTAATAGCAAATAATGCGAATTAAGGGTTGAGTAAAACAGTTAACACAATCAATAACTCCGCCCCCGCCTACCGCCTGCCTGCCGGTAGGCAGGGTAGGCAGGTTTGCGTGAGAGTTTTTTTGCTGCTGAATAGTTACAACACTTTTAAGAGAAAATCGCTTAAAAAGCATAAACAAAATAGAGGGCTAAAGGCCCATTCGCCAGAAGCTGCAAGGAAATAAAACAAAAACGGTTGGGTTGGGCGTAGCCTGCCTGCCCTGCCTACCGGCAGGCAGGCGGTAGGCAGGGTTAGCGGAGCGTACCTGCATCGTTCTATTTTCAGCAGAGCCTGTCCCGCAAAAAGCAGGATTGCACCTGCATTCATTGCCTGTGAAGGCAAAAGGATTAACTTCGTACAACAGGAAAAAGCCTGCCTAACGGCAGATAAACCTAAGAGGATATACTCGACTTAGGGGCACAACTTGCCCCGCTGATAAGCGGAAGGCTAACAGGGTAAAAGGGAATTTTGTCGTACACCCATAGATTGTCTTCTATATATTCCTTAGCTTATGAGCGCATCAATCTATTTAATCGAGTTTGATATGCCTGTAAATAGTTTCGTTTGAAGCGATCATTCAAGAAGGAGGCTTCTATAAACCCTTTTACTCTATTTGAATAAGAAGTCATTAGCTCAAAGGTTTTATTTACCTGGGATTCGCCTATTTTAGCATGTTCTGCCATAATAATAAATTGTTCTTTAACCCTTCCTTTTGCTAGCTTTTTTGGCAATAAGCCGTCTTCTAGAGCAAAATCTGGATCATCAATATGTAGCCTACTGTTTAATAAATCATATGCAGGGCTTAACCTATAATCGCCCATGGGTGTTTCCAGCAAAGAAAAGTTTTTGAAATGAGCGTCCCCGTTTGAAAAGATATAGTTAAATAAAAGCAATTTGAAAAGCCTTAGGGATTCGAATTTGTACGCAGGCAGATGCATTCTCATAAGTTCAAATAGCTCCAAATAATTTCCTAAATATTTATAGCCCTCGCCATGAGTCTGCGGTGTTCTACCAGCTATAGAAGCCAAATCATCCTGTGCCCATTTGCTCCCATCCTCTTTCACGTCGAAGCGTTTTGTTATGTACGCTGGTGCTCCATTCTTGAAAAAAATCAAAGCATTCTCTGCCGTTTCGATACCATAAACCTGACGGGCAATTTGCATGGTTAAATGCTCATTGGCAGGCATCTGATCTGCATTTTTGCCTGTACTGGGGATGGGTTTTAAAATATGAGTACCCTGCTCCCCCTCATTTATCAATCGAAACTTATTCTTCTCTAACAGCACTGAAAATTTTTCCTGTACCCCTGAAATTGAAATACGTTTTCTGTTTTCTGAAAACAATAAGTCCGTAGATTCGCTGGATGCAGGAAAATCGTAAGGTAAAACATGGTGCACTTTTCTTCCGCTAAATACCCGATTTAGGCAGGTTCTACTGTAAGAATTGTAGCCTGCTGCGAGTGTTCCCGGACAATTTTTTATTTCAGGTAAACCCATAAACGCTATTGAATTTTCATAACCCTCACTGCGCCAATAGTATCATACTTTGCAGTAGTAATCAGCAAGCTGAAGTAATCGTTTTCATCTATTCGCATCATTCTGCAAACTATCCCTTTATTTGAGCCCTCGGGCAGCATATTGTAGAAGAATGGAAACATGAACGTTGAGTGATATGTCTGCTGCGATTTAGGTAATGTGAGGCTTATGGATGGCTTACTGTCGTTTGTTATCCAATTATCATTATACCGATAAGTGAATGTTCCATCATCATGCTGGGTAAGCACTCCTGCTTCCTCGTTTTTAAATAGAATGTTGGCACTTCTCATGGATTGCTCATTTCTTTTTTAGCTGCAAGCAAATTTCCAGGCCCAATACATCTGCAAGTTTTTGCAAGGTGCTGAGCGTAGGGTTCCCTTTGCCGCTCTCAAACTGTTTTAAGGTTCGCAAGCCCACGCCGGAGAATTCTGCAAGGGTTTCCTGTGTCACCTGCAACATTTCTCTGCGCTCCTTTATGGTTTTTATCAATTCATTCATGTGCATTATATGGCTCTTTTCTATGCAAATATAGGCATATATTCAATAAATACAATGTTAAGAGTAATATATTGCACTTAATCATTCATCGGAATAGCGTGAGCACTTATTTGAATCGAAAGATGTATTATATGGCACTATTCGCATCTTATTTTATGCCTTTAAGCTCACTGCAATGAATTTTTGGGTTAAGATTAATGGGTTAACAAACTCTTTCTATCATTCGAATAAAAAAATAAGACACCATAATATTATCTATATCTCCTTCAACGAGAACCCAAGCTTTAGAAGGTTTTCAGGCTTTACAACCTCTCGCAATTTTGAATCCTCCATCAGCTTAAGCGTCTCATTCGCCTCGAATATATTCAACCCCTTCGATTTCATCTCATTGGCCAGAGCCGCAGCTCTATTGAACCCGATGTAAGGTAAAAGAGCCGTGCTAATCGATGGGTTTCGGAATAGATTTTCGCTACCACTTTCCATATCAACCTCAATACCCTGAATCATGTTCAACATCAGCGTACTGTTTGCTGAGATTAGCAGTTTCAGGCTATCGAGCAGTGCATGGCCGATTAAGGGAATATATGCGTTCAAATCGAGCACTCCCTGACCGCAAAGCCCCGAAATCAGCTGATCGTTGCTATACACCCTATGCGATACGCTAATCACATACTCAGCGATTACAGGGTTGATTTTACCGGGCATTACAGAACTACCAACCTGTCGCTTTGGTATCGATAGCTGATTGGCCGCAATATCCGATGCCATAAGCCTAAGGTCAGAGACCATTTTTTCGAGGTTAACGGCATGAGCCTTCATGGTTGCATGAATCTCAACAAAGGTATCGACGTTGGCGGTTGCATCATTTAAATTCTCGCTTCGGGTAATGGGAAGATGGGTAAGCTTATGCAGCTGGTTCACCACCTCCATTATGAAAAATCGAGGAGTTCCTATCCCTGTTCCTATAGCACCACCACCAAGATTCACCACTTTAATTCGTTCGAAGCATTTGGAAACCCGCCACCAATCTCTCGCCAACGCCTCGCTATAGGTGCTAAATAGCTGCCCCCACGATGATGGTACTGCTGCTTGCATCTGCGTATAACCTAACCTTAAACTTCCCCGATGCTTCTTCTCCTGCTCCTCTACCCTGAATCGAAGGTTGTTGATCGACTCCTCCAACACCCCTAAAAGCTGAAGCGTTGCAACTTTAAGGGCCGTAGGTACAACATCGTTGGTGGATTGGAAAATATTGGCATGCTCAATGGGATCGACAAATTTATAATCGCCTGGGTTATGGCCTAATCGAATTAAGGCGAGATTTGCAATTATCTCGTTAACATTCATATTGATACTTGTTCCTGCGCCTCCCTGAATAGCAGGCACAACAAACTGATCGAAATGCTTGCCCTCGGCAATCTCGACCGATGACCCGATTAGCGAATCGATAACCTTATCGTCAATCAGCGAGAAATCCTTTTTTGAAATCTCAGCATCAGCCCTCATCGCATTTGAAAATTCCTTATAGGTTAGGTAGCAGGCGCGTTTAACCGTACCCATTGCTTTGTACCATTCAATATGAAATGGGGTTGTATCGGGGAAGTTCTCCTTAGCCCGTAAAGAGTGAATGCCATAAAGGGCATCATCGGGTATTTCCATTGAACCGAGGTAATCGGACTCTGTTCTCATATCCTTAGGATTTTATCCAAAAGTAAGCAACTCAATCGAAAATTTGATAAAAAAGGGATTATAATCCATGATAGGTTACATTAATGGAAGAAACTTTAAAATGGAATATTGGAATAATGGAACCATGAACTCATCTTCCAATACTCCATTTTTCCCTGCCTACCGGCAGGCATCATTCCATTCTAAGAAACTGTTTAAAGTTTAAAATTATAGCAGCAGGGTGAAGTATTTGTGAGGATGTTGGTGTTAAGGGTATTGATAGTATCACCTCTCTGGGGTTTATAGCACGTAGCACGCTTGTCGATTACCGATGTTTCAGCCCGCTGGGCTTAATGCGCTGACAGCGGTAGCTGAAAACGCCGTTAGGCGTGATATGTCGGTATAAGGGAGATTCCTAGCTTATCTTTAACACCGTAGGTGTGACATGCTCCCTTGAGAAAAGGGTAACCCCCCTACTATAATCAGGGATTTTCTTTGTACGAAGAGGTTTAGCATCAAAGAAAAACAGTTTCTAAGTGTAGGAACTGAAGTATTGCTTAATCAATAGTTTCGCCTTTACTCTAATATAAAATTAAACCAAGTAAGCTCTTAATGATCTCTTTCATATTGAGTTTTTAATAAAACGAGTAACTTCGCCCACAATTTCTTTCAATATGAATTGTTTTTATACGTCTAACATTCAATATATTACATCAGAAAATGAATAAAAAGACAATTGCCGTTTATGCAAGTGCAATTATTGCAATGGTATTCTGGTCTTACTCCTTTATATGGTACAAGGAGGTATTCCTTTTCTATAAACCCATAACGCTTGTCCTTTTCAGATTAGTTATCTCAAGCATTTTCATGTTCACCTTAACGCTATCGTTAAATCGGTTAAGCCCACTCAAAAAGCACGATATAGGAAACTTTTTACTCCTTGCATTCTTCGAGCCGTTCATGTACTTCATCGGGGAAAGTTTTGGGGTAAACCTTATTCCATCCTCATTGGCTGCGGTAATTGTTGCAACCATTCCTCTTTTTAGCCCCATTGGGGCATACTACTTCCATAACGAGCGTATCTCGCTCATGAACTTTTTAGGCATTGTCGTATCAATCATTGGGGTTGCCATTGTAATCTTCCACAAGGGGTTTGTGGCTATCGAAGCCAATCCTTATGGGGTTGCACTGATGTTCCTCGCTGTGCTTTCAGCCCTTTTCTACTCCGTGATGATAAAAAAGATGGCTTCGCGCTATAATGTTCTAACCGTTATCACCTATCAGAATACCTTTGGAATCATCTACTTTATACCTATTTTCTTCATCTTTGAGTTTGATCATTTTCAAACGGTAACCATCACGTGGGAAGTGTTAACCCCATTGCTAAAGCTTGGCATCTTCTCGTCATCCTTTGCGTTTATATTCTTCACCTTTGCCATGAAAAACCTTGGCATTACAAAGGTTAACGTGTTTACCAATACAATACCTGTGGTTACCGCTATTCTTGCCTGGTACTATCTGGGCGAAGAGCTGAACCTGACCAAGGTGATAGGAATTGTAGTGGTAATCGGGGGGCTATTCCTCTCACAGTTCCATCCTCGCATGGTAACAAACCTGTTCAACCGCAACGATGTCGAATACTAAGAATCTGCGTCTTCACCTTAAGCAGCTTGCAGGGAATGCCGAAAGCGACAACAAAAACCTTCTAAAGCAGCTTAAACGCAGGCCATCATCGGAGGTTGATGCCCTTTTTCAGGGGTTACACGATGAGGTCTTTGAGGCGATTAACTGCCTCGATTGCGCCAACTGCTGTAGCACTATAAGTCCAATTATTACCGATAGGGACATCGACAGGATGGCAAAGGTGCTTAGAATGAAACCCTCTGAGGTAGTTGCTAAATATCTTAGGATTGATGAGGATAATGATTACGTCTATCGGAATCATCCCTGCCCATTCCTTGGTGCTGATAACTACTGCTCAATATACGAAGAGCGACCCAAAGCCTGCCGCGAATACCCTCATACCGATAGGCGAAAGGCTCAGCAGCTATTCAGCCTTACGCTCAAGAACGCGAAGGTCTGCCCTGCGGTTTACCTAATACTTGAGCGAGCGAAAAACAAATAGATTATCAGAACCCCTCCAAGAATTCTGTTAAATGACTCATCCTAGCCCTCTTCTACGGAAGAAAATGGGGTATTAGCGGGACCATCAGCAATTTCAAATTACACCTCCACGCGTTTACCCTTCTAAATTTTATATAGTTTCTAGTGTCATGTTAATCATACGATGACGTAATAGCATTCAGGGCTATAACCGACGGGTTAACCCGTCGGTTAATGAAAACGTAATAATACATACTTAACATAACACTAGGTCTTTTCTTATTAAAGTTAACACAATAATGAGTGTCATTCAAGGATGAACATTATCGATGATTTATATCATCACCAAGAATATCAAATGGTTAATAGGAATAGCTAACTTAATCGGGTTGACTTTAGTGATGATTATCTTGATCTAATCATAATAAATTACTGATTAATCAAAGTAATAGCTAATCTCAACTTTGAAACATTGATATTCCTTCTGTTGATTATATAATTTTTGTATGGCAAAAATCTTAGCAATTGACGATAATAAGGATAACCTGGCTGTTCTTAAAGCGGTTCTTCAGGATGCCTTTTCCGATTCAGAACTCTTATTCTCCGAAAGCGGGAAGGAAGGATTAAATCTTTGTCAATCGAATCCTCCCGATGTTATCCTTTTGGATTTGGTGATGCCGCAAATGGATGGATTTGAAGTTTGTGCACAGCTCAAATCGAACGATTCATTGAAGAGTATCCCAATAATAGTTCTAACCGCATTAAAGACCAATAGGGAGAGCCGAATTAAGGCCTTAGACATGGGCGCCGATGCTTTTCTATCAAAACCCATTGATGAAACCGAACTGATTGCCCAAATCAAAGTAATGCTTCGCATCAAGGAATCGGAAGACATTAAGCAAGGGGAGAGCCTCAGGCTATCGCAGCAGGTATTAGAGCGCACGCACCAGCTAGAACAAGAGTTGATGGAGAAAAAGAGAGCCGATGAAGAGCAGCGCTCATCGCTACATAAACTCGAAGAAAGTAAAAAATCATCGCTGAACCTAATGGCGGATCTAAAAACGGAGATACTTGAAAGGAGAGCCGCTGAAGAAAGAATAAACCAATTGAATGAGAGGTTAACCCTTGCCAAAGATGCCGCAAAGTTTGGGATTTGGGATAGGAATTTAACGACCAACCTGCTTATCTGGGACGATAAAATGTATGAAATATATGGGCTTAGCAAGAGCACATTTTCACCAACCTATAGTAGTTGGCTCGATTTAATCTTCAACGACGACCGCGACAAGGTTGTAACAATATCGAAACAAGCCCTGAATGGAGAAGCGGAGTATAATACCGAATTTCGAATACTTCACCACGATGGAAGTATCCGCTACATAAAGGCACTTGGGCTTGTAATACGTGACTCGTCGAACAACCCTATCCGGATGACAGGCATTAACTACGATATAACCAGTGCAAAAAGAGCAGAAGAGGCCTTGCTGGAAAGCAAATCGCAGCTCGACTTGGCCATTCGTTCAGCAAAAATGGGCGTTTGGGTCTGGGATATTGTTGAGAACAAGAGGTATTTCGACAATCAAACATGCTTGTCTTTAGGTATAAATCCAACCACATTTAATGGTACAGAAGAAGAATTTTCTAAAATTATTCATGCCGACGACAGAGAAAAAATAGTTTATGCCCGGAATCAAGCCATTGATCACGATCATTTCTACGAAATTGATTATAGAGTGATATGGCCTGATGGCAGCATACACTACATTAGCGCTCGTGGACAACTAGTTTGTAACGAAAATAAAAAACCCATAAAGCTTAACGGTGTAATATGGGATACTACCGAGCATAAACTTGCCCAAGAAGCAGTTCGCCTATCGAATCAGAAAATGAGCCTACTCTTTGAGCAAACCCCTCTAGCCGTTATTGAATGGGATAAAGATTTTAATGTAAAGGATTGGAATCCATCGGCAAAGAAAATATTTGGATACTCGAAAATGGAGGCTTTAGGGAAACATTTCAGCTTTATATTACCAAACCATGAACTTCATCAGATTAACGAAATCAGATTATTATTAATAAATCAAAGGGGAGGGCATCGATCAACCAACGAGAATATAACCAAGAACGGGTTAAAAATAATTTGCGAGTGGTTTAATACCCCTCTGGTTGATGCCAATGGTAAGGCTTTCGGGGTAGCCTCGTTGGTACACGATATTACCGAGCGTAGGCAAGCAGAGTTGGCTCTTCAGAATTCGAATAACCAATGGAATGTTACTTTCAACTCCATTCAGGACAGCATAATGATGCTTGATACCAACCAACGAATTATTAAATATAATAAAGCATTCGCTAATCAAATTGGTAAACGAATTAACGACAAAATAAATCCCTATTGCTATAATCTGGTTCATGGCACCGATTGCCCAATCGATGGTTGCCCATTTACTAAAATGAAAGCAAGTCGCGAGAGGGAGATATTGAATTTTGAGATTGACAATCGCTTTTACGACTGCATGGTTGACCCCATATTTGATAATAAGGGATCGATTTCAGGAGCTGTTCATATTATAAATGATATTACCATCCGTAAGCAAGCCGAGATAAACCTAATCAAGAAGAACAAGGAGGTTCAATCGTTACTCCTTGGGGCAAAAGCCGTTCTCGATTTCGAGAACTTCGACATAACAGCTCGTAAGCTATTCACCATATGCAAGGAGCTCATCGGAGCATCAGCCGGTTACGTAGCCTTGTTAACCCCTGATGGAACAGAGAATCATATACTTTCCCTAACACCTAACGATAGCATTAGCACCAAACCCCCAGAGTTTCCATTACCGATAAGAGGCTTACGAGCTAAAGCGTACGAAACGGGCAAACCCATTTTCGAAAACGATTTCTCAAACTCCGAATGGTTTAAGCGAATGCCCCCAGGTCATATCCCGTTAAAGAATGTTCTTTTTGCCCCGCTAATCATCAATAAAAAAGCGGTTGGTCTATTCGGGTTGAGCAATAAAAAAAATGATTTTACCGATGAAGACATGAAGCTTGCAGCCGCATTCGGCGAACTGGCTTCGCTTGCTCTACACAATACCCGAACACTCGAAGAGTTGATTTGCCAGAAGGATAAAGCAGAGGAGAGCGAAATGCTTAAATCGGTTTTCCTTGCCAATATGAGTCACGAAATCAGAACCCCTTTAAACGCTATTCTAGGATTCTCCGATTTCCTTGGCGAGCCATCATTAACCGTTGAGAAAAGAAATAAGTTTATCGATATAATCAATAGTTCAGGGCAGCAACTCCTTCATATCATTAATGATATTATCGACATTTCAAAACTCGAATCGAAACAGCTAACCCTAAGCAATCAGGAATGCAATATTACGGTATTGCTAACTGAAATTGTAGAAGTGTTCAAACGAAGCGAAGCGTTAATGAACAAACCAGAAATAAAATTGATATTAAGCCTTCCGCATCAACAATCGGATACGCTTATAATTACTGATAAATTTCGCTTACAACAGGTACTCAACAATTTAATTTCAAATGCAATAAAATATACAAACAAAGGCTTTGTTGAAGTAGGTTATAAATTGGTTACCAAGTACAACGCATCATATATTGAGTTCTTTGTTAACGATTCAGGGATTGGAATTCCCAACGATAAACACAAAATTATTTTTGAGCGATTTAGGCAGGTTGAAGAAAACGGATACCGTGAGGGTACAGGCCTTGGCCTTAGCATTTCAAAGGGTATAATCAACCTTTTAGGTGGTGAAATCTGGTTTAACTCAACGGTGAACAAAGGCACATCATTCTTCTTTACGCTACCCTACCGGCTTATATTGACCGATACGAAAGTTGACACCGTTAAAGAGCAAAAAAGTACTGACCTCGCCAATAGGATAATATTAATTGCGGAGGATGACTATAACTCCTTTCGATTTATAAAGGAACTCCTCCTTGAAACAAATGCTAGCATCATTTATGCTGAAAATGGTCAGGTACTACTCAATCTGCTCAAGGAAGTAAAGCCCGATATAATTCTACTTGATATTAACATGCCCATAAAAACAGGTTACCAGTGCATGCAGGAGATTAAGGCGAAAGGCTATAAGGTTAAGGTAATCGCTCAAACGGCCTATGCTATGGCTGAAGAGAAAGAAAAATGCCTTAATGCAGGGTGCGATGGTTATATCTCGAAACCATTCAACAAAGAAATATTACTTAGCGCCATTAGCAATGTGCTGGGAATTTAGGTGGAGTATAATACAAACCCAAAAAGGTTTTGAACCCTTTATTTATGAGGTAAACTTATTCATAACAGCTATTTGAAATCGATCATATGACTGAAAAATTAGCTATAAATAACCATAAGGAATTTCTTAATTCCTTGCTTTCAGGAAACCGTGCAATGAGCTCTGTTCTTGCTCGTAATTTCCTGAACCGACCAGCATCGATAAAAGAGCTTTACGAAGACATCTTTAAAAATGCTCTTTACGATGTAGGCGAACTCTGGGAGTATAATAAAATTAGCGTGGCTACCGAACATTTAGCATCGGCAATAGTTGAAGCCATACTCAATGAGCTATACCCGAATGTAATATCAAAGGAGAAGATAAACAAAACGGCCATTGTGGCTTGTGTCGAAAATGAATTCCACCAGATTGGAATAAAGATGGTGAGCGATATCTTCGAGATGAATGGTTGGAATACCCATTTCCTTGGAGCAAACACACCTACAGCCGAATTGATTAGCTATGCAAAAACCATAAAGCCTGATATGCTTGCCATTTCGTTGAGTATCTATTTTCATCTGCCTATACTGGAGAATATGATAGGAACGGTGAGAAAAGATTTTCCAAATCTGCCAATCCTTGTTGGTGGACAAGCCTTTAGTAAAGGGGGGCAGGAGGTTTTACTCAAGTACAAAAATGTTATTTACAAACCCGATTTGGATAGCACCGAATTATTCATCAAAAACCTAAACTAATTATGGATAAAAATCATCTTTTCGAAACGGCTAGCCAGCTAAAGCAGGTTAGCAAAAAAGCGGCTGAGGAGTACCATCAAAAAGCAGAACTGCTTATCACCAAGATGAATACTTTGATGCTGGATCGACCCGATATTGAGAGCCTTGTTGGTAAAAACAATATCAACATGATGAAGGATAACCACGCCAATCATGTTCGTTTTATTGCCTCAATTCTTAAAAACCATAACCCTGATGTTTTAGTCGATACCATTTTATGGGTTTTTCGTGCATACCGCAGCCATGAATTTACAACCAATTATTGGGCTGCACAGCTAAATACATGGATTGAAATTATCAAGGACGTTCTTTCAGCGGAGAGCTATACCGAGGTTTACCCTTACTATGAATGGATGCAAATAAATATTCCCATATTTGTAATGGTTTCGGATGAAAAGCTCGAAGCACCCAACTCTTTACACTAAATATATGGATAGCAATGCTGCTCCCTTCTTGTTCACTGAATGGTTAAATGAGTTTAATGCTACGCTGGTAAAGAAAAACTCTCTATGCGTAGCATTATTTTCAATCGATAAGGAGTTGCTTTTTGCAAATGAAACAATGGCTCTGCTTTTCAAAGGAGCTCCACATAACAGTTTTATAAACCCTACTTTTGATCATCTTTTATCTTTAGATAATTCGTCTCCTCTTATTTTTGATGGCTTTCTGACCTTGGGCGATTATGTTTCTATCAATACCTCAATCTGGGCACAAGTATATCGTAAGGAGAATAAGTTGCTTGTTCTGGGTGGCGTAAATTCGGCACAGCTGCTTGAACAGAATGAAACCATGCACCAGCTGAACCGTGAAATAAGCAACTTACAACGCGACCTGATAAGAGAGAAATATACCCTTGAAAAAACGTTAACTCAGCTGAATGAAGCCAACTCAGAGCTTAAAAAGTTGAATACCGATAAAGACCGTTTTCTCTCAATTCTTGCGCACGATTTAACAAGCAATTTTAATACTCTACTAGGCTATTCAGAATTACTAACAGAAAATATTCGTATTTACGATATCGATAAAATCGAAAACCAAATCAATATTATCACTAAAACAGCAAATAATTCATACGGATTATTGGAGGACATTCTCAGCTGGGCAAGAGCTCAATCGGGTAAATTCCCATATACACCTAAAGAATTAAGTTTTTTGAATGTTTGCAACGAAGTGGTCGAAAGCATAAACGCCAATGCTTTGGCAAAGAACATAAAGATCAGCGATTTTTCGGAGAATGATATTGCCATCTCAGCCGATGAGAATATGCTCAAAACCATTCTGCGAAACCTTATATCAAATGCCATAAAGTTCACGCACAAAGGCGGGCACATCAATATTTCTGTTGAAAAAGGTGATGAATATTTAACAATCTCCGTTTCGGATAACGGGGTTGGAATGGATTATAAAACCATAGCAAAGCTATTCGATATTTCTCAAAGTCACACCACCTATGGAACGGAAGACGAGAAGGGAACTGGTTTAGGACTGCTTCTTTGTAAGGAATTTGTGGAGCAACACAATGGGAAAATTTGGGTAGAAAGCGAACTGGGAAAAGGAAGCACCTTTAGATTCACAATCCCATTATCAAAGTAGGAGGATACTCAAAAAATATGCAACGATATTGTACTCATTTTAAGACACGAAGGGGATACACAGAGATTTGTTTAGTGCAGAATAGTTACAAAGAAGTATAATTTGGCTAATTGAATTACATCTTTCCTGTAAAATGCTATTTTTGCAATCGCAAATAAACTTACCGCATGATGACCGAGGAGAGCCAAGAGAAAAAGATAAACGTAAATCAAGCCATCGAGCTGTTACTATCAAGTAGTCATGAAATTAATTCCTGTTGGAATTCATTCATCCATGAAGAGTATGGTAATGATTACGCTGAAAACAGAGAGGATTTGATAGATATTATCACTTTAGTCGATTATATCGTTGGCAAACTGAAGGAAGAAAAGACCGATGAGTTTAAGGCTTTCTTTTCAGCAATTGAGCAGGTGCTAGAGAATGGTGACGATGCTGCAATTGAGCTAATGATTGTTGGTTTAATTGAAGGCCTTCAAAATAACTGTGGCCTCGAAAACATTGAGTACCACACCACTTTCGACCAATGGCTTTTACCCAAAACCAAGAAAACTTGGGATGGTTTAATTTACCTATGGGAGAGCAATGATTCGATGGAAGAGAAACAGGAAAAACTTAAGGATTATAAGCTGTAGAAATTTGGTTGCTCGTTAACTGTTGACAATCAATCGTTAAAATGCAGTTGATTCTTTACTTTTCACTAATCTTACATCGGATCAACATCTGGCGATACTACCAAAGCACGGTACTCCTGTTTCTGCTTTAGATGATCGATAAAATAGTTTATCATCCCCTTTACCCTTGTTACAGAGGTTTCCCTATCGATTTTTACTAGGATATTCATAATAAACATATCCTGTATTCTATTAATTGGTGGTGATTCAGGACCAAGAACATTTCTACCTAAAGTTTCCTTTAAACCTGCTGCAAGAATCTCTGCTGCTTTCTTTACCATAGGCTGCTGTTTATGCTTAAGCGAGATATTTATTAGCCTGTAGAATGGTGGGTATTTAAATGCTTTACGCTCATCGAGCTGGGTTGCATACATTCCCAGATAATCCGTATTAACCACCATCTCAATGATAGGATGTTTGGGTTGTGCGGTTTGAATCAGGACCAAACCCTGACGGCTCTTACGTCCTGCTCTTCCGCTCACCTGCGACATCAGCTGGTAGCTACGCTCGTAAGCCCTAAAATCAGGGAAATTGAGCATATTATCGGCGTTAAGAATTCCAACAAGACTAACTTTATCGAAATCGAGGCCCTTGGTAACCATCTGTGTACCGATAAGAATATCGATTTTACCCGATTCAAACTCGGAGATAATCCTATCGTACGAATGTTTTGAACGGGTTGAATCGAGATCCATCCGCTCAATTTTGGCATTAGGGAAGAAAAGCGATAGCTCCTCCTCAACCTTTTCGGTGCCAAAACCCTTGGTTGACAGAGCCGGACTACCGCAGGCCAAGCATTTCGATGGCGATTGGATGGCAAAGCCGCAGTAGTGGCAAACCAGCTGGTTATTATGCTTATGGTAGGTTAAGCTCACATCGCAGTAATCGCACTTTGGAACCCAAGCGCACTCATCGCATTCAATGAATGGAGCAAAACCCCTCCGATTCTGAAATAGTATAGCCTGTTCTCCCTTTGCCAAAACCTGCTCAATTTCCAATAGCAGGTCATCGGAGAAGTGCGATTTCATCTTCTTCCGTTTTCGGGCATCAATCGTATTAATAACTTTTACAGCGGGCAGCTGAAGCCCAAGATGCCGTTCGTTTAGGTCAATCTGCCCATATTTTCCTATTCGTGAATTATAGTACGATTCAAGAGAGGGCGTTGCAGTTCCCAATAGCACTTTTGCTTCGTGCATTGAGGCTAGCATAATTGCCGAATCGCGAGCATTATATCGTGGCGCCGGATTATACTGTTTGTAGGTATTCTCGTGCTCCTCATCAACGATTATCAAACCTAACCTTTTAAAGGGTAGAAATAACGAAGAACGAACGCCAAGGATTATATCAAATACGGGTTGACCCTGCTTGGGTTCATCGCTAAGAACACCATTGTAAACCTCAACCCGCTGCGAATCGCTGAATTTGGAGTGATAAACGGCTACCCTTGCCCCGAATATCCGGCGAAGCCGATTGATGATCTGCGATGTAAGAGCAATCTCGGGTAATAGGTAAAGGACTTGGTTTCCCTTTTCAATCTCCTCGGCAATTAGTCGTATATAAAGTTCCGTTTTCCCGCTCGAAGTAACACCATGCAAAAGGGCTACCTGCTTTGTGCTATGGCATTCCTTAATCTGATCCAACGCTTTTTGTTGACTTGGTGAAAGATTGAATTCACTCTGAATAGTCTGATTTCCCTCATCGATGCGCGATATCTGCTGATATTCCTCCCGAAAGATATCCTTCGCCATCATCGCACTCAGTACTGCTGGAGACACCTGAGCCTTCTCCATCAAAACTTTTTTGGATACTTTGATATCGAATATCGATTGCTCTTTATTTGTTAGAGAAAGGAAAGCAAGTAGCAGTTTCTGCTGTGCCTGCGCCCGTTTCAGATCATCAAAGAGTTTATTAATATCATCCTCCGATTTAATGTTTGAATGCAAGCCAATATAGGTCTCGGTTTTGGGCTTATAGATATTTTCAATTGACTCATTAATAGCTATAGCCTGCTTATCGAGCAGCGATTTGATAACCCCCATTGGGTTTGGGAGATCAAGGGTTGAGAGTAGTTCCTGAATCGATACCTTTTTATCATCCTGAAGATGATTCAGAATAATCTCCTCATTTTCGGTTAACGCAAGGTCATGATTCTCGTTTCGGCAGATGAATGTATCGCTCTCCATCTTTAAACCCGATGGAAGAGCGGCTTTCATCACCTCGCCAAGTGTACACATGTAGTATTCGGCCATCCATTCCCAAAATCGAATCTGATTCTGGCTAACGATAGGATGCTCGTCAATAACCTGTAAGATTTCTTTGGTCTGATACTTTTCAGGGGCTTGATCGTGAACTTTATAGATAATGGCAGAGTAAAGTTTTTTCTTTCCAAATTGAACTACAACCCGTTTCCCTACCTCGACTGCATCAGTATCCTCCTCCGAAACCGAGTAGGTATATAGCCTGTTCAGGGCTAGCGGAAGAATGACATCTACAAATTTATGAGTAGGCATTGAAATTGTTTTGAGTTCTGGGTTTTCTATTTTTGGCAACTATTCACCACGGAGACACGGAGATCACAAAGGTTTGTTTCGTTGACCAAAGAGCAATAACCCTGATAAGTTCTTTTATAGTTTAAAAAAACAAATACATTTTTTTGAGCAAACGTCTTGCCCGAAAAAGATTAATATAAGTTTTAATTCTCATTTGTATTCCGTGCTCTCTGTGTCTCTGTGGTTTTTATTCATTTCGACTACTGCTGAATAATTACTATTTTTGTATTGGTTAACCTAATAATAATTAATTATATACATAGTACTTTTCAACTCACAACTGCTCTTATCCTCTCCGCCACCATCTCCATCAGCCAAACGGGTGTTGATGTTGCTCCGCAAACCCCAACATCATCGTACCCAACAAACCAATCCTTTACTATGCTATTTGGATTCATAACTAAATAGGTGTTAGCATTCGCCTCCTTACATATCTCGTAAAGCATCTTGCCATTGGAGCTTTTCTCCCCACTCACAAAGATAATAACCTGATGTTTTTGGGCGAATTGAACGACCTCTTTTTTCCGATTGGAGACCTGTCCGCAGATGGTTCTATTTATAGTTAATAGCACATCTTCACACCCTTTCGCCTCAACCATTAGCCTACGGATGTTGTCCGCTAGCTGAAGATATTTATCGGGGCTCATGGTGGTTTGCGAAAAAAGTGCAATAGGTTTTGTAAAATCAATAGCAGTAAGCTGCTCGGGGGTTTCAATAACAATTGCATTCCCCTCGGTTTGGCCTACAAGACCGTTTACTTCAGCATGACCTTTCTTCCCATAAATGACTATTTGACCACCAGAGGTTTTTATCTCCTCCCAGCTTCTCTTAATTTTCGACTGTAGCTTAAGCACAACAGGGCAGGTTGCATCAATAATTTGAATTCCATTATCCTTAGCAATTCTGTAAGTTTCGGGAGGTTCGCCATGTGCTCTCAGGAGCACCTTCTTTCCTTTAAGATTCCCTAACGATTTATGATCGATTGTGATTAACCCCTTCGATTCGAGCCTGCTCACCTCCTCGCTGTTGTGTACAATATCTCCAAGACAGTAAAGATCATCCGCATTTTGCAGCTCTTTTTCTGCCTGATTTATTGCATTTACCACCCCAAAGCAAAAACCTGAACGTGGATCAATTTCGATGTTCATCAGTTGTCGGTTATTGGTTATTGGTTGTCGGTTATTGGTTTTTATAAACCCATAAGTCACAACCGATAGCCTATAATACTCTACTTTATTCTCTCTTCAATAAGTTTCTCCACCCAAACCATCTGCTCATCGATGGTCATAAGGCTATTATCGAGAATTATAGCATCATCCGCTTTTCGAAGCGGTGATATAGCACGGGTTTGATCGAGATAATCTCGCTCCTCGATATTCGCAAGAATCTCTGCAAGATTTACCTCTTGCCCCTTTTCAATCATCTCTTTCAATCGACGTTCTGCTCTTATTTTGGGTTCAGCGGTCATAAATATTTTTAGCTCTGCACTTGGAAAAACAACCGTGCCTATATCACGACCATCCATTACAATTCCTTTACCAATACCAAGTTTACGCTGAAGTTCAACCATTCTTTCACGCACCTCTGAGACCGCAGCAATAACGCTAACCAAGTTTGCTACACTAATGGTTCGAATTTGCTCCTCTACCACTACCCCATTCAGGGTCGTTTCATGCTTTTTGGTTTTGGGGTTTAAACTAAAACCAACCTCTAACCTTTTAATATTATCAAGAAGACCATCCCCCTTTACAACGCCATTCTCTATCAACCCGTTTTGGATAAACCCAAGAGTAACGGCTCGGTACATCGCTCCGCTATCGATATAAAGGTAACCCAAACGCTGAGCTATCAGCTTTGCAAAACTGCTCTTCCCACACGATGAAAACCCATCTACCGCTATAACAATTTTTTTACTCACTGCTTAAATGTTTAATAATCTTAAAACACCAGATAATCCATTTAAATAAACAAATGGAGTCCAAAGTTACCACAAATTATGATGATTGAAAAAGATTGGAAGCGATGTGTTGTAGTATTGCTGTTCTGCTGTGTTGCAGTATTTCATCTATAAAATCAACTCTGATTCATCTTCTGACTTCCAACTTCCTAAAGTTTATCCCTCCCAAACAGATCATCCAAATCGGTGCAGATGGAGAAGTATTTCGATGGCCCGACCAAGTGGTATCTCGATTGTCCGTAGCTGAGCTGAAATTTCGATATTCGAACTCCAAAACCCCAGCTAAAACCTACTGATGATAATTTTTCCTCCACCTTCAGCTCATTCCTACGCTGATAGTTGTAGCCTAGCCTAAAAGTAAAACTCTTTAATGGCGTAAACTCAACGCCAAGTATCAAATGGCTTAACGCTTCACTCGATATACCCTTTAGTTTACTTTCCTTGGGATTATCCTCAGTACCTAACGTGCTATTCATAGGTTGTGGACTTTTGTAGTACATATTCAGGTTCTGAAGCTGATGTAGCGTAACAACGAAACGGAATGGCGCATGTGCTAGTTTCTTGCTAATCCCTAGAATCGCCTCAAAGGGTAACCTTTCGTACGTATGAGGGGTATATGGTTTTATCATAGTTCCGATATTCCGAAGCACAAGACCAGCGGAGAAAAGGCTGTTCGGACGATGATAGTTCACCCCAATATCCGCAGCAATTCCAAACGAATTGTATGTGTATAGATGAGAATACAAGGGCTTTAAATTAATACCCACGGTAAATATGCTATCGATAGCCCTAGAGTAAATCAGATTAATGGCCATATCCGAAGCAGTAAAACTACCTGTAATTGCACCCCCCTCATTCGCCTCAGTGAATGTACCATAGCTTACCTCCATAATACCAATGCCTATGGTGCCGAACTTCCCTATATTTCTTGAGTATAATGCCGATCCATATTTAACCCCTGCATAGTAACCAACATACGATAGCGCAATCTGATTGTGCATCTGCAAGTTTAACAGCGATGGGTTGTAAAGAGCTAGCCCAAGCTCGGGGTCTCCCAACGTTGCAACTTTGCCCCCAAGCGCAGCTAAACGTGGTGTAGTGGTAAGGTTAAGGAATTGGTATGCCCCTTCGCCCCCAACCTGTGCAAACGATTGGCAAACAACAAGTAGAAGAATAAACTGTGCCGAAATTCCTTTTATACGCATACCCTATCAAACGAACAGCTAAGGTAAAATATTTGATTTAACTGATACAATAAACTACGAAGGATATAGCTGATTAGGTTGAGGATTATTCTTCCGATGAAAAATCACATAGACCAAGAACCTTTGTTTGCAAGGATTTGGAGAAATTAAACGGTTAATATCCCGTTCAATGCCGTTTCTTTACACAAAAATAATTGATGATAAAACGGCAAGGTTTTTGCTTGCACAAATATTCGTTTTGAAAAATATAGATATACGAACCAATGTCGTTTAGTTAAGATTTATTGCTTGATTATCTATATATCAATAACCACGCCTTTTAAGGCGTGACTTAAATGTAATATGATTTTTTTGGCTTTAGCCACATGATTTTAGGCTTTTGGGCTAAAGCCCAAGTTTATAGTTTGGCTTGTCCCACGCCTTAAAAGGCGTGTTTACTGAGAGTTGTCATTTTTATGCTTAACTAAACGACATTGATATACGAACCGCTATTTAAAGCGCAATAAGAATTACATCGGTTATTCGACAAAAGTAGTGGAAGTTAAAAAACCTTAGTAGAAAAATTAGGGGTTATCGTTAATTAAACCTTATTACCTTATTTTTCACTTTAATTACGAATAAAATGTGTTCTTGTAATCATTCTCTTACGTAACTTGTTTATAAAGTTCTAATATTTAAAAATATAACAAATTATTCTATTAGGGGCTTGATTGATATACTGAGGGGCTACTAAGGTTAAAAAAAGAAAATAAGGTTTATGAGAAAAAAATACAGCTAATTTTGGTTTCCACTAAAAATGTCGAATAGCCATTATTTCACTGGTTTGGTTTTTTTATATAAATTCGTTGCATGAGAGTTTACTCATTGGTGTTATTAAAAATTCATATCTAAAATTTTAAAAAACATGAATCATATTTTTAAAAATCAATGTTTACTAATCGTATTAATTGTTCTACTGAGCAGCTGCGCTTCGGTTAAAAAGTACAATAACCAAATAAATACGTTAAAAAGCGAGGAGCAGCTAAAAGCTGATGTTGATTATATCCATCAAAAGCTTCAAAAACTTCATCCAAGGCTATATTGGTACATAAGAAAAAAGGATTTGGACTACAAGTTTGACAGCCTCAAGGCAACCATCACTGACCCCATGACGAGTAATGACTTCTTCTTCAAATTAAGTCCAGTTATATCTTCTGTAAAACAGGGGCATTTGAGAATGTCGCCCCTAACCAAAAAGTTATCGAAGAAAGAGAATCGTGCGCTCAACCGAAAAGGGGTTGCTCCATTACTCCAATTCAGCTACGAAATATTTGACAATAAGCTATATATAGTAAAAAATAGTTCAAGCGATACTACCATAAAAGTAGGATCAGAGATTATTTCAATGAATAGCATTGAACCTCAGGAGATTATTTCAAAATTAAAAAACACATTTACCTCCGATGGGTATAATCAGACATTTATAAATAGAGGAAGTTGTTGGATGCTTCCAAATTTTTTCTATCTTCTTAGCGGTGAAATGGATAGCGTTAAATTTGAATTAAGATATTGCGATTCGTTAACAAATGTTACGCTAGTCCGTGGTAAAAATAATGGAGCAAAAGTAGTATCCCAAAGCATTAAAAAAACAAGCCTCGAAAAGAAACAAGCCAAAAATAAAGCCAAAGTTGAAGCCAGAAAAAAGAAGCGGAATGGGTATAATAGCCAAACAAAAACGTACAGTAAGAACCTCAATTTTACGAGTTCCGACAATAGTATAGCCATTATGAAGTTAAATGATTTTTCAAGAGGCGATTATAAAAAGTTCTATCGAAATAGTTTTAAAAAGCTGGATTCGTTAAAGACAAAAACGCTTATCATCGATTTACGCGATAATCCTGGGGGTAGGCTTAAAGAAATTAACAACCTCTATTCATACCTGACCGACAGCAGTTTTTATTTTGTTGAAAAAATGGAGGTTACAACAAGAACAAGCCTCATACTAGGAAACTATACAAGCAGCACTCCATTAATAATCAAAGCATTAAATTTTACCATTGGTTTACCATTTTTAGCGAGTAGATTGGCAAAAGTAAAAAAGGTGGATAACAAATTTTACTATAATCTACCTGAATCAAAATTAAAACATCGCAATCCCATTAACTTTAAGGGTAAAGTGTATGTACTTATCAACGGGGGTAGCTTTTCTGCATCAAGCATAATCTCCTCAAACCTGAAAGGTTCTAAAAGAGCTGTTTTTGTTGGAGAGGAAACGGGAGGTGCTTATAATGGCTGTATTGCTGGAACAATGCCTGTTTTCACCTTGCCGCAATCGAAGTTGAGGGTTCGCTTTGGGTTAGGAGCAATTATTCCATTTCATAAAACTGATATGAATGGACGAGGGATACTACCAGATGTTGAGATAAAACCAACCATTGATGATAGAATTAAAGGTATCGATCCTGAATTGAATTGGGTTTTGGATGATATAAAAGGGTTGCACATATCAAAGTAGCTTGGTCATTCCCGTATAGCCTTTTTAACTTTGACCTTGTGGTAAAAAATATTGGTTAGCAGAAATTGTCTTATGGTAACTATTCACCACTGAGACACAGCCTGTCCCGATGTATCGGGACGAGCTGTGTCTCAGTGGTTTTTGTTCAATTCGATTACTACTGAATAGTTACGTCTTATGAAATATTTAGAGACTGTATAAACTTTTTATTTTAAGAAAGAAAAAGCAGAGGCGTGGTTGTTAATGTATTGATAATCTAATAATAGTTCTTAATTAAACGACATTGAATTAAACATCCTCTTTTCTTAGAAGATAGTCAATTACGAATTATTGATAAGCGACTAGTGTTATGTTAAGTATGTTTTATTACATTTTTTTTAACCGATGGGTTAACCTGTCGGTTATAGCCCTGAATGCTATTACGTCATCGTATGATTAACATAGCACTAGGTTATGATCAGATTTTTTCGAATTTTACTCACAATGTGGGTTAAATAATCTATTCCCCGTTTTTATAGCTGCTTTAATGCGTGTATAATATTTAGCTTATTCCCTCTATAAATAAGAAGGCTAATACAAGCGAATATCAATACAATTATAGCTCCCGATATTAGTAGAAAAGGAACAAATGTTATATTTACTTTATATGAAAATTCTTGAAGCCATGATTCTACAATATAATACGATAAGGGAGATGAGATTAGAATTGAAATTAAAACGACTCCAATTAGCTTTTTATAGAAAATTAAATTAACATTCAGTATTGATGCGCCGAATATTTTTCTCAATACAATTTCTTTAATACTTGATTCTATTGTGAATGAGATTAATCCAATTACCCCGAAAACAGATAAGGATATTGTTAGAAAGGTAAATATGCTAAATAAAAAAGCGGCCTTTTGATCTTGAATATATACGCTTTCAATATTCTGATTCATTAATGAATATTGAAATATATGGTTTGGGGCTATTTGCTCCCAATTTTTTTTAAGTTCTTCGATTGTAGGTTTTACAATATTCGTCTTGGTTTTAATAACAATATAAGCATTAGCCCAGGGTTGAACATAAAACACCATGGGTTCAACCTTATCACGTAGGGAACTATAATATATGTTTTTGATTACACCTGAAATAACAAAAGGATTAGCGCCATCCAATCCAATTATCTTTTCACCGATGGGATTAGATAAATTTAATGATCGCATTGCAGACTCATTAATAATAACCTGCATGCTATTTGAAGTACTACTATTGCCTACAAAATTATTACCAAAAATAAAGCTACACTTAATCGTATTCAGAAACCCTGGATCAACAGCAATAGCTGCCATTTGTATATCTTCCTCTTTCGATTTACCCTCCAATCGTAATTTATAATAGCTACTTGCTCCTTTTGGAGGAATATCGTAGGCCGCTGAAACTGATTCTATATTAGTGCTACTCATACCAAATTGATGGAGGGCATCATACCTGCTTTGCATTTGATCGTCATTTGGGTTTTCAATAACGATAAGGTTTTCTTTATCAAAACCCATATTAATCCGATCAATGTATTTAAGCTGTTTATAAATAAGAATTGTAGATATTAGGGCAACAATAGCAAACACTATTTGAATCAGAACGACAATATTTCTAAAGCTAAAATTGTTCGATTTCCCAATAACGCTTTTTAAAATTTGAGTGTCGAAGTCTCCTTTAATAATAAATATTGGTTTTAACCTTGACAAAATAAATGCAGGGTAAAATCCAGCAAATAAAGGAATTACAATTAATGATATAATAAATAGTACTGCTAATATCGAAAAATTTAAACTTAGCTGTTTATCCAAATAGACATTTAAATAGGGTAGAATAAATAGTGAAAGCATAACGGCTAAAGAAAATGAAATTGCTGTAAACATTACGGTTTCAAACATAAATTGAAAAAATATATTAGTCTGATTTGCTCCGACAACCTTTCTAACACCAATTTCTTTAGCTCTGAGTCTTGTTTGTGCCGTTGAAAGAGTAGTAAAATTGAAACAAGCAATTATCAAAATTAGAATAGCAATAGTTGAGAAAGCATAAATAAACTTAATACTTCCCTTTATCGCAATATCGCTCTTTGTATCGTATGATTTAAGGTGAATACTTGAAAGTTGTTCGAGTTTTAAGTTAATTATTTTTGATATTCGTTCGTTTCGATATTTTTTTAAGAAGCCTTCAGATTTTTCACTTACTTGTGAATAAGAGTTATTATTAAACAAAAGATAAATATAGGAGAATGAGTAATTCCATGATGTTAATATATTATTATCAACCTTACTAAGGCTTGAGAAAGAACCCAGAAAGTCAAACATAAGATGCGAGTTAACAGGAACATCTTTAATAACGCCTTTTACAGTAAAGATTTGATTATTATCAAAAAGCATTACTTCGCCAACCGGATTTTTATTGCCAAAATATTTTTTAGCAGTTGATTCGGTTATAACCAATGAGTAAGGAGTATTCAGAGCGTTTATTGGATCACCTATAATAAAAGGGAAATCAAATATTTTAAAAATATTTGAATCTGCAAGAAAAATTCGTCTTTCCAAAAAAAGTTTATCCTGATATTTAACACTACTTTTCCCCCAACTAAAAATTCTTGTTCCTTCTTTTATTTCTGGATACTCATTTATTAAATGTTGCAACATAACGGCTGGCTGATCTGCCGATATCTCTCCATTTCTTTTATCAACAGTCAATAACCGGAAAATCCGTTCATGTTTCTGATGGAACTTATCATACTTAAACTCATCAATTGCATATATAGATATTATCAAACAACAAGTTAAACCGATAGATAGACCAAGTATTTTTATTAAAGTAGCACTCTTGTGTTTTAATAAACTATTGATCGTAACTTTAAGGATATTTTTGAACATAGTTAATTATAATTTGTAAGATCTATAATATTTTCAGCGTGTTCAAGGGTCGATTTTCTATGGCTAATAAAGAGTGTAATTTTATTCTTTCTAAACTCTTTCAAAGATTTAAACATTTTTGCCTCTGTAAATTCATCTATTTCAGAGGTCATCTCATCGATAAGTAATATTTTAGGATCTGCAATTATTGCCCGTGCAATCGCTATTCTCTGCTTTTCTCCGCCAGATATTTTACCCTCCAAGGATCCTAATTCGGTATTTAATCCTTGAGGAAGACTGGCAAGTAACTTATCTAAACTTACAATCTCAATAATTTCATTTATTCTGTCAGGAGAGATATCTCGGTCCAAAATAAGATTCTTTATAAAAGTATCAGAAAAAACCGATGAACCTTGTGATACGATTATTATATCATTTTTATCTATCTTTTCAGTATTTTCTAGTATGATTTCGCCTGAATCAGGAGTTAATAATCCCGAGATTATCTTAAAAAGCGTACTTTTCCCATACCCAGATGGGGCTATAAACCCTGTAAGGGTGTTTAAATTAGCAGAGAATGATAGGTTGTTAAATATCTCCTTGCTTTCATATGAAAATTTCAGGTTATTAACTATAAGCTTATTACGCTCAGCGAATGATTTAGTTTTTATTACAGAAAGTTGTTCGGTTTGTTTCAACGATACGATTTCTTGGAGTCTATTATTTGATACAAAAATTGATTGAAATTGTTTATTTAGATTCATAATCCCTTCTATCGGAGAAATAACATATCCAAGGAATCTATTTAATGCGATTAATTCACCCAGCGTAAGTGCACCCGTTATAACCATATAACCACCATACCAAAGAATTGATATAGATCCCATAGAGCTGATTAGATTTGAGAATACGCCTAGAAGTAAGATAAATCTTAAATAGTTTATATCTATTTGAATTGATTTATCCCATAGCTCCTTAACCCTTTTTAAACGTAATGCCTCGATAAACAAAGTTTTAATTTCAATTATTTTGGCAATCGACTCTTCTAATAGGCCATTTAGATTAGCATGAACCTCTTTCGATGAATTATTTTTCTCTCTTAGTATAGGATTAATCTTTTTAAGAACAAATATGTAAATCGGTATTAGGAACACTATTAGAATTCCTAACTTATAGCTAAAGTAAAAAGTAAAACACAAACCCATTACTAGTGTTAAGAACTGCGTAAGGACCGAGATCAGGGTATCAAAAGCAACGCTAATTTCCTGGGTATCCTGAGTTACTCTTGAGAGCCAGTAACCCGTACTATTTTCTTGTATTTTCAGATAGCTAGAGTTAAGTATTCCATCTACAGCTTTTAATCCTAATTTACAGCTAATTTTTTGAGCCAATAACGAAGAGAAGTACTCTCTAATGTAATCCATCACAAGCCCAACAATCAAAATTAGGAAAAGGATGCCCCCTAAATAGTGCAATTGGAAAATGTCTTTTTCAGGAATTACATGGTCAATAAAATACATTGTAAATAAAGGCATGGGTAATTCAAGAATAACAGTACCTATAACAGCAAATAGGCTTATTATACTTAATTTTGGGTATGATTTGAAAACTATATTAAATAATACGCTATATTTATTCTTCGTTGATTCCTTCAATTCTTCATCGTACCTATTCATTTCACACCTTCTGATTAATTAAATATATAAATATACGTAAACTTTATTAAAAAAACATCTATACCATTCATCACCTCATATTCGTTTCAATTATCCCTACCTCTTTTGAAGGATAATACTTTCTTGAAGTTTTTTTGAAATATCATCATGATATTTTTTAAACTCAGGGTATTTTTCAACCTTAACTTCTGATCCTTTGCGATTATATAGGATAAGAAGATTCAATTTATCATATTTCAATGAATATTTATAAGTAAAATCAACTTCATCTGATTTAACAATCATATCTTCTGGCAATCTATCAATCTTATAATCTTGAGGAATACTTATCTCAATATTATATTTTTTCTGTGCAGTAGTTTCATAATGTAAATCGTATTTCCTTTCAGTCATATCTACTTCATCGAATGAAAAGTACACCGTTGGAATCTTAAATAACCATTTACCACCGCTAATTTTAATAACCCCATTTGGAATAAAAAATGTTTCATTAATTATTATCGGTTTATCAATAATATTTAGATTCTGTATTTCATATTTATCTAATGTTGCGCCTGGACAGAAATAAGAGATATCGTATTGGATAACCTCTTTAATTTCGTCTTTACTCTTGTCAATAAAATAGTTTTTATTTGCAGTATTATTCTCCCCAAAGCTATAATTATTTTTCTCAACTCTCAGATCACCATTTTTCAACATTTGAATCTTCATTTCTTTTAACTCTAAATTCTCAACAGGCTCAGAAATAGGTGTTCTCATTATCTTATAGTTTTCATCCTTAATTACATAGCAATATCTATTCTGATCAACCGGATGTAGGTAATTAAACGGAGTTTGTTTGGCAATAACATCACAAAAGAAATTTTTATTCTTCAACTCAACATATGTAATACAATGCGTGAACTCAAGGTTATGCAGAGTTGTATCCATATCAACCCTAGGGCTAGTATTTATTAATACGGGATAGGCTTTTATTCCTAATTCACGAAGAAAAGAAACTAATAATATGGACTGATCCTTACAATCTCCAAATCTATTGTTATATATTTCGTTTGCATTACGTGGATAAACGCCTCCCTGACCAATCTCAATAGCAATATATCTTATATTCTCATTTATCCAGTTATAAGCTAATCTCACTTTTTCTGACTCATCGCTAACATCCCTGGTAAGTGTTTTTAGAAAATTCTTCAGGTCATCAGATAGCTCTAAATTACTACCTAGATAATATGGTTTAAGCCAATCATATACTTCTCTCCATGATTTGAAAAACGATCCTTTAATGAATGGAAGATAATCAAATATCTTTGAATTTTTCTCAATCTTCAGCGGTTTTGTATTCTTAACATGCCAAGAGTAATAGCTATTATCGATATCTTCAGAATAAATAGGCCTATAGGATTCAGAATATTTTAAGTTTAATTTTTTGTCCTTTGAGTGGGTTATTTCATGTTTCTGATTTATAATTGGTATATCGTCCTGAATATTAACTTCAAACTGAAAATCATTTGGGTGTAAACAATGATGATTTGTTAATTTGTATTTATACTCAATCACACTATTAAGAACAATATTTGGCAGATTAATAGTTGCAATTTTATAATTGCTATAAGAGCCTGTCCAGGGTGTTATTGTTCTAATAAAATAGCTAGGTATCTCAAAAACATTACCATCATTATAATACACTCTTACCTTTTCAATATCTAAGCTTTGAAAAGAAGCATCATAACCTATTTGAATATCTGAATACGTATCTTTACCACTTTCATTATTTATTTTTAGGATTTTATGTTCGCTAAAAATACTTCTATTGTCTTTTGTTACAGTATAATTTGTTTTTAAATCAATAACTCCTGCCGGTTCATCATCAAAAAGTTGAATTGAATCAGCCATAATTAATTCTTTAATTTCACTATTTAAGTCCTTAATCTCTCCTATTTTAAATTTTTTTATTGTCTTATTATCTTTAGCCGATGAATACACATACCGCTCAATATCCTTTTTCTTATTATTCAAAACACTATTCGCCAAAATCATTGTTTGATTTTCCTTTGAATTATCGTTAAAATTAGAAATAGATTTATTGATATTCTCAAAAATCGCACTACTATCCTCATTAAAAAGACTCAAATCGTTTGCTATTTTTATAATATAATGCTTTGCTTGAAAGTCGGAGTTATTTATTAAAAATACTTTTTTATAAAGATTTAAACTCTCGCTTATGTTCCCCTTTTGGTAATATAATTGCGCAAGCATTTTTATTTCATCGTAAGACAGTGAGTCTTTACTAAAAATTTCTTCTAGGACATCTAGCGCTTTATCATAATAATTAAAATAAAAATAAATCCCAGCGAGAACATGTTGTTCGTTTAGATTCTTACTGTCTCTAATGTTTTCTTCAACATTAATAAGCTGTTGCTCCCAATCTTGAATAGATTTGTTATACAGCCCATTCTGATTAGCCTCTTGATGTTGAGCGTTCAAAACGTTACAAAAAATTAAACTTAAAGAGAATGATAATAAAATGCTTAGATATCTATTCATGGTAAAAACCTCCGACTTTAACATGCCCTTGCTTCTTTATAGTATGATATATCAACAGATTGCAATAAATTTTTCCACTTCGTTTCATCTATTCTGATTGCTGCCATATTAACCAGAAAATTCTCAACCTGACTTTTGACAATTTCGCAAGTATCCTGGTATTGCTCTGTAATCTTAAAATTATTTTCGAGAATATGAACTGCAGGGCAAAAGCCACAAAATCCTACTGCAAAGCAATTATTACAATTCTCATTCTTCGCTTTATCGTATATCTTTAACTTATCGCTCATTACGCTTATTTCTCGGCTTAATATCTCTTTATCGTCATTTACATTTCCAATTAAAAAGTCTGTCTTTTTACCACTAGTAATTAAATGACAAGGGAAAATATCTCCATTTGGAGCTATTGAGAAGGCAAAGAAACCCATTGCGCACATATATCTAGAAAATGATTTATCCATAAAATGGATAATAGTTCCTAAAAAATCAATGTCATTGATTCTTTTTCCTTCATAAATATTTTGCCAATCGTCGTGAAGCATTTTCTTAAAATCCTTTTCAACCTTCTTTAGGTTTGGTGCAAATATTAGGTTATTTGAATTTATTGCAGGAATTATCTGACCATCCTCAATACCTGTAATCTCCTTTAAGTTATCCCTAACATCTTCAATTGATATACCCATTTTTTCATGAAGATTGGTATAAGTACACTCCCATCCAATATTAACTTTGGGATACTGATCCTTTATTGTCTTTATATTCTTAATAATAACATCAAATGATCCTTTCCCATTTGGGAAAACTCTTAATTCGTCATTTATTACTTTACTCCCATCGATACTTACAGTCACATTAAATTCATGTGCTGAAAGGAATTTCATTATTTCATCATTTAACAAAGTTCCATTCGTAATAAGCGAATATTTAGGCAAGTAGGATATTTTTCCAAGTTTTTGAAAGTTCTCAAGCCTCTCAACAACAGACTTTATTAGCTTGAAATTCAGTAAAGCTTCTCCTCCGAAAAAAAGAATTGAACCAATATTCGAATATTTTTCAACAAAAAAATCAATCGTTTTATTCGCCGTATCGACACTCATATTCTCTGCCGGGTAGTCATAACTACCCTCCTGTGCATAACAATACTTACATCTTAAATTACAAGATGTAGAGCATAAAAACGTCAGCTGTGATATTTCAGTCTGATTCTTATCCTCAAACAGCTCATCCGAAAAGAAGTCCAGAGGAATTTGATTCTGTAATCCCTTAACGTAGCTAATATCAACGCTGCAAATACTTGCTATTTCCTCAACCGAATTTTGTTTACCAATCAACATTTTAAAAACATTTATATTTTCATCCTCAACCCGAAGCATTGAAAACGTTGGGAAATGAAAAGCTAAATGATTCTTTTCATCAATCCTGAAAATTGCTACTTTTCTAATTGTTTCCATTATTACTAAAATTATGTATTAATAAAGAAGATATACAAAGCCTAAAACTTCATAATATCGAATTGACTAGAAGACTAATCATTCAAAAACGTCACTATTTTAGGTGCTAAATATCAAATGTTTGCAAAAACATATGTTAAAATTTAAAATCATCACCTGATTAATATACAGAATAATGATATTTTTCTTAAATTTTTTATGCTCTTGTAAATCATTGGATACTAAACCGTAAGATTACCTAAATAGGTACTCAAAAATATATTATTGTAAATACTACTTTTCAAAAATAGCAAGTACACAGAATAAGGTTCAATTCAAATGCTAATGCAAGCGGTTACAACATCCAGAATCAGTACATTTTATTGAATTACACTATACAACAACTATCAATCCTCATGTTCACTTCTGATTTGTTTTAACATTACCCGGAACTGCAGAAGAAGGCATTACACCTTTACTATTAATTATATAACCTCATTAAATTTAACAATTTCAACCTTACAGATTTTATGGATTAATAATGACACTACCTATTTTCAGCTTACCAAGCGATGATAAAATGAAACATCCATGTAATGGTCATTACACAAACACCAATGAACAAAACCATCGGTGTTCCCTGTCTGCCCTGCCTACCAGCAGGTATGCATACGATGGTGAATAATTGTAAAAATCAAGATTGTAACTTATTTATTATTAATAGACTAAGAATTTTGTCCGTATGAAATTATAAAATGACTTGTACTATTCTACAATAGCACAAGTCATTACAATAAACCTTATTTGAAAATTAAATTATTTGGCAGTAGGTTTACTTTTTTTGCAGCAACCTGTATCTGTTCCCTTTATTGAACTACAGAGAACATCAGCGATTAGTTTTCTTTTCAACTTCTGACTTGTAGTAACATTTGAAACAACACCAGCTTGTGCAACTAATGCACTTGATTGAACTTTATTAAGTTCATCGAATTTTAAAATTTCCATTTTGTTTTGATTTTAGGTTTGTTATAACGCTGTAATCTGAAAATTCATAAAACAAAAACATATAATCAAACTTTCAATATTATATGCTCTCAAAAAGAACTTGTGCTATTTTGTAATAGCACAAGTCTTGACAATGAATTCAAGCTAATCTTCAATTATTTGGTAGTAGGTTTACCTTTGCAGCAACCTGTATCGTTACCTTTAATTGAACTACATGATACGTAAGCAATCAGTTTTCTTTTCAAATTCTGATTTGTTTTAACATTAGATGTTACACCAGCTTGTGCAACTAATGAGCTTGATTGAACTTTATTCAGTTCATCGAATTTTAAAATTTCCATTTTGTTTTAATTTATGGGTTAATAAAAATTAAATTTCTCGCCTGCAAAATGGTTGATCGTGCCATTGAACAGGTTTGCTTAGCATTCGGTTTTGCAAAACACCATCAAAGTTAACTCCGCTCACTATCAGAATTTGACAGTACGCTGTAATGCAACAAAATACATGCTGCATAACATACGGGCTAACTCGGCTAAGATATTTTTAGGCATTGCTTATACCTTTATATCATTTAGGTTAACTTAATCTGGTGTAAATTTCAATGATCGCTCTCCTCAAAACCGAGTAAAAGGTTACCTGCTTTTTTATAGCGATAACTTTCAACTTTACTACAATACTCTAGTTTTCCACCCATACTTTCAATAATATCTTTTATACGGAAAACCGTACTCTCACTTGTTCCAAGTTTTTTTGCCAAATTTGAAGGACTTCCTGTACTCTTATTCCTTACATAGTAATCGAATTTTTTAATAAGCTCGATTTTGTCTTTAAATTCCATACTAATTAACCTTAAAAAATACATCCAAATATAATGTAATTATATGACAATTTATAGCACATATATTATTTTAATGTGTGTCTAAATATAATTGCATCCATTTATCATTGATATAAACTATTTTTTTATATTTTTTGTTTATTTATGCATTTTTTATAGACTCCATCTATTATTTTATCACTATTCAATCCACCTTTAATTTATGGGCATCTCAAAAAATTCAATTTTACTCCTCAATAAACTACCTCGCAGCAGAGCTGTCGAGGTATTCTGAAAACATTTTCTTATCGCAACAAAGATGCGGGGAATTAGCTCTAAGGGATTAAAAATGGGCTTTTAGAAGGGGGCTTAAGGTAAAGAATATCTAATGAAGTATATAATCAATTGCTAAATGTAGAAGAGGCTTTCATTACGCTAAAATAAGCACAAATATGTCGGATGAGGCATCAATAACACAGAGTAAAACTAACATATATTAATAGGTTTACTCCGTATCAATCACCGTAGTGGCAGGGCTGGTTACCGAATGAAAATCGGCGCCAACAATAACGTTGATGCTTTGGGGGACAACGGTAAAAATGAAAGGCGACACACCCAACGATTCGCCATCAACCTCTAGCCCTATGGGGGTTTCGGACGAAATGGCAACCATCTTTCCAGTATGCCCCGATATTTTCGGGTGCGAAAGGATGGTACCGTTATATAGCCTATAGATATTCCTTATCACCTCGAACCGTCGGATTTGGCGAATAACAGTAACATCAAGCAACCCATCATCGGATACTGCGTTGGGCAGTTGCATCATCCCACCACCATTAAAGCAGCCAATACCAACGGTTAGGCTAAATATTTTCCCTTCTAGCCTTTCGCCATCAATGGCGATATTGATAAACGATGGTTTATAGCCAAACAAAGCCCTTACTAGGCTTCCCATATACAAAACCTTCCCGCTATGACCATGCTCTTTCAACCGATTGGTCCGACGGGCAACCTCGGCATCAAACCCCACCCCAGCCGCATTGGCAAAAAAGCGTGATTGTTTGACCTTCGATTCCTCATACTCTACCTTTCCCACATCCTGAAGAAATATTTTCTCATCTTTAATCGCCGTAATCTTCCCTTCATAGGTTGAATGCATCTTGTACATCCGTGACCAATCGTTACCCGTACCCACGGCAATTACTCCGATAGTAATTTCGGTGGTTGGACATTTCTTTTGGATAAAAACTCCGTTAACCATCTCGTTCAACGTACCGTCGCCGCCCACGGCAACAAGCTTTTTATACCCCTGATTGATTGCATTCACGGTTAGCTCAACGGAATGATATTTATGGGTGGTAAAAGCAAAGTCAAAATCAATACCCTTAGCTTTTAATAAAGATTCGATCAAAGGCCAGTCGGTTCTCCCCTTTCCGCTACCAGCCAGTGGGTTAATAATTACATACCACCTATCAGCCATTGTGTACACTCCAGTTAGTGAAGCGTAAATATACAACTTTCAGACAATAGCCATCGGAGGATAAATAATTCAATGTCGTTTACTAAAAAATCTTACAATTAACTCTTTCAGGTCTATCGACTCTGAAAGGTCAATTAGGTTGGTTAACCTGACAGAGTCTGAAAGACCTGTCGGCGTTTTAACAACTTTAAGTAACCGACATTGATAAATAATTATTCAAATCCACACCTAAGCGTATTCTATTATCATACAGCATATTGCTTGATAGTCATATAACATATAAATGCTATTAATCAGCCTTTAGCCAAGCAAAACCGATAGTTTTAGATTTGATACGGCATCAAATAAATTCGTAGAGGTTTGTAAAAAAGATTTTCTATTTTTGCAGATACTCGCAACGGATAGGAATTGTTAATAAGATGTTGGTAACAATTACCGTAATGTTTATATCCATTCGGGTAAAACGAAGGCTAAAAGGTAGTGATATATATCTTTGAGCCCCATGTTTCTTTTGTATCTGATAAATTATTACATAATGGCAAAAGTTATTGCAATTGCTAACCAGAAGGGCGGAGTCGGAAAAACCACTACTGCAATTAACCTTGCAGCAAGCCTTGCTGTTCTTGAAAAAAGAGTACTACTAGTAGATGCCGATCCCCAGGCAAACGCTACCTCGGGCACGGGATTCGACCTTAGAAACATTAAAACTAGCATATACGAATGCTTGGTTGATGAGGTGAACCCCAAGGATATTATCCTGAATAGCGAGCTGAAAGGGCTAGATCTGATCCCCTCGAATATCGACCTGGTTGGCGCCGAGATTGAAATGCTCAACCTTCCTAATCGGGAGAAGATGCTGAAAGGTGTTATCGATCGGGTGAAAGATGACTACGATTTTGTGCTCATCGACTGCTCCCCTTCATTGGGTTTAATTACCGTTAATGCGCTCAGCGCCGCTGATTCAGTGATGATTCCCGTTCAGTGCGAATACTTTGCGCTTGAAGGGCTAGGAAAACTGCTCAACACCATTAAGATTATTCAAGCCCGTCTTAATACAGCCCTCGAAATTGAAGGATTCCTTCTAACCATGTACGATGCTCGTCTTCGATTATCGAATCAGGTTGTTGAAGAGGTCAAGAAGCATTTTCAGCAAATGGTTTTCGAAACCATCATTCAGCGTAACATTAAGCTTAGCGAGGCGCCAAGCTATGGCAAGCCGGTTATCCTTTACGATGCCGTTTCAACAGGATCAGCGAATTACGTAAACCTTGCACGTGAACTGCTTCAGCGTAACAGCATGACCAAGATTGACAGCAAGGAAAAGCAGATAATAGCGAAATAACATAAGCATTTTCAGGAAAACAGATAAGATATGAGTAAGAAAATGGTGCTTGGCCGAGGTCTTGGAGCTCTAATTGAGGGTGCAAACGATCAGGGGAACGAAACTATTGAGCACAGAATAACCAGCGAACTGGTTAACGAGATTGATATTGATAAGATTGATGCAAACCCTTACCAACCCCGAACGACCTTCGATGAAGAAGCGTTGAACGAACTAGCGGAATCCATAAAGCGGTTGGGAATTATCCAACCGATTACCGTTCGCTCCAACGAAGGTAAGTTCCAGCTGATTTCGGGTGAACGCCGATTACGTGCAGCCAGAATAGCGGGATTGAAAAAAATTCCCGCCTACATCCGCACCGCTAACGATCAAGGGCTTCTAGAAATGGCTCTAGTAGAAAACATTCAGCGTGAAGATCTCGATTCCATTGAAGTTGCCATAAGCTACCAACGCCTTATCGAGGAGTGCAACCTTACTCAGGAGAACCTAGCCGACAGGGTTGGGAAGAAACGTGCTACCGTTGGAAACTACCTACGATTACTCAAACTCCCTGCCGAAATACAGCTTGGGCTTCGTGAACAAAGCCTAACGATGGGTCATGCAAGGGCATTAATTACCATTGACGATCCCATTGCTCAGCTTAAACTGTACAGAGCAATTCTTGAAAAAGACCTATCGGTGCGTAAAGCCGAGGAAGAAGTTCGTGCCCTACAGGAAAAGCATCCTGAGAAATCGCAGAAATTGAAAACCAATCGCGACCTTCCCCAAACCGAAGCACAGCTGAAGGAACACCTAATCAATAAACTAGGTTGGGCTGCTGATATTAAAACAGGGGCAAAAGGTGATGGAAAAATTGTAATTTCGTACCATAACGAGCTTGAGCTACAAGAAATTATTCAAAAATTCAACAGTTTGGAGGGATAATAACCCTGCTGTTTCCTCGTTTTCTCCTAAAATTAAAAGAACGTTGAGGGTATTCCTTTCATCACATATTCGAAAAACAATTGTAATGGGAATGGTATTTTTACTAATACCATTCTTCTCTTTTGGACAATTAGCCAAGAGCAAGCCATCTAAACATTTTTTCGACAGTTTAAAAACGAAACACCTCTGGCTTGGGGCTCAGGTTGTTCCAGGATTCGGACAAATTTACAACAAGCAGTATGGCAAAGCAGCCGTATTATATGTTGGGATGGGCAGCATGCTTTACATGGGTATTCGTTCCAATAACACTTATAAGCGTTACCTTTCGGAGTACAACAATCTCGATCCTGTGTTTTCCGACATGGATTACTACGAAAAAAGGTATTTAAGGGAGAAACATACCCGTAACTTTTTCTTAGCTGGCGCAGGAGCATTTTATTTAGCAAGCGTAATTGATGCCTTAGTGGTTTACAATAAAGACCAGCACTCCCCGGCAACAGCAACTATTCTTTCTACCGTTCTTCCTGGAGCGGGTCAGGTTTATAACCGAAAACTATGGAAGGTTCCGGTAATCTATGGCGGGATATACACAATGGTGTTCTTGGTCGATTGGAATAATAGAAGGTACATTAGGACAAAAAAAGCCATTAGGGAGTTCCCAAATGATGAGTATAACGGATTACGACCCGTTGAAGATCTAAAATTATACCGTGATATTTTCCGAAAAAATAGGGACTTAGCTTTTGCAGGGCTTATTGGTGTTTATGTCCTAAATATTATCGATGCGAATGTTGATGCTCACCTTTACGATTGGAACGTTAATGATGATCTATCATTTCATGTTGAACCTACCATTTTAAATAATAACTTTGCATCAACGGCATACCCTCAACCCGCATTTGGGTTAAGCTGTACAATTAATTTTAAATAAAAGAAGATGAAAAAATTTATAAAATACCCTGCTATTATAGTTTGTGTGCTGATTTTCAATTCAATAAGAGCGCAGGTATCTAACCCTGCTATCAAAGATTCGACCTTGGAGCGGATTAGCCTATCGATGGACTTTAACAACAACCTCGATAGCCTATTAAACCTATGGTACGTTCAACAGTCGGTTGATTCGAACAATCTAATAGTTGGAATTGAGATTGACAGCACTTTACCAATCATAAACCTTCCCGACTCTGTTTATATAAAACGTCTTGCCAGAATAAATTCAGCAATCGATCTCCCTTACAACAGTATAGTTAGAAGTTATATATCGATGTACACTCACAACAAAAAGGATTTAGTGGGTGTAATGATGGGTTTATCCGATTACTACTTCCCCATTTTTGAGGAAATCTTAGATATTTATCAGCTACCGCAAGAGTTCCGTTTTCTACCAATCATTGAATCTGCACTGAATCCAAGAGCCGTTTCACGGGTTGGAGCAACCGGTCTATGGCAATTCATGTACGGAACGGGTAGGATGTACAAGTTAACCATCAACTCCTACGTTGATGAGCGACGAGATCCTATCGCTTCTACACATGCAGCTGCACGTTTCATTAAAGATTTGTACTCAATATATAAAGACTGGACACTGGTTATTGCTGCCTATAACTGCGGCCCGGGCAATGTGAACAAAGCCATACGTAGAGCAGGAGGCAAAAAGAACTACTGGGATATTTACTACTATTTACCCCGTGAAACGAGAGGCTATGTGCCAGCCTTTATTGCCGCAAACTACGCATACTACTACCATAAAGAGCACAATATTAAACCACAAGCCATTAATGTTCCCCTAACATCCGATACCTTGATGGTGAATAAACTGCTTCATCTTCAGCAGGTATCAGAAGTACTGGGAATCCCTATTAACCTGATTCGAGATTTGAACCCTCAGTTTAAGCTCGATATTATCCCTGCAAGGGAAAGGGCTTTTGCGCTCAAGCTCCCCGTTGATGCGGTGGGCTCATTTATTGATAAAGAAAAGGAGATATTTGCCTATAAGGATAGCGTGTTTTTTAATCGAAAGAATAGCATTAACCCCATAAAATATACATCCTCCTATCAGTACGATGTTCCTGCAGGAAGCGTTAAGTATGATTATAGAGTTCAATCGGGCGATGTTCTTGGAACCATAGCCGAAAGGTTTGGCGTTACAGCATCACAGCTCCGCTCATGGAATAACATTTACGGAAATATGATTAGAGTTAACCAAAAGTTAGCCATTTATGTATCGCCCCGAGTAGCAGCTCAGCTAGGAATTACAGCCCCTAAGCAGCAATCGACTTCAAAGGTTGAAGCGGGGTATATCGTTCACACCGTAAAGGCTGGCGATACGCTTTGGACCATTGCCCGTCAGTACCCTGGCGTTTCAGGCGATGACATTATTAAAATCAATAACCTTAAGAGCGACAGGGTCTATCCTGGGCAAACCCTAAAGATTAAACCGAAGAGCTAATACCTACGTCACCTCGGATACACTTTAAAAAAACAGAGAATTACAGCTCTGTTAACCTTTTAGATGGAAAGATGGTTATTCAAAAAAATGTATTGAGTATTGCAAGTAAGATAGGCTTTTGCGAAAAATATTGCTATTTTACTTTAAATTAGTTAAATTGTAAATATTCAGCAATACTATGAAATGAAATATAAACCACGGAGACACGCAGAACACAGAGAATGTTTATAAATATAGTTGCTATTAACAAAATCTTAAACGTTTAATTTATGGTTTTTCATTGATGGAGAAGAACGAAACAATCGATAAGTCTAACTAGTAAATAGAAGAAATCTCCGTGTTCCCTGCCGGCAGGCAGGTCTGTGTCTCCGTGGTGAATGGTTACGTAAAATTATTTTAGAAACTCCGTGGCCTCTGTGTTCCCCGCCTACCAAAGAGCTAGTTCGGCGAGCAGGTCCGTGGTTTTTGTTTTTTTCGTCTATTGATGAATAATTACAGAAAGCCTTTACTCATGGTAAAGCCCTATAAAATATTCTTACTCCTTTTATTCCTAGCCATCATCGCATTAATCCCTACACTTTTTTTTCCAAGTGAAGGGATAAAAATTGGTTCAATTACCCTTCGATACCCAGGTATCAACCAGCTGCTAGGCCCTGATACTTCACAAAGTACGCTATTCATTAAACCCGAAATTGCGCTACTCGACAAAGTCGTTGACAGCACGCTTAACGCAAGGCAAACCCTTCTAGCATTAAAGAGCGATTCAATACCAATCAAAGATTCTATCGAAGCAAACGATACAGCCCAAGCGTTTAGCGCCGATTATCTGAAAGCTAGAATTATTAAGCTAGAGTTCGCCGACAGTAACCACCAATCACTAAACGGTTTCTTCGAATCGCTACGCAGTATGACCTACAATAAAAATCAGATAAGAGTGCTTCACTACGGCGATTCGCAGATTGAAGGTGATAGAATTACTTCCTACTTACGTTCTAGGCTGCAAGTTAAGTTTGGAGGAGGAGGAATTGGTCTGGTTCATGCACTTCCCCAAAGTAGCCAAACTGGTTATGTTTTACAATCAACATCTTCTAACTGGGAGAAAACAACATTAGCCGATCACGATAAATCGCTTTCGGGAATCAATCGATATGGCGTACTAGGTGGGTACTCATCCTTTTCGTCAAATCATACTATTTTCTCAAAAACAACGAATGAAGCATGGATACAGTTTAAGCGAACGGGAGGGGTAAACAGCTCGGCGCGAAAATTCGAAAGAATCAGGATATTCTATGGGTTTAACACCAAACCATTTATGGTTCAGCTCGATTCCGATGGAAAGACCAATGATGCCGAGCTGATTCCGAATACCAACAAGTTAGCCACTATATCGTGGAATATAAGCCAAAAAACTAGCGCGTTCGAGATTAAATTCAAGGGGGATAGCAGCCCGCTTATCTTTGGTATATCATTTGAAACCAAGAATGGTATTGCCGTTGATAACATTCCTATTCGAGGGAGTTCAGGAACCGATTTCACAAAAACCGATTTGGCCTTTATGAAGGATATGCTTCGAATGATGAATGTTAAGCTTATCATTCTCCAGTTTGGGGTTAATGTAGTACCCAATATCGTTGAAAACTATAGATACTATCAAAATCAGCTATACAATCAGGTCAAAGCCATTCAGGGTGCTCTACCCGATGTGTCAATAATTATAATTGGTGTTTCAGATGTTTCGAGGAAAGAGGGGCTTCGTTTCTCCTCCTATCCAAATATCGAGAAGATTCGGGATGCGCAGAGGCAAGCAGCATTCAAGGCAGGAATTCCCTTTTGGGATTGCTACACAGCGATGGGTGGTAATAACTCCATGGCCGCTTGGGCAAACGCAAACCCACCGCTTGCTTCAAAAGATTTCATTCATTTTACCAATCGGGGGGCGAATCTGATTGCCGAAATGTTCTATGCAGCTTTAATCTCGGAATATGAGGGTTATCTAGAGAATAGAGTAAAACCAATAGATTCAATAAGTATTTCAAAAAGCACCAATTAGCATGGGCGAAATCTGGCACTGTATAATAAAGGTCTTCACCTACACCGAGAGTAGCCCAATAATCTTCACCGAGGTTTCGTTCTGGGTGTTCTTTACCTTGCTGATGCTCGGATACTCATTTGTTTTTCGGAAACCGTATCTAAGAACGATTTACCTTCTACTTTTCAGCTTTTTTTTCTACTATAAGTCGAGCGGGTTATTTTTTGTATTACTCATCTTTGCTACCATTTGCGATTACACTACAGGGATACTAATTCCAATCTCATCAAAAAAATGGGTAAAAAAATTACTTGTCGGGATCAGCGTTGCCATTAATCTTGGGGTTCTAGCGTACTTTAAGTACGCTTACTTCTTTACAACCTCTATCAATAGCTTTCTTGGAACAAACTTTGAGGTGGTGAACTACCTATCGCTTTGGACAAACCAGCTCTTCAACGCCCATTTCGATACCCTAACAATACTACTTCCTGTAGGAATATCGTTTTATACCTTTCAAACCATCAGCTACACAGTTGATATTTATAGAGAGAAGCTAAAACCCGTTCGGAATATTCTCGATTTCGGCTTTTACGTTTCGTTCTTCCCACAGCTTGTTGCTGGGCCCATTGTACGTGCAGCTGAATTTATCCCACAGATTTACAAGAAATACAGCCTTAGCTGGCAGGAGTTCAACCATGCCTACTACCTAATACTGAACGGGCTAATAAAAAAGATGCTCATCTCCGATTTCATCTCCATCAACTTCGTTGATAGGGTTTTCGATAGCCCTTCGAGCTACTCAGGGTTTGAGAATCTGATGGCTACCTATGGCTATGCCTTACAGATTTACTGCGACTTTTCGGGCTATACCGATATTGCCATTGGCGTAGCGCTTCTGCTCGGATTTAGGCTGCCCATTAACTTCAACTCACCCTATAAAGCGGTAAATATCACCGATTTTTGGCGACGTTGGCATATATCGCTCTCAACATGGCTAAGGGATTACCTATACATACCATTAGGGGGAAATCGAAAGGGAAAGGTAATATCCTACCTTAACCTGATGATAACCATGCTTCTTGGCGGTCTATGGCATGGTGCAAACATCCGATTTGTAGTATGGGGAGGTATTCATGGCCTCTCATTGGTTATTCACAAGCTATGGCTTAGCATATTCCCAACCCCGAAGGGAAAATCTTCTACTTGGAAAAGGTTTCTTGCAGGTTTTGTAACCTTTCAGGTGGTATGCTTATCGTGGGTTTTCTTCCGAACATCGAGTATCGATAAGGCAATGGAGATGCTAAATCAGATACATAGCAGGTTTGGCATGGAATCAATTATTTCGGCAATTACAAACCAAATTGGCATTTACGGATTAATTACGATTGGATTTGCCATTCACTGGCTACCTGTTTCGTTCAAGGAATCGTATAGGGGTGCATTCATAAAATCAACGCTAGCACTCAAGGTTGTTGCTACGCTGTTAATCGCCTTTATAATACTTCAATTCAAGGCATCGGAAATTCAACCATTCATCTACTTCAGGTTTTGAGAGCAATTTAGTCACACACAATTCATCAATTATTAATACCTTTCCTGTCCTAAATTCAAACCTATGATGATAAAAATTAGAAATCTGGCAATAATCTTGACCTTGGTGCTAGCCTATAGCTGTAGCGTTAAAAAGCAACAAGTAATCTCCAATGCTCAACCATTAAACGATGAGTTTATTAAACCTGAACAGTTCGCCTTTATTGAATATATCCAAACTCAGGATGGAAAGGTATTAAGCGGAGTTGCCCCGGAAGGAAGAAGAATCGATGGCCCTACATACCATTTCGACAAGGAGACCCAGCAGCTTAATATTTATCGAGAGGTAAATTTTTTGAAGGATACCGTTAAGGCAATCCTTGGCAATGGAGGAGTACTCAAGGGGGCTGCTGGCAGCGGGCTTTCGCTACGGTTAACGCCTATCGGCAAATTCCCTTTTACCATGAATAAGCTGATTATAGTAAAGGTCAGTAGCCAGGGCGTTCATATAATCTTTGATAAAGAGGAGGCTATAATAAAAAAGGGCGAAGAGTGGATAAGATCATCATCAACCATTGATACGATTAGGATGGAAACTCCTGCAATTATTAGATTTACCACAACCTCATCGATCCGCTACCATGGAATGATAGATAAGAAAGGGATAACTCAATAGGGTAGTACAATTTCTAGCAGAGTGCATATATAAGCAAGTTATGTGCAACGCAGGTGCCACATATAACAATGATACAGAATGATTGATTATATTGAACCGATAAAGATTTTAAACAAATACATAAAAAACTATTTCATTGTTGAGACAGACAATCCAATAGACTTTTTGCCTAATGAAAGAGTTTACCC
>RPRQ01000032.1 GCA_003818205.1 Bacteroidales bacterium
TATGATTTTTTTTTGATTTAAGAACAAGCCTGCCTGCCGGCGAGGCAGGGAACAACGATTTAAGATTGCCTCCGGCGAACTCTCCGGCAACTGCCGGATCGGTTTCTGATGTTTGCGTAATCATTTTATTCTCAGGAATCTTCTAAAATCTGAAATAGTTAACCGAGCTTGCGAACCGAACGTAGTGAGCTCAGCGAAGCTAGTTCGCCGAAGGCAACCGAACAAAGTGAGCTCAGCGAAGCTAATCCTTGTTCATTATTCAATTTGATTTAGAGTTTCTGATTTTAAAGACAGACTCTACTTAGTCCGCTTTTTGGACTAATACCGATTCGCTTTCATGTATATCATTTAAGTTCACTTCGTTCCTAAAACGATAATGAAAGTCGATCGGCATTATACCAAGCTTTATCGTTTTATCATTTTGTATGGATGAACGCAACTTGGTATAACAGGGGTTTGGAAGAGATGATAGGACTTGTCAAGTAGCGTTTTTGAAGGTAATCGCGGAGGTCAGGTTCCTATAAATTGGGAACTGGTTGGGTTACATCAAAGGTATGAACAACAAGCGGCCTATCGGTAAAGGCTGTTCAGGCAGATTTACCAACTTAGCGAAGCGATCTCACGACCGAAGGGGGTAATCGAGAGGTTCAAGCACGGTTCTGAGAGAGGTTTGGGGGTGAGTTTACCTACTCGATTTATTTGTTATTATATCAATAAATGAATAACTGATTTACCAAATGAAAGGTATCAGTCTATATTTAACTTCTTTACAATATTCAGAGTATCCAGTCAATTCTTTCTGTAAAGTTGTATCCTCATAGTATGTTCTGATAAAAATTAAAATAATCATAATAACCAGAGGAATAAATGCAAGTATCGAGCCCAATGCCAAAGGTAATGATATTGAACCTATAAGCATTCCAAGGTATCCTGGGTGTCGCACTATTTTATATGGCCCTGTATTAATAACATTATGATTTTTTTCTTTCTGTATTCGTATAGTACCTTCAAAGAAAGGGTTATGAAGCATTGGCCATATAGAAAATGTTGCTGAAAAAATATATAGAACAATACCTATATACAAGTAGAAGAAAGGTAATAATTCAGTAAGATTTAATCTTCTATCAATTCCAGCAACAAATGGAGTCATTACAATCGCAAATAAAAAGTAGGTTAGTAGAACATACTTATCAAATTGTTTTGTTCCTTCTTGCATCTTTCCTCTGTCATTTAAAAGTTTTGGCGATTTTTTCAAGAGCATAATCCCAATAATTAGTCCACCAATAGCATAAATCACTATATAAATCCATGCTCGTAGAATGATGATTTCTCCAGAGGCAAGAAAAAAAACAAGTCCTGTTACAATTATCCAACGAATTGGTGCAAGAAATGATCTTATTCCATATTTTGTTAATTTCTCTTCCATATAGGTATATCTCGGACTGAGGAGCGTTGCTTTATACTGCCTCTCTAATTCTCTTCAATATGGTCTCTTTTCTGCTCATAGGGTAAATATACAGTAATCCTCGAAGCTTTATCTGCTCGTTTTTTGAAGTAAAGAGGCTGTCTCAAAAGTCTAAAAACAGCTCTCTTTTCTCTCTGTGTATCTCTGTGATCCTCTGTGTAACAATATTTTAAAAATTACACAGAGTTCCACAGAGGACTTTTTTGACATCCTCTTTTTTATGGGGTGTGATATTTAATTCTATTTCAACTCAATATCTTTATTCATTTCAATGTTATCAACGCTTTGAGAGGAATCGCCAATCAGGTGTTTGCAGAAGTAATCGCCGGTTAACCAGAAATGGTACTCCATCATATCGCCGTAACCATGACGCTGACCGGGGTACATGAAGAAGTCGAATCGTTTATTGGCTTTCACCAGTGCATTTACAACCCTTAGGGTATTGCCGGGGTGAACATTATCGTCAATTTCACCGGTAGTTAGCAGAAGATGCCCCTTTAGATTTTTTGCCAGCTGTTGGTTCTTTTCAATATCGTAAACGAATTTAACATTCCCGCTTGTATCAGCAATTTCCTTGATACCATGATGCTTCTCACTCCACCAACGGTTGTACATGCTGTTGTCATGGTTTCCAGCGTTCGAAACGGCTACCTTAAAAAAGTCAGGGTAGGTAAGAATTGCGGCAGTTGACATAAATCCACCTCCTGAATGTCCATGGATACCAACTTTATCTAGGTTAATATATTTATGCCTATCGGCAAGCTGCTCTGCGGTTGCCTTTTTATCGGCCAAACCGTATGTCCGAAGATTCCCGTATCCGTAATTATGATACCACTTGGATCTGGCAGGGTGTCCGCCACGATTACCAAGGGTTATAACGATAAATCCAAATTGTGCTAATCGGTCGGTTCTGTCCATCCTTTTTGAGAATGATTTATCAACCGCTTCGGTTTGTGGACCAGGATAAACATACTCGATTAAAGGGTAAAGTCTTGTAGAATCGAAATCGAAAGGTTTGTACATAACACCATACAAATCGGTAATGCCATCGGCAGCTTTAACTTTGAATGGCTCGGGAAATTTGTAGCCTGCTTGGAAAAGTAAGGATAAATCTGTTTTTTCAAGATTTAAGACCTTATTCCCAAGATTATCCATTAAAAATGATTCGGGAGCCGTATTTACCCTTGAGAAGTTATCGACGAAGTATTTGTATGAATCCGAAACATTCACAGCATGATCGAAGTTGCCCTTATCTAAAAGTTTAAGCCCTGTTCCATCAAAATTGATTCTATACAAATGGTAGTAGTAGGGGTCTTCGTTAGGTTCTAGGCCATTGGCAGTGAAATAAAGTACTCTGTTAACCTCATCAACCCCCTCGATGTTCTCGCAATGGAAAGGACCTGATGTGATTTGGTTTTTAAGTTTTCCGTTACCATCGTATAGATAAAAATGACCCCAGCCATCACGCTCCGACCAATGAATTAGCTCCTTGCCGTTGTTCACCAAACCTATATCATTCATATCAATATAGGTATTCAATCGTTCCTCGATAACAGCTGTAACTTTACCGGTTGAAGGATCGGCGAAACAAATATCGGCTCTCTTCAAATCTCTTGAAATACGAGAGAAATAGAGCTTGTCATTGGTTCTCGATAACCATTTACGGGGTACGTAATCATCATCTCGATCTTTATTGAGCCTTGGAGCACTAAATATTGAAATGTTTTGATCTTTAAAGGCAGCGACATCAACTTTTATCATAGTATCAGTAACCATGTTATAGATTAGTAGTTCATCTATTGCTGATTCTTTTTCGCCGGGCATCTGATACTTATACGTTTCAATGGTTGGACGTGGGGTCGATTGCGTTTTAATCACCCAAAGGTCTTTAACCTTACGGCTATCGTCGCGGGTAAGGGCAAACATCTTCGAGTCGTGCGACCAAAGGACAAAAGCCGATTTGCGATTATCAATGTTTTTTATCTCCTCCTCATTATCCTCATTCTTCCTGCTCGAACCGTAGCTATAGCTCTTTTCTCCATCCTTGGTAATCTGATGCTCAACGATTGTTGAGTCTTTCTCGTCCTTTTTAGCCTTTTCGTAGTTGACCTTATCCATCCAGTATAGGTTATGCTTTTTCGAGAAAACAATTTTTTCACCATCGGGAGATATATTTGCCCACTCAGGGTGCTCTTTTACCTTCTTGAAATCATCGATTAGGGTTAATTTTCCTGAAGCAAGATCGTATTCGAAGTGAAAGGTTTTTTTATCGGGTTGACCTTTTTCCTCCTTATCTTTTTTCTTATCCTTCTTCTTCATATCCTTCTTCTTCATATCGTTCTCTTCATCATCCTTTTTATCCTCATCAATAAGAAGGCTTTTCACCTCGAATTGGAGAACGGCTTCGTTCTTAATGAATTTAATCTTCTCGATAGGAAGATGCTGAGCATCGAAAGGGTCTTTGGTTAACCTCGACATCTGAGCAGCCATGCTAACATTATCGAATAGTACCCTTTTAGTTTTGTTAACAGGGTCAACGATGTAGTATGTTTTGCCGCTTGGTGTTTCGTATGAATACCAGAAGCGTTCGCTGTTTTTCAACCAATGAGGGTCAACGTTGGTGCTGAACACCATTTTCCCTAATCTCTTAGTCGAAAACTTTGAAGCGAGCTGGTAGTTCGCTTTCTCGATTGGCTTATTCTGTCCAATTGCTAGGTTCGATGACAGGAATAGCAATAGAATTAAATTAAGTAAGTTTTTTTTCATTTAATTACATTTAGATTGATATTTATCTTATGCAGTTTTAGAGTGAATATTGACTGTTTGGTTTAAACACAAATATATGTTTTCTATATTTACATGAATAATTAGTAACTCACATTCGATGTCTAACCTAATAGTATATAAAGCCTCAGCAGGATCGGGAAAAACATTTCGGTTGGCGGCTGAGTATATTAAGCTGGTTATTCACGATCCGCTTTCCTATAAAAAGATATTGGCGGTAACCTTTACCAATAAAGCCACTGCCGAGATGAAAGGGCGAATACTTGATGAACTGAAGAGTATTGCCGATGGCAATAAAACACCTATGTTCGCCATAATTGCTGAGGAAACCCGAATTAACCCCGATACAATTCCCGCCCGAGCTAAAAGGGCTTTATCAAATATTCTACACGATTATTCCCGTTTTTCGGTTAGCACTATCGATAGCTTTGTGCAACGAATTATTCAAGCGTTACTTTGGGAGATTGGTCAGCAAGGAGGTGCCGATATTCGCCTCGATTTTAACCCAGTGCTTGAGCGTGCTGCCGATATTATGCTCGATGAATCGGTCGATAATCCTGCGCTCTTTGAATGGTTGCGAAAGATGGGCGAGTCGCAGCTGGAGGAGGGGAAGAGCTGGGATATTCGAAGCGGATTGATAGCCCTTGGCAAAGAGCTTTTCTCCGAAAGCTTCCGGTTGATGACCCCCGATGAGGTGATTCGAATCACCGATAAGGAAAAGGTTGATGCGCTAAAAGCGGAGCTGAATGCTTTGATATTAAGCCTATCGAATAGAATAAAAGCCATTGGTTTAGATACAATAAAAGTAATTGGCGAGCATGGATACGATGAATCAGCCTTTGCCTATGGAGGTGCGGGTGTATTCGGTTTTTTTAAGAAATGTACAAGCTTCGATTTTGGTGATCAGCTGCCCGAACTCACAGGTGTTCGGGTAACGAAAGCCCTGAATAGCCCAACGGGTGACGATTGGGTAACGGCAGAGCATAAAAAGAACACCGTAAAATTTGCTCAGATATCGAACTTAATAGGCTCGAAGCTTCATCCTGCGCTTACAAACCTTTTTGAGATAATTGGGGGTAACGAGTTTGAGTATAACTCAGCGAGGTTGGTGCTTCGCAATCTCGATTCACTTGCAATCCTTGGCGATTTATGGCATACCATCCGAAAACTCTCAACCGAGGAGGGTTTCATGCTTTTGGCCGATAGTGGGCCATTGCTTCGCGAGTTCGTTAAGGAGACCGATGCCCCCTTTGTGTATGAGAAAGCTGGGACCCGTTACGAGAATTTTATGATTGATGAGTTTCAGGATACATCGGTTATTCAGTGGCAGAATTTCAAGCCGTTGATTGAGAATGGCCTTGCCCAGGATGGCTTTAGCATGGTGGTGGGTGATGTTAAGCAGGCAATCTACCGTTGGCGAAATGGCGATTGGCGGATTCTTTCATCAGGTTTAGAGGATGACTTTTCATCGCTTGGGGTAACCTATAAACCGCTGGATGTAAACCGTAGGAGCTTGCCCTCAATAGTGGAGTTCAATAACCTTTTTTTCACAAGCGCATCGAAGGTGCTGCATGGTATTACCGAGGAGAAGGTTGCCGATACCGTGTTTAGCTACGATTTTAGCAAGGAGTTTTCGTTGGCATACGATAATGTAAATCAAAAGGTGTCGAGGGATAATAGCGGAAGTGGCTATGCCGAGATAAAGTTTATCCCGGATATCGATAAGTCGTTTAACGAGGATTTGAAGAATTATCTCCCCGAATTGGTTTCCGATATTCAGAAAAGGGGCTACAAAGCTGGCGATATTGCCATTTTGGTCAGGTCAAATAAAGAAGGACAGGAGTTTGCAAATATGCTTATTGCCTATAAGCAGAGTCATCCCGAGGCACTTGGTTCGTTTGATGTGGTTAGCCAGGAGGGGTTACTCCTTGAGTCGTCACCCGCTTTGAGGTTTTGCGTTGCTGCGATAAGAACCATCTATCAACCCAACGATAGTATAACCAAGGCTTGCCTTGCTGCTGGTTTAAAAACCATAAGGGTTGATAATAAAATAAGCTGGAATGATACTTTTATTGGAAATTATCTGGATGCTGAGGTAGAATGGTTGAAAGGATTCAGAACGCGTCCTGTTCAGGAGGCATTTGAGGCAATAATCAGTCGATATGGGTTGCTCAACAGCAAGAAGGAGTTGGCCTATATCTCGGAGCTGCACGAGCAGATTTTAATCCTATCGCGCAAAGGGCCAAACGATGTTGGTCGGTTCCTCGAATGGTGGGACGATGATGGCTACAAGCTATCGCTATCGATGCCCGAATCCGAAAATGCGATAACCATAACAACAATCCATAAATCCAAGGGTTTACAATTCCCTGTGGTAATAATTCCTCGTGCCGATTGGCAATTTAGCCCACCGGGCAAGAACCCTCTTTTGTGGGTAGATTCTGACCAGAAACCTTTCGATGCTCTTCCGAAGTATCCCATAAAATCGGGGAAGGATTCAAAACGGAGTCTTTTCGCTCGCCCAACCATCGAGGATGATATGCAAAACGTAATCGATAATATCAATTTGCTATACGTTGCCTTTACTCGTGCCGAGAATGAGTTTTACGCTTTTTGTCCCCAAAAGGAAGTGAAGGATGATAAAAAGGAGACATCCATTTCAACCGCTTCAACAATGATAAGTAAAGTTTTATCAGGAATTGAAGCATCAAATCTGAAGAAAAAATCTGACACTGATAGCTATGGCAATTCGGTAACAACATATTGTTTAGGTAGTAGTAATGTATTTGAGAAAAGGGAGTCGAAATCAAAGGATGAGAATTCAACTTGGATACTCGATTATTATCCTGCAGGAGAAACAAAAGCAATTGTCAAACAACGGCTTGAATCGGCTGATTTCTTTGAGGAATCTCCTGCAAGCCATATAGCATCGATTAACTATGGCAAAACAATGCATACGCTATTTTCAAGAATAAAATATTCAGTAGATGTTGATACGGCCCTTAACAGTATGCAGTTTGAGGGGTTGATTGATGGATTTCAGAAAGAAGAGTTTAAGAAGAGGATCGAAAACCTTTTGGTTCAGGAACCATATTCCAACTGGTTTTCGGAGGAGTGGGAGGTAAAGAACGAAATATCGGTACTCTCTCGCAATAGCTCCATTCTTCGACCTGATAGGGTGATGATTAAGAACGACGAGGTGGTAGTAATTGACTATAAGTTTGGCTCGGAGTCGAATGCCTATATCAATCAAATTCAACGATACGTAAATCTTATAAAGCAGATGGGTTATACCAAGGCAATGGGCTATCTATGGTATGTTGATACCGATAAGTTGGTAAAATGCTAGTTTATCAGATAGTTAATGGCAAGCAAAAAACATACACGTGTACTAGAATGAATATTTGTACGTGTGAAATTTATTTTGTATATTTGTAGGGTGTAGGATATTTATAAAATTAACGGCTATGAATACAAAGTTAACATTGACAATTGAGCAAAGCATTATCGAAAAAGCAAAAAAATATGCTAACGATAGGGGACGTAGTTTATCCAGTATAATTGAGAACTATTTGAAAGTCATTACTAAAGAGGAGGTTGTTAGCGATATTAAACTATCACCAATTGTTAAATCCTTGAAAGGTTCTTTTCAAGCACCTAGAAATCTTAACTACAAGAAAGAAATTTCCAAAAGGTTGTCTGAAAAATACCTTAAAAATGACTAATATACTTCTTGACACTGACATCATTCTAGATTTCTTTTTTGACAGAAAACCTTACTCCGAGCATTCTGCGAAAGTATTGTCTTTATGTGAATCGAATGAAATCAAAGGCTTTATTACGCCTGTTATTTTAAGCAACTTATACTATTTACTCAGACAAACCTCAACACACGAAAGAGTTATTGAGAAATTATCTCAATTAGTCTCAATAACCGAGGTGCTATTAATTGATAGATCTTCAATTATCCACGCATTAAACTCTAACTTTAAGGACTTTGAAGACGCATTGCAAAATTTCTCGGCAGAGTGTAATGGAACTATTAATTTAATTTTAACCCGTAATTTGAAGGACTATAAAAGTAGTTCATTGGGTGTAATGACTCCTGAAAATTATTTGAAGACAATAATTGCCAGCCGCTACACGGGTTAAAATTATTGGGGTTGATGATGCAGATTCCCCATTTTTACTACCTTTAACTTAGTTCTAACTGTCAACCGTCAACCGATAACTTTTTTTCCCTATCTTGCAACCCTAAACTATAATTAAACGAATACAAAACATGAAAAAATATCTAGCAATTTTCTTGCTTCCTTTAATGGTAGCATCATGCGTAAAAGGGCCTAAAGAGGCTACAATTTCTGGAACCCTAAAAAACTACAAGGATTCAGTTACCTATCTAACTTCTATGGGTATAACTGAAACCATCAAGCTGAATGCTGATAAAACTTTTACATTCAAAACCACTATAGATAAACCAGTTCTTTATACTTTAAAGGGTGGACGAAAAATCAACTTTGAGTTTTATGTAAATCCAGGTGATGTAACTGAAATAGCCGTTGATTTCGAAAACATAAAGGATGGGGCCAAATTTACGGGAAAACTTGAGTTAGTTAATAATTATTTAGTTGAAAAAAACCAAATTGTAAAAAAATATACCGCTGATTTTAAGAAATTATTTGGGCTAGAAAAGGAGCAATTCAATTTAACTTTAGATTCGCTAAATAACGAGCTACTCGAGAAGGCTAAAACTTTATCAAATAGCAGTATTGCAGACCTCGAGAAATTCAGCGTTGACTATCTCATTAAAGGGTTGAAAGTAAACTACCCTGAATATAGCGCATATGTAAATAGTGTTGAGTTTAATGCTGATAGCGCAGATTATTCAGCTCTTGAGGGGCTAGATTTAAATAATGCGCATCATTTGATGTTTAGCAATTATTCAGAGCTTGTAAACAAGACAATCATGAATAAATTCATGAAAGAGAATGATGCAAAGGCCATTGAGGCTATGTCTGCAACAGATAAAATCAATAAGATGTTTGCTTTGATTGATGCAAATGTTACCAATATTGTAGTTCTTGATTATTTGAAGCAGAATGCCATGATGGAAGATTTATCATATGGCGAGTTCTGGAAGCTAAGCGATATCGTAAATAAATTCTTAGCTGAATGCCAAACTGTTGGATACAAGAATATTATCGAGAAGCTATACTATCAGAAGATGTTATTAGCCCCTGGTAAATCTGCTCCATTGTTTAAGTACAAAGATATTGATGGTAAAGAGTATGCCCTTGAGGAGCTGAAAGGTAAACTTGTTTATATCGATTTTTGGGCAACCTGGTGTGGTCCATGCCGTCATGAACTGCCTTTCCTAGAAGAGGTAGAGAAAGCATACGAAGGCAAGAAGATCACCTTTATCAGCATGTCGATGGATGATGACATGGTTGCTTGGGATAAAATGGTGAAGGAGAAAAAGATGAAAGGTTTACAGCTTCATGCTGATGGTGCATGGGCATCAACCGTTGCAAAGGATTATCAAATTAAAGGTATTCCTACCTTTGTTTTAATTGATGAGAATGGTCTTATCATTTCACCTGCGGCTCCAAGACCATCATCGGGTGCTGATTTGGTAAACATGTTGGATGAGAATTTAGCGAAGATAAAGTAAAACTATATAACCCTTTTTATGAAACAGACTGACCTTGGGTTGGTCTGTTTTGGTATTGATATGTGTTGTGGGTTATCAGTTTTCTGTTATCGTTAGCCTTTGAACAGTTCATAATCCAAACCCATTGTTTACGACTCACAACTGAAAACTCATAACAGCAACCAGTTTTTCAACTTTTCTTACTTACTTTACAGATATCAATATACTTAACTCAATGCCTTACCCTTGGGGAGACGATCGAAGATTTAATAGCTACGCTAACTATTTCAAACGCACTTTTGGCGGGAGAGTTCAAAAGCTTACCATTGATGCTGGTTTTTCTTGTCCAAATAGAGATGGATCAGTTGGTTTAGGTGGATGTACTTATTGTAATAACGATGCTTTCAACCCAAGTTACTGTACCTCTTCAAAACCAGTTCTTCAACAGCTAGAGGAGGGTATAGAGTTTCATGCGGTTCGTTACAAGCGAGCAGAGAGCTATTTAGCATATTTTCAGGCATACTCAAATACACATGATTCATTACAAAAGTTAAAAGAACTATATTCTCAAGCCTTATCCCATCCAAAATTAATTGGATTGGTTATAGGTACTCGTCCCGATTGTGTTGATGAGGCAAAACTCGATTATATCCAAGAACTATCCAAGAACTATTATATCTCCCTTGAATTTGGTGTTGAATCGTGTTATAACCGAACACTGGAATCAATAAATAGAGGTCATACTTTTGAAAAATCGGTTTGGGCTATTGAGGAGTCTGCAAAACGAGGAATAAATACAGGTGCTCATATTATATTCGGTCTGCCCGGCGAATCGAGAGAGGAGATGCTTGTCGAAGCAGAAATAATATCGAAGTTGCCGTTGAACTCTATAAAATTCCATCAATTACAGATTGTTAAGGGAACTACGATGGAAAAGCAATATCAAGAAAATCCTCAAATGTTTAATCTTTTCGAGATGAATGATTACCTTCACTTTGTTGTTGATTTCTTGGAAAGGCTTAACCCTAATTTTGTTGTTGAACGCTTTACGAGTGAGGCTCCACCTAGGTTTTTAGCCGTTGAGGGTTGGGGTTTGCTTAGAACCGATCAACTACTGAATAAAATAGAGAAGATACTTGAGGAGCGAGATACTTGGCAGGGGAGATTGAGAGGGGAGAAGTCGGGAGTCAGAAGTGAGAGGTGAGAAGAAAAACACAAAACACAAAACACAAAACACAAAACACAAAACACAAAACACAAAACACAAAACACAAAACACAAAACACAAAACACAAAACAATACACTAGCAACCATCAGCCATCAGCCATCAACTAACAACAAACAACCGTCAACCGAAATGACTCCTTTTCTAAAACTTGTAGCCGATGATCTGTTCAAAGAATTTGGTAAGAAGATTTCCAATATAAACCTCGTATTCCCAAACCGCAGGGCATCGTTATTCTTTAACAAATATCTTTCTGAGTTAATCGAAGAACCCATCTGGCAACCATCGGTTACGACCATCTCCGATTTGATGTATCGGATTTCGGGGTTAAATCAGGTTGATCCCGTTTCGTTGATCATCAAGTTATATGATATCTACTCAAAGCAGCTGCATTCGCAGGAAACGTTCGATAGCTTCTACTTCTGGGGAGAAGTAATGCTTGCCGATTTCGATCAGATCGATAAGTATCGGGTTGATTCCGATAAACTTTTTACCAATATCGTTGATATAAAGGAGATCGATGAACGTTTTGGCGGTTTCTCCCCTGAGCAGCTGGAGGCGTTAAAGGCCTATCTCGGGGTAATGACCGATTCAAACGATTCGATCATTAAGGACAGATACCTTTCTATCTGGAGAGTTCTTGGTTCAATTTACAAGGAATTCCGCACACAGCTTAACTCTGAGGGTTTATGCTACGAGGGGCTTGCATATGGTATTGCAGCATCTAAACTCGATAATCGATCCGATTTTCAGCTGAATGGAACATACGCATTTATTGGTTTTAATGCGCTAAATGAGTGCGAAAAATCTTTGTTTAGGTATCTTAAAAAATCAAATCAGGTTCTTTTCTATTGGGATTATGATTCCTATTACACCCAATCGGAGGTGCATGAGGCAGCTCTATTTTTAAAGGATAATCTTTATGAGTTTCCTAATAAGTTGGGTGCAAATCATTTCAATAATTTCAGTAATGATTCCAAGATTTATCTAATATCTGCTCCATCGGGGGTAACTCAAGCGAAGTTAATTCCGCAAATAATAGATAAGTTGAGGGTAAATACTCCCGAACTAAATATCAATACTGCAATTATTTTACCTGAGGAGCATCTTCTGTTGCCTGTTATCTCTGCGCTACCCGAAAATATTGGTGAACTGAATATTACAATGGGTTACCCGCTAAAGGAAACGGCAGCCTATAATTTGGCAGAGTTTTTAATCAAATTGCATATTAATTCAAGGTCTGATGAGGAGGGCAATGTACGATTTTACCATAAGGATGTTCTTTCGGTTTTAAACCACCCATACCTTCAAATTATTGATTCAGCAAGTTGTACCTCAATAATTAAAAGGATAAATTCTGAGAATATCATTTTTGTCGACTCTACCATATTTTCTAGTTCGCCTGTATTTCAGGTTATCTTCACAAAACAAACATCAGGCAAAGAGATTGTTAAATACCTTGTTGAGGTAAATCGAACGCTTGCAGGTTTTATCAGCAAAAAAACAGAAGATTCAAGTTTCAATAGTAGAATTGAACTTGAGTACATTTATTCATTATACACCAATTTAAACCGTTTGGGCGATGTCATCGATCAGAATAGCATCGATTTGAGCATAAAAATATTCAGGCAGCTGTTTCGCAAAGCGTTATTACAGGTAAGGGTATCATTTAGCGGTGAACCGCTATCGGGAGTACAGGTTATGGGCTTCTTAGAGACTCGTACCCTCGATTTTGAGAATATCATAATGCTTTCGGTTAACGATGATGTGCTGCCTGGAAATCATCATCGTCCTTCGTTTATAACCCCATCGCTAAGGTTTGCATACAAACTACCCGATTACACGCATCAGGATGCAATGTATGCTTACTATTTTTATCGCTTACTTCATCGTTCAAGTCAGATCTATCTGGTTTATCGTAATCGTGCTGAGGGTTTGACCTCTGGCGAGTTGAGCCGATTTGTGCTTCAGCTACTGATGGAGAGCGGTAAGAAAATAGAGCGGATTGATGTTAAGTTTGATCTAGGTATATCAACCCAAGACGCAATCTCGATCGATAAATCGGAGGGGGTTATGGGTAAGCTAAACAGATATTTGGCGAATAGCGAGGGTAGTAAATACCTATCACCAAGCGCATTTACTGCTTACCTAAATTGCCCTTTACAGTTCTATTACCGATATGTTGCCGATATTCGCGAACCTGAAGAGGTATCGGAGGAGGTTGATCTTCCTGGATTTGGTAAGATTCTTCACGCTGTTATGGAGTTAATCTTTAGCAGTATTGGGAAAGAAAATATCGAAAGAATAGACTTAGAGCAGTTTGTAAAGAATCAATCAAAGCTGGATCAGCTGATTGATAAAGCCTATTCACAAATTTATTTGAAAAAGGAGAAGGAGGATATTCGGTCTTTGCTTGCAGGAAGAAACCTACTTGTACTGGAACAGATTAAGCAATCGATAAATAAGATGCTTAAAACGGATATCAAGCGAACTCCCTTTAAAATCATTAAGCAGGAGGAGAAAGTCAATGCAAGCATTCAGTTTACTGGTAATGCTGAAAATCTTCAGCTAAGAATTGGGGGTATAGTTGATAGGCTCGATACCGATGGGAATACCATTCGTGTTATCGATTACAAAACAGGTAATGCAAAGGATAAAGGGGTGTTTGCGAGCATCGATGATTTCTTCGACCCAAAAAAGATCGATAAAACAAAGGAGATATTTCAGATATTCACATACTGCTATGCGTTGAAACAACAAGAGGGGTATAACGATATTAAGCCTGAACTTTGGTTTGTTCGCAATACAACACCTAACTATATGCCTTGCGTCAATAATATTGAATCGAAAGTTATAACCGAAGTGCAATCTTTTAATCGTTGGGAGAATGATTTTGTCGATAAGTTAAGGATTTTACTATCGGAGATTTTTGATACCTCAAAGTCCTTTAATCAAACCACAGATGATAAGGTTTGTAAAAGATGTGCATATAATTCGATTTGTGGAAAAAGATAGAAGTCGGAAGTCGGAAGTCGGAAGTCGGAAGTTGGAAGCCAGAAGTTTATAGGGTAACTGTAGTGGGAAGTATTTTAATGAGATGAAAATAACGTCATTAAAAATATATCATTATGGGATTCAAATTTGAAAAACTCATTATTTGGCAGAATGCCATGGAATTTGGTGAGAGTATAAATAAAATATCACTTAAGTTTCCAAAGTATGAGATGTATAATCTTTCTTCACAAATTAGAAGAGCTGTTGATTCAATAGCACTGAACATTTCCGAGGGTTCAATCGGACAATCTAACCCTGAATTTAAGAAGTTTATGGGATATTCGATTCGTTCACTAGCAGAAGTGGTTACCTGTTTGCATAAAGCAAAAAGAAGAGAATATATATCAGAAGAAGAGTTCTCAAAACAATATGAGACTGCATTCAACTTAATGAATATGATGATAGCTTTTAAGAATAAAATTAGTTGACCTTTTGGCTTCTAACTTCGGACTTCCAACTTCTAACTTTCAGCTTGTTTGAAATTCTCCTAAAACCCTTTGTAAAACCAAGTCTTCGGAGTATATTTGAAAAAACCTTCATCGAATGGCACATAGTTTCGATACATATAAAGTTGAACTAATCGATCGGGCTTACCTTCGAAACGATGGCTTTACAACACCGAGAACAGCTAGAATTCAACTCTTTGATGTTCGAGGAAAAGTAATTGTTGAATATGCTCTTGCTGCACCAATTATCCCTGAAATTTATGAGGCAATAGGTCGAGGCGAAACGGTGAATTTAGATGAATGCTATCTGCATGGTTTTTCATTAACTGCATGTCGACGTTTTCTTATTCAGGATAAGAATACAGTTGTTAAAATAAATGGATTTTCAGCTCGCAACGCAGTTTTTGAAACAGCTTTTAATATTGATCTGTCTTATGGCGAGTTCAATACCGATACTTTTACAGTTGATGGGGCAATCTTTATTGGTAAAGAGTTAACGCTGCATTCATCTACCTTTAATACGAACGGTATATCATTTTCAAACTGTTATATAAAGGTCGATAGGTTTGATATGGTTAAAACCAAGTTCAATGATGGAGAGGTAAACTTTAAGAATACAATTTTTGATATCGGTGTTAAGGATTTTCAGGATGCCGATTTTGGAAATGGGGATACTAATTTTACTAATACTGAATTTGGGAATGGTGATGTATCATTTATCAATTCAAGATTTAACGATGGTGATGTTAGCTTTAAAGTGGCGCGTTTTGGGCAGGGAAAGGTAGATTTCCATTATGCTAAGTTCGGTAAAGGAAATATATCATTTGAACAAACAGAGTTTGGCAATGGTCGCACAGACTTTAGAACGGTTGAGTTTGGAACGGGCAGAACATCGTTTAATCGGTGTGTCTTTGGTGATGGCGAGGTTACCTTTGAGGGTGCTGAGGCATTATCGGGAAAGGTTTCCCTTAAACGGGCAACTTTTGGTAATGCAAATGTTAATTTTGACCTGTATCAAGGTAAAGACTCAGAACTTATTTTCGAACGTTCAACTTTTCCTGCTGATGTAAGTTTTAAAGGATCAATATTAAAAGGCCTGCATTTAGACGAGTGTCAGTTTAACTCAACATTTAATTTACACGTCGATACCTGTGAACAAATTGACTTAACAGGCTGTACTTTTCGCGATATTGTTGAATTCTACACTCATGGTGAACCTCCAAAAGTAAAAATACTTAATCTCACTGGGATGAGATTATTGGGAATTTTGTACTTGGATTGGGAGATTAATAACATTAAAAAACTAATCTATAACCAAACCGATACTAGTTTAAGGCAGAAGGCGGAACAATTTCGTATCCTAAAGCAAAACTTCAATAATTCGGGTCAGTACGATGATGAGGATAAGGCTTATATTGAGTTTAAAAGGAACGAAGCGAAGGCAATTCTAACTGAATCAATTCACAAAAAGAAGTTTTCCGCCTTGTGGCAACTCCCTTCCTATGGATTCAAGAAATTTGTTTTTGATTGGATGGGGCTTTACGCAACTTCACCTTTACGAGTGGTGTTAAGTAATGTTGTAATGATTTTTTTCTTTGCTTTTATCTATACAATTCTACCTTATTTTGCGAATACTCACCTAACAACGATTAACCCTGAGGATACTTTTTTTACAAAATTCTGGGTAGGAGCCTACTATACAGGAATAACCTATTTTACGGTGGGATATGGAGAAATTGTACCTGTTGGGATATTGAGGTTAGTAGCGGATATAACAGCGTTTATAGGTGTGTTTATGATGTCGTACTTTACCGTTGCTTTTGTAAGGAAGATTTTGAGGTAAGTAGCAAGTGGTCAAGTTAATAAGTAGAAATGATGTAAGCGACAATCTCACCGCCTGCTTACTGACAATTCAAAACTGAAAATTATCCGCAGTTGATTTATTAATTGCTGGTATCGCTATTGAAAATGAAATGACTTTAGTGACCAATAATGAAAATCATTTTGGACGGATACATGGTCTCAAAATTGAGAATTGGAAAATGCACTTGCTATAATACGTGGCAAAATCTATTGGGGCAGATAAGCAAGTTTTGTTACTATCCAGTAGCAATAAAAACTTTCACGCAACGCTTGCGCTAAAGTTTACGCTTACGCCGAAGTTTCAGCGTAGGAGCACAGCGAAGGCGCAAAGCCGCAAAGACACTAAACTGTCATGTGAGTACAAAGGGTATTGTAATAGAAAAATACAACCGATTGTTCATTAAAAAAGTGTTTTTTTTAGTTGGGAACTGTTTAAAGAAAATTAGGGTATTTACTTCTCCGCTCAATTAAGTTGTTAATAGTACATAAATAGACACATACAAACACACATATTTAAATACTTGAATTTACAGATGATTCAGGTATATTTAAAAGCACTGTAAAATCAATAAAGTGGTAAGAAATAAATACCCTATAAAAACAATTATAATATTTTCAAGGATAAACATAGTAGGTCAAAGGAAGAATAGGCAATAGTTATATGCACAGATTTAGCAATTTTTTAAATGGTGATAATAATGAATAAGCATTCGGGTAATGTTTATTCCAATCATCCCTATTTCGAAAGACCTGGCGTAATTTCAATGCAATGATCGAACTTCAAGTCTTTGTAGGGGCTAACGTAGCATAAATCGTCTTTGTCGTTAAAGCTAATAAACGGACGTATGCGAAGTTTAAGTTTTTGTACCTGTTCGGAGGAGCCATGATAGTTAACAATTAACGAGCCCTGTAGCATTGGACCGTACTGCTCCAATACCCTTTTATTGATGTGCCACTCGATGGCGAAATTATTCTTTTCCTGATCGAGGAATTTGTATAGGTACCAATTTTTTCCGTTATCGTCGGAGGCGATGAAATTGGTTACCATATTGGCAATATTGAAAACATCGCCTAAAACTTTACTGTACTCTTTGGTTGTATTGGCTAGTGTACTTAAGCTGTTTTTTATGCTCTCTCGGTTATTCTCAAACCACGAGTTGGTATTCTTTGAGGGGTTCAAGCATAGCAAGCCGCCGTAAATAACATTGATAAAAATATCCTGCTTAGGCGTTTGCGGCTCAAATAAAAGCTGAACCTTTACGGTATTACTATCACGTAGCTTTGCTTTCCAGTCCCAGTAAACCTTTTTATCCTTTTCGGGGATACACGATATGTCGAAAAGCCAATCGTAGCGGAAAGCCATAGATGGTTCGCCTAAATAGTTGCTTGGGAGATCCGTTAGCGTAGGGGAGCCCTCACCGATTAGGGAGGTATAGAATTTCAGATACTTCGTTTTATTCTTCTGTTCGCAGTCGATAATTTTATCTTTTTCGATATCAACGATGGTACACTTATGATGCAGCGAATCGTAATTATCGATTCTGACATCAATAACTTCAGTTCTCACTTTTGTAGCCATAAGTGTATGTTTTGTAGAGATAAAGTTAAGGGTAAAAAGGAATATTTCAAATAACCCTTTTGGGTTATATTTCTTTGCCTAAGAATTTTACCCTCAATATCCCTATCTGTTATCTCTTTGCTAGCATTTTACTAAAATGCTAGGCCTCATCAACGAACACGAACATATTTCTCGATAATCACCCTATCCACTTTTGCTCCTTCAACCATTTCAACCCCTTTTTGGGTTAGCGTATCGTTCTGAATGTCAATGGTGAACTTGAAATCGTTATTCTCCCACTCCCTATCGCTGCAATACTCTAAATGTTCAACGTACAGGTTGTCGGATAAATCATACCTACCACCCCCCGATACGAAATTAGCGGTTGTGTCTTTCCCTTTACTCAAATCGTGGATTAAAAAGGAGAAGTGAGTGGCGTTAATTATCTTAATCCCTTTTTGAGAGTTACTATACTCAAAATGCACTGAGTCTCCATTCTCAATGGTAGTACTAGTGAGATACTCCCATGTACCTATTATAGGTAGTTTTGAATCATTATTGCCTGTACTATTGCACGACATCAAAGCCATGGCAATACAAGCCATTATTAGGCTATTTTTTATCATAATAGAATTGTGTTTTATAAAAATAGAATTCAAGTTATAAATGCAATATATTGATTATAAATTTTTTAGTTAAAAGAAGTATTTCATCATGTTCACAACGTGTTAAAGTAATAACGGTGTGATTTTTCGGGCTAATTCATCAATACTTTCCATTGTGTTGAATTCACTATTCTCGATGATTTTGGAATGTGAAGCTATTCCAAAATATGGAAATTTTTCTAATAGTACTGGTTTCATTTTCAGTATCATGCAAAAGTCATTCAAATACTCTAGCATAACTTGAGGGTTGCTATACTCTGCAACACCAATAAGAATGCAAGGTTTGTCTGATAATGCCGATTTACAATCTTTCCCTGAAATTTCCCAATAGTACGACATTGAAATCATACGTTCGGCAAAACAGGCAAATACTGCTGGAGGTGATCTGAAATATAAAGGAGTGCCGATGACTAATCCTTTAGCAACCTTCATTTTTTCTAAAACGAGATTTATGTCATCGTTTAATGCACAGCTGTACTGCTTGTTTGTACAGTGCGAAGAGCATGAAACGCTGCAAGGGGCTATTTTGTAGTCGGAGATGTGAAGCATTTCCGTTGTAAGTCCCGTATTCTCTTTTTGAATTGCTTCAAGGGTCCTTTCAACTAGAGTTTTTGTTGTGCCAGTTTTTCTTGCTGAGCCAACTATCCCTAAAATATCCATTCTATTTTGTTATTATTTTCAAACCAAAGATAGTAAAGATAGCAAAGGGGACAATTTTACTAGCGTCAATTTGTATTTAGTGCGAAAGACATCGAATAATTTGCCATGTAATGACAAAAGTATTTGCTAGCAAATTCGAAAGATAAATCAAAAATGCTATTCTAGCACCTCAAGAATTCTTCCCTCACCCAGTATTTTCAACGGATTAGCAGAGTCAACGAAGGTCTGAGCAAGTAGCTCCTTCTTCTCCTGTAAACGAAGTATCTTCTCCTCAACGGTATCGAGGGTGATGAAGCGGTAAACGAAAATATTCTTATCCTGTCCAATGCGGTGAGCCAATGCCCGAAGGGATGAAGGAGCATCAAAAGTTTCCAAAGCCGATTTTAACCCCAACAACAAAGGCTTCTGAGGGTCACGATGAGGATATTTCACGTGAGGAGATTATCAAGTCAGGTCTTGTGAGCAAGGAGGATTATGAGCAGTTAGAAAAGTATACCCTTGCAATTTTTGAAAGAGGAACAAAGGTGGCTGCAGCCATGGGGTTAATCCTTTTGATACTAAGTACGAGTTTGGTAAAAAGGATGTTAAAATCTATCTAATTGATGAAATTCATTCTCTCGATTCATCGCGTTATTTCTATGCAGATGGATATGCGGAGAGATTGGCTAAAAACGAGCAAAAAAAGCAGCTATCGAAGGAGTTTGTTCGCGAGTGGTTGATGGATAATGGATTCCAAGGTCAAGATGGCCAAAAGGTTCCTGAAATGACCGAAACTATCGTTAACCAAATTACCGAAAGGTATATCGAACTATTCGAGAATATTACAGGCGATAAGTTTATAAAAGCCGATGGAGCCGATGTTGTGAAGAGGATTGAAAAGAATGTGACAGAGTTTTTAAAGAAATAAATAGATTTTAACCATGTCAGGGTTTCAAACCCTGACATGGTTTGTTGATTATTAACCTAGAAAGCAATACCAAATCCTATGTAAGGAATAGGCGCAAATGTGACATCTCCAATATCGTTTCCTCCAACAGGTTGAGCAAGGAAACCAATACTAGGAACTAACAATATTTTGCTGTTGGTTGGAATTACGATATCAGTATTCATGTTTACTGCAAATCCGTCGGTTTTTAGTGCCTTAATATCCTCTATTTTAATTCCACGATAACCGATCTGAAGAGCAGGGCAAATCTTGATGCTTCCAGCGAATATTCGAATTTTTAACTGCATTCCAATCTCTGTGAATTGTCCTGTTTGGTCGGCCTCTTCAACCGAAAAACTTGGTCCAAAATTGAAATATGCTCCAACTGCAAACTTTGGAACTATATTGTAATCTGCATATGCATTTAAGAAGATCCCACCTTCTTTTTTTACATCTTGTATAAAATACATATCGCCTGCCATCCAGTATTTTACTGATGCGCCTAGCTCATACTCTTTTTCTTTTTCGACATCCTGTGCGTTCACTGAGAATGATAAAATTCCCAGTAGTAAAATCGATAGTAGTAGTTTCTGTTTCATAGCCTATTTTTTTTGTTAAACGGTTTAAGTGAGTTTTAAATTTTATTGTTTTAGGAATTTGGATTCGTTCACTTTTCTGCAATAACCAATGAGAAAACAAAGGAGTTTTTAGTTGCATCAATTGAGGTTAAAGTATTCCATATCCCATTCTTCCAGTAACCGGCAATACTTATATTGGAGCTGTTTGTGCTACATCCACCGGCATAAACGTCGCTACCTAATATTACAATTGAATAAACATATGAGGTCTTTGTGTCATCGAGCGGAGTTAAGCCATTCCATATTCCGTTCTTCCAATATCCGGGAACTCTTGTACCTAAACTATTAATACTGTAACCTCCTGTGTACACATCATTGTCAGAAACAGTAATTGAAAAAACTTCTGAACCTTTAGTTGCATCTATTGGATTACATTCAATCCAAACTCCATTTTTCCAATAGCCAGGCACTGATATATCTGAATCGTTAAGGCAAAAACCACCAGCGTAAATATCTTCACCGGAGATGAAAAATGATTCTAAGTAAGAACTTTTTGTTAAATCTAATAAGGGTAGAGCATTCCAAATTCCATTTTTCCAGTAACCGGGAATGCATATACTATTGCTATTATTGTTATTTCCACCAACGTAAATATTATCATTAGAGATAATTATTGAAACTACTGAAGAACTTTTTGCAGCATCGAGTTTAGGTAATGCATTCCATGTCCCATTTTTCCAGTAACCAGGCATGTTACCTGAATTTAATTCGCTGGTTCCAGCAGCATACAAATTGGAACCAGAGATTGCGATTGAAAATACGTCTGAATTTCTTGCAGGATCAAGAGGGGCTAATCCAACCCAACTTCCATTCTTCCAATATCCTGGGACTATAATACCCGCACTGTTTGTGCTATATCCGGCAGCATAAATATCATTATTAAAAACAGTTATTGACCTAACACATGAATATTGATTTACCGATAATGGAGCCAAGCCATTCCATATTCCATTTTCCCAATATCCTGGAATAGCCACTTGAGAACTGTTTACGCTAAAACCCCCTGCATAAACATAGATTTCTGGTTTTTTTGCTGGTTCATCGTTGTTATCCTTTTTGCAACTTATGAATGGTATTGCGGCTAGAAGTGTTAAAATGGCTAAAAGTTTTGATTTGCTTATCATCGTATTTTGGTTTTGTAATTGGTTACTATTAATTTCCATTTGCCCCGTAAAGTGTACCGTTCGAACTTGTTACATTCCCTGTAAGTATGTACTGATTGTCATTCTTATCCTGAAGGAGAATAGTTACAACATCGCTTATGGAATATTCCCCATTGGGAACTTCCACTTTTAGCCCATTACCATCAACCTGTTTGATTAGGTGATAAGAGGATGAAGTGTATCGATCCTGCTTGTAATTTATTGTACCAGTAACTTTATATGATTGATACTGGTAATTATTGAATGTAATCGTTAATCGGCTTTTGTAGCAAGTTGTATAGGACGATATTGTTTCTTTACTTTTTGTCCCAGTTATAGTTGCAGTTCCTTCGCTAGCAGATGTTAATACATGTGATGTGTAGGTGGCTTGCGTGGACGTATTGTCTTCGATGTTCGCTACAAATGAGTTGAATGCATCGGCAACTCTGCCAGCATCATACTTATCGCGAATAAGGCCTTTGTTAGAGTTGGGACTCGATTCATCGTCACCGGTTTCGCTTTTCTCACAGGAACAATTTATTAACAGAAGAACAGTTATTGCTAGGAGCGGTAAAGGAGATAATAGATGTTTCATGGCTAATAGATTTAATTGTTATTTTAGGTAAAATTAAATCCATAAGCCCACCATATTTGAGCAGAATAGTATCTGCTGGAATAAAATTAGAATTTGATGCTATTGAAACAGAATTTGCTATCTGCTTGCTAACATTTCAATGGATTGAATGAGTGCCTCTTTTTTACGGGTAGAAACTGGAACGTTCGAGCCATCGCTCATTACAATGAAACCACCATCAGTTTTATCGAACTTCTTTACAAATCTCATATTTACCAAATGCGATTGGTGTACTCTTAAGAAGTTAAATGATGATAGCATCTCATCATACTCTTTTAACGATTTAGATATAAGTATTCTTTGTCCATTATTAAGATAGAATGTTGTATACGAATTATCTGACTCACATCTAACAATATCTCTTACTTCAACAATATGAATGCTTTCTGATGTCTTAAGGACAATTACCTTATTCTCTCGGGATGATTCTCCTAAGTTTTGTAGTAGCACATTGAGCATCTGCTTGTTGTTTTGCTCTTCAATGGTTTTAGCTGCCTGATGAAGTGCTGCAATTAGCTCGGTTGGATTTATGGGTTTCAGTAGATAGTCTATTGCGCTAAATTTTATTGCTTGCAGTGCATAACCTTCGTACGCAGTAAGGAAAATAATTTTAAAGTTGATATTTGCTATCGATTTTAGTACATCGAAACTATTTCCCTCAGGTAGATTGATATCTAGTAGGGCAATGTCGGGATTTGAGTTTTGTAGTAATTCCCTTGCAGATTCAATATCCGAAGCGGTTCCACAAACTGATACAAAGGGACAGTAATCATTAATTATTTTAAGAGTGGCCGCCAAAACTTCTTCTTCGTCCTCAACAATTGCTAGTTTTACCATTTTTTAAGGTGTAATTCTTAGGGCTAATGTAGCTATTAATCCAAAAATAATAATGGAATATCTAAAATTACCCGAGTTCCAATGATTTTTCCTTCGTTGTTTATCCTATTAGTAATTGACTGGCAAAATTCTTTTTTGTATGATTTTGTTAGTGCTAACATTCGTTCCTGAGTAATTTTTGTTGCCAGCGATTCGTGTTTATTTGTTTTGGATTCCATGTTGTTAATTAATCCAACACCATCATCATCAATGGTAATTATCATTCTTTCATTGGATGCTTTGAATGATATCCAAATATTTCCTTCGGCAATATCCTTTTTAGCGATACCGTGTTCTACAGCATTTTCAATGAATGGCTGTAGTATCATTGGTGGAATTGCAATTTCAGATGTTTCGCATGGTATATCAGTGGTAAATTGGTATTGAAGCTTATCCTTTAGTCTCAACTTCTGAAGTGATAGATATTCTGTAAGGGTTTCTATATCGCTATCTAAAGCAATTAATTCACTTCTCGAGCTGCTAAGGGTGTTGCGCATTAACTTGGCAAAACTCGAAATATAGGTGGCTGCTTCGATTGCAGGTTTCTGCAGTACCTGATTCTGAATAGCGCCAAGCGCATTGAAAATGAAATGTGGGTTCAACTGCGAACGAAGCAGTTTATGTTCAAGTTGTAGCGAATTTGCTGAGGTTTTCAGCTTATGCTGTCTGAACAATAAGACAGAAACTAATAGAATAAAAGCGACTCCTAGCGTTAGTGATATAATTGTAATTCTATTACTTCGTAATTGGAGTAGGTTTGTTTTATTTTCTTCAGAAAGTATTTTTATCTCAGCCTGTTTCTGTTCGTTCTGATAAACTGCTTCAATCTCTTTTATCTGTCTCGATTTTGCCTCGTTGAAAAGGCTATCGTTTATTTCATTGGCCTTAATTTTATAAATATAGGCTTGCCTGAAATCTGGACGTTTGCTATAAAAGTCAGATAACCAAGAGTAGTTATCTGCAATTACTTTGGCAATTTTATTTGCTTTGGCAATTTCTAACGATTTGTTTATATACGATATTGCAACTTCAATATTTCCAGCATCTTTCTCAATGGTAGCTAATTTCTGATAGCTTTGGGCAAGTAAATAATCTTCAACAAAGGATTTATCCCTTTCAATAACCTTTCTAAAGTAATGACGAGCGCTATCAACTTTATTTTGCACCATATATAAAACGCCAATATTGCTCAATATCATGGAAACCATCATATTATCTTTACCTTCATTTGAATATTTTATAGCCTGACGATAAGAATTATATGCCTCCTTGTATTCCTTGCTCTGTAAATGTATTTCGCCAAGATTGCTTAGTATTCTCCCTTTTTTTATTGGTTCTTTTACATGATTTAAAGCCTTGTTAAGGCATTCCTCCGCTAGTGCGAAATCTCCCAGTTCAATATGAATGAAAGACAGGTTAAGACATGCATTGCTAATATTTGCAGAATCAGAGTTAGCTTCAAAGTAGCTTAGTCCATTTACAAGATATGTTTTTGCTTTTACGTATTGACCAATTATCATATAGCATCCACCAATATTAAGTTGCATAATATTGGTTTTAGTAGAGTCGTTTATAGATTCAAATAATTTATAGGATTCCAAATAGTATGGCAGAGCTTCAATAACGTTGCTTTTTACTTGATAAATTAACCCTTTATAATGATAGTAGGATCCTTTAAACGATATATTATCAGTGGTTTGGATAAATTCTTTAGATTGATTAAGTATTTGGTTGGCTGAATCAGGATTTGTATAAAGAGCACCAAGTGTGTTTGTTAGTATTTGTTTAAACCACACATCATCTTTGGGTGGAATATTTTCAATTCCTTTTATTTGAAAAGGGATAATACAGAGATAGACAATCGCCAATATTTGTATTATCTGGCTAATATGATTTTTAAAAGAGTTCATTTTAAAAAAGAAACTAATTGGAGTTTTTTTAATGTGTATTTTTTCTAAAAATACACATTCTTTTTATTACTCCAAAACCTCAAGAATTCTTCCCTCACCCAGTATTTTCAACGGATTAGCAGAGTCAACGAAGGTCTGAGCAAGTAGTTCCTTCTTCTCCTGTAAACGAAGAATTTTCTCCTCAACGGTATCGAGGGTTATGAAGCGATAAACGAAAATATTCTTATCCTGTCCAATGCGGTGTGCACGTGAAACGGCCTGATTTTCCACTGCAGGATTCCACCAAGGGTCGAGGATGAAAATATAGTCGGCAGCGGTAAGGTTAAGCCCTACACCTCCTGCTTTTATTGAGATTAGGAACACCTTAACCGTTGGGTCGCTTTGAAAATGTTCTACAACCTCTTTGCGGTTGGTTGTAGCTCCTGTAAGCACTTCGTGCGATATTCCGCTCTCGTTGAGGTAGTTTGCAACAATCTTTAGGTGTTTAACGAATGACGAGAAGATAAGAATCTTGTGCCCTTCGGCTACAATGCTATCGATGCTGCGGGTTATCTCCTCAAATTTACCCGAGTCAGAACCGGCATAATCTTCAATCATATTCGGGTGATTGGCCAATTGGCGAAGCCTTGTTAGCCCACGGAAAATGGCTATGGCTGAACGATTGTACCCAAGTGCTGCTATATTTTCAAGAATGCTATTCCTGACCGATGATTTTTCCGATTCGTAGCATTTACGCTGCGCATCGGACATTTCGCAGTAAATAATTTGCTCGGTAATGTCGGGCAGATCCTTGGCAACCTGTTCCTTGGTTCTTCTCAGGATAAAGGGTTCGATTAAAATCTTGAGCAGCTCTCCTTTTTGGGTATCGTTATTCTTCTCAATGGGTTGTATAAACTCCTCGTTGAACGATTTTATGCTACCAAGCATCCCCCTATTCAAGAAGTTTAGCTGCGCCCATAGGTCTGAAAGCGAATTTTCAATGGGTGTACCGCTAATAGTGAGGTAATTCGATGCTTTCAGCAGTAGTACTGAGCGGTATATTTTCGATAGGGGGTTCTTTATCGCTTGGCTTTCATCAAGGATCAGGTATTTGAAACGAATATCTTTAAGTAAATCAATATCATTACGAACAACGCCGTAAGTGGTTACTACTATATCGTATTTTATAATCTCTGTAACGCTTTTGTTTCGTAATGGGCCTGTATGTGAGTAGTAGGTTAACTGGGGGGTGAAGCGAAGTAATTCTTGAATCCAATTATGAACCAACGAGGTTGGAACAACAATTAGCGAGGTATGACCAATTGTTTTAACCTCAGAGCCAATTGGAGCATTAACGCTATCCTCCCTCTTTTCTTTTAAAGATAGAAGCAATGCGAGGGTTTGAATGGTTTTCCCTAGACCCATATCGTCAGCCAAGCACCCACCCAACCCATTCTGCTGAAGCAGGTTAAGCCAAAGGTAGCCCTCCTTCTGATAATTGCGGAGCTGCGCGTTTAGCCCAATGGGGAGTTTAATCTTTTCGGGGATATTGCTACTGAATTTATCCCTAAGTTGAAGTGCGCTTGGAGCATCAACCTTACAGTCGATTAGCAGGTTGAAGAGCGATTTCTGAATGGCAATTTTCTCACCCGATTCCTTACCCAGGAAGAAAAGGGGGCGGTAGCGGGTAAACCACTCCTCAGGGAGAATGAAGATTTGGTTATTGGGCAGTAAGAACTCTCGGATATTCTTTAGGATATTCTTTTTAAGATGAATAAAAGGGAGTTCAAAGCCACTAAGAATCACTTTGCCATAAAGGTCGAACCAATCCTCGGAGGATTGCGAGTTTATTTCAACCCGGTAATTGTGGAGATAATACTTCTCTTTTCCATTATTTTGCTGAATCTCAAATTCAGCACTCTCAATCCTATCTTGGTTTTTATTGATCCACTCAACCAGCGGATAGGGAGGTTGACCATTAAAGTCTCCAGCAATTTCTGTTGGCATAAATTCCGATTCACCCGTTTTCTTTAAGCCAAGTTCACCCAGCTTTTCAGCACATCTCTTCTCCCATTCGGTATCCCGTTCGAATCGGTTGAACCTGTACCTATCGTTTTCGATGTTAAGAATTACCTCGGGATCGGGTTTGGCATTGGCAAAATACTGCTTTTTACCGTAATAAAACTTTAACGTTAGTCCTATGCCTCCAGCCAAACGATCTTCAATCGAGAGTATAGCTTTTTTTTCAGGATTGCTTCGTTCTATCGAAAACCCGATGGGTTCAACGATTTGATTTCTGATGGTATTCAGAACAAACGTTTCGAAATACTTTTTCTCAGCCGATTTTGGGATCGATATATGCTGCTTGGTGAAAAAGGGGCTAAGCTTCTTCCCTTCGATCCCCGAAAATCGGTATAGATTATTTTTAACCCTAAGCAAACAGGGTTCATTACATATAACCTCCGACTCTTTCGTGGTAAGATTTATGGATTTACCATTGCACGACGCATCAATTCGATATCGGCTTTCGGTTTCAGTTACCGAAAAGTGGAAGATTGGAAGCGCTTGCTCCTCAATCGGTATTAGCCGATGATCCTCGTAAAGATTGTTGAAATTTTTCTCCTTTAGGAATACGGGGGTTTTTATTTTACATAGAATATCGAAGCACTTTATCATCCTACGCTCAATATATGCCCTTATAAATTGAAAAACTTGCTCATTCTTATCAAACGATTTATAAAAATCCGAAGCACTTGTTTTTCCTTTGCTAAACTGCTTATGAATAGTAGTATCTGATATTTCGTTAATGATTTTCAGGAGTTCGTTACCGCCATCAGGAATAATCGAATCCCATTTTTTTTGATTTAACTCGTTAATACTCTCAACAATAGTATATATCTCACCCTCTGAGTTGATTAAACGAATAATGTAAGGGATGAATATCATCCCCAAGTACCTGTGCTGCTGAAGCGCAATGGCGAATATTTCGGTGTTTTGATGTTCTTTTTGCATAAAATTTTTCAGGAGGCAATGATAGTTAAAGTAAGTGACAAGTAAAAGGAGAGAAGTCAGAAGACATAAAAACTATTAACCCATCTAAGAATTTATAAAGAGTTTTAAAAATCTACTAGACTTTTCGGTAAACAAAATTGATTCCTTACATTTGCGATGACTTTAATACTTTAGAAGATGCACCTAAAAAGGATATTTTTTATTATAACCATAATACTATTCTTCTATCCACTATACGCTCAAACCGACCGACCTACTCAGGTTAAAAAATCAACCGATAGGGTGATAATAGAGGGTAAATATTTCTACATCCATATTGTCTGTAAGGGCGAATCGCTTTACTCCATTAGTAAAGCTTATGGTGTAAGCCAAATGGAGATAGCCATGGAGAATGCTGATATTTACCTTGGTATTAAAGTTGATATGGCGTTAAAAATACCAGCTAAGGATTTGCCTAAGACCGAAGAGGATGAGAGGTTTATATATCATATTGTTAAGAAGGGCGAAACGCTGTTTGGTCTTTCAAAGCAGTATCAGGTGCCCATCGACGAGATTGCTAAGGTTAACCTAGATGTTGAGAGCGGATTAATTCTAAATCAGGTACTTTTAATTCCAAGGGATAGGTTAAATACAGTTATTCAAGCTACTCGAAGCGATTCGGGAATGTATATTTACCATCAGGTGAAGCCTAAAGAGGGGCTTTATTCAATATCAAGGCAATATAATGTAAACATACAAACCATTGAGGATTTGAATAAGGAAGTTCTTTCCAATGGACTTAAATTTGGGTCTATACTTAAAATACCCCAAAAACCCTCAACCTCAACCACACCAAATTCTCAGAGTAATTCTAAAATTATTATTACAAACGATGTAATAGCCAGTACAGCATATTCAGTACCACATGTTAAATGCGATACCTTTAACTACAGCAGGTCTAAGCGTGTTTTTAATATTTCGTTACTCTTACCACTACTTCCCGATAAGGAGGATTCGGATTCAACGGAGTACAATGTTTCAGAAACAGGTGAAAGGATAGCTATTAAACAAAGTGAACCTGAAAAAATATCATTGCGAGCATTAAATTTCTTGGACTTTTACCAAGGCTTTTTATTGGCGGTTGATTCGTTGAAGAGGGGTGGTTTGTCGTTGAGTCTTTCGGTTTATAATACAAGTAAAAGCGTAAGCGATTCGAAGAGGCTTTTAACCGAAAAGGGTATAAAAGAATCGGATTTAATCGTTGGCCCGGTTTACCCCGAGCTGCTAAAACCATTTGCCGATTTTTCAAGGGAGAATAGAATCAATGTTGTTTCCCCGTTATCGCATAACGATGATTTACTTAAAGGTAACCCTTTCTACTTTCAGGTTAATCCATCACCATTGGTGCAATTCGATGAGTTCACATCAAAGGTGGATTTCTGTTCCGAGAAAAATCTTTTGTTCATCTACGAGGACGACAGCTTAAAAAGTGATAATAGCGCTGATTATAAAGCACTTATTGCCAACCGTATTAAGCAGTGCGAAAACTCGGAGTCGTTACACTTTAAGGAGCTGAAATATGCCCCCGGTGGCGTTACGGCTGAAATAAAGGAGAAGTTAAACCAGAGCATGACCGACCAAAAGGAGAATGTGTTTATCATCCCTTCGGAGAATGAAGCGTTTGTTTCCGATTTCCTTAGCCATCTATTCGCCCTTACCACGTACTATAACTACAAGGTTAAGGTTTACGGATTTCCGAAATGGCAAAAATTTAAAAATGTTCCTGTCGATTACTTCTATAGGCTGAATATTCACCTCTTTACCCCTTACTACGTTGACTATACGCAAAGCGATGTTAAGCGATTTGTAGCCGACTATAGGCACTACTACAGATCGGAGCCTTCGCAGTACTCTTTTCAAGGATACGATATCGGGTTTTACTTCCTATCCGCAATGAAAAAGTATGGTGTTGATTTCAAGTACTGTCTTCAGAATCTCGATGTTGACCTGCTACAATCGAACTACCGATTCATTCAACAAAGCAGCGTTGATGGCTTCGACAACAAATCGGTGTTTTTAATCAACTACACCCAGGATTTTGATATTGTATTGGTAAAATAGAAATTTTGTAACTATTCACCACGGAGACACAGCCCGTCCCGATACATCGGGACAGGCTGTGTCTCCGTGGTTTTTTATTTCGCCTAATGCTGAATAGTTACGAAATTTTCACACTTCACACTTTATAGGTTACCTCTAAAAATCCCATCGTTCCATTATTCCATTATTCAATGTTCAATGTTCCATCCTTCCTACCTTCACATCCGTTTCGGTAGGCAAGCATCTTTCCATAGGGAGGGGTGAATAGCAACTATTTTTTATAGATATTTTCCATTTTTTTAGCCTCATCGGTTTATTCCAATTTTTTTTGATCAACGGATCAACCCCAATTCCTGTTGCGTTTACCTTAAAAACATGTTAATAATAATCTATAAGAATAAAATACTTATTAAAAAATATATAAAAGAATTGCATCGATATTAAAAATAATGTACATTGCTCTGTCTAAAAATGGATCGATTATGCACTTTTGGCAGAGTAAATATTATCAGGCTATAAGCGGGAAGGAGCTTCGAAAGTTCCTCCAGAAAAAGAAAGTGGTTAAGTACCTTTATCAAAGGGGTTATTTAAGCAACTCGTATTTAGTTAAAAAGTTGCATTTAAGCATACCTACCATTCAAACCATCCTGAACGAGCTCATTAGCGATGGAATTGTTGTGGAGCAAGGGCTAGGGGACTCCAATGGAGGGCGTAAGCCCAACCTCTACGGTTTGGCCGATCACTCCCTGTACATATTAGGTATCGATATGGATAAGTATAAAACTCGTATGGCCATATACAATCACCATAACGAGAATATTTCCGGAACGGTAACCTTTGATATCAAGCTCGAGAACGACCTTTCGGTTCTTGATAAGATTCAGCAACGCGCCGAGGACTTAATCTCACACTCCCCTATAAACAGGGATCGATTAATCGGAGTTGGAATTGCTATGCCCGGTTTGGTTGACTCAGCCAATGGGGTGAATCATACCTATTTAAATTTTAGCGAACCGTTAGGGCAGCTGCTTGAGGAGCGATTTGGGCTTGCCGTTTTCATCGAGAACGATGCCAAGGCTCGGGCTTTGGCTGAATTCCGATACGGACAAGCCGAAGGGAAAAAAAATGTTTTGGTCCTTCATATCGACTGGGGGATTGGTCTAGGAATGATTCTGAACGGTAAACTTTATAAAGGAAATTCGGGGTTTGCTGGGGAATTTAGCCATATCACTATTTCGGAGGATGGCGTTTTGTGTAGCTGCGGTAAAAAGGGATGCCTCGAAACCATTGGCTCGGCAACAGCCCTAGCGAAAATGGCCAAGGAGGGGTTGAAATCGGGCGAGGATTCAATACTTAGGGGCTTGGTTAACGAGAATTTGGAGATGATTGAGGCCACGCTGATTATTGAGGCTGCACGAAATGGGGATCGATTTGCCATACAGCTGCTTTCAAGGGTTGGCCATGAGCTGGGCAAGGGCATAGCCATGCTCATCCAGCTGCTAAACCCCGAAATGATAATCATTGGTGGTGAAGTATCATCGGGGAAGGAGTACATCCTTACATCGCTACAGCAGGCACTTTTCGAGTACTGCATTCCTAAGCTCAGGGAGGATACCGCATTGGTGCTTTCGAAGCTGGGCGACGATGCCGGGTTGCTGAGCGCCATTGCCGTGGTTATGGAGAATGTTTTTGACGAAAAATAGTACCACTCAATATATATTACCCTATAAATTAATAGCCAAGAATGATTACCTAAAATTTATTAACAAACTAAAAAAAATCGTATGAGAAAAAAGTTTAAACAAGTTTTAAAGATTACCATGTTGGTAATGCTTTTTGCTTTTACTAACGTTTTGTATGCTCAACGAGACATCACAGGTGTTGTTAAAGACGCCAAGGATGGTGTTGTGTTGCCTGGAGTAAACGTTATGGTAAAAGGAACCTCTGTTGGATCAACGACAAATGTTGATGGGAAATATTCCGTTAAAGTACCAAGTGGTTCAACTATTCTCGTTTTTTCGTTTATTGGATATAATTCCAAGGAGATTACATTAATTGATGCTCAGGACAGTTACGATGTAATGCTTGAAACTTCAACACAGGAGATTGAAGAGCTTGTGGTTACAGCATTGGGCGTTAAAAGGGAAAAGAAAGCCCTTGGCTATTCGATGGAAGAGATAAAGGGTGAAGGGTTAACTGAAACTCGAGATCCTAATGTATCGAATGCACTTACGGGTAAAATTGCTGGTCTGCAAGTAAGGCAAGCATCTTCTGGTCCTTCTGGGTCTTCAAGAATAACAATTCGAGGGAATAACTCTATTAGTTCAAACAACCAACCTCTTTTGGTTGTAGATGGAATGCCAGTTAGTAGTTCCACAAGTGGGACGGATGACTATTGGGGTAATCGGAATGTTGATAAGGGATCAGGAATGGCAGATATTTCTCCTGATGACATTGAATCGATGTCAATCCTTAAAGGTCCTGCTGCTTCAGCTCTCTACGGAAGCCTTGCTGGTAATGGGGTAATTATGATCACAACTAAGTCCGGTAAATTAAAGAAAGGCTTAGGTATCTCGTTCAATACCAATACAACTTTTGAAAAACCCATGGAAACACCTGATTTTCAAAACGTTTATGGTCAAGGTATTAATGGAGCATTTGATGTTACACAAACTGGAAGTTGGGGAAGTGCAATGGATGGTTCCAATGTGGCAGCCCTATTGGGTGATAAACCTTATTCATCATCGGGAAACAATCTTTATGAAGATTTTTTACGTACTGGGGTTACTTCTACAAATAGCCTTGAACTTACCGCTGGGAATGATAACTCTACCTTAAGAATCGGGATATCTCGAATGGATAATAAAGGAATTGTACCCAATAGTAAATTCGAAAAAACATCATTTGATGTACGAACAACAGGGAAATGGAATAAACTCTCAGCCGATGTTAAGATCAATTATATTAGACAAATCACTGAGAATAGAATAAAATTAGCAGGGGATCCTGATAATATATTCCTTAATTATCTTGCAACACCAAGAAGTGTCGCATTTAGTGATTACGACAAATATAAAGAGTTTAACTATGCAAAAGAAAAATATGGCAGTCCTGCTGTATTCGAAGCAAATACTTTTAATAACCCATATTGGTCAGCCTATAGGAATACAAATAAAGACAATAAAGATCGTATGTTGGGTTTCTTTGCATTACAATATGATTTCACCTCTTGGTTAAACCTTAAGGCTCGCTATGGACTTGATTATACCAGTTCTATGTTTCAAGATAGATTAGCAACAGGGACGCCTTATTGGACAACTAACGGTATAACAGGTGATTTTAGAGCAATACAGGAAATTAACAAAATACAAAATGCCGATTTTCTCTTTACCGCACAAAGCAAGCTATTTGATAAGGTAAAAGGGATATTTACATTTGGAGGAAACCTTATGAATTCCAAGTCAACTTATCAACTCACGCAAGCTCAAGGTCTTGAAATCCCTGATTATTATTCAGTCTTGAATGGTGTTAATCGTGAAATTGCTTTTAATCGAACTGAAGAAGAAATTAGATCTTGGTATGGAACTGCATCTCTTTCGTACGATAATTGGGCATACCTTGATGTAACAGCACGTCAAGATCGTTCCTCTACATTAGATGGTGATTCCTATTTTTATCCATCTATTGGTGGAAGTATTATTGTTAGTCAGCTCCTTGAGAATAGTGGAATTAAAACAGGGCCAATTAGCTTTGCAAAAATAAGAGCTTCATGGGCAGAGGTAGGAAATGATACTGATCCATATAGAACTAGGGAGTATCTAAATATAAAATATGATGACGGAGTTTTAAATGTTACTCCTGAAAATTTTAAAACAAATCCTAATTATAAACCAGAAAGTATTAAATCCTCTGAATTTGGAGTTGACTTTAGAATGTTTCAAAACAGGTTGGGGATTGATTTCACCTATTATAAAAAGAATGCTTTTAATCAGATTATAAAACTCCCAACTCCCCCTGCTACGGGTTTTCAATATGAGTATGTTAATGCAGGTAATGTTGAGAATAAGGGTATTGAATTGTCTGTAAATGCAATTCCTATCCATAAGAAAAACCTAGATTGGAACATAAGCCTAAATTTCTCAAAGAACAAAAATAAAATTATAAAATTGACAGATGGTGTAAAAGATCATCTACTGAGTGATTTATCTGTTCAATTTTTACAAGTAGTTGCAAGTGAGGGTGGAGATTATGGTGATATACTTGGATATACTTATGATAGGAATGCTGATGGTCAGATTTATGTTGATGCTAATGGGATACCATTACCATCAGAAAAAATGTCAAAACTTGGTAACTATCAGCCTAAATGGATGATGGGGTTGTATAATAATATTACAATCTACGGAATAAATTTAGGGTTTCTAGTTGATTTGAGATATGGTGGAAAGGTGTATATGGGCTCCATCAGAACTGGTGCAACATCGGGTACACTTGCAATGACATTAGATGGAAGAGAAACTGGCTTTGTAGTGCCTAATTCCATTGTTAAATCGACAGGAGAAGAGAATTCTAAAGCAGTTTCCTCTCAGGATTACTGGAAAGGGATATCAGGTATTACTGAAGCATGGATGTACGATGCGACAAATATTTGTTTAAGAGAAATGAGCATCGGGTATGCTATTCCAACAGCTATAACTCAAAAGGTTAAACTTTCATCAGTTAAAGTAAGTCTAGTGGCTCGTAACTTGTTTATGATTTACAGCAAAACTAAAGGATTCAATCCTGAAGGTACTTATTCAACAAACAATGCTCAAGGTATTGAGTATGGTACTATGCCTCAACTACGTAGCATTGGATTTAATATAAATCTAACCTTCTAACCTTAAATGTTTATTACATGAAAACAAAAATATATCTTACCATTTTAATGGCTTTTGGTCTGTTTTCTTGTTCAGATCTAGAAGAAATGAACATTAACCCAGACAAGCCCTCTCCTGAATTAAACAAATATGATTATAGCCGTTCTAAAGTTTCAACACTTTTAAGGGCTGGTTCAACCTATAATGGAGCTCATATCTTTCAAAGGTTAAAAAGTCTTCATATAGATTTGTACTCTCAAATGTTGGATGAGGTTCCATCCGGTTGGACAAATACTCGAAACTATTTTTCAAACGATGGTTGGACAATCGATTATTGGAATATTATACCAAGTTGGATTTCATCATTGAATATAGTAATTAACCAAGGAAAGGATGATCCTGACAGGGTTAACTCAGTAGCTGTATCAAAAATATGGCGTGTGTATATACAAAGTCAAGCTTGTGACGTTTTTGGAGTTATGCCTTTTCCTAGCTATAAGCAAATTGTAGAGAACCCTCCATACGTATCAGTACAAGATCAATACCTTGAGTTTTTCACAGAACTTGATGAGGCTATTAAAATGATTGACCCAGCAAAAGGTTTTTTGAACGGTAAGGAAGACATGATTTATGAAGGTGATATTACAAAATGGAAAAAATTTGCTAACTCTCTTCGACTTCGACTTGCACTCAGGGTGTCTGAAGTAAATCCTTCGCTTTGTGCTACTCAGGCTCAGGCAGCTATAGCTATAATAAATGGTGGAACTATGGAATCGTCTGGGGATGATGCAAAATGTCCACCTTCTAATAAAGGTTGGGGTCAGGATTACAACTACACACTTCTTTTTGGTTGGGGCGAAACTCAACATATGACCTCTTCATTTGAAAAACTGGTAACAAATATTGGTGGAATCGATTGGCCTTTAAGTGTGTCAGCAACCACCAAACCAGCCAAGATAGATCCAAGAGCTGTGGTTATGTTTGATCCTTCATCTAGTGGCATATGGAAAGGGGTTACTCCAGGGTTGCACCCCAATAATGTTAATCAGTCACCTAATGCGAAAACTGAGATTGCAATTCTTGGTGAGTTTATTGTTGGAAAACCTGCTGCAAGGAATATTTCAAGAGATTATGATTTAATGCTCTACGAAGAAGTATGTTTTCTAAAGGCAGAGGCAGCGCTAAGAGGTTTTGCAACAGGGAATGCTAAGACTGAGTATGAAGCGGGTATTCATGTGTCTTTTACTCGATGGGGTGTTAGCGGTGCAGAAGCTTACATATTGTCAAATGATAAAAACACTGCTGGAACAAGCGCCAATTTTGATGATATTTCTGGGACAGGGAATACACAATTGGAGAAGATTATAACACAAAAGTACATATCACTTTTCCCCGATGTTTCTATTGAGGCTTGGAGTGATAAAAGACGATTGAATTTACCTCGATTTGATGTCTTAGCTTATCGCGATCCTTTAATTTTTGGATCATTGCCATCAGATATTACTGACCCTCGGAGTTTTATAAAGAGAGTTAAAATACCTAATGCTGAATCAACCAATAATGCGGTTGAGTATGAGAAAGGTGTAATCCTAATGGGAACTGGAGGTGATAGAACTAGCACAAATCTTTGGTGGGATATTAATAAGAACTATTGTACTTCTGCAATCTAAAGAGAAATGGGATAAGTTTAATCAATTCTTAGAGTATATTAATATTTTGTTTATGTAAGTAACCTCACAAGCGTTAAGCTTGTGAGGTTATAAAAAATAACACATAGGTTATTATTGTTTTAAAGTATTTTATGAACAATTACAATTTTTCCGCTGTTGAAAAGGCTTTCGTGAGAATATCTGGCATGGAAAAAACGAATACCAGAATACCCTACATCGCTGTGGATAATTTCCCTTTACTCGGGTTATTCACTGCGCTTAGGTTTCTCGAATGGGTTTCGGAAAACCCCAACGGGGTGATAAGCCTACCGACGGGCAAAACCCCAGAGCATTTTATTAAATGGACGCAGTTTCTGCTTAAAAACTGGAACGAGGAGAATGGAAAGAAAATTCTTGCCAAGTACGGTCTGTCCAGTAAAGAAAAACCTGTATTTTCGGGTTTGCACTTCGTGCAAATCGATGAGTTTTACCCCATCCGCTCGAAGCAGCAGAACAGCTTTTACCATTATGTAAACCAATACTATATCAAAGGGTTTGGCTTAGATATCAGTAAATCGCTTCTAATCAACTGCGATGAGATAGCCCTACCCGATAAAAAGCATTTCACCGATGTTTTCCCCAATAATCAGGTCGATTTATCGCTACGCTACCGTGAGGCAAAAACCTCTTTCGAGAATCTGCAGCAGCGAGCCATATTCGCCATCGACGATTGGTGTACCGATTACGAATCGAAAATCAGAGCGAAAGGCGGAATAGGTTTCTTCCTCGGGGGTATTGGCCCCGATGGGCATATCGCTTTTAACACCCGAGGTTCAGATCATCATTCTACCACCCGCCTAACGGCAACCAATTTTGAAACTCAGGCTGTTGCCGCATCCGATCTTGGGGGGATTGAAATCTCGCGTAACCGTCTGGTTATCACCATTGGGCTCGAAACCATTACCTACAACCCCGAAACCGTTGCTATAATCTTTGCGGCAGGAGAGGCAAAAGCGCCCATGGTCAAGAATGCCTTAGAATCAGAACCTTCAAACGTCTATCCGGCAACAGCATTGGGCAATCTGAGGAATGCTAGGTTTTATATTACAAATGGTGCCGCTGTGATGCTCGACGATTGCATCGACAATTATTATAGAGCTGGCGAATGGTCGAACGAAAAAACTGAACGTGCAATAATCGATCTATGCAAAAGGATTGATAAATACGGCCATCATCTAACGCTTGATGACCTCAGGGATGATAAATACTGCAAATTAATCCCCAACCTATCGTTGGATACGGTTAAACAGGTTGAGAAATCAATTATTTCGAAATTATATGCTGGTATGGCCTCTGAAAACAATCAGATATACTACCATACCGGTCCACACCACGATGATATTATGCTTGGTATGCTACCGCATATTCATCGTCTATTACGAAACGAGTCGAATAGAGCGCACTTCTCTATACTAACATCGGGCTTTACCGCTGTTACCAATAGTTTTATTAAGGATGCCCTTGAGGATACAAAAAAGTTCTTGGAGGGAGGCCTAATACAGATGATCGATTACCCCGATTTCTTTGTCGATGGGTATGAAAAGAAGTGGGATAAGGATGTATCGCACTATCTGAATAAGGTTGCTTCTGGCGAACCCTACGAGCGCCGCCGAGGTCTTGCCCATAGAATTGTGCGGGCTATTGTTGAGGTATATGGGGTTAAGGACAAAGCCAGCCTTAAAAAGAATATCGACGACATATTGACCCTTCTCTACAATAGCTACGATGGTGAGAAAAACCCGCCTAACATTCAGAAGCTGAAGGGGATGCTCCGCGAATTCGAGGAGGAGCTGGTTTGGGCTCACTTTGGGATTCAGGTTGATAATGTACACCATTTAAGGTTAGGATTCTATACTGGCGATGTGTTCACCGAGCAGCCCAACAAGGAGCGCGATGTACTCCCAATTCTTGCCGAGCTGAAAGGGCTAAAGCCAACCGTGGTTAGCCTTGCATTCGATCCGGAGGGGAGTGGCCCCGATACCCATTATAAGGTATTACAGGCTATCGCTGAGGCGTTAAGGCTTTGGGGTAAGGAGGAGGATTTATCGAAGGTAAGGATTTGGGGTTACCGGAATGTTTGGTATAAGTTCCATCCTTCCGATGTGAATGTTATTGTTCCGGTATCGTTGAACGCAATGGCTACGCTCGACACCTCATTCACCAATTGCTACCTGAGTCAGGTAGATGCCTCGTTCCCCAGCTATCAGCTGGATGGCCGATTCAGCGATTTAACCAAACGAACATGGGTGGATCAGCTCAAATCGATTCAGCTCCTCCTAGGGAAAAACTACTTCTACCTAAATGAAAGTCCGAGGGTTCGATCGAGCCATGGGTTGCTTTTCTTTAAAGAGATGACCGTGGAGGAGTTTTTGGGTTATGCACGCGATCTCGAAAAATCGATGGAAGGTATTGTTGTGTGATAGAGGTTGAAGATTTTTAACGTTTTATGAACTATTTAGATATATGTTAAAGGATAAAATTATTGGAATTGATATAGGCGGAACAAAGATTTCAGCGGGGTTTATATCGGATAATGCCATAGTCAAAAGGGTTACAATTGATACTGAGGCGAATAAATCGCAGGATGAGATTATTCAGAATATTTTTACAGCTATCGATAGGGTGTGGCAGGCTGATGTGAAGGGCATTGGGGTTGGAGTACCCGGGCTTGTTGACCATGAGAATGGTATTGTGTATCATCTTCAGAATATCCCTTCATGGCAAGAGGTGAAATTAAAGGAGTACCTTGAGCTAAGGTACTTTGTCCCAACATTTATTAACAACGATGCGAGTTGCTTCGCCCTGGGCGAGAAGTACTTCGGGGTAGGACGAAGGTTTAGTAATTTTGTTGGAATAACGCTAGGAACAGGGGTTGGTTCGGGGATTATAATCAACAATAAGCTCTATTCGGGTAGTTTCTCTGGAGCAGGAGAATTTGGCTCAATCCCATATAAGGATAGCAATTTTGAGAAATATTGTAGCGGTCAGTTCTTTGAGAGGTGCTATGGGGTAACCGGACAGGAAGCATTTCAGAAAGCGAATAAAGGGGATAAGAAAGCCCTTGAAATATGGCATGAATTCGGGCAGAATTTGGGTGAGTTCATTCATGTTATCATGTTCTCGCTTGCCCCTGATGCCGTTGTTATCGGGGGCTCTATTAGCGCCGGATTTGGCCTGTTTAAGCAGTCCATGAACGAATCGATTAATCGGTTTCCCTTTGCAAAAGTGAAAAGCAAATTTAAGGTTGAGTGTTCGCAAAACCCCGATATAGCAATAATGGGAGCGGGGGCGCTTTATTTCAACTCAATTTCTTTAATGGAGTGTAAATCAGTTTTAAGTGACAAATAGGGGTTATTTCTAAAATTGATGTTTTTTTGTTTTAGTTTTTAGTTTAAGGTTAGTGATTAAAAAGGGTTACTCTTTCGAGTAGCCTTTTTTTACTGGTTTGTATCAATATTTAACCCCATTAGCCTTGCAAATTACTTTGAGAAATCAAAATAATTAATCCCATTTATTGGGAAATATTAGAAATGCTAGGTCTTTTCATGTTTTGGCAGGCATTATTGGCTACGCTGAACTAGCTTCGCTGAGCTCTCCGGCAGCTGCCGGATCGATTCGCAAGCTCGGTTCCATTTCCCCCTGTAAAGTAAAATACTGATAATATAGCATTTAAATTGTTTCTAACGTCGAACGGAAGTTATTTAGGGTCTGCTGATTAAGTGTTAAAACACAGAAATATAAAATATTACAACAATTTTTTGTTGTGTAAGCGCAAGCATTTTTTATGTAAAAGCCTAAAATATGTGCACTTGTTATTCTAATTTTAATCCCGTAGGGATGACATTATGGTAGAAAATATAGATGGGAACAGATGAAATGCCGTAGGCATGACATTATTCTCTGTTCTATCTCCTTTATAATGTCGTCCCTACCCTCTGAAGTTTGTTTTTAATGGCTTCATAAACCTATTTATGACTTAATCAGCAGACCCTATTTAAGGTAAGAGCGGAAGCTGAGAGATTTTCTGAGAAAACGGCTTTGTCCGTAAAGCAGGTTTTTTCCGAAAAAAGTTTTTATGATGAGCTTGAGTGCCGTATCGGCATTTCCGATAGACGAAAAGGTGAAAAAGGAATATCAGCAGGCCAATACAAAACTTCCACAAAATATCAACCGCACCGGCACCCTGTCGATGTCGATGAGCGTTAGCGTGGGGCTTTTTGAAAGAACTTGTAGCAAAAACTATTGCGATATTTGATTCCATTGAAGGCCAAACAAGGGAAGATGTCCGTTCTGGGCGAAAGCATGAAAGAAAAAAATGCCCAAAGAAACGCTACTGTATGAATTACAAACCTTTATGGCTTAAGTCAACGACTTTGCATCATAAATAGCGAAACACTTTTTTCAATATTAATTCTCGATTAAATAGTTGTTCCTGAGCCTTTTCGAGCGATACTTCACGAAATCGAACCCTGTCGCTTGGTTTAAGCTGCGCTACAAGGGTTAAATCGTTTGATATAAGATTAGCAAGTCTAGTATAACCACCCGTTGTTTGCCTATCGGCCATAAGGATTATGGGTTGACCGTTACCTGTGATTTGTATTGTCCCTATTGAAATACCCGCAGAAATAATATCTGCACCATTTGATTGGTGCTTGATCGTAGGCCCTGTTAACCGATATCCCATTCTATCGCTTTGATCGGATATGGCGTATTCAGATGTTAAGAAATTACGAATCCCCTCTGATCCAAAACTCCTAACTTCTGGCCCTGCAATTATCTGAACAATTTGGTTCGATTGATATTTAGGGATGAAATCTTTGGGGATTTCTATGCTTTTAATCTTTTTATTGATTGAACCTAAAGGTAGCTCATCACCTGTTTTTAAAGCCCTGCCCTCAAATCCACCAACTTTGGCTCGAAGGTAGGTTGAGCGGCTTTCCATTGTGATAGGAGTATCAATTCCACCACCAAAGGCAATGTATGATCGGCATCCATAATTCAATCCTTCAAAACTTAACGTTTGACCTGCCTTAACCTCAATTGTTTTGTTTAGCTGAATGGTTTTTCCGTTTATTGATGGATTCATATCTGCACCGCAAATGGCAATGACCCCCTTGGAGGTAAATGATATTTCGGGTCCAGTCAAGGTTGTTTCCAGACAGGCATCATTGGGATGATTCCCAACAAGCAGATTGGCTAGTCGAAGCGATAAGGAATCCATTGCACCCGAAACCGGCATGCCAAAGCGTTGATATCCATATCTACCAAAATCTTGAACGGTAGTTAATAACCCTGGTGAATGAATTATTATGGACGCCATAATTAAGTGCAATTACTTTTTTCTAGTTTATATATTCCTTCCCGTACTTCGTTTGTCATTCTTTTAAATTCATCGATTGAAACTGGAACGAATCGAATAAAATCGCCCGGCTGAATAAGAAATTCTGGTTTTCTTTCGGGGTCAAATAGTTTTAACGGTGTTTGTCCGATTAGCTGCCAACCTCCTGGGCTTTCGATGGGGTAAATACCTGTTTGCTTATCGGCAATTCCAACTGCACCAGCAGGAATTTTAATTCGCGGTGAATGTTTTCGAGGCGTTGCAATACGCGCATCCATACCTCCGAGGTAACAGAATCCTGGGGTGAAACCTAGCATATAGACCAAGTAGTTGGTTGAAGAATGGATTCCGATAACCTCATCAATGCTCAGGCTATTAAAATCTGCCACTTCGTTTAGGTCGGGTCCAAAATCATCACCGTAATAGACTGGGATTTGAATAACCGATGATTCGGGAAGTTTAACGCTATCGATTTCTCTATCGATTAATCGCAGCCTATCAAGGAGTTTCCTGTATCCGATAATGAGAGGATCGTAGCATACCAACAGCTCATTGTAGGAGGGAATAAAATCAACCACGCCTTCAATCCTCTCCTGCTCTATTCGAACCAGCAGTTTCCGTATGGTTTGGTTTATTTCAGGGGAAATCTCATTGTCAACCTTAATAATGAAGGCTGAATCTCCCGATGGGATATATTTCAATATTTGGCTAGCTATTTCCAATTGATTTTAGGCTTATTCCATTAGACTTAAATGTTGAAACTAGATTTTCAGCAAAATGCAGAGCCATTTCATTATCTCCATGAATACAGATTGTATCTGCCTTGATTGGAATGGTTTTACCTGTAATGGAAACTACATTTTTTTCATTAATCATACGTATTACTCGTTCGATAACCTGATTGGTGTCGTGTAGCACCGAGCCAGGAATATCTCTCGAAACAAGGGTACCATTGTCATTATATGCCCTGTCGGCAAAAAACTCTGAGGCGAATGCAATATCTATCTCATTTGCAGCTCTCATCATTTCTGAGTTAGAAAGACCAACAAGTATAAGGGAGCTATCGATATCTTTAACGGCTTTTGCAATAATTTTAGCCATATCATAATCAGATGAAGCGCTATTATAAAGTGCTCCATGAGGTTTTACGTGTTGAAGTTTTGCCCCAAGCGCTTCGGTCATGCTTTTTAGCGCACCAACCTGATAAAGGATTACCGCTCTTAGCTCTTCATTGCGCATTTTCATTGGTCTTCGACCAAATCCTTCGATATCAGGGTAGGAGGGATGGGCACCAATACCAACCCCGTTCTGTATGGCAAGTTTAATTGTTTTTTCAATGGTTAGCGGATCACCAGCATGGAATCCACAGGCTATATTGGCGGAGGAAATGAATGGCATAATCGCTTCATCATTTCCAGCTTTGGATAATCTGGTGCTTTCGCCCAAATCGCAATTTATATCAATTACCAAATTTATAAGTGTTAAGTTAAACCGAATACCTTTAAAAGGCTTAATAAACCAAGCCCAAGTGCTACTAAAGCTACCAAAACTCCAAGAATATTTGATCGAATTGAATTGATATTTTCACCCATCAACCTTTTATTATTCATCACCCAAAGAAGGTAAAAGGCAATTATTGGTAGTAGAATCCCATTGGTTACCTGAGCAAAAACAATTGCTTCAATAGGTTTTAAACCTATCACCGAGAAAATTATACCAACCGAAAGAATGAAAATCCAAACCATTCTGAATTTCCACGATTTAATATTCTTCTCCCAACCTAGTATTCCCATGGTGGCGTATGCTGCTGCCAAAGGTGCGGTAATTGCTGAAGATATTCCTGCGGCAAAAAGGCCGAAACCGACACAATACCTAGCCCATTTACCCAATAACGGCTCTAGCTGCATTCCTAGGTCCGATGCATTGCTAAGAATATTATTTGTTCCAAAAAACGCTACGGCTGAAGTGATAATAACGGCCATCGAGATCAAACCTCCGAGTATTACCGAAACCGAAATATCCAAACGAGCTTCAGGAAGATCAGCAGAGCCCTTCCAACGCTCCTGAACAGCAGAGGCATGTAAAAATAGATTGTAGGGAACAACGGTGGTGCCAATTAATCCTACCAATGCAAGAATTGAACCATTAGGAATTGTAGGGATAAACATTCCTTTAAGTATCCCTGATATTTGGGGCGATATAATTAACGCTGTGGTAATGAACGTTAAGCTCATTAATATTACTAGAGCAATTAATATCCTTTCTATTAGCTTATAGCTACCTATAAACAGAATTAGGAAAGTAGCGATTCCAATTATCAATGCCCAATATCTAATGGGTATAGTATTCAGCCCGAAAAGTGATTCAAGACCAAGTGAAGCCCCAAGGATATTCCCTGTTTCAAAGGCAGCATTTCCAATGGTTATTGCCGATATTACTAAAATAACGGTTAATATTTTTGTAATTGGATTGCTAAACTGCTTACGCAACGCTTCGCCTAGCCCTTGTCGGGTAATTATCCCTAAACGAGCCGACATATCTTGTAGAACAATGGTGGCAATAATGGAGAAAACCATTCCCCAGAGTAATGCATACCCGAATTTTGCGCCAGCAAGTGAACAAGTAGTAATTGTTCCTGGACCAATAAACGCAGCGGTTACCAATGCGCCTGGACCAAATTTAAAAAATTTTGTTTTTTTTCTTTCTTGAGATTTTATATCCATTTCACAAAATTCAAAGGTTATAGAGGCAATAAATGTAGAAAATAAAGTAGTATGAACAAATAGTTGTTATTAGAATTTGGAGAGAGGAGTTGAGGGGGAAATAGAACCAAAAATGGCTAAACATGGATTATCTAAAGAAAAAATAACCCCGTTTGGGTTTTCGCTCCTAACGGGGATACTTGTTAAGTTTTGAAATGCTCTATTCTAGGCTACCAATCTCTTTCTCAACCTCCTCAAGGATTTCACCTGTTTTTACTAGCTCTTTCATGGCGTTATGGTCTGGGTATAGTGGTCGGTCAATATCAAGGAAGGTTACGTATTTACGAAGGGTATCCTTTGCCTTTTGAGTACCAATACCGTACTTGTATGGGGTTTCCAATTTTTCGCGTAGGTCGAGCGCCTGTGCGGCAGCCATAAACTCAATACCAAGAATACCGTAGGCGTTATCGAGTATTTGGAAGTTTTTGAGCGCAGTATTCATACCCATCGAAACGAAGTCCTCCTGATCGGCAGCAGCAGGAATTGATTGGACAGATGCAGGCATGCAAAGAATACGCTGCTCTACAATCTGCATATCGGCTGTGTATTGGCTAAGCATTAAACCCGAGAACATTCCTGGGTCTTTGGTTAGGAATGGAGGAAGACCAACGCTTAGCGCAGGGTTATTTAAGCGATTCATCCTACGCTCGGATAGAACGCAAACCATGGTAACGGCTGCACCAACCAAATCCATAGGTAGTGAAATAGGCGAGCCCTGGAAGTTTGCACCCGAAAGGGCAAGGTTTTCGTCGGCAAAGAAGATAGGGTTATCGCCAACCCCGTTTAGCTCCGTTTCCACCTGTTCACGGGCATACCTAAGCGCATCGTGAGCAGCCCCAATAACCTGCGGGGTTGAACGCATTGAGTATGCATCTTGCACCTTGGTTTTTAGCTTACCTTCAGCTAAATCACCCCCTTTAGTAACCTTACGGATTGCTGCTGCACTGCGCATGCCACCGGGGAAACCACGTACCTCAAGAATTTTTGGGTGGTAAGGTTTTAGGTTAGCCTTTAAAGCCTCTAGCGACATCGCACAGGCAATCTCCGCTTGTTTTAGAAAACGGTTGGTATCGTAAACCATTAGCGCGCTCATGGCAGTAAGAACATTGGAACCGTTGATAGCTGCTAGCCCATCCCTAGCATGAAGCCCTGGAACGCTTATACCTGCACGTTTCATGGCCTCTTTACCATCTAGTTTTTCACCTTTATAAAAAGCATGGCCTTCGCCCATCAGCAGCAGCGCAATTTGCGACATGGGGGCTAAATCGCCGCAAGCACCCACCGAACCCTTTTCGCAAACATAAGGCGTTACGCCTTTATTGAGCATTTCAACAAGGGTTTGGGTAATCTCAATGCGACATCCTGAATTTCCATGCGCATGTACATTGATTCTTCCAAGCATTGCACCTCGAACATGATCCAAAGGCATTGCATTTCCGATGCCAGCGGCATGGTTATAGACTAAATATTTTTGAAAATCCTGAACCTGATCGTCGTTTAAAACTATCTCCGAGAATTCACCTATCCCGGTGTTGATGCCGTACATAATTTCATGGGCAGCAATCTTTTTATCGAGCATCGCTCGGCACTTATTGATTTTTGCAATTGAATCGGGATGTAATTCAACCTTCTCGTTAAAACGAGCAACTCTAACAACATCCTCAATCTTGAGGTTTGCACCTGTTATTATAAATGTCATAGTATTGTATTTTAGTGGATTAGTAATATGCTAGTATAGATTTCCTTTACGCATAGGAAATCTATCTAACATTTATTAAAGCTATTTGAGATTTGATCAAAAATTTACTGAAATCCCGGGACAACTAATGTAAGGGGGTTCGAAAATGAGAGATCAGAAGATAGAAACTAGGAATAGCAGAGGCAGGTGCGGTTAATTTTGATCTTAAATTTTAGCTGCCAGTAATTCATAACAGATTGTTATTTCAGTAAATATATGTAAATATTCGAATAAATGGTGTGATCGAATATATTTTAACGTGAGTTCGATGTAATATCTGACTTATCTGCTTGTTTATTAATATTATATCCTTAATAATTAATTGGAAGAATGGAAGAATGGAATAAAAATATTAGAAGAAACCCCATTATTGACTTCGTCGTCCGGCAGTTGCCGGATCGCTCCAGTTCCATCATTCCATCACCAATAAAATAATTTCTAGCAAATTGCAATTTAAAGTATTACTATTGTTTCTTAGATCGAACTCACGTTATTTTAACACTACTGAACGACTAAAATATTAGTAACTATCCAGCAGTAATCGAATTGAACAAAAACCACGGAGACACGCCTGCCTACCCTGCCTACCGGCAGGCAGGCAGGCAGGCATAGTAGAGCTTGATTTTCGGTTTAATAAAAACAATACAGATAGGTCATCGCTATGCGACTTTAAAAAAGCAGCATCGCTGCGGCCTACTAAAATTTGATTTTTTCTCGGTTAATAATGAAAGAAAATATCTATCTGCACTTTCAAGCCATTTTAAATCGAATTGCTAGCTATGTATTCTTTCTATAACTCAAACTTTCCATTATATTTAATCCCGAATTTATCGACTTTTCTTTATGCCATACTTCACCTACGATGAGCCACTTTTTCGACCACCCGCCGAGGCAAATTCAGCAATAATTCAAGCAACCCTCGGATGCTCTTGGAATCGTTGTGCATTCTGTGAGATGTACACCTCTAAGAAGTTTAAGGTTCGTAAACTTGAAGACCTTAAACCCGAGATTGAAACGCTTTCGAAGATTTATCTTGGCGCAAAAAAGGTATTCCTTGCCGATGGTAATGCCTTTGTGCTATCGGCTAGTAATCTTATCCCCATACTCGAAGAGATAAATAAGCATTTTGGACGAATTCAAAGGGTCTCATCATACGCTTTACCAAAGGATATTCTGAGTAAAAGTGACGATGAGTTGAAAAACATCAGGGATTTAGGGCTTAAAATTCTATACATTGGTATTGAAACTGGCGATGATGAGCTATTGCGGCTGATTAACAAGGGCGAAACCTCACAATCAACCGTTGATGGTATCCTAAAAGCGCATAATGCAGGTATTGAAACGTCAATTATGATAATCAACGGACTTGGAGGTAAAGGGTATAGCGATCAACATGCGGTTAACTCGGCAAAAATTATCAATAGGATTAACCCAAAATTCCTATCAACCCTTACGTTGAGTATGCCTTTTGGTGAGAAACATTTTATAGATAGGTTTCAAGGTAAGTACATTCCCCTTTCGGTTATTGAACTTTTTGAGGAGTTAAAAACTTTTATAGGTTTAACGGATTTGAATAATGTAATTTACCGAAGCAATCATGTATCAAACAACCTGAATCTTCAGGGTACTCTATCAAAGGATAAAGTAAACCTAATTGAGCAGCTAGCAAGAGCCATAATAGAAACACCTAAAGGCCTTTATCCATCATCACCGTTAATGCTCTGAAAACTTTTAAATCTCATTTTTATGAAAATTGGGCTACTCGTTTGTGATCATATTCAAGAGGGGTTTCCCGGATACCCTGAGCTATTTGGCAACCTTCTGCCCCATTATGAGCTTGTGAGCTATTTTGTATGCGATGGGAATTTCCCAATATCTGCAAATGATCATGAGGCTTGGCTTATAACAGGCTCTAAGTATTCGGTTTACGATGGTATCGACTGGATAGATAGGCTAAAGGTTTTTGTTCGTGAGGTTGCGAAAGCCGACAAGTATTGTATTGGAGTTTGCTTTGGGCACCAGGTGCTTGGCGAGGCAATGGGTGGTAAAGTTTTAAAATCACCAATCGGTTGGTGCGTGGGAGTGCATCAGTTCGATATTATTGTGTCCGTAAATTGGATAACCCCTAAACAACAAAAAGTAAATCTGCTTATGTCGTGTCAGGATCAGATTCAAGCACTTCCACCCAATAGTAAAGTGATTGCTAAAGCACCAAATTGCCCAGTGGGGATGATTCAGATAGGTAATAAGATGCTTGGAATGCAGGGGCATCCTGAATTCGCTGCTGATTACGTAAAGTATTTGATGGAGGATAGAACCAATAGTATTGGTGAGCAAACTGTGAAGGTAGGAGTAGAGAGTTTGAAAACTTCAACGCATAGCTTGATTTTATCACAATGGATAAGCAATTTCTTATGTCAATAATCTTTTTTAGGATACACTCAATGAAAGTATAAGTAATTGCGTTTAAACAAATTATTATTTTTGTGAAGATTTTATCCATCTAGGAATGAAAACTGATCTAAATATAGTACTCGTGGTATTAATGCTTTTTTTACTGACTGTTTTTACCATTCTGTTATTTCACAAGGGACGAAAAAACTATTCGAATATTATATTGGCTTGCTATTTTGTTTCTCAAATCATTGGCATTTCCGACACTCTTTTTGTTTATGGCTTATCTGTTGGTAATGGTATGCCGATTATTTTCTATCCTATTATTTTTACATGGGTACCCTTATTCTACTTTTATGTAGTGTCGCTGTTCGAAACTGATTTCCGGTTCTCATGGAAGCATACATTTCATTTTATTCCATTTGTTATTGTTCTATCATACACTGTAGCTAATTTTTACATAAAGGATTATGATATTCGTAGCCAATTAATTGAAAGTCATGAAATTTATAATCAATTGTTTTATTATTTTGGAATGGCTTTTAATACTCAGGTTATTTTTTATAATCTAGCTGCTTTGGTACAGTATCGAAAATACTTGAAAAGAATAAAAGATGAGTATTCAGAAATTGATCATGTAGGGAATAACTGGCTTAAGACCTGCTTATTTGGTTTTGTTATAGCGTGTTTTATTGTTCAATTTGGGATATATAGTCAAAGGTTTCATGTTTTTATTTCGGTTGATTGGTTTCTAGCTGGCAATGGTGCATTTTTCATTTTTTTTAATATTCTATTTTACAAGGCAATTATTAGTCCCAATATATTACATCGTAGCCAAATCAAGGAAAAATATAAGCATTCACTGCTTAGTACATCAGATGCCCGAAAAATACTATTGTTATTGGAGCAGTGTATGGATGAGAAGCATCCATTCACCGATTCAAGCCTATCATTAAAGAGTCTTTCGAAAATGACGGACGTTTCGGAACGAAACCTTTCGCAGGTAATTAACGAGCATCGCAAACAGAATTTTTTCGATTTTGTAAACTCTTATCGGGTAAAGTATGCTATGCGATTGCTAAAAGATAAAAATAGTAGCCGGCGTACCATGATGGATATTATGTACGATGCTGGTTTTAATTCAAAATCAACTTTCAACAATGCTTTTAAAAAGCATTCCGGTAGCACCCCTACTGATTTTAAAAAGATGAACTCCTGAACATTTTAACTCACGAATTGGGTACGACTTTCTATAAACCGAAATCGGCACTAATAATATCAACATAATCAACTCGATATAACAAATAAAAATAAGGTATTGATACATGTATTCATACCGATCATTTTTCAAGGTGATTTACTTTTGCATCATTGTATCACTAAAAAGTATAGAATGAAAGCAAATAGGATGTTGCCCTTTTTAATTCTTTTAAGCCTTGCAGTTATGAGTTTGCAAGCTGCCGACAAAAATAGAATTGCTTGGAAATTTAAAACGAATGCTGCAATCCATTCAACACCCCTAGTTGATGGTAATGTAATATTCATAGGTAGTACAGATAGTGTTTTTTATGCAATAAGTATTAACGATGGCTCTGAAATCTGGCATTACAAAACCGATTATAGCATTAACTCGAAGGCTGCTATATTTAGTAATCTGGTTATTTTTGAAAGTGGGTTTAAGCTATACGCTTTGGATAAGAAAACGGGGAAATTAAAATGGAGCTTTGTGGCCAGTACAGGTAAACCCGAGATGAGCATCGGATTTACCGACTACCATCACTCATCACCGATAATACATGAAAATATAGCCTATTATGGCGATGGATGGGGAAACCTGAATGGGGTAGATGTAGAAACGGGTAAATTAAAATTTCAGTACTCAATTAAAACGGATTCGGCAGCCATTAGAACAACCCCCGCTATCAAGAATGATGTTATTTATTTTGGCGATTGGGCTGGGCATGTTTATGCAGTTTCGTTATCCAATAAATCGCTTCTTTGGCAATACACTCTTATAAATCGCCGACCATACTACGGTATGGTAACTTCAGATATGATAATTCGCGACACTTTACTCTATTTTGGAAGCCAACACGATGTTTTTTCACCTCTCGGATTGAAGAAAGGTAAACCAGCATGGACTTTCATTGATCCTAATAAAACGTATCTTCCATCTACTCCTGTATTTTATAAAAATTCGGTAATAATTGGTTCAACGATAAATACTTATAAAATTTACTGCCTCACCGATGGGAAGGAGAAATGGAGCTGCAAATCGGATGGGATTTTCTTCGTTCAGCCCGTAATCATTGACTCGGTAATCATTATGAATACCAGCTATTTCGGAGAGAAAGGTACTGTTTTTATGGTGAATGGCAATAATGGGAGTATAATAAACGAATATCATTTTAATAGTGCAGCTCCTGCATCACCTGCCATTGCAGGTAACAAGATATTCATTGGCAATGGCGATGGATTTCTATACGCATTTTATCTTAAAGAGTTTATTTACTCTAAAGTTAGCGATTAGCCAAAACCTCAAAATAATATATATGGGTAATAAAATAAATAGCTCTCGATCCAATTTCGAAAAACTTGGGGTATTGTATAAAAGGGCTGAAAATATCATTATTGAGAAAGAATAGTTGAAGGAGTTACCTGTTAATTGGGTCTATAAAAAAGGGAAAAAACTTGGAACAAAAGTAATTATATACTTGCATGGAGGTTGCTTAGTATTAGGCTCAATAGATTCTCATCGAGCACTTGTTTCACATTTTACCAGCGAGCTAGATGGTTTATTTCTTTTCATAGAATACGGTTAACTCCAGAAAATCCATTTCCTGCTGCCATTAACGATATTTTAAAAGTTTACGATTATATAATTAATGCGAATTAAGGGTTGAATCAATAACTCAGCCTTTTAAGGCGGAGGCTGTAATCATTAAGTTCGATGGGCTTTAGCCCTACATTTTGTTTATCCCTTTTTAAGGAATATTCTAA
>RPRQ01000033.1 GCA_003818205.1 Bacteroidales bacterium
CAATTATAAAAAAACGACTGAGTATCAAAATGCAAAAGAATCACTAACACGAAAAACATAAATATTTTCTCTGTGAAACTCTGTGCTCCCTGCCTACCGGCAGGCAGGTCTATTTCTCCGTGGTGAATAATTACGATTTTTGAAATTTACCTTCGGTGAACTCGCAAAGAACGCTCGGTTGATATTTGTCTTTTTACTTAAACTAACACTCCTTCATCCTACGATTATACTTATCACCCATCCCCGACTGAGTAATGTTTATGGTATTGATAAGATGCTGCTTAATGGCATGGAAGCACAATAAATGCAGGTCTTCAGTCATCTCCATATCGTTTATAGGAATATGAACACAGATATCAACCATCGATTTTGCTTTGCCTCCTGAAAAGCCAACAAGGGCAACGGTTTCAACCTTTCTATCATTGGCTAGTTTCAATGCTCTTAGCACATTCTCTGAGTTTCCACTCCCGGAAATACCTATAACCAAATCGCCTGATTTAATGAAGCTTTTAAGCTGTTCAACAAATATATCATCGTACGATATATCATTTGCAATGGCCATCAACCCAGGCGTATTATCGCTAAGGCAGATAATCTTTAAACGTTTATCCATTCCGAAGGTAATCGCTTTAAGATAATCACCTGCTACGTGAGTAGCAGTGGCGGAACTGCCACCATTACCAAAGATATATATCATCCCCTCGCGGTTATAGCATTCGGTAATTGAATTTGCCACCGCCTCAAGTTCCGAGACATCTATTCTGGTTAACACATCGCTAACCTGTTTAAAGTATTCGGTAAAATGTTTATGCCCACTCATCGCCAAAGTAAATTAGTTTTGTTCCTTCCTGATCAAATTTAAATTCGAAATGCCTTACTGGCATAGCCTTAATAAAATTAGCCTGCTTTTCCTTTGGGCAGTAAAAAAGGATAAACCCTCCTCCGCCAGCACCTAACAATTTACCTCCCGTAGCACCATTTCTAATGCCCAATTGGTATAAATCTTCAACATAGTCGTTACTAATCTTTGAAGCCAAACGCTGCTTTAGCATCCAGTTCTGATGCAGTAACAATCCAAACTCGTCCAATGTTCCCTTGTACAGTACATCTTTTAAAACATCCACTAATGATACCATATCCTTTAAAACAGAAACCTTATCGGCATAAGCAATATTTGCTTTCTGCTCTACTAGTATATCAGAGGCTTTTCGGGCATTCCCAATATAGAAAAGCACAAGATTATCCTGTAACTCTTTATAAACTTCCTTTTTTAAATGCAAAGGTTCAACGGTAACTGTTTCGTCTGCATTAAATCGGAAGATATTTAATCCACCATAAGCCGCAGCATACTGATCCTGCTTACCGATGGGCTCTTTGAGCACATCAATTTCCATACGACAAGCGCTGTTTGCAAGCATTTCTTTAGATGCATACTCACGTTTAATAGCATTGAGATTATGAAGCAAACCAACCGTAAACGCAGATGATGAGCCCATTCCAGTACCGGCTGGAATATCAGCAATTGAACTCACTTCAACTCCACCCCTTATATTAACCATTTTTAATGCCTCACGGATAATATCATGCTTTAGATCGTCAATATTATCAACCGTTTCGGTGATAGAATATTTAGCACGGATCTTATCCTCCTCAAAGTATTTATGTGAGGAAATGTACATGTACTTATCGATAGATGTGCTAAGCACAGCCCCCTGATGCTTGGAGTAAAACTCTCGAAGATCGGAGCCTCCACCTACAAAGCTAATTCTAAATGGTGTTCGAGTTATAATCATCTAATATTAAAAATATTTAACCGCAAAGTTCGCAAAGTATAGCACAAATTTATCAAAGGTTTAAAAATCATTTATAACTTGTTGACTACTCGCTTAATTCCATCTTTTAATAATACAACATTAACTGAAAATACAGTTCTGTAAAACTTAGCACCCTTTGCGTTAGCTTTGCGAACATTGCGGTTTATATTCATTACACTACGATATCCGCAAAATCAATATTCCTATCAATCAACTTATTCTCATCCAATAGCCTATCGTTTAATAAATAGAAAATCTCACTTTCGGATTTTCCCCTCCAGCGATAGTAATCGAAGAATCGCTGCTTATGCAATCCCGAATCAATGTTTACGAAAATTTTCAGCTGCGCTTGCTCCCTTACCTCTGGCATCGATAAGCCAATAACGCCATCGAGGATAATCACATCAAACCCCATTGGGTTGTACTCCACAGCCTCCTTACTGGCTTTTGGGTCGATGGAATAGCCCGGAGCAATCACCTTCTGCCCGTTAAGCAATTTCACCAAATCTTTAATAAGCAAGGGTAATTGATATCTATCGAAAACATTCTTAGCATTCACCCTGTCCGATTCGGGTAGTAACCACTTATCCAATTCAACATGAAGCACTTTCTTCTTACTATCCTCAAGCCATTGGGTGAGATATTTGCTCAATGAGCTTTTACCAGATCGTGCTCTTCCGCCAATGGCAATAACAAAAGGGTTTGTACCGCTTTTAGAAATATCTTCATCAACCCTACGAACAATTTCACTGTAAGGGTTATCGATAATGAAAGATACAGCCTCGGTTAAATTCTCGAACCAATAATCGGGATTTACCTTACTAGTATGAGTACTACGACCTGTACGAACAGCAATTGTCCTACATCCAGCTGCTTTACCCGCTTTGATATCCCTGTCGGAATCGCCAACCATCCACGATTTTTCAAGGTCAATATTAAACTTCTCTGCTGCATCAAGCAGCATACCCGGCTTTGGTTTACGACATTTGCAATTCACCTTATACAATACATTCTCGCCAGGAAAACCGCCATCGGGATGATGAGGGCAGAAATAAATATCGTTCAAATAGGCACCCGCCTCACCAAGTAACGCCTCCATCTTATTATGAATTACCTTTACATCATCGTAGGTACACAAATTACGGGCAACTACGCTCTGATTGGTAATCACAACCGAAAGGTATTCCGATTGGTTTATCCGTTTTATTGCTTCAGGAACAAAATCGAAAAGATTCAAATCCTCATGGCGTGATATCAGGTCGGTATCCTCGTTCAACACCCCATCACGATCGAGATAGATACAAGTACGTTTATGCCTGTAACTTGCACGTTCAATGCGCCCTGACAGGTAATCAGCGGTAACCCGTTCGAACCTTGTAGGAGTCCCCATATCCTTCAAATACTCGGCTGTATTATAACCAAGCATATTAATTTTTTTGCAAATTGCAGGAAATATATCGTGTCCAAAATCAGCTTTTCTCCCTTTCTTGATAAACTGCAAAACCGATGGGTTCATAAGGTACAGACCTGCATTCACAAGGTTTCGGTAAAACTTCCCCTCATCATGGGGCTTGGGATGGAATGCAACAACCCTATTTTGATCATCAATCTCAACCAAATCGCTATCCTGTGGATGATCGTTGGGATGAACCACTAAGGTGCAATCGCTTTCAGCCTTTTTATGGAAATCAATCAGACGGTTCAAATCCATGTTAACCATTACATCACCGTATAGAAGTAGAAAATCATCAGTCAAATCATTTTCTAAATCTTTAATACCGCCAGCAGTACCAAGGGGTTCGCGTTCGTTGTAGTAGGTAATTGATACACCAAAAGCGTTACCATCGCCAAAATGTTGAATAATTGAAGTGCTCAAATGATTCACCAACAAGGTGATATCCGTAATGCCATAACCTTTAAATAGTTCAACCTGATGCTGAAGAACGGGCTTACCGCCAATCAACAGCATTGGTTTAGGCGTTAATTGAGTTTTCTCACCTAAACGAGTACCTTTCCCTCCTGCAAGAATTAAAGCCTTCATTCAATAATATTGTATTATGACGTAAAGTAAGTAAAAAAAAGCAAATCGCTGCCTGTTGTCAGTTTTGAATTATTGGTTGATTATCATTTTTGTAACCATTCACCACGGACTACCTGCAGGTAGGCAGGTAGGGCACGGAGGTTCAAAGGGATATTTCCTGTGGCTATTCTGCGTTTTTTTCTTCATTGCTCTCCGCGAACTCTAAGTCTTTGTATTCTTTTATCTCCATGTGTTTTTACAATTACCTCTGTAGAACTTTGTGTTCTCTAAGCCTCCGTGTTTATTTTGTCTGTCTGTGGTTTTTGGTTTACTCCTGAGTCGTTACTCATCTTTGATTTTTGCCTTTTGAAATTTGGCACAACTCACCTAATCATCTCCAACAGCCTATTCCTATTGATAATTGTAATCTCTCGCCTATTCACTGTAATTATCCCCTCATCCTGCATCTCAGCAAATACTCTAGCCAACGATGGACGAGTAACCCCAAAGAACTCAGCGAGTTCTTGATGTGACTTAGACAAAGTAATAGTTTTGTTCGAATCGCCTTGCAATAGGCTTAGCAGGTAGTGCGACACCTTCTCCTTAATGGTTTTGAATGACAGAAACCATAGTTTATTCGACAGGAACTGTGCTCGATTTGAAATAGCATTGAGGTAATTGCGTAGAATAACATCGCTCTGCTGAAGCATCCGAATGACCTCGGGCTTAGGGATGAAAAGGATTTTACAATCCTCAAGGGCAATCACATCAACAGGGAATTGGTTTCGCTCACCAAAAAGGAAAGCGTGAGCAATGGGTTGAGGGGCAAACATCTCTTCAATTTTTAGGATTTTTCCGGAGAAATCGACCATTTCGCCTTTAACGCTACCCACAACAACAATGCAAAGGTTTTTAACCTCCTCCTTGCGCTGAGCAATGGTCTGTCCTTTTGAAAAAGATTTAATTGAATGAGAAATCTTACCAAGAATTGCCTCCACCTCCTGAGGGGTTAACCCCCTAAAGAAGGGCGAATTTGAAATAATATTATACATCGTATATTCACTTTCGGTTTATCAACCAAATTTAACCATTTTTCCATAACCGATAAACCTAATAAGGGTTAAGCAGACTCTTGTAATGCTGTTAAAAAACATCTAAAAACAATTGATTTACAGCTCCCAATAGCCTAATTTTGAATACCCATCATTAAAGCCTTATCAATAATTCAGGGTAGCTTAAAGTATAATCCATATGGTGACACCCGAAAAACAAAAAACATGAAAACGAAACTACTTCTAGGGATTTTGTTTCTGACTACAATCTGCTGCAGCAACCCACAGCCATCAAACAAGTCATCAAGTCTACCCCATCATCAAGGGAAAATTAAAATTACCGGGGCATTCGCCTTATACCCCTTAGCCCAGCAATGGATATCTGATTACCAAAAGTTAAACCCTAACATTGAATTTGATCTACAAGCCATCGGATCGGGGAATGGGCTGATTGAGGTTCTTAATAGAGAAACGGATATTGCCATGATATCAAGTCAAATACCCGCAGAACATGATACAACCCTTTGGAGTACTCCGGTTGCGAGGCTTGCTGTTGTTCCGATTATAAGCAAAAAAAATCCGTATCTCCATAAAATACTTAAAGTTGGAATTAAAAAAGATGACCTTATCACTCTATTCTTGAACCAAAACAAAAGAACATGGGGTGGAATATATGGAAAATCTTCAGAGCATCCTGTTAATGTTTATGTTCGAAACGATAAATCGGGTGCAACCGACGTGCTTGCGAATTACCTTTGGGCTAATCCAGCTGATATTGTTGGGATAAAGGTAACAGGTGAAATTAAAATGATAGAGTCGGTTAAATCCGATCCATTAGCCCTTGGTTACTGCAACCTTGTATATACCTACGACTTGAACAACAACAAATTCTTTGACGAATTCTGCATTCTTCCAATCGATCTGAATCAAAATGGAGTCATCGATAAACGCGAAGATTTCTACCATGACTTTGCTAAAATTCAAAGAGCGATGGTCCTAGGAAAGTACCCCTGTGTTTTAGACCGTAATCTTTTCATCGTTACTTTAGGCAAGCCAAAAACAAAAGAAGTAGTTGATTTCCTTAAATGGGTATTAACAGATGGGCAAAAAGTTGTGCCTCAGATGGGTTACATCGAACTTCGTAACAGCGAAATACGATACAACCTTTACTATTTATTGAACTAATTGCAGATTCAACCTCAAGCCTTCAAATTATTAACCCGAATCGGAGTCAAAGAAGTATCTATTTGACAAATCTCAACATAATCATATTTTAAATTAGCTAATAAGATGATATAAATCTTCTTATTGAGATTTCTTTGAACAATATTTTAAATACTTTTGTTGTATAAATATCGGTACTAATCATGGAATAGTATTTGTTAAATAGTATTCCAGATAATAAAAAGATATTTTTGGCATTTTGCTTACTTGCGTTAATAGTACTTGGGATGACTTCATTAATCGCAAAACATTAGCAAACGTCAACAAAATAGATGATAATGATAATTTATAATTTTTATATTTTTTTTTAGCTATATTAGCTCAGGACTCTCAAACCGTAATTCGATGAAAGCAATGAAGAAATTTTTCGCAGTTTTACTTGTATTAGTTGTAGTTGCAATTGCATTTAGCTCTTGTTCCAAGAAAACATGCCCTGCCTACAGCCAAGTTGTAAACAATTCTACAGAGGTAACTAAAGGTTAAATCTTTTTTAAGTTAGTTTTACAACCTGACTTTCTTAAGTGGTTCAAACCGCTTGAGAAAGTTTTTTATTTTACTATATTGAAAATAAGAACATTAGAAACTGCTCAGGATTTTAAAACACAAAACTGCCACGCTTAAAGCATGACAGTCAACAGAGCAAAGGATATGGAGCAACTCGGGGTTGAAATGGCTTTTAGCCATTTCTGTTCTTCGCGTTCTTGAATATATTCGTTCATGTTCAACTTTCTTCTTTTTTGACACTTTAGAAATATCTGAGGCTTTGCGCCTTCGCTGGGCACATATTTTAAACCGTTTCTTAATTATTTGTCTTTTGCTTTATTGACAAAAAGTAAAGTAACTATTCAGCAGTAATAAAAACTCTCACGCAAAGTCGCAAAGCCGCAAAGACACTAAGGTATTCTATGAACACAAAGAAAAATACAATAAAAAAATATAGTCGAAAGTTCATTGGTAAAATGTTTTTTTGTTGGAATTAGCCTAAAAAATGGAATTACTCGAATTACAATCCAATAGTTCGCAAAGGGAAAAAACGAATACGTTTTTTCTTTCTTTGCGGACTTTGCGGCTTTGCGAGAGACAAAAGCGAGTAACAGTCTTTATAACTTTAGTTTACATTTGCCTATGAAAAAAAATGGTTATCTGAAAATGTACCTGAGTAGTTACAAAGTAAATAATATTTTGTAACTATCCAACAGTAGTTTTAAGTAACTACGAAGAAACTGACCCGACTACATTTCATCTACATCAACCACAAATGCACCCTCTACCGAGGTACAATAATAAGATATTCCCTCAAGTCTGCATTTCATAACTATATCTGCCAAGGCATACTTTGAAACTGATGAATCGATAATTACTCTTTTGGGTTTGAGTAAATCAAAAACATTATAAGGGTAGTATTTATTAATCACAAGGTAATCAACCTCGAATCGTTTACTACCGATAAACCTATTAAGCGATGTGTTAAAAGGGATTGCAATAGTCTTATTATTGAAGTCAATCAATGAAACGCCATGCATTTCCTTGATTTTAATAATTCTCCCATTCGTATTAATCGGTTCTTGCAATGGGTTAACTACAATAATATCCTTTATCGCACCAACCGATGAAATATAGCCCTTTGTGAAAAAATCATACTTATCGGTAAACTGAACCTTATTTGTATCAATATCTACAAAAAGGAGGTTTCGCCCTGAACAAAAGCTCACCAATGATTTTTTATTGATATTGTAAACGATAAACTCATTGGTATGCAATGAATCAATATGATAGTGCAGATTTAGAGCAAAAAAGGATATTAATAGCAATAGGCTTGCGAATACAAACCGCCCATTTCGCATAACAAGGTATAACGACACCAACAATATCACTCCGAATAAAATAAACATTTGCATTACGGAGATATGAAGACCCTCTGTTACCGAGTACGGAGCTTTTTCAATATATTCAAGCCCTTGATTTAACAACCTAATTGAGAATGAAAAAGCCGTTCCAACATAACCTGCAAAAAAATGGATCGGTGAAACAATTATCAAAACAACAGCAAGGTAAAGGGCAATGGTTGATAACGGGATAGCGATAAGGTTCGCTAAAAGAAAATAGTTGGGAAATTGATGAAAATATAAGATACAAATGGGTAATGTTCCGAATTGAGCGGCTATACTTACAGCCACAAGCGACCATATTTTATTAAGAGCCCAATTCTTCGCATAAATCAGCTTAGAGATGTAAGGATAGAAGAAAATTATGGATACAACCGCTAGGTAAGAGAGCTGAAAACCAATATCGAACAGATTATGAGGGTTAATTACTAGCAGTACAAACGCTGATGCAGCCATTGTGTTATAGACATTTGACTTTCGATGAAAGAAGTCGCCAACAACCAGGAACGAAAACATTAACGCTGAACGCTGAACACATGGGGATAATCCAGTAATTAGGGCAAAAAACCATAGGAAGAGCAACAAAATTAGAGTTTTTACTGCTCTGGTCGCTACGCTTTTATCAAGGAATGAAAGGAGGAGTGTCAAAAACATATAGAGGATCCCAACATGCAAACCCGATACCGAAAGGATATGCGTAGCACCTGAACTAGAATAGACCTTCCGCAACTCGTCGTCCAATAAATCTTGATAGCCAAGAGTTAGTGCTGATGCAACGGCTAGCTCATCGCCTGATAATCCATAATCCTTAAACAGTAAGACCAGTTTATCCCTTAACCTTAAAGCTATTCTTTTCACCATAACACCACGATTACCAATTTCAACCCATTGCTTTGGTTGGATATAGGTAGTGAATCGAACGTCTCTATCTGAGAGATATTTTTTATAATCGAACTGATTCGGATTACCTGATTTAGAAACGGCTCGGGGTATAATATCCACAGCTATTTCAGCTCCATAATTTAGCCCAGCCGCCAAACTGTCCCTTACATCAAAGTAAACTAACATCTTCTCGTTCACCGACCACCATATGCTGTTATAAACCGAAACTACTTCTGCTTCTATCCTTATCGATTTAGCCCTTAGCTGTGGATTATCCAGCAGGGAGAGGATTACTCGATTGCTACTGTTTTCAAATATTTTGTCGGTATAAGGTTGCTTAATAGCTAGAATCGCTCCAAAAAAGAAAAGCAGGATATTAAGGACTAATCCGAAAAGCCAGCGAAATCTCCAACGAGAAGAGAGTAAAAAACAAACAAGAGTAGCCCCAAGGAAAAATAGAATAACAATATAATTCCACCAAGAGAATGGAAGTATTGATAACCAATACTGGCAGATAATACCTGCAATAATCGGAATAATTAGCCTAAAAAAGGGCACCTCCTTAATGCTGATAGGGAAACTCATATATTTTTTTAACTACCTATCAACAAGTTACACTTTTTTATTTGGATTACAAATCACCAAATAAAAAAGCCCTCAGAGCGAGGGATATTTTAGCTAATGAAAAGCGGTTTTCTATTTTGGGAGTTTGAACTTGTAGTCAACATCAAACTTTCCTTTTGAGATTGCACTCAGTTTCCCTCCTAAAAGCTTTCTACGCAGCGCAGATACCCTGTCGGTAAAGAGTATCCCCTCGATATGATCGTACTCATGCTGAATAACCCGAGCGGGAATTCCATCGAAAACCTCATCGTGTGGGGTAAAATGCTCATCGAGGTACTGAATACGAACCTTCTCCTCACGCTCTACCTCTTCTCGAAGGTTTGGAATGCTTAAACACCCCTCCTTGTATTGTTTTTTATCGCCAAAACGCTCAACGATTTTCGCATTAATAAAAACTTTCTTGAAATCTTTTAATGTAGGATCGTCCTCCTCCAAGGGAGAGGCATCAATCACAATTAGACGAATTGACAAACCGATTTGCGGGGCAGCAAGACCAATACCATCGGAGTGATACATCGTTTCAAACATATCATCGATTAGCTGCTTTATATCGGGAAAAGTTGAATCGATATCTTGGGCTACCTTACGTAGAATCGGCGAACCATAAATATAAACAGGACGAATCATAATTACTTTAAAATTTATTTAAAACTTTTACTTTCCATGTAGGATTGCAGTATAATGGTTGCGCTAATGGTATCGACAAGCGCTTTATTTTGTCTATCCTTTTTGCTAAGCCCGCCATCAATCATTGTTTGGAATGCCATTTTGGAGGTATAACGCTCATCAACAAGCTCTAGTTGAAGATTAGGGAATACCTTTCTAATCCGATTTATTACAGGCTGAACATACTTAACAGCTTCGGAAGGTTGATTGTTCAGCTGCTTTGGCATGCCTACAACAACAATCTCAACGCTTTCCTTAGTAAAATAGCGGGTTAAAAAGTCGATAATAGTTTCAGTAGGAATGGTGCTTAATCCGTTTGCAATTATTTTTAAAGGGTCGGTTACAGCAACACCTGTCCGCTTCCGCCCAATATCCAATGCTAAAATACGACCCACAGAATTCTTTATTAATTAGCTTTTGAAATTCAACTCCGAAACTTTTTGTATAAAGTCTTCACTCTTCGAGGGGTTCAAAGGCAACCGCTCACCATTGATCAACTCCACAAATTTATCACAACCCCTCAATATCTTCTTAACCTTTAAGGTATTAAGCATATAATCCTTATGAATCCGATAAAAATCTCGTTCGAGCAGCTGAACTTCAATTGAAGCAAACGAATCATTGATAGTAAAAAATAAACCATTCTCTAAATGAACCTCAACCGCTTTACCCTGTAATCTGAAGTAAACAACCTCTCTTAAATCGATATACTCGTACTGACCATTGACAATCACAACCAGCTTCTGAGGAATAATCTCCTTAAGATTATCAAATAAAGCGTTATACTTACTTCTACTATCTATACTTGTTTTTCTAATTTCGGTCACCCTTTCAACCGCTTTAATCAAATCTTCAATCTCGATGGGCTTAAGGATATAGTCTATTGCGCTATACTTAAATGCTTGAACCGCATAGTTATTATGAGCAGTAATAAAAATTATTTCAAAATTGGAGCACAAGCTCTTCTCCAAAAAATCGAAACCTGAACCTGAAGGCATCTCTATATCAAGAAAGATTAGATCGGGTTTTAACCTTGTTGTTTGAGCTAGCGCTTCATCAACCGAGCGAGCAGTACCTACAACATCAACCTGCTTGCAGAATTGGCTAAGTAAAATCTCAAGGGATCTAATTGATGCAATCTCATCATCAACTATCAATGCTCTAAGCATGGCTGGAATGGTTCAAGATGTTTTAACAACGATAAACATTGGCAAAGGTACAAATTTATCACTTTATTTTGATTAGAATGGTTTACACCTGCACATTAACGTTTATCTGCTTTGGAATAATAATTGAGACCCTCGTTCCTAAGGGACTTCCCTGAGCATTACATAAATCATTGTAATATATGCTGAACTGCTCTTTGTACATATGGTTAAGCAGATCGATTCTTTGCTGCGTAAGCTGCGCTCCTCTCGATTTATGATCTTTATTTCGCAACTGCTTAACCACTTCCGACTGCTTACGACCAACACCATTATCCTCTATAATGCATGTAATAAAATCATTACTTTCGAACAAAACGATTTTCACCCAACCCTTCTGATTCTGCTTTAACGAAATTCCATGCCATATCGCATTCTCAACAAAGGGTTGAATCAAAAGGGTAGGTATCTTGTTGCTTAGAATTTCATCGTTACCACCATAGTCTATCGAATATTCGAAGCTATCCTCGAATCTCAACTTCTCAAGATCGAGATACAACCTAAGAGCCTCTAGCTCATCGCGCAGAGGTATCGTTGAGAAAAGAGAGTTATCAAGCGTCATCCGCATTAAGCGAGCAAATTTCGTTAAATATTTATGTGAACTAATCGCATCCTTCTCTAGTATATAGAGTTGTATTGAGTTAAGGGTATTGAATATAAAATGGGGGTTCATCTGCTGCCTTAACGACTGCTGCTTGTACAGATTAATATTTTGCAACAAATCGTTCCTTCGGTGAACAGCATTAATTCTCACCTTGTAAACAAAGTAAATAACACAGGTAAAAACGATTACAACAAGAATTAAAAACCAAGTTGTTTTCCAAAACGGAGGATGTATGGTAAATGAGATTGATGCAGGTGCGGAGCTCCATATACCATAATAACTTTGCGCATCCACTTCAAATACATAATGACCATTTGATAGGCCATTGTAAAGACAATTGGGGGTTTGGGTATATACCCATGCTGTATCTATTCCAAGCATTCTATACCTATAGTTAGCCTTTCCTGCATCCCTAAAAACAAACCCAACAAAATCAATATTCAACGAATTCTGCCTATAGCTAAAATCCATTTCTCCTTGTAACATATTTATCTGATTATTATTAACCCTCAATCTTGAGATAATAATGCTAGGCGGAGTAGTCCCTTCAGAAACCATATCTTTATTAAAAACCGTTAATCCTTTGGGAGTACCAACATACACCATATCCTTATACTCACAAACGGATGTAACCTCATTTGTTGGCAAACCATTTGCAGTTGTGAAATTTTCAATATCAAATATCCCATCTTTAAGGTTAATTCTCGAAAGGCCTTGCTTTGTGGCAACCCAGATATTGTGTTTGGTATAAAACAGCTGATTTACTGAGTTTGATATCAATCCATCTTTTTTGGTGATTTGATAGATTCGATTACGCCCTTTAATGACAATCCCTGAACCATTCGTTCCAATCCACAACGATGAGTCAATGGGGTTAAGAAATAGGCTATAACTTGTTTGAGCAAAAATAGGGTTTTCGTCCCCAAGAGACTGATAGTTCCCGTTATAATACCTCCAAAGTCCGCTTATACTACAAAACCAAACAACTCCACCCTTATCCTCTACGATATCGTAAACAATACCATTAAAAGAATTTTTATTGTTATTTAAATATCCAACTTTGAATTTGTTGCATTTAGCCATTCCTCTTGTAGCTGCGACCCAATACCCACCGTACAAGCTTCGCAAAAATTTTCGAGGATGGAAATCAGTTCTTGAATAAAAACCGACTCTATTCACTATACCATTTTTTATCCAATACAGATTATCAACAGCACTAATCCATACTAAATTATCAGTAGAATCAATAAAAATATTATGAACAGAAGCAGTTTTTACTGTAAACTCATCCACATTAAAATGATGAATTTCTTCCCCTCTTATTCGATCAACAAAACCCTGCTTGTATCCCAGATAAATCCCATCATTACTTACAGCTATAGCGCTCACACGATTATCGGCCAAACCATTCTCCTTGGTATAATTAATGAAATCAAGATCGGTACAATAAAAAACACCATCGTTCAGGGTGGTAAACCAATAGGCATCTTCACGATCTTTAAGAACCGATGAAACCTGATAACTTCTAAGAAGTACTCGATATGGATCTTTTGAAATATCAGCATTTCGGAAGCACTGAATCCCTCCATTGATCGGAGATAGCCAAAGATTGTTCTCCTTATCAACGCTTAGCCAGATTACATCAGGATGCACTACTCGAGTATCAATAATTTTCCCTTTGTTTACCTTGTAAACATTACTAAAAATGCTAAAAATGATTGAGCTATCATGGGTTGATTGGAAAAAAAGATGATGATGAATTACACCTATATCAATACCCAACTCTTTAAGAGGAGAATTAAAAGACTGGTTTAAACCCTTAATATTTATTTCTCTTGACTTCGAACCATTCGGGCATGATATCAGAATCTTCCCATTGGGTAGCTCCGTAGCAGAAATATTTACATCGCCATCAATATCATCGTACTTCTTTACCAGCCCTTCAGGGCTAATGCGGATTAGCCCAAACTGTTTAAGGCTAATATATACATAATCCAAACTATCTACATAAAATGAGCACTTAACGGGGCCTCTGCTAATCGGTAAATGATCCTTAATTTTATGGTTATACTTAAAACCAATTATCCTACCATCCTCAAAATAGCATAGCTTTCCCGACATTGGGATAAACCAAATTCGATGCTTATAATCCTCGTAAATCTCAAAAACATCATTATCGACCAACCCCGATTGAAGGTCGAAGTTTTCAAACCTATAGCCATCGAAACGGCTCACGCCGTTGGCGGTAGCAAACCATATATAACCCTTTGAATCCTGAAAAGCATGATAAACCATGGATGAGGGCAATCCATCATCAACGGTATATCTGCGATAAACGGGCTCAGGATTTTGCGCTAATAAAAGATTTGAAATCAGAAATAACCCTAAAAATATAGCCATTAAGCCATATCTCTGAGACCTTAAACCAATATTACAATTCATATCTGTATTCAAGCAAGAATAATCTTTTGGTAGTTAACGAATTGCTAATTTAATAAAAAAGGGTGTCGCTTGACACCCTTTTTTAAGTTATTATGGAATTGACCTACTTTGAAAAATCCATAGCGGCCATTCTCAGGTACGACTTGTATCTCCAACGAGCATTATCTTCTGACGCTTTAAATAGTTCTCCAGCAGCTTCAGGAAAAGAAAGTTGAAGTGAAGTATAACGAACCTCGCCTTTTAAGAAATCTTGGAATGTATTCCACTCTGGCTCCTTCGAATCGAGCTGGAATGGATTCTTTCCTTCATTCTCAAGAAGTGGGTTATAACGGAATAGATGCCAGTAACCAGACTTAACAGCTAGTTTAGCCTCATTCTGTGTTGCACCCATACCATTGCGTAAACCATGGTTAATACATGGAGAGTATGCAATAATGATTGATGGGCCAGGGAAAGCCTCAGCCTCTTTAATTGCTTTGAAATACTGATTGTGATCAGCGCCCATCGAAACCTGAGCAACGTAAACGTAACCGTAGCTCATAGCCATCATACCTAGATCTTTCTTACGAATTCTCTTTCCTGATGCAGCAAACTTAGCTACTGCTGCAATTGGAGTCGATTTCGAAGCTTGACCACCAGTGTTTGAGTAAACCTCAGTATCAAGAACTAAAACGTTAACATTTTCGCCAGTAGCAAGAACATGGTCAAGACCACCATATCCGATATCATAAGCCCAACCATCACCGCCAAATATCCAGATAGATTTCTTGATGAAATATTGCTTAAGAGCAAGTAGTTCTTTTGCAAAATCATCATTAATTTTCCCTAATTCAGCAATTAGTTTCTCTGATGCAGCCTTAGAAGCATCAGCATTCTCTTTTGAATCCAACCACTCTTTCATGGTTGCTTTTGCAGCTTCGCTATAGTTTCCATTAAGGGCAACTGTAATTCTTTCAGAAATACGTTGACGAAGCTTGTCAACACCCGTTGCAATACCGAAACCGTACTCAGCATTATCCTCAAATAAAGAGTTAGCCCAAGCTGGTCCATGTCCTTCTTTATTAGCACAGTATGGAGTAGATGGAGCAGAGCCACCATAAATTGAAGAACAACCAGTTGCGTTAGCAACAATCATTCTATCACCAAATAGCTGAGTTATTGTTTTGATATATGGAGTTTCGCCGCAACCAGCACATGCACCGCTGAATTCGAATAGAGGCTGTGCGAATTGGCTATTCTTAACAGATCTCTCTTTTCCAAGAATATCTTTATAGCCAACATGCTTATGCATAAAATCGAAACGCTCTGCTTCTGCCATTTGGCTTTCAAGAGGTTTCATAACAAGAGCTTTTGTTTTAGAAGGACAAACGTCGGTACAGTTCCCACAACCAGTACAATCTAATGCGCTAACCTGAATACGGAAATTGTATTCCTTAATACCACCATTACCCTTAACAGTCTCAGTCCCTTTTGGTGCTTTTGCTAATTCAGCATCAGTCAGAAGGAAAGGACGGATAGCAGCGTGAGGACAAACGTAAGCACACTGGTTACACTGAATACAGTTTGTTGGGATCCACTCTGGAACGTTAACCGCAATACCGCGTTTCTCGTACTCAGTTGTACCACTTGGAAAGGTTCCATCTTCGCGATCAAGGAATGCGCTAACGGGTAGGTCATCACCCATCATATTGTTTACAGGAACAACTACATCATTAATAAACTTAGGTGCTCCCTGTATTTCGATTGGTTTCTCAGGAGTTAGTTTTGTCCATTCAGCAGGTACTTCAACTTTTGTAACGTTCCCACCACGCTCAACTGCGGCATAGTTCATCTTGATAATCTCCTCACCCTTACGGCCGAAAGATTTATCGATAGCCTTCTTCATATCCTTAACAGCCATCTCGTAAGGGATAACGTTTGCGATTTTGAAGAATGCGCTCTGCATAATTGTATTTGTTCTGTTACCTAAACCAATCTCTTCTGCAATTTGGGTTGCGTTCATGATGTAGAAATTGATTTTCTTCTCGGCCAAGTACTTCTTAATTGAATTTGGGAGTTTAGATTTTGTCTCCTCGACATCCCAAATACTGTTAAGAAGGAAAGTCCCGCCTTCGCTTAAGCCTTTAAGCACATCGTATCTTCCTAAATAAGAAGGGACATGGCAAGCAACAAAGTCAGGAGTATTTACCAAATATGGTGAACGGATTTGTTTATCACCAAAACGAAGGTGAGAAACGGTTATACCGCCTGATTTTTTTGAATCGTATGCGAAGTATGCTTGGCAATACTTATCGGTATTATCGCCAATAATCTTGATTGAGTTCTTGTTAGCACCTACAGTACCATCAGAACCTAATCCATAGAACTTAGCCTGAAAAGTACCTTTTGATGCAAGGTTGATTTCAGCGCCAACCGGTATTGATTTGAAGGTAACATCATCGTTAATACCCACTGTAAACTGATTCTTAGGCTCTTTCATCTTAAGATTATCGTAAACAGCAATCATCTGAACTGGTGTAGTATCCTTTGAGCTCAAACCGTAACGACCACCAACAATTAAAGGAGCATTAGCTTGACCATAGAAAATTTCTCTAACGTCAAGATACAATGGATCACCGTTAGCACCTGGCTCTTTGGTACGATCAAGTACACAAATCCGCTTAACAGATTTTGGAAGAACTTTTAGTAGGTATTTAGTAGAGAAAGGACGGTATAGATGAACTGAAATCAAACCAACCTTTTCGCCTTTTGCATTTAGGTAATCAACAACCTCTGAAATAGTATCGGTAATTGAACCCATTGCAACAATAATATTCTCAGCATCAGCAGCACCATAGTAGTTGAAAGGATGATACTCGCGACCGGTTAATTTGGTAATCTCTTTCATGTAATCCTCTACAACATCTGGAATTACATCGTAGAATCTATTCGCAGCCTCACGAGACTGGAAGTAGATATCTGGGTTTTGAGCAGTACCTCTTGTTACAGGATGCTCAGGATTCAATGCCCTATCACGGAATTCCTGAAGTGCCTTACGATCTACAAGTGGGGAAAGGTCGTCGTTTTCAAGAACCTCAATTTTTTGAATCTCGTGAGATGTTCTGAAACCATCGAAGAAGTGTAGGAAAGGGATTCTTGTTTTGATTGATGTTAAGTGAGCAACACCCGCTAAATCCATAACCTCTTGAACGCTACCCGTTGCAAGCAGAGCAAATCCGCATGAACGTGTGCTCATTACGTCGCTATGGTCGCCAAAGATAGAAAGTGCCTGAGCGGCAATGCTACGAGCCGAAACATGGAAAACGCCTGGGAGTAACTCACCAGAGATTTTGTACATGTTAGGGATCATTAACAATAATCCCTGTGAAGCGGTATAGGTAGTTGTTAGCGCACCAGCCTGCAACGAACCATGAACAGCACCAGCAGCACCAGCCTCCGATTGCATTTCTGCAACTTTAACCGTTTCTCCGAAAATGTTTTTTCTACCAAAAGCAGACCATTCGTCAACATACTCTGCCATGGTGGATGAAGGGGTGATAGGGTAGATTGCAGCAACCTCACTAAACATGTAGGCAATGTGCGCCGCAGCGTAGTTCCCATCACAAGAAATGAATTTTTTATTCTTTGTCATCGTAAATTTGAATTTTATTGATTTTGAATTGGATACTAAAAAAAACCTAGCAAAGGTAATAGAAAAAGAAATAATTTTTACCTACAATCTGTTATTTGAAAAGGTTCTAATTTTTAAATTCCCTTCAACTTAATATATTCACTTGATTGTCTGATATTTAAATAATATAAAATAACGTAATTTATTATTAACAATCAATGTCGTTTAATAAAGAGTTTTACAATTGACGCTTTCAGGTCTTCCGACTCTGAAAGGTCAATCAAGTTGGTTAACCTGGCAGAGCTCGAAGAACCTGTCAGCGTTTTATCAACCTTAAGTCAACGACATTGTATTAACAATTATCAAACCCTTTGATTACAGAAATGAAATATTGTTTAATAACATGAACCCTCTTATTTCGTAAAAAAGCTCGATAGATTATAGATTGAATTTATTAAATTCGCAAAAGCTAACATCTTTATCATTTTTCACACGCAATAATCTATGGATACTAAGTTTAAGATTGGTGTATTAAAGGAAACAAAAACGCCTCCCGATAAGCGAGTCGCTCTGCCTCCAAATCAGGCACTTGAGCTAATTAAACGATTCCCCGATATAGAAGTATTCATACAACCAAGCAATTTAAGATGTTATAAAGATTCTGAATTCACCGATGTTGGATTAACCCTAAAGGAGGATTTAAGCAATTGTGATTTGCTGCTAGGGGTAAAAGAGGTGAAAATTCCATATCTTATTGACAATAAAAGCTATCTATTCTTCGCCCATGTAGCAAAAAAACAACCCCATAATCAGGAACTAATACACGCTATGGCCAGTAAGGGCATTACCCTTTTAGATCATGAATATTTAACTGACAAAAATGGCGTTAGGCTAGTAGCCTTTGGCCATTGGGCAGGGGTTGTGGGTGCATACAACGCATTAAGGGCAAGAGGGATTCGTACAAAAAGATATTCCCTTCCTGCTGCTCACGATTGCCATGATTACAAAGAGATGATTCACGAGCTCCGAAAGGTAAACCTCGACCCCAAGAAGATTCTTATCACTGGAGGTGGACGAGTAGCAAACGGTGCAATGGAAATTTTCAAGAAGATTCATTTAAGGGAGGTTACTCCAGAAGAATTTCTTAGCAACGAATTCAAAGAACCTATTATCTGCCGAATCGACCCTTGGCACTATGCAAAGAGGAAGGATGGAAAACCATTCGATTGGGATTATTGGGTAAATAACCCCATGGAGCATGAATCATCGTTTTTACCATATACAAAGGTAACTGATATACTGGTTGCCTGTCATTACTGGGATTTCCGTTCACCAGTATTCTTCACAAAGGAAGATATGCACATGCCCGATTTCAGGATTAGCATTGTTGCCGATGTTAGCTGCGATATTCCTGGCCCAATACCATCTACACTAAGAGCATCGACCATTGCAGACCCATTCTTTGATTTCAACCCCTATACAGAGAAAGAGGAACCTGCTTTTTCGAATGAGAAGAACGTAACCGTAATGTCAATCGATAATTTGCCCGGCGAACTACCCCGCGATGCCAGCGAGGATTTTGGTAAAACTTTGGTTGATAAAGTATTCCCTCACTTCCTCTGTGGCGATTGTGATGGGGTTATTGAACGGGCTACTATCCTTAAAAACGGAAAACTGACTGAAAAATACGCTTACCTAAAGGATTACCTTGAAGGGAAAAAGTAGATTACTCGTTGTCAGTTGTCCTTTTTTACTTATCACGTTTCCCTTGTCAACAAGGTAAAATCAGCCAAAGCAATGGCAGTAATGGCTTCAAGCACAACTGGAACTCGAAGTGCAATACAGGTATCGTGCCTTCCTTCAACCTTAAGCTCATCCACCTTACCATTTGAGAAATTATAGGTTTGCTGTGCTTTAGCAATGCTTGAGGTTGGTTTAACCGCAACTCTAAACACCAACTCGTTGCCGTTGGTTAACCCGCCAGTAATGCCTCCGGCATTGAATGATGAAGTTTTGCCAGTTTCATCCACAATAGGGTCGTTGTGCTGAGAGCCATACATCTTGGCTGCTGAGAAGCCCGAGCCAAATTCAATACCCTTAATTGCAGGGATAGAGAAAGCCAAATGGCTAATTACGGATTCAACAGAATCGAAGAAAGGCTCACCATATCCAACGGATATGTAACCCGCTCTACACTCAACGATACCACCAATGGAATCACCTTTTTCCTTTGCTTCTCTTACTGCTTCAAAGATATCTGTTCTGCCCCCTGCTTCAATTAGAAGTGCATTAATCGAAATGTTTGATAGAATTTTCTTTGCAACTACCCCTGCAGCAACAAGTGCTAATGTTAAACGTCCTGAGAAATGACCGCCACCGCGATAATCGTTAAAACCTCCAAACTTTTGACGGGCAACAAAATCGGAATGCCCGGGTCTTGGGTGATCTTTTAAATCGACATAATCGGTTGAGCGAGTATCGTTATTCCTAAAAACAATTGTTAAGGGGGCTCCCGTTGTATGCCCATTGAACCAACCCGAAACGATTTCAGGAATATCCGCCTCCTTCCGGGGTGTTGTTCCCTCTGCCCCTGCCCTACGGCGATCCAAATCAGCCATAAAGTCCTCTATTCTTAAAGGTATTCCATGGGGACAACCATCAATGGTTACACCAATCATGGTTCCATGCGATTCACCAAAAATGCTTATTCTGAATATTCTACCGAATGTATTCATATTGTACTGGTTGCTCGTTGACAGTAAATATTAAGTATAAAGTTAAAATCAAATCTTCAAATTAACCCATTGTCATATCGTCCCATTAGCTTCGCTGAACTAGCTACGCTGAGCTCACTACGTTCGGTTCGCAAGCTCGGTTGTCAAATTGTCAATTTCTCCAAATCCTCAAAAAACTCAGGGTATGATTTGGCTACGGCCTCCGCTCCTTCAATCTCAACATCCCCATCACCTGCAAGTGCTGCAATGGCTGTTGCCATGGCTATGCGATGATCGCCATGCGACTGAACGATTGCCCCATGGGGCTTACCTCCATTGATAACCATCAACTCCCCATCAATTCTTATATCAACACCCATTTTAATAAACTCTTCCGAAAGCGTTGCAGCTCTATCGCTCTCCTTAACGCGTAGCCGGCTAACTCCAAGAATTCTAGTTTCCCCCTCACAATGGCTAGCCAGCGCAACGAGCGGCGGAAACAGGTCAGGGCAATGGGTTGCATCAAAATGAAAACCATTTAATTGATGCTTGCACACCTCTACAAAGTTATCGGCCATTGAAACCTTAGCTCCTGCATATATCAAGGCATTGATTATTGCTTTATCGGCCTGAGATGAATTTAGCTGTAAGTTTTCTACCTTAACTTTACCTGCAACAGCCCCTGCAACAAGCATAAACGCTGCGCCACTCCAATCGCCTTCAACGGTATATTTTTTTGGCTGATAAAATTGACCCGATTTAATTTTGAATTCTTGGTAATCCATATTCTCCACATCAACCCCAAAATACTTCATTATCCCAATGGTGATATCAATATACGGGCGACTTTGAAGATTCTCAACTTTTACGGTTACATCCTTTTTGGCATAAGGCGAAGCCATTAATATTCCTGTTAAAACCTGAGAGCTGATTGAGCCATCAATGGTAACCTCACCACCTTTAAATGGTCCTTTGACTAAAATCGGAAGTTTGCCGTTGTTTGTCCTACAATACTCGCATAGCGGACTCAAAGAATTTTCAACGATATTCATTGGTCGATTAAGCAAAGAACCATGGCCCGTAAGCACTACCTCCCCTTCAAGGGTTGCTGCAATTGCTGAGAACATCCTTACGCTAAGACCCGATTCACCAAAATTTAATGGAATTGCAGGTCTGGAAATACCTCCTGAGATGATAAGCCCATCGGGTTTAGTTTCAATTCTTGCTCCTAAGGCTTTACAAACGGATATGGCAGCAATTACATCATCGCTACTTCCTGTTGAAGCAATTTCCGATTGCCCCACAGCCATAGAAGCAATTGCAATGGCTCGCTGAGCCACGCTTTTCGATGCAGGTGCAAAAATGCTACCGTTAACCCTTGAGGACTTTATGCTTCTCTTCATCTATTATTCGTTTAACATCATCGGGGTTAAGCCCAACTGAAGAAACAAGGAAATCGTAACGCTCATTGTGCAAGGTATCTTTTACATCTGACCCAAAAATACCAATCTTTACCTGATTATAATCAAGACCAAGATGAATGGCATCGTTCATAATATCCACGGACGGTTCAAGGCTAGTAAATATAGAAAATGAACCTATTGCCTGATTGATTAGCCATCGATCACCACGAACTACCTTAATCCCTGATGCTGCTGAGTCTGAAAATTTCGATTCCCGATAGTTCGCATCAAGTAGTACTGACATGCTAGAATCCCAGCTGAAATTATTGATGGAAACATCAGGAAGAAGGGTTGAAACAACGATGTTGAACTTAGAGTTACCCTTACTTAACTCATTAAAATCAATAACGTTACAGCCTAGATGATTTGCAATATCAACGGCTTTACTAGCCGTACGGTTTGCAACAAAAACCTCTGCTCCTGCATTCATCAGCCCAAAAACTGCAGCCCGTGATGCGCCGCCTGCTCCAATCACCAAGCATTGCTTTCCAAAAATTTCAACTCCAATCGCCTCAATAGACTTAACAACACCCAAATAATCTGTATTGAAACCCTTTAAATAACCGTTATCGTTGAGAATCGTATTTACCGCTCCAATCTGCTCAGCCTCCTTTGACAGCTCATCGAGCATAGGGATTATACACTCTTTAAAGGGAGTTGTAATATTTGCCCCAATGATGTTTAACGAACGGATTGCTCGAATCACCTCCTCACCCGTTTCAACGTGAATACGAGTGTAATGGGCATCAATCTGAAATCTTTCAAATAATGAGTTGAATAGCTGAGGGCTCTTACTATGCAATACCGGGTTACCAAAAACAGCAAAGAGTTTTGTCATAAAGTGTGTATTCCTAATGATATATTTGACTTGCTTTTAAAATCTTATTTGGAATGTTGAAATACTGGAATATTGGGTTGTTGAAAACAATTAGCATTAAAAACACCTTATATTTATATTCAATAGGTAGCTATCACCATTCTTCCATCGTTCCATTCTTCCCTGCCTACCGGCCTTGCTCCGCCAAAGCGGCTACGCGAAGGCGCAGCAGGCAGGCATTCTTCCTCACACCTAACCCAACCCCTCTATCTGATTAATCAGTTTCTCCATCTCTAAATAATCGACTTGCCCTGGAGCTGTTGTATCGCCTGCTATTGAAGCGAATGTAAAAGGAGCCCCTAGCTGTAATGAAGCAATCCGTGAGATTACGCCATTCTTGCCCATTCCAATGGCAACCAAATTATAATACTTGGAGTAAAGGCTCATCAATCGTGCGCTATCCTTGCTACTATTCGAAAGGCAAGCAATCTTTGCAACATCTGCACCTGCGGAATAAAGGCTATCGACAATTCTATACAGTTCACTATCTGAGGGCGTTTCTCCAAAGCAATGCCATGAAATAATCACCTTACATCTTTTACTCCTTGCCAAATCAATAAGGGGTTTGCGCCATTCTTCTGATGTTTCAATCTCTAAATCGACCCAAGCAGCCCCCGCATTAATAGCACGTAAAAGCATTGATGCCCTCTGCGCATCATCGTATCTTCCTTGACGGCAAGTGGCAATTAGGTTATTATGACTTGCGAAAACCATCTCCAATTGGTTTGGCATAAGGTCGAGCAAATCGATGCGAATCTCGGCCATTCCTACCTCTTCCAATATCCCAAGAATATTTTCAAACGAAGCATTTGCAATTGCCACACAAATATCTGAACGTGTCATTTATACTATGTATTTTCTTAACTCATCGAATGAAATATCAACAACTTCAACCTCTCCAATGCCTTTCATTAAAACATAATGAACACCATTCCCTATCTTCTTCTTATCCTTCTGCAAGGTCTCCAAAACCTTTGTATTGTCTGCATTAGAATGAATGTGCAATCCCAATTTTGAAAGCAAATTAATAATTCTGTCCCTTTCAGCCTCAGAAAGCATCCCTTTATTAAAGGATAACTTTGCAGAAAAAACCAGCCCTATACTTACAGCCTGCCCATGAGGAATTCCGGTAATTTTTTCAACTGCATGACCCCATGTATGACCAAGGTTTAGCACTCGTCTTAGACCTCCCTCTCGTTCATCAATCTCAACAATTCTAGCTTTTATCTTAACTGAACGGGTAACCAAATATTCAAGCATTTCTAAATTGAAGGCAAGTATTGATTCGTAATTCTTTTCAATATACTCAAACTTTGAAATATCATCGATAAGGGCATGCTTAACCACCTCGGCTAAACCATTTGCAAGTTCAACTTGAGGCAATGTTTTTAGCATTGTGATGTCGCATATCACGAATTTGGGCTGGTTGAATGTCCCTACAATATTCTTAAACCCATCAAGGTCAACACCATTCTTGCCTCCAACGCTAGCATCAACCTGAGCCAACAGGGTGGTTGCCACAAATCCAAAGTTAACACCCCGCATAAATGTTGATGCAACAAATCCCGCCAAATCACAAACCACACCACCGCCAATTCCAACTATAAAAGAGTTTCTATCAGCTCCTTGGTCGAGCAACCAACGGTAAATTTCCGCTACTGTGCTAAGATTTTTTGAAGCCTCACCTGCATTCATGACAAATACGGGAAGGATTGGGAATAGCTTCCTATAAATACTATCAACATTCTCATCGGTAATGATAAAAGTATTACTATGAGGAATATACTTATGCAAGTTGCCTAATTTTTCGCCTATTAAAATCTGAGAGTTAGACTCCTTACCACTTACCTTTACTACTTCCATTTAGTGCTTTTTGAGAAGATAAAGTTAGGAAACAATTAACCACGGAGACACGGAGAGCACATAGATTTTTTTTCAAATCCTTATTTAGAGAAACCTTGAAAACATTTTTTTATCTCTGTGTTCCTCCGTTTTCTCTGTGTCTCCGTGGTTTTTGCTTTTAATAGTAATTACAAAGTTAAATTTAAAATTGACACCTATCACTTCACCTTCTCAATCAATTCATTTTGAACCGATAATGATTCTTTGTGGATAGCATTATATAGTTTTTTGATAAAATCGACTCTTAACCCCGATTGCTCTCCTGTATTAGTAACTCTATCAAGCACTTGGCTCCACCTTTTTGGTTGTAAAGCAGGCATTTTTCGGCTTGTTTTAACCGATGCTATGCGTCCTGAAAGCTCCATTCTATTGGATAAAGCCCAAAGTAAAAGGTCGTCCATAATATCCACCTCAGCTCTAAGCTCGCTGAGAAGTTCATCGGGATAGGATTCCTCCTGAAAATTTGAGTCCTTAATAAATGCAAGGAGTAATTCAAATTCATGAAGAGTTAACTGCTGCGCAGCATCGCTAAGCGCTTTCTCTGGTTCAGGATGAACCTCAATCATTAAACCATCAAAACCCATATCAACGGCTCGTTTCGCTACGAAAGGAACAAGATTTCGTTTTCCAGAAATATGGCTAGGATCACAGATTATAGGTAAATTAGGGAATTTAGCCTTCAACTCCATTGGAATTTTCCAAAAGGGTTGATTCCGAAAGATTGATTTTCCCCACCACGAAAACCCACGATGAATTGCACCAATATTACGAATCCCGACATTTGAAAGCCTTTTGATTGCGCCCTCCCATAAATCCAAATCGGGGCTAAGCGGGTTTTTCACCAATACAGGAATATCAACCCCTCTTAAAGCTTCTGCAATCTCCTGCATCACGAAAGGATTTGAAACAGTACGTGCGCCAATCCAAACCATATCAACCCCAAATTTAAGGGCTTCGTAAACATGCTTTTCAGACCCGACCTCTGTTGAAAAAGGCAAGCCTGTTTCCTTTTTCACCTCCTTTAACCATTTTAATCCCTCTGAGCCAACCCCCTGAAAATTACCAGGTGTTGTTCGGGGTTTCCAAATACCTGCCCTCAGGAAACTAACGTTTTCCATTCTTTTTAAATCTTGGGCAACCTTTAATAGCTGTTCAGGCGACTCGGCGCTGCAAGGGCCTGCAATAATCAAAGGCTTACTCGATTCTGGCAACCACAAACTGGCTGCCTTTTGACTGGGTAATGGATTCTTTTCCATCTTTTTCACTATTATCGTTTATACTAATTAATTTCAACTTTTCAACATCTATATCGATGATGGAATGATAGGTTTTTTAACCCTTTCATTCTTCTATCTGAAAATATTAAATTGTCGTGTCCTTTGAAGCGTTTCGTTAAATGTATTTAAATCAGAGCATAATGAGATTCGTAGGTAACCCTCGCCATTGCTACCGAAAACTGTTCCTGGGGTAATAAAAACGCCTAACTGCTTTAATATCTCACCTGAAAAAGTCTCGGATTCAACCATATATGGAGGTATTTTTACCCAAAGGAATAATCCGCTTTGGTCGGGATTGAATGTACAATCCAACTCCCCTGCAATCTGCTTTGCTATTCGCTGACGTTCCCTATACTCGGCATTCAAGTTGCTAAACCACTCCTTTCCGCACGCAAGAGCTGCCACAGCAGCTAGCTGAACGGGTAGTGGCATGCCTGAATCCATATTGGTTTTAAATCTGAGCACAGCTGAAAGCACATCGGCATTACCCACCATCATTCCAACACGCCAACCTGCCATGTTGTGGGATTTACTTAGGGAATTCAGTTCAACAGCCACCTCACCTGCCCCCTCAACCTGAAGAATTGACATTGGCTCAGGGTTTAGGATAAAGCTGTAGGGATTATCATGGCAAATCAGTATTCCATGCTTTTTCCCAAACTCAATAATTCGTTCGAAAAGCGGTAAGGTTGCCCTAGTACCTGTTGGCATATTCGGGTAGTTAACCCACATCAACTTTACACCCTTGAGGTCAAGTTTTTCTAACCCATCAAAATCAGGATAGAAGTTATTCTGCTCAAGAAGCGAGTAGGTCAATACCTGTGCACCTGCCATCTCGGATGCTGCTCGGTAAACAGGGTATCCCGGGTTAGGAACTAAAACCTTATCGCCATCATTTAGAAGCGCCATGCTCAGGTGCATAATACCCTCCTTAGAGCCCATCAATGGCAAAACCTCAGTATTCGAGCAAGCAGAAACACCATAATATCTTGAATACCACTCAGAAATAGCCTTTCGAAGCTCATCGGAGCCACGGTAATTCTGATAGCCATGGCTATCGCTCTTATTGCTTATCTCGTTAAGCATATCAACCATCTCAGCAGGGGGAGGTAAATCGGGGCTACCAATCCCAAGGTTAATAACCTTTACCCCTTGATTCGAAAGCATTTCCAACTCCTGTCTCTTCTTAGAGAAGTAGTATTCCTGAATCTCGCCTATTCTTCTTGATGTTTGTATTTCCATATTATTTTCTTTTAACCACTAAGAACACGAAGGATTTCACGAAGGACACTAAGTAAATACATCATTACCAATTACTTTGTGATGAACTTTGTGTTCCCTGCCTGCCGTCAGGCAAGGTTTGTGGTTTATTTTTTTTAACAATAATGCACTAAACTATCCTGCATTTCAGGTTGTTCAACCATTTCATGGCTACGATAAACCCCTAAAATTTTCAACGTTGATGTATATTGTCTTGCATACTCTAGCGCTTGATAGAAATCAATAGCTGACATAAAAGCCAAATCGGCATGAAAAATATACTCCCACTTCTTCCCAACTATTGGTAAAGACTGGAGCATAGTCATGTTAATACCATTCTCGGCAAATGGTTTGAGGATTTGGAGCAAACTACCTGGTTGATGCTTTGCTGTGAATGTTATGCTAGCCTTATTTGAACCGCTCGGAATCTTTGCTATGGATTTTTTCTCAAGGATTAAAAATCTAGTATAGTTCTCCTTATTCGACTCAATCGATGATGCAATAACATCGAGACCATATTCGTGCGCTGCTTTTTGACTAGCAACCGTTGCAACACCTTTCAGCTTTAGCTCTGCGATTTGCTTTGCGCTCAAAGCAGTATCCTCACTTTCAATCAGCCTGATTTCAGGGTGATTCTTGAAAAACAGATCACACTGCGCCAAAGCCATAGGGTGAGAGCGAACCTCAACGATGGTATCAACCGATTCACCAATGGACGCAATCAGATTTTGAACTATTCGCAGATAAATCTCACCGACTACTTGCAGCTTAGATTCCCTAATTAGCGTATAATTGGGTAGAATACAACCCACTAGGGAGTTCTCAACCGCCATTACTCCAAAATGTGAATCGCCATTCTCGACGGAGTCGATTAACTGCTGAAAGGTTATGCACTCATGAATATCGATATTGCCACCAAAATAACCTACCGCTGCCTCCTGGTGAAAAGCGCCTCGAACCCCTTGAATTGAAATAATTTTTTTCATCTTTTTTATTATTGTTTGAGTATTATCACAAAAAAAGAGGTCCCTCGCCGGGGACCTCTTTGCATTTTTCATCTACTTTTTCTACATAATGCGTCTAGTCCCCATGGTTTTGGCGGTAAAAAAAGTAAAAGAAAAAATAATATGATTGACCTTGGCTATTCATCGGTTATCTGTTGTTTGTTGTTTGTTGTTTGTTTAAAATAAAAAAGCCCCGATTTCTCGGGGCTTGGTTTATTTTGTGTTTTTAATTTCTCATTCTTATTTCACACAAATTGCCAAGCCCCTGCTTCCGTAAAAGAAGAAGTAATAAAAGCTTGCATAAAAATTCATGTTGTGCGAAATCATAGTATGTCGTTTGATTGTGCAATATTAAATTATTTATCAATACAAAAAAATATTTTTTAGAATATTTTTCAAAAAACCGGTAGGGTTAAATACCTATACAATTGATTTATTGAGCATTACCATCTATAAAAAAATTGTTTATTCCTATAATCGTAACTATTCACCACGGAGAAACTGAGGGCACAGAGTTTCACAACTTGTCCCGATTTATCGGGAGAGAAAATATTTATATTTTTCGTGTTAGAGATTCTTTTGCATTTTGATACTCAGTCGTTTTTATTAAGTACTTCTATAGTTCTCCGTAGTCTTCGTGTCTCCATGGTTTTTGTTCAATTCGATTACTGCTGAATAGTTACCTATAATCTATTTTATTTTTTTTGAAAAATCTACTAAATATTTGTTTTTGAAAAATATTTCTTAATATTGTCAAATCAAAATCAAACAAAAAGTGATAAACAAATCAAACATTCAAGCATGGTGGTGGCACAGCAAAACATTTGTTGTGTTAAGCACTTATGCCCATTGATGATGTTTGAATAAAATATATTAACATTTAAAGAAGGCTCGCTTAACTAAGCGGGCCTTCTTTTTTTTAACCCTAATTCAAAAAATGAAAACAATAACCTTAAAAACGAAATCATTAAAAATGCCTGCGGATACTTACACTCCTGTTAGTATCTATTTAAGGCTGCGTGATGCATTTCCGCAATGCCTATTGCTTGAATGCTCCGATTATAGCTCACGAAACGAGGCCTACTCATATATCTGCCTAAAGCCAATTGGGGGGATAATCGTAAACTCATCGAATTATGAAGTTTACTCCCCATTGCAAAGCAAAACATCATCTCAATTCGAGAAGAATACCAACGTAGTTGATTTGGTTGATGATTTCTTCAGCAATTTCAAGGTAGAGGGAAATCTATGTAACGAAACACTTCCTGGTTTCTTTGGATTCTCCACCTACGATGCAATCAATCTATTCGATAATGTTGCGATACAGACCGAAGATTCTGAGATTCCTTTGCTGCGATACGATTTCTATCAGGTTGTAATCTCGTTCAATCACTTCAATAATACCCTAACTCTGTGCGAATTCTTATCTGACACAGCCGTTAGCGAAAGCGATAAGATTACCTCCTTGCTAGCCAATAGGAATTCAACATCATTCCCTTTTAAAACGATTGGTCCTGAGCAATCGAATATGACCGATGATAAGTACAAGGAGATGATTGAGCAAGGGAAAAAGCATTGTGCTCGTGGAGATGTGTTTCAAATTGTTTTATCAAGAAAATTCAGCAGGGAGTTTACAGGCGATGAGTTCAATGTTTACCGTGCTTTGCGCTCAATAAACCCGTCGCCATACCTTTTCTACTTCGATTATCTTGGTTACAAGCTTTTCGGCTCATCACCTGAGGCGCAGCTAAAAGTAGAGGATGGAAAAGCAAAAATCAACCCAATTGCAGGTTCGGCGCCAAGAACAGGGGATAACAATGTAGATAAAAAAGCGATTGAAGATCTACTGGCCAATCCGAAAGAGAACTCTGAGCATTGCATGCTTGTTGACTTAGCACGAAATGATTTAAGCAGATTTTCGAGCGAAGTTGAAGTTGAAACTTACCGTGAGGTTCATTCCTACTCACATATAATCCACTTAGTCTCAACGGTGGTTGGCCAAATCGATAGCAATATTGGTTTATGCAAACTTTTTGGAGCAACTTTTCCTGCAGGAACGCTAAGCGGTGCACCTAAACATCGTGCAGTTCAGCTAATAAATGAGATTGAGCCGACATCGAGAGGCTATTACGGAGGAGCAATAGGTTTTATTGGATTGAATGGAAATCTTAACCATGCCATTATGATTCGCTCGTTCCTAAGCATGAAAGGTAAACTAACCTATCAGGCTGGAGCAGGCATTGTTATTGGCTCTAAACCCCAAGGGGAGTTAAATGAGGTAAACTCAAAGATATCGGCTTTACGAAAAGCGATTGAATTGGCAGAAAAATCATTCTAAGAATATAAAAAACAAGCAAATGGCATCAATACTAGTTTTAGACAATTACGATTCGTTCACATATAACCTTGTCCACTACATTAAAAAGTATGGCAAGCATAAACTCGATGTATATCGAAACGATGAGATTTCAGTTGATGAGGTAGATAGATATGATGGAATCGTTTTATCGCCTGGACCTGGAATACCATCGGAGGCAGGGAATTTACTGCCAATCATCAATAGATATAAGGAGACCAAGAGAATATTTGGCGTATGCCTTGGTCAACAGGCTATTGCCGAATCGTTTGGCGGCACACTCATTAATATAAGTACCGTTTATCATGGCGTTGCGACTAAAATGATAATACAATCCCCTGCGCATTACCTTTTCGATGAATTGCCAATAGAATTCATGGCAGGGCGTTACCATTCATGGGCGGTAAGTTCAGATGGATTTCCATCGTGCCTCAAGATTGATGCCTTGGACGAAAACGGCCAAATAATGGCGTTAAGCCATAAGGAGTATAATATCTGTGGGGTTCAATTCCACCCTGAATCGATACTAACTCCTTTAGGTAAGCAGATTATTAATAATTGGTTGAAACGATTTAATTAAAAACTATTAAACCACAAAGTGCACAAAGGTCTTCACGAAGTGCACAAAGGTCTAGACTTCAAATTTTTTCTTTGTGTATCCTTTGTGTCCTTAGTGGTTAAAAAAAATGGAAAATGAAAAATCTTATTAATAAACTCCTAGAATCACAAAGATTAACTCGCCCCGAGGCGTTCAGCCTAATGCAGGGAATTGCTAATGGCAGCGTGAACGAATCGCAAATGGCAGCTGTGCTATCGGCATATATCATGCGTGCAATTAGCCTTGAAGAGCTCCAAGGCTTTCGTGATGCATTGCTAGAATTAGCGCGTAAAGTAGAACTTAATAATGGAGAGGTAATCGACCTATGTGGAACAGGTGGTGATGGCAAAAACACCTTTAATATTTCAACTTTATCGGCATTTGTTGTAGCAGGCGCAGGAATTCCCGTTGCTAAACATGGAAACTACGGTGTTTCATCGGCATCGGGCTCATCGAACGTGATGGAGCACTTCGGGTACAAATTCTCCAACGATTTTGATAAACTAAAGCGAGAACTCCATTCCACCAATGTTTGTTTCATGCACGCCCCTCTCTTTCACCCTGCATTAAAAGCCATTGGACCAATTCGCAAACAGCTAGGGGTGAAAACTTTTTTTAATATCCTTGGACCACTTGTAAATCCATCAAATCCGAAGTTTCAGGTGAGTGGAGTATTTAATATTGAGGTTGGACGTATTTATAGCTATCTACTTCAATCGGAATCAAAGAATTTTACTGTGGTTCACAGTCTCGATGGTTACGATGAAGTCTCGCTAACCTCAGATATAAAGGTGTTCACAAAAAATGGAGAAGAGCTCTTGACCCCTCAAAAGTTTGGTCTTAATATTTTGAGACAAGAAGAGCTGCATGGAGGAACCTCTGTACCTGAAGCAGCAGAAATATTTAAATCAATCTTAGAAAACAAAGCAACAGCCGCACAAAAGAATGTGGTGATTGCCAATTCTGCCCTAGCCATAAAATGCTTTAAGGGCGATATCTCATTAATTGATTCCGTAGATCTTGCGAGAGAATCAATAGAATCGGGTAGTGCTTTAAAGTCATTCAAAAATCTTATTAATCAGCAATAACCATGGATATTCTAGAAAAGATTGTGACCCATAAAAGGCAGGAGGTTGCGGAACGCAAAGAGCTCTACCCAATTAAACTGCTTGAGCGGAGTATCTACTATCAGGCTCAACCCCTTTCGCTGAAAAGCTATATAATGCGCGAAGATTTATCGGGTATAATCGCTGAGTTTAAAAGGAAATCGCCCTCAAAAGGGATGATAAACGAATATGCAAAACCCGAGAAAGTATGCTTGGAGTACATGCAGGGTGGAGCATCAGCGCTATCGGTGCTAACCGATAATCAATTCTTTGGAGGTAGCAGTAAAGATTTAACCACGGCTCGAAGATTGAATTTCTGCCCGATTCTGCGTAAAGACTTTATCGTTGAAGAGTATCAAATTATTGAAGCACGCAGCATTGGGGCTGATGCAATACTTCTTATTGCCGAGATATTGACAAAGAATGAGCTAAAATCACTTTCAAATTTTGCAGCATCATTAAATCTAGAGGTTCTTTTTGAGGTTCATGATGAAGGTAGCATTGCTAAACTACCTGTCAATGCACAAATAATCGGTATAAACAGTAGAAATCTAAAGGATTTCAGCGTTGATATTGACCATTCAATTGCACTGCTAAAGTATTTGCCGAAAGATTCAGTAAAAATTGCCGAAAGCGGAATCGATTCCCCCGAAAGGCTCATCACTTTGAAAAAGAATGGATTTAATGGATTTCTTATCGGCGAAAAATTTATGAAAGAGGCCAATCCTGGTAAAGCATGTGCGCAGTTTACAGCAAGAGTTAAAGAGTTGGAAAAATCTTTAATAGTAAATTAAATATTACACAGAGACACACAGAGGAGGCACAGAGATGCACAGAGGCAAAGCAATGAAGATAAAGGTTTGTGGCATAACTAACAACAAAGATATAGCTGAGATTTCAGCATTGAAACCTGATTATCTTGGTTTTATATTCTATCCACCATCACCAAGGGATGTTACAAATAGAATTGCATCGCTTGATTTATCTGTAATTCCGAAAAAGACAAGCAAAGTTGCAGTATTTGTGAATGAATCATATGATTCAATATCTAAGATTATTGATAGATATGGATTTGAATTCGTTCAGCTGCATGGCGATGAATCGCCAGAATTCTGTAACAAACTTCAAAGGATTTCAAAAATTATTAAGGCCTTTAGGATTGCTGATACTTTACCCAAAAACCTAAATGAATATCAAGATACCTGTGATTACCTGCTTTTTGATTCTGCAGGAAAAAACTATGGAGGGAATGGAATTGGATTTAACCATTTATTGATTAACGAATACAATGGCAAACTGCCATTCTTCTTAAGCGGTGGAATCTCGGTGGATGATTCATCAAACGTAAAAACGATAACGCACAAAAACCTACATGCAGTGGACATAAACAGCAAGTTTGAAATTGAACCTGGGATAAAGGATATGGAAAAGCTGAAGGCTTTCTTTAATAACATGATTTCGAGATGATGGAGGATTGGATTGTTGGAATAATGGAATGATGGAAATGAAGTTCGGCGTAGCCAATATTGGAATGATGGAATACTGGAAGAATGGAAGAATGAAACCGACAGAAGGGAGTTCGCCGGAGGCAATAATGGAAGAAAGGAGAATAGGGTTTCTCAAGGCTAATTGTTTTCAACAACCCATTATTCCAACATTCCATTATTCCAAACGATACACCTAGGATAGAACCTTAAACAATCTAATTATAAACAATACTCACAAAAGGATACGACAAAACAATGGACAATCAACCTAACAAACAAGGATACTACGGCAAGTTCGGGGGTGCATTTATCCCCGAAATGCTGCATCGAAATGTAGAGGAACTCAAGGAGAATTACCTTAAAATTATAGAAACCAAAGAGTTTCAGGATGAGTTTCAACTACTTCTTAAAGATTATGTAGGACGACCTACTCCCCTTTTTCATGTGCAGAATCTATCCAAGAAATATGGAGCGAAAATTTATCTGAAACGCGAGGATTTATGCCATACAGGTGCTCATAAGCTCAATAACGTGGTTGGTCAGATTCTCTTGGCAAAACGACTTGGTAAAAAGCATATCATCGCCGAAACAGGAGCGGGTCAGCATGGCGTGGCAACCGCTACAGTATGTGCGCTGATGGGTCTTGAATGTACTGTATTTATGGGTTCAAAGGATATTCAACGGCAACAACCCAATGTGCTACGCATGAAAATGCTTGGTGCAAAGGTAATCCCTGCAACATCGGGCAGTCAAACCCTTAAGGATGCCACCAATGAGGCAATCCGTCATTGGATAAATCACCCCGATGATACTCACTACGTGATTGGCTCAACCATTGGGCCACACCCCTACCCCGATATGGTTGCTCGTTTTCAATCGGTGATAAGTAAGGAGATTCGTAAACAACTACTCGAAAAAGAAGGATGCGAAACCCCTGATTATGTAATAGCGTGTGTTGGAGGTGGAAGCAATGCTGCTGGGGCATTCTATCATTTTATCGATGAACCAAATGTAAAACTTATAGGTGCTGAGGCTGCAGGCGAAGGCATTGAATCGGGTAAGACCGCAGCCACCATAAACATTGGAACCGAAGGGATTATTCATGGTTGCAAAACTCTGCTTATGCAGTCCACGGATGGTCAGGTGCTTGAGGCGCATTCCGTTTCCGCCGGATTGGATTACCCTGGCATTGGACCAATTCATGCTCATCTGCATGAGAGTGGCAGAGCAAAGTACTATCCAATAACCGACAAAGAGGCCATAGATGCCGCGTTTGAGTTAACCCGCTCCGAAGGAATTATCCCTGCCCTAGAATCGGCTCATGCAATTGCTGCGCTATCGAAAATAAAGTTTAAACCAACCGATATTGTAGTTGTAAATCTATCGGGTAGAGGGGATAAGGATATGGATACTTATAGCAAACACCAAATTTTGTGAAACCATTAGAATGGAATGATGGAATAATGGAATATTGGGGAAATTCTCTTCCACTATTCCAACATTCCAACATTCCAACATTCCAAAAACAATAATTATGAATAAAATAAACCAACTATTCGAAAATAAAAAGAAGAATATCCTCTCTATCTTCTTTACGGCAGGGTATCCAAAACTAGAGAGTACAGGAAGAATAATCCAATCGTTGGAGAAAAATGGAGCAGATTTAATAGAGGTGGGTATCCCCTATTCCGACCCGTTGGCCGATGGTCCTGTGATTCAGGCTACGAGTTCAGTTGCGCTTGCAAATGGAATGAATATGAATATCCTATTCAATCAAATTAATGAAATAAAGAATAGCGTTACTATTCCGCTAATCCTAATGGGTTACCTTAACCCAATTCTTCAATATGGGATTGAAAAATTTTGCACCAAGGCAAAAGAGTGCGGAATAAGTGGCGTAATTATTCCCGATTTACCTATCGACGAGTACAATTCTCTTTATAAATCGTACTTCGAGGAAAGCAATCTGAAGTTCATCTTTCTTATCACTCCAAATACTTCAATTGAAAGGATTCAAATGATTGATAATCTCTCCGAAGGTTTCATCTATGCTGTTAGCTCCTCCTCCACAACGGGTAAAGAGTTGGGATTTAGTAACGATCAGAAAGAGTATCTAAATCGACTAAACAGCATGAAGTTGAAAAACCCAATAGTCGTAGGATTTGGAATCCATAATAAGGAAACTCTCCAATCGGCTTGGGAGCATGCAAATGGTGCCATAATCGGTAGCGCTTATCTGAAGAAACTATCTGAGAATAGTGATATTGAGAAGGCTACTGCTGAGTTCTTCGAAAAATTAAAATAATAGTAACTATTCACCACGAAGAAACGAAGGGCACAGAGTTTCACAGAGAAAATATTTATGTTTTTCGTGTTAGTGATTCTTTTGCATTTTGATACTCAGTCGTTTTTTTATAATTGCCTCTGTGGTTCTCCGTGCTCTCTGTGTCTCAGTGGTTTTTGTTCAATTCGATTACGACTGAATAGTTACAAATAATAGATTATAGATATCAGAATTGTGATAACTGTCAACTGACAACTAAAAAGATGCTTATACAAATTAAAGACACTTGCAATCCAAATCAATTCGAGAAGATCGTTGAGCAAGTAAAAAAATCGGGATACAAAACAACATCGGTTAAAACATTCAACTGCCACTACTTGGTTTGTGTTGGTTCCAAGGAGATAGATATCCGGAGTATCGGAAACCTAGCAGGAATAAAGGATATTCATATTGTGGATGATTCCAATATTCTTGTGTCGCGCCAATGGAGGGTTAAGGATACTGTTATTGATTTAGGCGATGACGTGGTAATTTCAAGAGATAACTTCACCATTGCTGCAGGCCCTTGTGCCATTGAGAATGAGGAGCAGGTTATAAAAACGGTAAACTTTCTAAATGAGCAGAATGTGAAAATAATGCGGGGAGGAATTTTTAAACCACGAAGTTCGCCATACTCATTCAGAGGATTAGGAATTGAAGGATTGCAAATCTTCTCGAAACATTGTCGAGCCAATGGAATTAAAGTGGTGAGCGAAGTGATGCAAGTTTCGCAGATTGAATCGATGTACCCCTACGTTGATATCTTTCAGGTTGGAACTCGCAACGCACAAAACTTTAATCTGCTCGATGAACTAGGGAAAATTGATAAACCTGTGCTTTTAAAACGAGGGATGTCATCAACATTAAATGAATTTTTGGCATCGGCCGAGTATATCTTTTCGAGCGGGAATGAGAAGATAATTCTCTGTGAACGTGGAATACGCTCGTTCGAAAAGGAGTTTCGTAATACGCTCGATTTAAATGCCATACCTTACCTAAAGGATAAGAGTCATCTTCCTGTTTTCTGCGACCCCTCGCATGGCGTAGGAATAAGGGAATATGTAGAGCCTATGGCGCTTGCTTCGCAAATGGCTGGTGCAGATGGTGTTCTGCTGGAGATTCATGAAACACCCGAAAGGGCAGCCTCTGATGGACAGCAAACGCTCAACTACTATGAAGCGAATAATGCATTTAAGAAATTAAGAATGATGGAGGAGATGAAAAGGAGGATGTAGAGGAAAAACTGAATGACAAAAATTGGAACGCTGATAACGCCGATGAAAACATCGCTGATTTAGACAAATCACCTTTATAATCTGCGTTCTATTTTTCTTTGTTAACAAGACTTCTATTAAGCATTCTTCAATATCTCAATAGCTTTGGTAGGATTTTCGGCTTTGAATACTGCATTACCCGCTACTAGCACATCGGCACCGGCAGCATAAAGTGCGGCAGCATTGTTTGCATCAACCCCACCATCAACCTCAATAAGGGTTTTACAACCCTTTTGGGTAATCATCTCTTTTAATCGGGTAATTTTTTGGATGCTATTCTTGATAAATTTCTGTCCTCCAAACCCTGGGTTAACCGACATGATAAGCACCAAATCAGCCTCTTCGAGAATATCATTTAGCACCTCAACCGAAGTGTGAGGATTAATGGAAACACCTGCTTTCATGCCAAGTGCACGTATTTGGCTAAGCGTACGATGCAGGTGGTTGCATGCCTCATAATGAACGGTAAGAACATCGGCACCGGCCTCCTTAAATTTTTCGAGATACCTATCGGGGTCAACAATCATCAGATGCACATCCAATGGCTTTTGGGCCATCCTCTTTACCTGAGCAACAACTGGAAATCCGAAGGAAATATTAGGAACAAACACACCATCCATAATGTCGAGATGAAACCAATCGGCTTGGCTGGAATTCACCATTTCAATATCCTTATCAAGGTTGCCAAAATCTGCTGAAAGCAATGAGGGTGCAACTAAACGGTTCATTGGCTAAAATTTGCACAAAGTTAGAAAAAGATATGATTCCGCGATAATGTAACTGCAAGTTACGGGTTACAATTACTTTGATACATGTAACCGGTAACTAGTGTAATGTTAACATTTTTATTTTAACCGACGGGTTAACCCGTCGGTTGTAGGTCTGAATGCGATTACGTCATAGTATGATTAACATAACACTAGCAACTATCCCAAATACGTCTTCAATATCTTACTCCTTGTGGTCTGTTTCAACCTCTTGATGGCTTTCTCCTTAATCTGACGAACACGTTCGCGGGTTAGGTCAAACTCCTCGCCTATCTCCTCTAAGGTATGAGGATGTTTACCGTTTAATCCAAAGTACAAACGAATAATGCTTCCTTCGCGCAGGGTTAATGTAGCCAAAGCCCTTTCAATCTCTTTACGCAGGCTATCATTCAGCAAACCTCTATCGGGCGAAGGTGAATCGTGCGAAAGGATTACATCGTACAAATTGCTATCATCATCCTGAGTCAATGGGGCATCCATTGAAATATGGCGATTCGAACTTCTAAGCGCTTCCTTAACATCATCAGTGGCTAGTTCAAGTACTTCAACCAGCTCAGCAACTGATGGTTCACGCTCAAACTTCTGTTCAAGATCCGAGAAGGCTTTATTCACCTTGTTTATTGAGCCAATTTTATTCAAAGGAAGTTTAACGATTCGAGCCTGCTCGGCAAGAGCCTGCAGAATTGATTGCCGAATCCACCAAACGGCATAGGAGATAAATTTAAACCCACGGGTTTCGTCAAATCGCTGCGCCGCTTTAATAAGGCCTAAATTTCCCTCGTTAATTAAATCGGGAAGGCTTAAACCCTGATTTTGATACTGCTTTGCCACAGAAACGACAAATCGAAGGTTGGCTTTAACCAGCTTATTCAAAGCCTCCTCATCCCCCTCTTTCAGCTTTCGGGCAAACGTTACCTCCTCCTCAGAAGTTAAAAGATCAACCTTTCCGATCTCATGCAAATACTTATCGAGAGAAACAGTCTCCCTATTAGTTACCTGTTTAATAATCTTAAGTTGTCTCATGCTTTTGCAATATCATTGAAGTAAACGATCGGTTGAATATAATTATTTATTGATAAAGATCTGTTTTTATTCCCGATTATTTTAAATTGATCGAAAATGATAAACATTCATCTATATTTTTGGGTATTAAAAAGGAAATCCTTATCATTGCAAAAGTTTTCCGCCTGAAACTCATTTTTTAAAATCCCATTTTCAAATTTCAATCAAATTTATCAAGTGTTTTTTCTTTCTATCAAAATAAAATCAATTTAATTTCTGACATATATATGATGTACGACATCCTAGAGCTAAACAAAAAGCTACTTCCTGAACTTAAGGATATAGCCAAAGAGATGAATATCAAAAAAACAGAGAACCTACGTAAGCAGGAACTCATTTACCGAATTCTCGATCAACAAGCCATTAACGCTGCTAGTGAATCAAAGGTTAGCGTTAAGGTAAAGGAGAAAAGAGAGGACAAAAGAGAGGATAAAAAAACCTCGGAGCCAGCAACTCCAAAGATAATTGAGGTTCCAAATAAAGTGGAATCAAACAACGACCGTGAAAAGAGGAAACGCTTCACTCGTCCTAAAGAGGCTTCAAGGGAACTCGTAAACGACAATAGGCATAACCTGCCTGAAGCACCAAAGGAATCTCCTATCGCAAACCAACAGCAACAGCCTCAAAATCAACATCCTCACAAAAAAGAAGGACGACCATTCCAGTTCAATCGTCCAAAACCCATATTAAAGGATCAGAAATCGGTACCCCTACCCGACTCCGATTTATTGGCTGACATTCCCGAGCCAATCGTTGAGACTAACGACGAAATAATCAATGAATTCGTACCCAATGCAGCCGTTGTTGAACAGAACGTAAACCAAGAAAGTGCTCAAAAAGAAATCGTTGCGAAGGAAGAATTCCCTCAAGCAGCATCGGAACAAAATGGGGATGGGGTAGCAAAACCTATTATCCGCGACCATAACTTCCGCAAAAACTTTGAGCGTAAAACCAATGATCGATTCGATTTTGATGGTATTGTAAGCACAACCGGCGTTCTTGAAATAATGCCCGATGGTTACGGATTCCTCCGTTCATCGGATTATAACTACCTCAGCTCACCCGATGATGTTTACGTATCGCAATCGCAGATTAAACTCTTCGGTCTAAAAACCGGTGATACCGTAACGGGTACAATTCGTCCCCCAAAGGATGGCGAGAAGTACTTTCCGCTTATCAAGGTAAATGAGATAAATGGTCGTACACCTGATTATATTAGAGATAGAGTACCTTTTGATTACTTAACCCCTCTATTCCCTAACGAAAAATTCACCCTTATTGGAAATGGTCAAAACTCCATTTCGGCAAGGGTTATCGATATGTTTACACCTATAGGAAAAGGACAACGTGGATTAATCGTTGCTCAACCAAAAACTGGTAAAACAATACTTTTAAAAGAGATAGCCAACTCCATTGCGGCAAACCACCCAGAGGTTTACATGATTGTTCTTCTTATCGATGAGCGTCCTGAGGAGGTTACCGATATGGCACGTAGTGTAAATGCCGAGGTTATTTCATCAACCTTTGATGAGCCTGCCGACCGCCACGTTAGAATCGCCAACATCGTTCTTGAAAAAGCAAAACGTTTGGTTGAGTGCGGTCACGATGTTGTTATCCTACTCGATTCAATCACCCGTTTAGCAAGGGCTTTCAATACCGTTCAACCCGCATCGGGTAAGGTGCTGTCGGGTGGTGTTGATGCAAACGCATTGCACAAACCTAAAAGATTCTTCGGTGCCGCTCGTAATATCGAAAATGGCGGATCGCTTACCATTATTGCCACCGCTCTAACAGAGACCGGTAGCAAGATGGATGAGGTTATCTTCGAGGAGTTCAAGGGCACAGGTAACATGGAGCTCCAGCTCGACCGTAAGCTATCGAATAAGCGTATTTTCCCTGCTGTTGACATTACAGCATCGAGCACACGCCGCGACGATCTGCTGCTAGACAAAGAGGTTCTACACAAAACTTGGATCCTTCGCAACTATTTAACCGACATGAACTCGGTTGAGGCCATGGCCTTCTTCCGCGACCGTTTGGTGAAAACCCAAACCAACGAGGAATTTTTGTGGAGTATGAATTCTGATTTTTAAGTTGATAAGTTAATAAGTTGATAAGTTAACAAGTAAAAAAATATTAGGAAAGGGACGAGTGACTGAGAGGTTGCTCGTTTTTTTTGTTGACAGTTGTGAGTTGGCTATTGACAGTCTTTAGTTAAAAAAATGGCGGTCATTATAACGCAACACTGCAGGCAGCAACTACAAAACAAAAATTATCATAACTTTGAATGAATAATTACTGAGTAACAGAATTGTTGACATTAATATTATGAGTAATTCAAGAATATCCATACGTTTTTTCGACGACCGTGAAGTGCGAGCCCTTTGGGACGAGCAAAACAACAAGTGGTGGTTTAGCGTATTGGATATTATAGCTGTGCTTACCGACCAAGACGACTACACCAAAGCCCGCAACTATTGGAAATATCTTAAAGCCAAGTTGAAGAAAGAAAACAGCCAAGTGGTTAGTGCTACTACCCAGTTGAAATTTCTTGCACCAGACGGTAAAAGGCGTTTAGCCGATACGCTCGACTACAATGGCATTATTGCCTTAGGCAAAGAATTTCCGGGCAAAAAGGCAAACCAATTTATAGATTGGTTTACATTCAGCGATGAAAGCATAGACGGAAAAAGCAAAACAAAAGCGTATGCCTTGTTTGAAAGTTCTTTTATCAACAGCATAGAAGTTGGCACAACCAAGGGTTTGCAACAAATACACGCTTATTTATTTGGGGGATTGTATGATTTTGCGGGGCAAATCAGACAAAAGAATATTTCAAAAGGAGGTTTTCAATTTGCCGCATCACGCTTTTTAGGCGACACATTAAAGCAAATAGAAGCCATGCCTGAGACTACATTTGACGAAATAGTAAACAAATATGTTGAAATGAACATTGCACACCCTTTTATGGAAGGCAACGGTAGATGCGCCCGAATATGGTTGGATTTGATACTAAAAAAACGTCTCAGAAAATGCGTGGATTGGAGTAAAATCAGCAAGCGAGATTACATGAACGCAATGATACTAAGTCCAACAAAAAGTTCCGTTCTAAAAACACTTTTGAGTAACGCTTTAACGGATAAAATCAAGGACCGCGAAATGTTTATGAAAGGGATTGACTACTCATATTACTACGAAGAGAATGACTAAAAAAGGGGTAGCGCACAATGAAAAAATGAAAAGCCAAACGACAGAACAGAAAAGAACGAATCGTCAACACACGCCTTGGCTCACAGATAATGATATAGTTAAATAGAACACTTTGTATATTTACAAAACATTATTGCTTGGATAACGCAGTTGGCAGCCAACCCCAAAACCAAAAGGACAACACCTCATCCTCAACCTCAACCTTATTTCAAACACAAATTAACTCCCTCGCTACACCAATCTCCCTTAAATTGACTATCTTTGTCGCACTTACACCATTGGGGCTGACCTGGTTTTGACAGCGAGTAGAATGGGTCTGTAAGCATGTCGAGCGTGGTGACACTGGCTCGTAAATCCCAGAACACAAACTTTATAAGGCGAATCAAATTACGCTCTTGCTGCTTAATCCGCTACGCGAATTAGCTTAATTCCTTACCCTAGGTGGTAGGGAACGAGATGTCTCACCGAAAACTCCTCCCTGTTGTTTTCGGTATACGGGGCACCAAACCAACGGGGATAGCTAGGGCAGACACCTCTAACACCCGGCAAAACACTAGAGGATAAGGGTTAGTTCGGTCGCATTTCGCCTGTCTAGCCTCGAAAACCAAGAAATGATAAGCATGTAGAAAGCACACTGGTTCCTTGTTTGGACGAGGGTTCGACTCCCTCCAGCTCCACAAAAACTCCCCCAAAGCAAAAGGTTTGGGGAGTTTTTTGTTTTGATAAAGATTTAAGCCAATGGATGGAGCTCATTGATATCAGCTTTATCAGCACTGATCTAAAAGTGGCGTACAAGAATCAAATCAATGAAAGGTTTTCGAGAATAGCGGTTTACCTATTCGAATGCCGCTCAATAATACAAACATCTCATCTATAAAAATATCATTTAGATTGATTATCTCTCGTAACCCCATCCTGCGCTGCAATCAAAAAAAAAGCCATGAAACGAGGGCTAATGACCCATAAAATTTACGAATAGACTATTTACGTTGACCAAATCAATAAACTATTATAACCCATTGAACGCTTTATACGTTTAATATACAATAATGATTTTCAGTGCGCTAAAAAAATATTCGACGCATTATTATGAGATGCAAATGATTATTTTAGAAGGTAAAGCATAGAACCTATGGGTACCAAGAACGCAAAACCTATTAATCCAAGTAAGGGAAAAAAGGAAACCCTGCCTAACGCATTAGTTAAATACAAAGATTCCGATTATGCGACTCAGCAAAAAGCACGGTTTATTTACAACCTATGCTACACATTAATATTTAGCCTAGCGTTAATCATCGGCTACACTATTATTATACAAAATACTAGTTCAGAGTACAATGGTATATACCTGCCAATAATAATTCCTGAACTCATAATTATTATCCTCATCCTAACCTGCATCACCCTTTTAGTGAAAGGGCATATCGAGATTTCCACGCACCTACTACTAACATCAACCATATCCACCGTATGGCTTGTAATGTGGATGGATAAAGGGGATGCCATTGCAAGGTTAGACTCTGTGGTATTTATTTTTTGCATCATATCGATGCTGCCCATTTTAATAAGCAAATTCAGCAGGAATATAATTATCTACGTATGCCTGAACATTATAATGCTGTTCATATTTGTAATCCAAAACAAAGCCCAGCTGAATATCTCCTATTCATCTACCATTGACTATATCGCCGACACAACAATTGGGCTAATATTTACAGGCATTACAGGTTACAGTATTTTTAAAATCCACCAAAGAACGATTGAACGAGCCATAATAGATACCAAGGAGCGATTGCTTGCCGAAGAAAAGTTCAAAGAATCTGACGAAGGGTATCGTTTCATGTTCGAAAGAAACCCCCAACCAATGCTAATCTACGACTTCGTAACGCTTGCAATCCTAGAAGTAAATGAAGCAGCAATCGAGCATTATGGGTACTCGAAAGAAGAGTTTTTATCATTTACGCTTAAAGATATTTGCCCCAAAGAGGATATTCCTATACTTCTTAAAGATGTAAATCATATAAACGAATCCTACTCAAGCAGAGGGGTAAGCCGTCATTTAAAGAAGAATGGCGAGCTAATTTACGTAAACATTTCTGCTCACTCCATAACCTATCAGGGGCGAAAGGCAAGGCACGTAATGATTAATGACATTACAGAACGGATTCTGGCTGAAGCGGATTTGGCCGAAAGCGAAAAGAAATACCGCGACCTATCCGAACTATTACCTCAAGCAGTTTGGGAATCTGATCTTAGCGGGAATATTACATATGCAAATAGGCATGGGCTTGAAGCTATGGGGCGAAGCAAGGATGAAATAAAGAATGGTATCAATCTTTTATCGACAATAATACCCGAGGACAGAGAAAGAGCCATTCTAAATATTCAAAAAATGATAAAAGATGAGACTCCTATTTACCAAAATGCCGAATATAATTCACTAAAAAAGGATGGAACGACATTCCCATGCCAAGTCTGCCTATCGATAATTTATGAAAAACAGAAGCCCATCGGATTGAGAGGCATTACAATCGACCTAACAGAGATTAAAAAAGCCGAAAATGAGCTAAAAATAAAAGAAGAGAAGTATCGTACATTATTGGAAAGCATGAATGAAGTTGTTATGATGGTAGATAATGATGATAGGGTTCAATTTGTTAATAAAAAATTTACTGAAATACTTGGGTACTCCCCACAAGAGATAATTGGTTTAATTGGTTACGAAAAATTATTAGAATATAAAGATCATGCAATAATAAAAAAGGCAAATCAGGATAGAACTGAGAAAATCACAAGTCAATATGAGATAACCTTTATTGCAAAAGATGGACGAAAAATTGATTTCATAGTAAGCGGTGCCCCGTTAATTGATCTGGAAGGAAAAACGCAAGGGTCAATTGGAGCTATGATTGATATTACTGAACGAAAAAAATCCGAGAAAAAGCTAAGAGAAAGTGAAGAGAAATATAGGACTCTCATGGACAGCATGAATGAAGTGGTTATGATGGTTGATAACGAAGACAGAGTTCAGTATATTAATAGGAAATTTACCGAGAAACTTGGTTACAAACCTGAAGAAATACTCGGTGAAATAGGCTTCAAATTACTCTTTGACCCCAATGATAAGGATATAATTGATAGTAAAACCCACAGCGATGAAAATAATTTAGTCAATCAATATGAAATTACTTTTGCATCTAAAGATGGTCAGAAGATTTTTCTCCTTGTAAGCGCTGCTCCTCTAAGCAGTTCTGATGGAAAATCATTAGGCTTTATCATAGCGATGGTTGATATTACCGAGAAGAAAATTATTGAAAAAGAGCTAATGATGAGCGAGGAAAAATACCGAACCCTAATGGAAAGCATGAATGAAGTTGTAATAATGGCCGATAACAATCATAAAGTTCTTTATGTTAATAAAAAATTTACCGAAAAGTTAGGGTATGCCCCCGAAGAAATTATTGGTAAGATTGGCTATAAAATGCTTCATGACCCCGAAGATTACAAAGTGGTTGAGAATGCAAATACCGAGAGAATCAATAAAATCCAAAGCAGCTACGAATTGATCTTTAAAGCAAAGGATGGACGTAAGTATGACTTTTTAGTAAGTGGAGCCCCAGTGGAAAATTCAAAAGGAGAAATTATAGGCTCAATCGGAACAATGATGGATATTACCGAAAAAAAAATCATTGAAAAAGAGTTAAGCCTGTATCGAAATAAACTTGAAATACTTGTTGAGAAACGCACCGAAGAGCTTGAAACTACAAACGAAGAGTTAACCGCTACCAATGAGGTGTTATACGACCAAAGGAAAGATCTTGAAGCTGCTTTAAAAAACCTAAAAGAGGCTCAGGACAAGCTGGTGCAATCCGAAAAAATGGCATCGCTAGGTGTACTTGCCGCAGGAGTTGCTCATGAAATTAACAACCCCCTAAATTTTATTTATGGAGGAATTGTTGGGTTAGAAACCTACTTCAACGAAAACCTTAAAGAGCATATTACCGAAGTATCACCGTTTATCGAAGGAATTAATGTTGGCGTTAAGCGTGCAGCAGCCATTGTTACAAGCCTTAATCATTATAGCCGAAAAGATGATTTACCATGCGCTGAATGTAATGTTCACGAAATTATTGACAACTGCCTGGTAATGCTAAACAACCAGCTAAAAAACAGGATTGAAGTAATAAAAAATTACACAGATCTACCCTATTCAATCATCTGTAACGAAGGGAGAATACATCAAGTTTTTCTTAACATCATTGCAAATTCAGCACAAGCTATTGATGGTAATGGAACAATTACTATATTTACTCATGTTATAGAAAAAACAATTGCCATCACCATTGAGGATACTGGATGTGGAATAGCCCATGACATATTGCCCAAAATTACCGATCCTTTCTTCACCACCAAGGATCCCGGCAAGGGAACTGGCTTAGGCTTATCCATAACCTACAATATTATAAAAGAGTACAACGGTTCTCTCGAATATGAATCAAGGATTGGAGTTGGAACCAAAGCAACAGTGAAACTACCAATAAAAAACGCCTAAGTAATGAGCAATAAAAGTAAAGTGCTTTACGTTGATGATGAACCCATTAACCTCACACTATTTAAAGCTAACTTTAAAAATAAGTTTACCATTATCACTGCTGAATGCGGGCATCAAGGACTTAGGCAGCTCAAGGATAATCCCGATACAAAAGTGGTAATTAGCGATATGAAAATGCCAGGCATGAGCGGTATCGATTTTATTCGAATAGCCAAGAAAGAATACCCAAATATCACCTTCTATATCCTAACTGGGTACGATATCACCGATGAAATTTCACAAGCACTTAAGGATCATTTAATTCGGAAATATTTCAGGAAACCATTCAACATCAATGAAATTGAAACTGCTATACTCGAAGCAGTTGGTATGTAAAGCCCTGAACCATCTGTTTTCGAAGGAGAATCAAACCCAGAGTAATTCACCATTATTAAAAGAACCACTGGTAATGATGCCATTAGAACAAAAATAGTTAATCCCTTAATTCTATTTTCTATTTTATTCACCTTTCACTGCAAACATTACTAAATTAGCTGCTACTTTTTGAGTTAACCAATTCATATGTCAGTACCAATCCTCGAGGTTAAAGAAGTTTACAAATACTTCAAAGATGTTAAAGCCGTTGACGGTATCAGCTTCTCCGTTAACACAGGGGAATTTATTGCACTTCTAGGGCCCAATGGAGCAGGGAAAACAACTACCGTTGAGATGATTGAAGGGATTCAAAAGCAGGCTAGCGGTGCTATCAGCATATCAGGCATGAATTGGGCAAACCATGAGAGCAGTCTTCATCAAATAATCAGCCTTTCACTCCAAGAAACCCGGTTTATCGACAAGCTAACTGTAAAAGAAACGATTCAGCTATTTGCTAGTTTCTACCGTTTACCCCAAGGCAGAGTTGACGAGGTTATCGAAATCGTTGCCCTTCACGAGAAATATAAGAGCTATGTCGAAAGTTTATCGGGGGGTCAACGCCAGAAGCTAGCATTGGCGATAGCCCTTTTGAATAAGGCTCCGCTTCTACTACTCGATGAACCAACCACAGGATTAGACCCCACAGCAAGGCGCGAGATATGGAATATCCTGATGAACCTTAAAAAAGAACGAAATACATCGCTAATACTCACCACCCACTACATGGAGGAGGCAGAATACCTTTGCGATAGGATAATTATAATGGATAAAGGGAAGATACTGGCACAGGGGTCTCTCGATGAACTTCTATCAGCAAATAACAGCAAGGAGATCATTGAATTCTCTACCAAAGATAATGTATCCGAACAATTCTACTGCGATGAAGGGGTTTACAAGCTAATTTGGGATGAGAATACCTTTAGCGGAAAACTTATTGTTAAAAGTATCGTTGAGCAACTTCCTGTATTCTTACAAAAAATAAAAGATAATGATGTAAAACTATCTCGATTAGAGTGCAGAAAGTTAACCCTTGACGACCTGTTTATCTCCATGACAGGAAAACACTTAGGGGACTAACAAAGAGGAATAAGAAATGAGAAAATACTAAACTGATGTTAACACGTTCATTCGTTCAGCTTATACTTGTCCAGATTCGGGATTTCTACCGAGAGCCTGCGGTACTATTTTGGTCATTCCTTTTTCCAATTCTTATGGCCTGGGGGCTAGGTATTGCATTTAGCAAAAAGCCTGAAACAACCAAAACCATTGCCCTTGTAATCAGCGAAAGGAAATCAACATCAGCTTTTGAGATGCTGTGCAAAAGCAATCATTTTGAGAAAAGGCTAGATTCGATCAGTAAAACCTATACCTACAACATTAGCTATGGTAACGAAAACCTTGGAATAACCCATTTCAGGCTTAAACCTGCTAGCTGGGAACAAGCAAAGTTGATGGTTAAACGAGGAAATGCTCCGTTAATCATAGCGATTAACGAGGGTAAGCTGGAGTATCATTTTGACAAATACAGCTCCGAGGGGCAACTCGCATATCTTCAGCTAATATCGCTGTTCAACGGTAAAAATACAACAATTCAGCAAGCCGAAATCAAACCCATGACCGAGAAAGGGACTCGCTATATTGACTTTCTTATTCCAGGGCTAATCGCCATGAACGTTATGATGTCAACCATGTGGGGGATTAGCTACACGCTAATTGAGGCGAGAACAAAAAAACTGCTTCGCAGGATGGTGGCAACGCCTATGCCCAAATGGGAGTACATACTATCGCATATTTCGGCAAGAATTGTACTTTGCTTTGCCGAAGCGGCAATAATTTTCGCATTCGCCTACTACTACTTCGACATAAAGGTTGAGGGAAGCATTCTTGCCTTAATAGTCCTATTTCTATCAGGAATACTAGGTTTCTCAGGATTAGCAGTGCTAATCGCCTCAAGAACTGCAAAAACACAAATCGGAAATGGGCTGATCAATCTCATAGTTATGCCAATGATGCTACTTTCGGGTATATATTTCAGCTACCATAACTTCCCCGATGCGGTTATCCCATTCATTCAGGCGCTACCCTTAACCATGCTTGCCGATGGGGTAAAAGCAATCTTCAACGAAAGGGCTGGATTTGCAGAGGTATGGAAGTATATACTAATCCTAAATGGCTTTGGGCTAATTACTTTTGTAATCGGATTAAAATGCTACAAATGGTATTAACCCGCTTTATTGACTTCGTCGAGCTTGCGAACTCAACGAAGTCAATAAAGCGGGTTAATGTGCCAATCAAAATGTTAATACCTTTTCGCTAGTAATTACCCAATCGGATAGTTCAGCAAGATTGCTTCGCATAGAACCATCGATAAACTTAGCATCACCCAAACCTCGGGCATCGATACATGTTCCACAAAGTCTAATGGGGCACTTTTTGGCTGCCAATCCCTTCAAAAATCTCTCGATATTGTAATACCCATCAGGTGTTTTCTGGTTGGGGATAGCGCATGTAACAGCATCGGCCATTAAGAATACCCGAACCTCCGAATCAGGAGAATCCTTCTTTATCTGATTTGCCAAACGCAGCGCATTATAAGCACTCTCACCTCCATAAGGGGCATCGTTTATGATAATAAGTATTGTCATAGGTGGTTATTATTAGATGTTTTAAATTATTTAGCAGTAAACTTGAAACCCGCATTAATTGTAGTTCACCAAAGTAGTGTCTGCCCATAATATTGGTGAAATTAGAAAAAAACAAATAATTAGCCACAGGTTCGCTGATTTTAATTAATAATGCGAATTAAGGGTTGAATCAATAACTCCGCCTTTTAAGGCGGAGGCTGTAATCATTAAGTTCGATGGGCTTTAGCCCTACATTTTGTTTATCCCTTTTTAAGGAATATTCTAAAAAGATGATAAATGTTGAGTTCATTTTACTCTGTCACTCGTATTCTAATCGATGTTGGGCTAAAGCCAATACCCTTTATCCCTTTGACTCCGCCTTAAAAGGCATAGCCGTCAACCTAAAGATATTTAATTGGCATAATACCAGCAATATACATAATCTAAAAATATGGTATAGTATAGGGGGGTATGTGATACCTGCCTGATGAACCTA
>RPRQ01000034.1 GCA_003818205.1 Bacteroidales bacterium
AGCTTTCAGATGCAGATCAAGGTGTATTAGTAGTGGTAGCCTTCCTATGCGATAAGCCTACATTAGAGGTAGTTAAAGTAACAATTTAAAGCCCCTTCCTATTAAACGAGCGGTATAATTTAAACAGATACTCTTTATGAATTCAAAAACGTTTATATTTTCTTTCTTAGCCCTTGCGCTCTCTTTAAGCTTGGCAACCTGTTGCAAGGACGATTCCCCGGCCCGCAAGGGCAAAACCACCGCTGTATTCAACCCCGACAAGGAGTACGGAACGGTTACCGACATTGACGGCAACGAGTACAAGACCATTACCATTGGGACCCAAACATGGATGGCGGAGAACCTTAGGGTTACCCACTACCAGAACGGTGACCCCATACCCAATGAAAAGGGGGAAATGAATATTTGGCAGTGGGGCAATCTTACCACTGGAGCGTACTGCAGCTACAAGAACACCAACGACGTTGATAGCATTGCCACCAATGGACTACTGTACAACGGCTATGCGGCTACCGATAGCCGAGGCATTGCCCCCCCTGGGTGGCATGTACCCACTGACGCAGAATGGAACTCCCTGATTGAATTTGTTGCCGCTGGTGATGCCATAACCAATGAATATGGTGGAAACCCTATTGCTGGCGGCAGGCTCAAGGAGGCGGGGACTTTACACTGGGGGCGCTCTAACCGCGCAACCAACAGCAGCGGTTTTACAGCGGTGCCAGGGGGTATCAGATACTCCTCGGATGGCACTTTTGCTTTCATCAGCTATGTTGGAGACTACTGGACCAAATCAGAGAGAAATCCAATTCAAATCTGGTACTACAGCTTAGATCCAGATTTTAATAGCATTATTAAACAGGCTGATACTAAGGCAACTGGAAGATCCATCCGATGCATTAAAGACTAGAGTAACAAGTATTTAAACCTTTATGCACTCTATTACTAAATACAAATTACACTTTAACCTTACTATTAACCCCTTAAAACTTTTAAAATGAATAAGTATTTATCTACGATCCTCTCCGTAATTGTGCTGGGAATGTCATTAGCATCATCCGCACAAAATTTTACGGTAACAAGCCCATCCACCGATCCCTTCAAAAAACTGTGCAAACCCATTAAAGCAGGGGGTAGCTTTCAGATGCAGATCAAGGTAAAAAGTAACATCAACGAAACGTTAACCATTTCTATCGACAAGGACCTCTCTTTTTCTACTTGGGCTGATTGGTTTACCATTGATGTTAACAGCTACGCCATCGTTAAGGACCAAACGGTAGTTTTTCTACTAACAGTCAATGTCCCTGCGAATACCGATGAAAACAAATATTATTTTAACCCTTATTTCAACGCAAGAAAGGGTACTACCAATTCCCCTTTTCAAGGAGGAGATTTTAATATTATCGTTGACAACACCCCGCCCCAAACCCCGAGCGTGAACATTTCGAGCAAGACGAGCAGCTCCATTGCCATAAACTTCAACAGCTACGATGATCGCTCGGTCGAGTACACCAATGCGAACGCCGGTGCCGGTGTGAATGGCATAAAGAGCTACACCCTTGTGCTGAAAAATCCGGATGGTACACCTAAAGAGACCAAATCCGCCGATGCCAAGGATATTAGCACCTCCTACACGTTTAGCAACCTCGCAGGCTATACCGAATACACCGCAACGGTAACCGCAACCGATGTGGCCACCAACTCCAAAACATCACCGGGGTTAGCCACCAGAACCAAGGTTTCGGCTCCAACCAACCTTACTGCTGCGAGCATCAGCTACTGCAGCGCTACCCTAACCTGGGCCTCTACACCCGGGGCAACCCGGTATATCGTTTCCCGATCTGAGAATGGGGAGAATCCAACATACACTTCATCTACCTCACTCCCTGTTTCCGGGCTAGCAGCAAATACCAGCTATACCTACTACATCTCGGCTGAGGGGGCTGAGGGGGAATCGCCCCGGAGCAAGCTAATTATTAAAACGCTTACGATTCCATCCCCCAGCATCTCTGGTCCCACCGCTGTTTGCACCTCCAGCGCAACCTATACCGTTACCAACCTACCCTCGGGGTGTACGGTTTTATGGGGTCAAAGCAGCAATCTAAGCCTGCTATCGGCATCGGGTAATTCTGCTACTTTTATATCCAACGGGGATAATGGGTACGGTTGGGTAAAGGCAACTTTTGATTCGGGTTGCGGGACTGCATTTAACTCTTCTAGTGTTACCACCGGCTTACTTATACCAGAGCCTATTACCGTTGCATTTGATTTTCCGCCAGGTAGGATCACAGCATACATCGATGGGGTACCCAATGCTACCGCCTACAAATGGTACCTAGATGGTGCCCTGAAATTTAATAATACACCAAATACCAAAGTTGTCTTCCGGCGGTATCAGAATGACTACGACCATGTTTACTACATCGATGTTGCAGCCGTAAACGCATGCGGGGTATCTTATATTAGACGTGCCGAGGTCTCCGCTCCATCTGGTTCTGGCTATAATGCCTTTACCATTTATCCCAATCCAGCTACCGAGAATATCACATTAGCGATTAGCCGCGGGGAAAATACTGCCTCTACATCATTAACAGGTACTGCAACGCAAACAGCGAAATTCATTTCAACGAGCGCTTACACCATCCGTATTCTAGATAGCTCCGGAATGCTAAAGGCTAGCGTAAAGAAATCTGGGGAAACGGCTACCATCCTGGTAAGCAACCTTAGAAATGGTATCTACATCGTTGAGATAAATGATGGGAAAAACGTTTACCAGCAGCAGCTGGTAATAAAACGCTAAAGCAACCCCTATGAGTAGGAAACCCTGCGAATGCAAGGTTTCCTACTTAGTTTTTCGTTAGTTAAACACTCTATTCGCTCATCTCCCCATCCGACACCGTTACCACTTACTCTTTGTAACCATTCTTCGTAAAGGTCACAATATACGTTCCCTCTGGTAGCGCTTAAACCATAAAGCCACCCTTTTCAGCGGTTCTCATTACAATTACTAACTGATTGCGATTGCCTTCTACAGGAGTTTCTGTTAAAGCAAATAACGATTTAACCACTGAGGATTTAAATGAAGGTAATTATTCACCCTATTTAAGCCACAGGTTCACAGATTGTTAATTTTTAACATCAGTAAAAAAATAAAAATATGCGAATAATCTGTGGCATTTATATCAGGTGTTGAATAAATTTTAGTGGCTGAATAGTTACAAATGAAATTCTCCTTGAATTCATTAAGGAATTTTTTGAACCCGCAGGCAAACAATATATTGATGAATTAATTTATCGTTACTTATTGACATTAGGTGGAAGAATGAGAAATTTAGTTGGTTCAATGGCAAATGAGAAACTGACTAGAGTTGTTATTTCACAATTACAGGTGCTTAAATTGAAGTTTAGATATTATAATAAAGTTTCAAAAACTTGGCTAGTTGCAAATGATTACACAATAAACCATGCTCCTGAAATTCGTTCAATTCAATGGTCGCTAAAATCAGACAAAAAGCGTCAAATTATTTACAATTTAACTGTTTCTATTGTAGTTAGATTGATCCCGATTTTGTGATCACTTTAATACCCACTTTTCCTAAATGATTAAAATCATCTTATCGATTACCCTTTTCTAATGTGTATTCTAATCGAGTAGGAGGAAAATAAAATAGTTTTCCTCCTATTTTATTTTCCGACCTCTCACACCACCGTATTCCGCAGAGCGGGACAGGCTGTACCGTTCGGTATACGGCGATTCCTTGCTTTGACACCATGAGATGTATGAGATGTTGTTTTCAGTTATCCCATCGAGAAACATCACTCTTACATATCTTTCGGATACCGTCCTATCTTTTTGTAAGGAGTCTCTTTCAAACATCTGATGACTAAAGGCTCTCAAGGTAACATTCATTTACTTTCTCATTGCAAGGTTCAGACCTTCCCAAAGCATCGCGAACTTCGGTACTATGTCCTCTGCTGACTCCTGGCAGCAATTGTTATCCGTGCTTCATACTGCGTTTCGGCACGTTCGCCAGGCCTCCCGTGGTAAACTCATCCACCTTCATCCCATGTAACCTCTGTATTTACACTCCATTATCCGGGTAGTTATGGGGCTTCGATTTGTATTGCAATCTCGTCCTATTGGATATGCGTGATACAGTTCGTGTTCCTAGGTTCGGGCCTTTGCCTCCAGCTTCCTTCAGATTCCGCTTCGCAGCGGACACCCTTGCTCTCGGCTAATGGTTGGTAACTACCGACCTCCATAAAGGACTTACACCTTCAAGGTAATGTGTATGCACGGCGCACAATAAAAGAGAAAAGGCCTACTTTCGCAGACCCTTTCTTGCTAAACAACTAATTAACCACCGGAGATTTAAGCATTAACTGCTTTTCTCACGCTCAAATTTAACTCTAGTTTACCTTAATTAACCTTTGTTTTGACTAACCTCTTCATTCGCTTGGTAAACGTTTCTTTTTAGAATGTAACCATAATAGTCTTTCGAGTTCTATGTTTTTTGGGCATTGTTAATTTAGTATAGCTATATCTTTGTTCCATTTGGACATTAGCAATAAAACGGAGTATTGTCTTGCACCGCCAAGTTATCGCCCATGCTGGGCGCACATGAACTACCCCGCCGCAAGCGGTCGGGGTATCAAAGAGCCTTCGCACAAGGCTAAAATATGCGCCCAAAGGCGGAGAATTGAACCCCAAAGAGATTAAACTCCATCTGCTTTTGCACGGGAAATCACCATAAAACAGGCTCAGGGTGATTACCAGGTTCAAATGGATCGAAATAGTAAATTCGCTGTTGTTTATATAGTTCAATATGTGGTTTTAACCGGAGAAGAAAGTTATCATAATTTTTGCCTTTAGCAGACGACCAAGATGTTTCAGCCAAAGCAGCAATACGAGGAAACATTAGATAGTCGAGCCGCTGTTCATTAATGATGGTCTCTGTCCAGATATTAGCCTGAACGCCTAATATTTGCAGAAGATATTTAGAATCAATTGAAAGCTTAGATATCGAAAAGTCGTAAACACTTTGAAGATCGTTAAAACCTCCTGCCCATTTTCGACCGAACCTGTGATCATCTTTTTGAACAAAATCGAAATAAAAAGGTAATCGGGGACAGACAACCGTTTGGTATCCATTCTCAAGACTCTTTTTAAGTTGTCCGGGGTTATCGTGTCGCCACCAGAAAATGATGCTCCGGTTTCGAGGAAGGTCGACTTCAGCCATTTCATCCCATGCTAAAACTTTCGCATTTAAATAAATTAGGGAATCCGCCATCCTTTGCATAAAATAATTCTCTACGGCTTTTAAGTCAGCAAGCTTCTTTATTTTCATTAATTGTTGGATGCTAGAATCAGCTTTCCATCTCTCTATCCCAAAGCTTACTTCATCTCCACCCAAATGAATCATTTGGGATGGAAACAAGACGTTAACCTCTTTTAAAATGTTCGTCAGGTATTGGTAAGTACCTTCCTTTGCCGGATTAAAAGTAAATTCAGGGTGTTTCTCAGAACCACCACCACTGAATTCAGGATAAGCCCGATTGGCAGCGGTAGCATGACCAGGCATATCAATCTCAGGGATAATTTCTATTTTTCGTTCCTTAGCATAAGCTACAATCTCTTTTATATCTTCTTGCGTATAATACTGGCTTGGCGAGCTAGCATTAGTAAAAGTTCCAACACCCCCGACTAAAGCCAATTTAGGATATTTCTTAATTTCGATACGCCATCCAGGCTCATCGGTTAAATGCCAATGAAACCAATTAAGCTTATAATACGCCATCCAATCGAGAATTGATTTGACTTTTACCTTACCAAAGAAGTGGCGCGATTCATCAAGCATCAACCCTCTCCATCCCATTTCAGGAAAATCTTTTACCGTAATACATGGGATTTGCAAGCTTTGTTCAACAGTTTTTGCATTATTTACAAGTTGAAGAAGCGAAACAACCCCGTAAAATATTCCCTGATCAGAATTTGATGATATTGTTATTCTATGCTGATTTACTTCGATTTGATAAAGGCAATTTTGACAATCTGCTTTTTTCAGCAGAATGGTTGCTTTTTTATCTTCACAGGAAATTGCGGTTGTAATACCCCTATATCTTAACAATTCCTTTTGCAAGAAATGTAATTCATTTTCAAAAGGCCTATCGGCAAATAATTTATTATTACCGCTAAGGTTGAAATATCCGTCCCCAAGTTTGCAGTTTTGAGGAGCAGGAATAATCGAAACCTCCTGCTGAGCACTGCTTAATAAAGGGATTATTACAAGGAACAATAAGAGTAAATATTTTTTTATCATAATATTAAATTTTTGGGCATTGTTAATTTAGTATAGCTATATCTTTGTTCCATTTGGACATTAGCAATAAAACGGAGTATAGTAACATTTTATGACTTTTGGTATAACACTTTGTTTCCCTTCGAAGCCTAGCTAAAAAATGACGAAATAAGCTATTATACCCTTCAGCCGCATAGGTTCCGGCTTTTGTTGGCACATGCTTTTCTTTGGGAATAAATGTTTCATATGGCTGCCTATAATCTGTTGCTACTATCCCTACCGCCTTGCCTCTTATTTTTTTCCAAAGCTTTTCTCCGACCCTGGTACTCCTTGCGCCAATAACGCAATTGACGAACCTTTGGCCATGTCTATCAACAGCAATCCATATCCAACAGCAATTTTTTTTGAACTAACATATGTATGCATTTCATCCATTTCAACCACCTCTATTCCTTCTGATGACCTTAATTCATCAAGCCTTTCTCCATACTCTTTAATCCAATTATAGACTGCAACGTGGCTTATTTTCAAGTAGCGGCCTATAGACCTGAAACCAAGCCCTTCTAAATATAGAATCAGTGCAGTCCTCTTTAATAATTCTGGCTTCCCTATATGTTCGACAGTAAACCTAAAATTACATCCTTTGCACCTGAATCGTTCCTTATGCTTAGCTATACCATCTTTGCATAACTCCTCTGATTTACATTTTGGACATTGTCTCATAATATGCGCTATAGTTTAACAGTCTCCAAACATACAAAACTATATTAAATTAACGTGAGCTCGACGTAAGAATCAACTTAACTACTTGTTTATTATCATTATATCCTTAATGATTAATTGGAAGAGTGGAAAAATGGAATATTGGAAGAAAAATGTTAGAAGAAACCCCATTATTCCACTGTTCCACCATTCCAATTCCAAATGAAAAATTTGTAACAAATTCCATTTTAGAGCATTACCACTATTTCTTATATCGAACTCACGTTAAATTAACAATGTCGTTTTTTTAATCTCGTCATATTGCTGTATTTTTACATCGTTGATTTATACCGAAAATAGAAAAGATATGGGTAACGAGGTTAAAATAGAAATCAATTCAGAGATTGGCGAATTGGAGGGTGTAATCCTGCACACCCCTGGTGCTGAGGTTGAAAATATGACCCCGCAGAACGCACAACGTGCGCTCTATAGCGATATTCTTAACCTTTCCATTGCAAAAAAGGAATACTCACAGCTAAGCGGAGTGCTATCCAAAGTCTCTAAAACCTATCAGGTACAGGATTTACTCGTGAAGGTTCTTTCAAAGGATAACTCGAAGCAGGAGCTCGTTTCAACCATCTGCAAGCACGAAGATGCCACATACTTAATCGATGAGCTGCTTAGCATTTCCCCGAAAGAACTTGCTAACCTACTCATTGAAGGGGTACCGCTAAAAAGGAATGATCTAACAAGCTTTTTAAGCCACGAAAGATTCTCCTTACCCCCACTTTATAACTTCTACTTCACTAGAGACGCCTCAATTTCGATACGTGATAAGGTTTTAATCTCACGAATGGCTAACAGGGTTAGGGATTTAGAGTGCATTATCATGGAGGCCATATTTAAACACTCTGGCGCTTTTTCTACAACAACCATTAACCCATTGGACTATGGATGCACCAACAGCACAACCATTGAGGGGGGCGATGTTCTAATTGCTCGTGATGATATTCTACTCATTGGCAATAGCGTAAGAACCACAACTCAGGCTATCGATTTTATCCTTAGGCAATTGGTGGCGAAAAACGATAAAGGGAAAAGATATATTATCGTTCAGGAGCTACCTGAATCACCTGAATCTTTCATCCACCTCGACATGGTGTTCACCCTGCTCGATATAGATAAATGTATGGTATTCGAACCCGTTATCCTTAAGCCAAATCGTTACCAAACCGTTCAGATTACCATTCAGAATGGTAAGGTGCTGGAGATTAAAACTGTTGAAAACATGCTTACCGCACTTAAAAGCCTTGGAATGGATATGAAACCCATAATTTGCGGTGGAGCACGCGATCAATGGATACAGGAAAGGGAGCAGTGGCATAGCGGTGCAAACTTCTTTGCCATTGGACCAGGCAAGGTTATTGGCTATGCACGAAATACCTACACCATGGACGAAATGAATAGAAATGGGTTTGATATTATCCGAGCCAAAGATGTACTCGCCGATAAGATAAATCTGAAAGATTACGAAAAATTTGTTCTTACCATCGATGGAAACGAACTCCCCCGTGGAGGAGGCGGCGCCAGGTGTATGACCATGCCTATTAGAAGAAAACCTGTGATTTGGAAATAAACATTCCCCTCTCCCATTTGTTTAACAGTAAACCATAAAGCCAAAACAAATGAAAAAGAATGTTGGAAAAGTTGATATGATTATCAGGGTAATCATAGGAATTATAATCGCATCCATTGGGATTGTCTATCAAAGCTGGTGGGGATTATTAGCCGTCGTTCCGCTAATTACCGCTTTTATTAATTTCTGTCCGCTCTACACCGTTATGGGATGCAATACTTGCTCTACGGAAAAGAAATAAAGCTATTTAAACACAAAGACACAGAGCAATATTATTTAAAACTATGCGGCTCTGTGCCTCTGTGCTTGTTTTTATTAATTTACCGTCTTCTTCACCAAATCGGCTGCTTCCTGCAACGAGATTGCAGAGGATACCTTAAGCCCTGATTGATCGATTAAGTCTTTACCCTCCTTAGCATTTGTACCCTGCAAACGAACGATAACAGGAACAGAGATATTACCAATCTCCTTGTAAGCATCAACAACACCCTGGGCTACCCTATCGCAGCGAACAATTCCACCAAAAATATTAATGAGAATTGCTTTAACATTTGGGTCTTTGAGGATTATGCGGAATCCTGCTGCTACCGTTTTTGCATTCGCACCACCGCCCACATCAAGGAAATTGGCAGGATCGCCACCCGATAGCTTAATAATATCCATGGTAGCCATGGCTAAACCTGCCCCGTTGACCATGCAGCCTACATTCCCATCGAGCTTTACAAAGTTCAGATTATTCTCACCCGCTTCAACCTCTGCCTGATCCTCCTCATCCTTATCACGTAAGAGTTCCAGATTTGGATGGCGATAAAGGGCATTATCTTCAATATTAACCTTGGCATCAACAGCAAAAATATCTTCGTTCGAGGTTTTAACCAATGGATTTATTTCAAGCAATGAGAGATCATTTTTAATGTAGGTATCGTACATGGCTATCACGCATTTCACCATTTGAGAGAATGCCTTATCCTTTAGCCCAAGGTTAAAAGCAATTCTTCTTGCTTGGAAAACCTGAACACCCAGAGGGTGAATCTCCTCTTTGTAAATCAATTCAGGGGTTTGTGCTGCCACCGCTTCAATGTCCATCCCTCCCTGAGGGGAATAAACAATCATGTTTCGCCCAGTTGCACGATTGAGCAGAATACTAACATAGTACTCCTTAACCTCCGAGGTCCCCGGTTTGTATATCCCCTGCTGAACAATAACCTTGCGAACAAATTTACCCGCAGGACCCGTTTGGTGAGTAATTAGAGTCATGCCCAATATCTGTTTAGCATACCTCTCAACCTCATCTAAGTTATGGGCAATCTTAACCCCACCACCCTTGCCTCTACCGCCTGAATGGATTTGAGCCTTAACGGCAATCTCATTCGTGCCGCTCTGTTCGAATATTTTCTTTGCGGCATCTACTGCCTCTTCAGGCGTATAGGCAAGAATGCTCATAGGGACAGGGACTCCAGATTCTTGGAGTAATTGCTTAGCTTGATATTCATGAATATTCATAGAATAAGTTTTTGTTTAAGCAGCCTCTAAATTACAAAAAAAGGTTTATTTACATTTGTAAAAAATCAAAACAATGACCGATAAAAGAAAACTAGAGAACAAAGAGCTGAACCGTAAATCAGTTGAAGAGTTCAAAGGTACTTCAAAGACCCCAATAATAGTAGTTCTTGACAATATTCGAAGCCTTAATAATATTGGTTCAGTATTCAGAACATCCGATGCCCTACTCGTTGAAAGGATTATTCTATGTGGAATTACAGGAACTCCTCCTAACAAGGAGATTCATCGAACAGCGTTAGGGGCAGAAGATTCGGTTGCTTGGGAGTATTTCGAAAAAACAGCGGATGCCATTGTATGGCTCAAGGAGAATGGCTATAAAGTGATTTCGCTTGAGCAAACGGTTGGCAGCACTGATCTGATGAAGTTTAAACCAACCATAAACCGCAAATACGCTTTAGTTTTCGGTAATGAACTCCGGGGCGTAGAGCAAGAGGTAATTAACCTCTCCGATGAGTGCATTGAAATTCCACAATTCGGGACAAAGCACTCGTTCAACGTTGCCGTTTCGGCAGGAATTGTGTTATGGGATTTCTTTTCGAAGCTGAATAAATAGCTGTCAGTATTTTTTTCTCAATGAAACAATATTAGTATTTTGGTAACTATTCAGCAATACTATGAAATGAAATATAAACCACGGAGACACAGACCTGCCTACCCTGCCTACCGGCAGACAGGCGGCAGGCAGGTCTGTGTCTCCGTGGTGAATGGTTACATATTTTTAAAAAGAATAAAATGTTTGTAGAATCATTACATAATACGATTTTTCTGAAAAAAGGGGAGACCTTTTTAGAGTATAGCAATCGATGTACACGGATTGGCAGGCTTACAAAGGGAGTATTACGAGGATTTGTCGTAGATAACGATGGAAATGAGATTACTACTCATTTTTATCAAGAGGGAGACATGGTTATCGGTAGTTATATACCAAACGTGAAAGCCGCAATGACTATACAAGCGTTGGAGAATTGTAGCATTTCAACGGCTGATTACTCAACGGTAATGTCTCTCGTTAATAAAAATCAAGAAATTACAGATATTATCAATTTAGCATTTCAAAAGCTAAACAATCAATTGCAATCACGATTGGTCTCACTTCTGAATTTAGATTCAGTGGAAAAGTATGAGCTTTTCTTGAAAGAGTATCCTAATCTAATAAACCGAATACCACACTACCATATTGCAAATTTCTTAGGAATTACTTCTACGCAGCTAAGTAGAGCACGGAAACGATTTATCGACAAATGTAAATGAAAAAACTGCTTTAGATATTTTACTTTGCAGCACGAGAAAAGTAATTATTTTGTAACTATTCAACACGGAGACACTGACCTGCCCGCCGAGCCTTGGCAGGCGGGGATCACAGAGTTTAATTTCAATAATTGTTTCACAAATCACAGAGAAATAACCTTGAAACAGCTTGGCAAACTGGCTTACGATATGCAATGCCAATATTTTTTATTGAATAATCATCTCTGTGTTTCTCTATTTTCTCTGTGTCTCCGTGGTTTTTTATTTCGCCTAATGCTGAATAGTTACAGTATTTTTAACTTATATCCTTTCTACGAACGGGTGTACAAAACATGTAGTTATGAAAAATGACATTTTCAAAGCAGAAAAAGTATCAAGAACCGAAACATTTGTGGTTAGTGGAAAAATTGAAATAGTTTTCCCGCTATTCGGAGCTTTTGAAGAAAGAAAGTGGGAGCCAACATGGAATCCGATTTTAATTTATCCTTCAGAAGAGGTTATTGAAGAAGGAACTACCTTTAAAACGGATGGACGTGATGATGAAACGGAGTTTTTATGGCGGGTTTCTAAATATGAAAAAGATTTACACCTAATTCAATATTTGGTTTCAACAGAGAATAGGTATTGGACAATAACAGTAAAGTGTAGTAAGTATAATAATGAAGACAAAACTAATGTGACTGTAACTTATACATTTATAGGGCTAAATATAAAAGGAAATGAGTTGAATAAAGTTCATATACAAAGCATGTATGAATACAACCTAAAAGACTGGGCAGACGCGATTAACAAATACCTTAAAACGAAATAGAAATACTGCTAACACATTGTTTTATCTATTGGGATTGATGTGATGTGTTTGAGACTCATCCCTCTTAAAATCCGCTTAGCTGACGACAGATAATAAAGCCATTTTAAACGCCCACGAGTGTTTAGACTTCGGAAACGCTTATCATACGCTTAAAAAAAAGAGGCTGCTTGATAAAGCAACCTCTTCTCATTTAATGATATACTATTTACTCAACAATAGCTTTGAAAGCATCGTTTTGGAAATAATTACGGAATTCAAGGTCATTCTTGGCACGAGCTTTTAGAGCAGCATCTTTACCAATAGCGGTACGTAGGTTGTTAAGAACCATTGACTCATCGGTCATGCGAGCACCAACAACAGCTAATCCGTAGAAACCTTTTGCAGTATCAACCTTTTGGAAGGTATTCTTAGCAGCATCAGTTTTTCCTACCAATAGTAACGATAAGCCTTGGTTGAAAGAATCGGAACCTGCAAGATACTCAACAGCAGCTGGGTATTGGTTTTTGATAACAGCAATGATACCTAGGTTATACTTAACATCTGGACCAGCATTGGTAGCAGAAGCAAATAATTTTTCAGCGCCATCAATATCGCCTTCGAGCAATGTAACACAACCACGGTTATTGATAATTGAAGGCTCGGTTGAAGCGGCTGCTTTCTCAAGAGCAACTTTAGCGTTAGCTAAATCTTTCTTTACCAGGTAAAGGTATGCAACATTGTTGATAGCGCGAATATCATTGTATTTTGCTGCAACTTTATTGTAAACCTCAATCTTTTTATCAGCGTCAGCGATTAAAGTAACTCCGTACATAATCTCTTCAAGTTGAAGACTATCGTAAGTATTACCTTCAATCATGGCTTTTAGCTGCTCATCAGAATAACCCACTAGGTTGATGTTAGCGATCATCTTTGAACGACGTAGCTGAGGAAGAATCTTCTCGGCAAGAACTAAATAAACTTTAGATAGGTTCTTGATCTCTTTCTCACGAACTGCAGGATCTGAGTACATTGAAAGTACACGAAGGATAAGCTCTTTATCCTGAACATCAGAAGCACTAATTAATGATTGGAAACCTTCCCAATCCTCAGAGGTTGATTGAACGGTTACATAGTTTGTAGCTTTGGTATCAACTTTTGCTTTCTTGAAAATGTCATTAACCCATTTCTCGGTGCTCTTTCCGCGTTCCGAGGATAGCTTCTCATTATCAGCTTCTGGTCCATCGGGTGAAGCATAAGCAGAAACGCTAACACCTTTAAACTCTTTTGTAGAATCAACGATTGATTTTGCAATAAAATCTTGAAGCATTTTTACTTCTTCCTTTGTTAGCTCCGATTTACGAACATCTGCTTTTGAGATTACGAAGTTGATTTGACCTTCTTTTTTATCGGGAACTATTCTTTCGAATTTGTTATCCTTTAACATAGTAGGTTTAGGATCGATGTCAACAAGCTTATAGGTAGCTAATACACCTTTTCCTAGTTTATAAGGAGCATCGAAAGGTATTTTCTTATCCTTATAGGATATAACGAAACGAAGTTCAAGCTCAGAGCTGAACATTTCATCTTTATAATCAAATTCAACTTCGTGCTTAAAGCTTCCGCCTGCTTCGTAGTTAATAACTTGATTGTTAGCTTGTACTTCCTCACCTTGTAAAACCTTAACGGTTAGAGGTAGCTCTCCACCTTGATAAATCAATACTGGAGTTACATCAACAATAGCCTTTTTGTTAAAATACTTTGCAGGTATTACACCTTCAATAGTTGCTTTAACCTTATTGCCATGAACCTCTAATGGGTTTGGGGTAAGCTTAAAGCTTACGCCTTCGGGAAGTTGTTTCATCTTTTCAACCCCGCCACAGCCAATTAAAATAAGAGCAGCTACAGCGATGAATGCTAGATGTTGAAACCTGATTCTTTTCATATTCTACGTATTTTTTGTTTGGGTTTTCTGCGTTAATGTGTAATGACTTACAAACATACTACTCTTTTTGCAAAAAAAGAAGGGTTATGTTTTAAAATATTGGAATCATCACTAAAAAGTAACCATATACATACTATTTTTATACTTTTGGTCAAAAAAAGGTTCTTTAAGTTTAAGATAATCAGACTTATTCGAAACAAAACCAATTGTGTTTATAAATACAGCTAAGAAAGTAAATTAAAGAATTGTTGATAAAAATAGATGTTACCTTTCTGGATAATTCCAAGATAATTGGATATTATGGTCTTTTCATATCCCTTCAACATTTTTGTTTTTGAGACTTGGGTATCTCCAATAAAAAAGGAGTTGGTTTCCCAGCTCCTGATTTACAATATGGATTGAATCTATTACTTAAGTTCTTCACCTAAATTATAAAAGGTAAACGAATATATATCAGTAGCCTCACCTATAAGAATTGATGTAGGAGTACCCGCCCCATGACCAGCCCTTGTCTGAATTCTAATCAAGGATGGATTTCGGCTATGGCGCTGCTTATCCTGCACAGCAGCAATGTACTTGTATGAATGTGCAGGTACGACCCTATCGTCCCTATCGGCTGTTGTTACCATGATAGCAGGGTAACGAACCCCTGAGCGTACATTATGCAAAGGGGAGTACTTGTAAAGGTTGATGAATTGTAATGAGTCGGCACTTGAGCCAAAATCGTTAATCCATAAACTACCAATGGTAAACTTGTCGAAGCGAACCATATCCATAACACCAACCTCGGGGATAGCAACTTTAAACAGCTCAGGGCGTTGGTTTACAACCGCTCCTATGAGTAAACCACCATTTGAAGCACCTTCAATGGCTAACTTTCGGGGTGTTGTGTACTTCTCCTTTATGAGGTATTCGGCTGCTGCAATAAAATCGTCGAATACGTTTTGTTTATTCAGCTTTGTTCCCGATTTATACCAATTCTCGCCGTACTCTCCCCCTCCACGAATGTTGGCTTGAGCATAAATCCCACCATTCTCCAACCATAGTAATCGGTCGATGCTGAAATAAGGTAGTAAACTCACGTTGAATCCGCCATAGCCGTATAGCAGGGTTGGGTTTTTACCATCCAATGCTATCCCTTTCTTACAAACAATAAACATTGGCACCGATGTTCCATCTTTGCTGGTGTAGAATACCTGCTTGGTCTCATAATCATCAAAATTAAAGTTGATGGCAGGCTTAAAAAACTCCGAAGATTTATTGGTGATAACATTGTACTTATAAACTATTGTAGGGATTGTGAACGATGAGAACGAGTAGAAGGCAACTGAATCATCAATATTTCCGTTAATCCCGTTAAATCTACCAAGCGTTGGGAAATCAATCTGATTAATCTTCTCGCCATTTAAATCGTAAACTTCGACTTTGCTTTTTGCATCCTGTATGTAGTTGGCAACAACTTTTCCTCCAATTAGGTAACAGCTTTCAAGCACTTCCTTTTTCTCGGGCAGAATATCACGCCAATTACCCACATCAAGCGTATTTACGTTAATCTTAATCAATTTATATTTAGGCGCTTTATAGTTGGTTAAAACAATAATATTGTCATTTATATCATCGAGAACCCTGTATTCAAACTCGTAACCTGTGGTCAACTTCACTATTCCATCGTTACAGGTTAAATTCTTTATGTAAATCGAGTTGCCATAGGTTGATTCCGCTTCATAGATAATTAAATACTTTTCATTACTCGTTACCTGTGAGGTAAAGATTAGCGATGGAACTGTGCTATTACCAAGTATAATCTCATCCTGTTCCTGTGCATCGCCCAATTTGTGGTAGTAAACCTTCTGATACTGGCTAATATCTACAAGCCCTTTGCCATCCTTGGGCGCATCGAAGCGGCTGTAGAAAAATCCATTCTTGAACCATGATATATCGGAAAATTTCACCCAATTGATTTCATCAATAAGATCGCTCCCTGTAGCAATATCCATAACCTTAATCTTTCTCCAATCGGAACCACCATCGGCAATGGCGTAGGCAAGGTATTTTCCATCCTTAGATACGCTTACATCGGAAACAGCAACTGTACCATCAGTGCTCAACTTATTGGGATCGAGAATTAATCGAGGCTCTGATTCTAATGTTTCTTGTATATAGAGTATGCTTTGATTCTGATCGGGTTCTTTTTTATAGAAAAAATATTTGCCCCCCTCTTTAAATGGAGTTGACATGGTGGAGTAGTTCCAAAGTTCGGTTAACCTTTCTTTTATTTTATCTCTAAAAGGTATCCCGCTTAGATATTTATTGGTAACCTCATTCTGCTCCTGAACCCATTCGGCAACCTCATTAGATGAGTTATCTTCGAGCCAACGATAAGGATCGTGCACCTTAACGCCAAAATAGGTATCAACCACGTCAACCTTCTTGCTTTTGGGGTATTTCGCACCATTCCTGTAACACGAAACGGAAATAAGTAGGATTGCAGACAGAAATATGGGAATTAACTTTTTCATAGAAGTTAAATTTTTCAGTTACACTCTTTGATGATTTACAAAAATACAATAATGTTTCAAATATAATAATTTGTAATGATGTTCTTTTATTATTAACACATTGGTGGATATGGATTGCCGTTTTTTGAAGACAAAAAAAGGAGGTTCCCCTCCTTTTCGTATTTACCTTGCTAAATTAACGTGAGTTCGATATAAGATGGCTTGTTATATTGTTATCTGTTAACGCTTTAATGTTAATACTATGGTTTTGGAAGACTGGAATGATGGAATATTGGGAGTTGTTTACAACTTTTTTCTTCCAATATTCCAGTTTTCCCTGTCTGCCGACAGGCAGGCATCATTCCAATAATGATTTTATAGTAAGATATTGCTATTCTAGAACTTAGTTTGTTTTTTACATCGAACTGACGTTAAATTATTAAGCTTTTTTCTCATTATCGGATTGCTGCTCCTTGGCTGGCTTTGGGAGTAGAACTTTACGTGAGAGCTTGTACTTACCTGATTTTTTATCAATCTCAATAAGTTTAACTTCTACCATATCGCCCTCTTTCAGAACATCTTCAACCTTATCAACTCGTTTCCAGTCGATTTCGGAGATGTGAAGTAAGCCATCCTTTCCCGGAAGTATTTCGATAAAAGCACCAAAAGCAAGAATTGACTTCACTTTACCTTTGTAAATTTCACCAACCTCGGGTACTGCAACAATATTTTTAATCCATCGAACGGCCTCATCCCGTGATTCGGCATTGTCGGCAAATACGTTTACGATACCATTATTGTTAACCTCTTCGATATTGATTGTTGCTCCGGTCTCACGCTGAATCTCCTGTATAACCTTACCACCTGGGCCAATTACAGCACCAATCGATTCACGAGGGATAAGGAACTGTTCCATGCGTGGTGCATGTGGTTTAAGATCGGCCCTTGGTTCAGAAAGGGTTTCAAGCATCTTGCCAAGGATATGCAGTCTTCCCTCGTGAGCCTGTTGAAGCGCTTTTGCTAACACCTCGTAGGAAAGACCATCAACCTTAATATCCATCTGAGTAGCGGTGATACCATCCTTCGTTCCGGCAACCTTGAAATCCATATCGCCAAGGTGATCTTCGTCGCCAAGAATATCGGAAAGAACAGCAAACTTGGAGTTATTGCTTGAGGTGATGAGCCCCATGGCGATACCCGAAACGGGTTTCTTCATTTTAATACCCGAATCCATCAAAGCGAGGGTTCCTGCGCAAACGGTAGCCATTGAGGATGAGCCGTTTGATTCAAGGATGTCGCTTACAATACGAACTGCGTAAGGGTTCTCGGGGGGTGTAGGCACCATACTCTTCAAAGCGCGATGAGCAAGATTGCCGTGACCAATCTCACGACGGCTAATGCCACGTGATGCCTTCGCTTCACCGGTTGAAAAAGGAGGAAAATTATAATGCAATGTAAACTTCTCGGTTCCTTTATATAAAACCTCGTCAATTATTTTCTCATCGAGCTTAGTCCCAAGAGTGACCGTGGTAAGCGACTGGGTTTCGCCTCTTGTAAAAAGGGCTGAACCGTGTGCCATAGGAAGAAAATCAACCTCACTGGCAATCTGCCTAATCTCATTGGTTTTACGTCCATCGAGGCGAACGCCCTCATCGAGAATCATATTCCTCATGGCCTCCTTCTCTACATCATGGTAATAACGGTTCACCAAAAATAATTGGGCTTCGCGCTCCGCTTCGGGCATGGTTTCGATAAATTCCTTCTTAATAGCAGAAAAAGCATCTGACCGTTCATGCTTTGGAAGCACTGATTTAGCTACCTTGTAAACTTTATCGTAGCAGAATTTATGGATATCGGTTTTTAAAGCCTCATTGTTGGTTTCGTGGCAGTACGTACGTTTTATAACACCAAGTTCTTTTGCAAGTTCAATCTGAGCAACGCACTGTTTTTTAATGGCTTCGTGAGCAATTTTAATTGCCTCAAGCATTACGGCTTCAGAAACCTCTTTCATCTCACCTTCAACCATTAGTATGTTATCGTAGGTAGCACCTACAAGCATATCGAGGTCGGCATTAGCAAGATCGCAATATTTAGGGTTAATTACAAATTTACCATTTATGCGAGCAACCCGAACTTCTGATATTGGACCATGGAATGGTACGTCAGAAACAGCTAAAGCAGCTGATGCTGCAAGACCTGCAAGAGCATCGGGCATAATATCTTTTTCGGCAGAAATCAGGTTGATGGTAACAAATGTTTCTGCATGAAAATCTTCAGGGAATAGTGGGCGCAAGGCACGGTCTATAAGTCGTGCAACGAGTATTTCAGAATCGGAAGGTCTTGCCTCACGCTTCATAAAGCCACCAGGAAATCGACCGCTGGCAGCATATTTCTCTTTGTATTCAACGCTAAGGGGCATGAAATCGACATCTTCCTTAGTTTCTTTTGCGCTTACCACCGTGGCAAGCAGCATGGTGTTACCCATTCGAAGAACAATTGATCCATCGGCTTGCTTAGCAAGTTTACCGGTTTCGAGGGTGATAACACGTCCATCACCTAGATCAATCGTTTTCTGTACAACTTTAAACATACAATAATTCTTAAGTAAAAATGAATAATAATATAAATCAAAAATTTCCAGTTTAGAGCAGCAAGGATAGCCAATGGAGATAATCGGCTTACCTAAGCTAGCATAATTACAAAAAAGGGCAATCCTCGAATTGCCCTTTTCTTTTTACTTTCTCAAGTTTAGCGCTTTTATAATCGCACGGTATCTTTCGATATCACGTTCCTTAAGATAATCGAGTAGCCTTCTCCGCTTACCCACTAGCTTCAGCAGCGCACGTTGAGTCCCATAATCTTTCCGATGGGTCTTTAGGTGATCTGTGAGGTGGCTAATACGGTATGAAAATAACGCTATCTGACCCTCTGGGGAGCCAGTATCGGTATTAGACTTTCCGTACTCGGTAAATAATTCCAACTTTTTTTCTGCAGTCAAATAGTTCATAACACTGATAATTAGTGGGTATTTAAATGCGTAATTTGAGGCGCAAAGATATAATATTTTTTGGAAATAAAAATGCAAGTTATAGCATATATTATTCGCTACGTTATTAAAAGCTTTACATTTATGGGTGTTTAGGCTATATTAGATTGCATAAAAATTTATTAACAACCGAGGGTGCTAGATTAAAAATCCAATAGTTCCTGCTTTAAATTCTTTAGTGAATCGATAAGTGGAGTGGGTTTGTATCCGATAATATTTTTCGCCTTAGTAATATCGAGACTGGAGTTTAAGGGACGCTTAGCAGGTTCGTCCAGTTCGCTGGCAGAAATGGGAATCAGAAGCGATTCGTTGTACCCAAAAACGGCGGCGATTTGCCTTGCGAAATCGAAAACCGATAGCTTTTGCGCACCGACAATATTGAATACCCCACCGATTTTTTTTTCGGTAAATGTTTTCAAAGCACTGGCTAAATCATTGACATCGGTTGGGGCTCTTAGCTGATCGGTAGGCAATCTGTATGGCTTCCCTTTTTGAAGATTATCAATCACCCTTAAGACTAGATTTTGCCGGGATAGGTTTTCATCATGCCCATAAACAAGTGATGTACGAACAATTGTAGCCCCGGTATTCAATCCGATAATACTATTTTCGGCCTCTATCTTTGATTCGCCATAATACGAAATGGGCGAAGGGGTATCGGTTTCGGTATAATCGCCCTTTAACCCATCGAATACAAAGTCGGTTGAAAGAAAAATCATGTGAACGCCGTAATCCCTACATGCCGATGCCAAACGAGCTGTAACCTCAACGTTAATTTTATTGCAGCTGTACCTGTCCACCTCACAAGCATCAGGGCTAGCCATGGCTGCGCAATGAATTAACACCTCGGGTCTTATGGTATCAATCAGCTGATTTAAATCGGAATAGACCAGATTGACCGTAAAAAAATTGACCTCAGGGGGGAAATTTAATCTTTTCTGCGAAGTAGCAAACAGTTGATGATCTTTACCTTGGCTAAGCAAACGGATTGCCTTACGGCTAATCAAACCATTTGCACCTGTTATCAGAATTTTCAATTAAATGAGATTATAATAATACAATTAGCGTATAAAAATAAGAAAACTTAGAATATAATTTAGTAAATGTTCGAATTTTTTGCTCAAGAATACTTGTGCCATGATTTCTTAAAAAGCGCTATACCTTCTCTCCTTCTTCGAAATGAAAGAGTTTATAAGCTATTTCGAGTTTTGAATCAGCTGATAGGCTATAATTAACGTGAATTCGGCATAGCCAATGATGGAACCGAGCTTGCGAATTCGCCGTAGGCAAAAATGCCTGCCCTACCTACCGGCAGTCAATAATTCGGGTTAAGGTATTTCAATGCTTTTCAATAGCAGCTTTGCACCCAAATGGCAGTAAAGGCATTTCTTGGGGTCGCAGTAGCAGGTTTTTAGCTGGATCAACGCTTGGGTGTCGTAAGCCGACTCGGGCTTAACACCCAAATTTTCAAATCCTTTGGTTATGCTATTGATTTCAGGTTTTAGGCTCTCAAGGAGTTTTGTTGCCTTGCTCTTCAAACTACTATTGCCTTTGTTTATCCCATAGGCAAAAATAAATGGAACTAAAGAGTTGATTGCGATAATGCTAATTGTGTCTTTTCCTATTCTCTTTTCAATTGATGCTGATTTTTTATCAAAGATATAGTGATTCTCCCAATACTCTGAGGTATGAACTTGAAATAGCTTTACAATCTCTTTGTCATCATTAATTTCAATTATCTTTGAGAATAGGGAGGTTGAGCTATGGATAAGCTTGGCGAATTGGGCTATCCGAATGGTCGGGAAAGCGGTTGGTCTCATTCTCAGGAACTTCCATAAATGAGTTTGAATCGGCGTAAGGTTAAACTTGTGCTGAAGGTATTGGTATTCTTTCAGCAATGCCGATGTATAGCTATCGGCAGATTCAACCTCTAGCAATAAGCCCGATTGACCGAAAAGCAATGCTTCAATCTGAAAGAGATTATCCTTATGCTTAGCTAAAACCTTTAAAGGAATAGCCTTGGCCAAGAGTTCGAATGGGAGTGCATTTGCCTTTAAGCCAAAACTTCGGGCTACCGACTGGTAGAATGCCTCCTCCCAGCTGCCCTGTGCGCTATCGACAAGTTCAAATACATACTTAGTTTTTTGCTCCAAACGCTCCACCAAAAGGCATTCGAGCCACATTCTCTGTGTAAAGGAATCGAATGAGGTGAAGCTCTCCTCACAGGGAATCCATTTCCCCGAGCTGGTTAAGCGCATAAGATTCCATTCGAGAGCATCGGGATACTTGATTTTGAGAGTTGGTATTGCTCTACCTTTGCTGTTTTCAACGAGTTTATCGTTGTTAACCACAACGTGTAGAATTACATTATCGTAGGCAGAGTCTGCCTGATGATTATGGTTTAGCCAATCGGATGAATTTATGTGAAACTCTACATTGCCGGCCCAAATGGTATTCCCAATCCGAATTTTTGCATTAAAAAAATCGGGACCCGAATCGCTATTGAATTCTCCTGGGTGTATAACTTCTACCAATTCTCCATCGGTAGTGGTTTGACCGTTGAAGGTGAAATAGCTTGTTTTCCAAATGAAGTAGAGCAAATCCTCTTTCATATATATGAGAATAAATCAAGCCATAAGTTAAAGAAAATTGATAAAGAAATGTACTTTTTGAATGGGAAGATAAAAAAATTGTACTTTTACTAACCTAAGTTTTAGGGCCTAATATCCACCATAGGTTTGATGAAATAGACCCAAGCCCCAAGCTGTTTCTGGCTTTTACGAGGGTTGCTCGCTGCGGGCAAAAACGTTCTTTATCAAAAATTTACTTATCGGGGTGTAGCGCAGCCCGGTTAGCGCGCTACGTTCGGGACGTAGAGGTCGTGAGTTCGAATCTCACCACCCCGACCAATCTATTGTTAATACCCATGCCTTACTATGTGCACTTAGAAGCCTGAAGGACGGAAAGTTCTACATCGACTCCTCTTCCAGCCCTTCCCTACATTTAACGTACCATAGCTCGGGCAGGCAACGTTTGAAAAATAGTTGCTACTGGTGAAAACCTTAAAAACCAGTTTATAAGTAGTTGCCAAAATCAAAAATAGTGGTGATGTAAATCATTGTCCTAAATGCCTAATAATCCTATCTTTTAATTAATTTACAATCCTATTTATGGGTTCATTCTGCCAAGAGGTTTTTCATTCAATAAACGCATTAGTAAACCCCGAGATGGAATACAACAAATTCAATATCTATTACTTGCAAATATTGATTGGATTTACCAAAGAACCGAAAAAGACATAATCATACAATAGAGTACCTCTAAAATTTCATTTTCTCCCTCTACTCATCGAGTAGGGAGGATGGGGTGAGTAATCAAAAAAAGTGTTTAGAGGTGCCCAATAAATTAAACGGAACAATATGATAAACCTAGGTATCGAAGGAGCAAAAAGAAAAGTATGGCTATCGGTACTCCTTGGTATTTTATGCTTTGCCTTCTCGCCTTTCGGCATAACAACAGTACTGGGCGAAGTGCAGGTTGATATTCCATGGTCGATGATACTGCCTATACTCGCTTCAATGGCCTTTGGATTTCGCTATGGTTTAATCGCAGGGCTTTCTGGAGGAGCTTTTTTTCCTTTTCTGCTTTGGGCTAATAATGGGTGGCCAAATCTATTCACATCCATAATCTATTTAGGCATTTACGCTCTGCTTGGTTTGCTGAACGATAAAAACTATTTCAAAAAAATTCAACCTTTTCCTGTTAGGGCTGTTATCGTTTTCGGGATATGTGCCTCTGTTTTTGCCCTTTACCATCAAATTTTATTCAACCCTCTTTTAGCGATCAACCCCCCATTCTGGGTAAGTAAAACAATCATGAATCTTCCGACCGATACGCTAATCGCTTTTACACTAAAGGATACTATAAATATTTTTCTACTCACATTGGCCTCTGAAACCTTGCTAAAGCTACCAGCTGTTGGCAGGCTTTTGGGATTACCTTCTGAACAATCATCTAAAGCAAATAATAAGATTTTTATCATCTCGATTACAATTTTTTTATTGGTTTGGTTAGCATTTGTTGGATTAGGCTATTCCCTTTTTAATAAGAATATAGGTTTTGAGGGGGTTCATGTTTCCCTTGCGTTTCTCATAATACTTTCGAGTGGTTTTTTTGTTTCCCGAATACTCTTCTTCTACAACGAAAAACAGCTCAATGCTCAAGGCGACCTTCATCATAGTGAAGAGAAGTACCGCACTTTAGTTCAGTACTCAAGCGACCCAATATTCAGCTTTAACCCCGATGAGACCTATCGGTTCGTGAACGAAGCTTTTGCGCGTGCTTTTGGAAAAGAACCAAAAGACATTATAGGAAAATCTCCGCATGCCATATTCCCTTTTGATGAAGCTGAAAAACGGCTAATTTTAGTCCGCAAGGTATTTCAGACTGGCAAAAAGGGTGAAATAGAGGTCAAGGTTAACGCCCATGCTGGCGATGTACGCTATTTTTTAACCCTAGCCGACCCAATAAAAGATGAAAGCGGCGATGTGCTATTCGTTACTTGTATTTCGAAAAATATCACCGAACGCAAACTAGCGGAGAATGCGCAAAAGGAGACCGAGGAACGGTATAGAATCTTTATCTCCCAAGTATCGGAAGGGGTCTATCGTTTCGAACTGGATGAACCCATGCCTGTGGAAATGCCCCTTGAAGAGCAAATTGATTTTTTATATAACCATATGCGAATTGCAGAGTGCAACAAGGCGTTTACCGAAATGTATGGTGCTGATTTACAAAACAAGATAATTGGTAAAACCCAGAAAGAATTTCACGGTGGAACCGATGACCCTATAAACCGTGAAGCCTTTAAACAGTTCATAAAAATGGGTTACAGAACCGAGAATGTTGAAACAAAAGAGGTTGATGCCAGTGGGCAGACAAAGTATTACATTAACAACTCCATCGGAATCGTTGAGAATGGCTATCTTATCCGAACATGGGGTACTCAAACCGATATTACGACTCAAAAAGAGACCGAATTTGAGCTGATCCGAGCCAAAGAAAAAGCCGAAGACCTATTGAATAAAACTCAAAAACAGAATTCAGAGATTGAACTACAAAATGAGCGGTTAGAGAGTTTGCTACGCATATCGCAGCACAAACCAAGTTCGAATCAGGATTTACTTGATTACGCTTTAGGAGAAGCCATCTCACTTACTGACAGCAAAATAGGCTATATATACTTTTACAACGAGTCATCCAAGCAATTTACATTGAACACATGGTCTAAAGAGGTAATGAAGGAGTGTTCCGTTTTAAACCCTCAAACGGTGTATGATTTAGATAAAACAGGCTGTTGGGGCGAAGCAGTAAGGCAGCGTAAGCCAATTATTATCAATAATTATACTGATGAAAACCGTTATAAAAAAGGAACGCCCCATGGGCATGTTAAACTATTAAGGTTTCTAACTATTCCTGTAGTTATCGACAATACCATCGTTGCGGTTGTTGGCGTTGCCAACAAGAAGGAGGACTATAACCAATCCGATATTCGACAGCTAACCCTTCTCATGGATACCGTTTGGCGAATTTCAGAAAGAGAAATCATGATCGAAAACCTCAAAAGAGCCAAAGAGAAGGCCGAGGAGAGCGATCGCCTAAAATCGGCTTTTCTTGCCAATATGAGCCATGAGATACGCACTCCAATGAACGGAATACTCGGCTTTACAGAACTACTCAAAGAACCACAGCTAACCGGTGAGAAACAGCAGAAATACATCGATGTAATAGAACAAAGCGGAACAAGGATGCTCAATATCATCAATGATATCATCAATATCTCAAAGGTTGAATCGGGTCAAATGGAGCTATTGATCTCCGACACGAATATTAACCAGCAGATTGAATTCATATATACCTTTTTCAAACCCGAGGTTGAGCAGAAAGGGCTACAGATTTTAATGAAAACCCCTTTAGCGGCAAAAGAAGTTACCATAAAAACAGACCCCGAGAAAGTTTATGCAATCCTCACAAACCTTGTTAAAAATGCCATTAAATTCACCACGCAAGGTTCGATTGAGATTGGGTATGAGAAGAGGGATCGCTACCTCGAATTTTATGTGAAAGACACGGGGTCAGGCATACCTCAGGAGCAAAGAGATATTATTTTCGAGCGGTTTAGGCAGGGCAGCGAATCGCTAAGCAGAACATATGAGGGAGCAGGGCTAGGTCTGTCGATATCGAAAGCCTACGTAGAGATGCTAGGCGGTAGAATCTGGGTAAGCGGTGAGCCTGAAAACGGTTCAACGTTCTATTTCACCTTACCCTTTAACTATATGGAAAAAGAAGAACGTGCTTTAAAAAATGAAATTCCAGCAGGTATAATCGAAAAAGTTTCTAAAGACCTGAAAATAATTGTTGCAGAGGATGATGAGCCATCAAGATTATTAATTTCAGAAATCATTGAAAAACAAGGAAATACAGTGCTGTACGCTCAGGATGGCGTTGAAGCGGTTAACCTCTGTCGCAACCATCCCGACATCGACCTAGTGCTAATGGATATTCAAATGCCCGAAATGGGGGGATATGATGCAATAAAGCAAATCCGAAAGTTCAATAAGGATGTTATAATTATTGCCCAAACCGCCTTTGCCCTTTCGGACGACAAAGAAAAGGTAATGGCAGCAGGCTTTAACGATTATATTTCAAAACCGATTAACAAAACGGAGCTATTATCGGTTATTCGATCGCATTTTGAACAGTAAACTATTTTAACGTGAGTTCGATATAAGAAATAGTGGTAATGCTCTAAAATGTAATTTGTTACAAATTTTTTATTTGGAATTGGAATGGAGTCTAAAACACCGAATGGATTATGAACATTGATATCCATACACTAATACTGATAATAGGCATCTCGCACTTGATGCAGGTATTGGTTTTCTTTCATCAATACAAAATCAACCAGTACATTAAAGGACCTGGCTGGTGGCTCACATGGAGCGCAATGGAAACGTTGGGTTTTGCGCTTATCCTTCTAAGAGAAGTCCCAGCCTTTACACAATGGAGCATTATTTTTCAGAATCCAATAATATTCCTAGGTGCAATATTTATATACATAGGTGTGCTGAGATTCTTCAACCAGAAAGTAAATCGGATGCTCATTATCTCCATTATCACCTCGTATGCTGCCCTACACCTAATTTTTATTTTCGTCAGAAACGATATACTTATAAGAACCCTTGTATTTGATGCTTACATCGCCTCGATTGCCTTCATCACCGCCTTTACACTTTTCAAATACAAGACTAAGGCCTTTGTTTCCTCCATAAATTTTAATATAGCCATATTTATTGTCCATGGAGCCATTTTCACCTACCGTACGATAATGATTTTATCAGGCACTCCATTTGATGGGGTATTCAGCCAGTCCCTCTTTAACCTCGTTCAGTACTTCGATGCGCTTATCGTTGCATTGCTCTGGACCTTTGGCTTTATCATCATGCTCAACCAGAGGTTGAACGCTGAAATACTTGAAACCAAAGCGCACTTTGAGGAAATTTTCAATACTAGCCCCGACACTTCGCTGATTACCCGACTCAGCGATGGGTTAATTGTTGATTTAAACGAAAATTTTTCAAAAACATTCGGTTATACAAAAAATGAGCTTTTGGGCAAATCGACCCTTGATATTAGCATGTGGAAGAATCCGAAGGACCGGCTTGCAATGATTCAAAATATAGAAGAGAATGGGTATGTAGAAAACTTTGAAGCGCTATTTCAGCGTAAAAACGGAGAGGTTTTAACCGGGTTAATATCCGCCAAAGGCATATCGCTTAATGGAAATAAGCATATTATAAGCATTACCCGTGATATTACAGATCGTAAAGAAATTGAATTAAATATACTAAAAACCTCAGAAGCGCTTACATTCCTTGCACAATTCACAAAAACGACATCTAATAGCGATTTTTTTGAGAAACTTGCTCTTTACCTCGCCGATGCGCTTGAAGCTAATTTTGTATGTATCGATAAGCTTGAGGGTGATGGCCTTAATGCAACTACAATTGCGGTATGGCATGATGGAAACTTTGAGGATAATGTAACTTATGCCCTTAAAGATACTCCCTGCGGCGATGTTGTTGGAAAAGCGGTTTGCTGCTTTCCTGCAAGCGTTACTAGGCTTTTCCCGAATGACACTGTACTTCAAGATTTGAAAGCCGAGAGCTATGTGGGTGTAACCTTATGGAGCCACTCAGGAACGCCAATAGGTCTTATTGCTGTGATAAAGAAAGCACCACTTAGTAACCAAAAACAAGCTGAGGAATTGCTAAAACTGGTCTCTATTCGCGCTTCGGGTGAACTTGAAAGGATTGAAGCTGAAGAAACACTTAAAGATAGCGAGCAACGATTGCAATTTGTTCTTCAAGGAAGCGAACTTGGTTTCTGGGACTGGGATTTAAAAACCAATGAGGTTAAACGAAACGAGAAATGGGCCGAAATGCTTGGCTACAAACTCGATGAGGTAGAATTTACCGTTAAGCAATGGATTGATTTTATTCATCCCGATGATCAGGCAATTGCGCTAAAGTCAATTCAAGATCACCTCGATGGTTTAACGCCAACACATAAGCTTGAGTATAGGATGCAAGTAAAAACAGGCGAGTACAAATGGATTCTTGATCAGGCTCAAGCGGTGGCTTGGGACTCGAATCGCAAAGTGATTCGTATGAGCGGAACACATACCGATATTACGGAGCGAAAAATGGCTGAAATAGCCTTACAAGAAAACGAAAAAAAGTATCGGCTACTATTTCAAAATCTTTCCGTTGGGTTTGCATTGCATGAGATTATCTTGAATTCCGATGGTAATCCCTGCGACTATAGGTTTCTTGAAATCAACCCCACTTTTGAAATACTTACCGGTCTAAAGGCCAATGATTTAATAGGTAAAACAATTTTAGAGATATTGCCTAATACTGAATCGTACTGGATAGATAATTACGGAAAAGTAGCACTAACAGGAATGCCTGTTAGCTTTGAAAATTATAGCGTTGAATTAAACCGACACTATCATGTTAACGCATACTCTCCCGAATATGGAAAATTTGCCACGATTATTAATGATATCACAGAAAAAAAACAAGTTGAGATTGAAATTCAAAATAAAAACGTTGAACTTACAAAGATAAGCTCCGATAAGGATCGCTTTATTTCAATTCTAGCCCACGACCTAAAAAGCCCATTCAATACCATATTGGGCTACCTCGAACTGCTTACCGAGAATGTTCGCATCTACGATATCAATAAAATTGAAAACCAAATAGAGATAATTAACCAATCCGCACAGAACACCTATAACCTGCTGGAGGATATACTGATGTGGGCACGAACGCAATCGGGTAAAATACCCTTCGAACCAAAAAAAATAATTTGTTCTAGGATATGCGAAGAGGTATTACTTGAAATTAAATTTCTTGCTGATATTAAAAAAATCACAATTAGCCATTCCTCTGTAGAAGATATAGCCATTTTTGCCGATATTGATATGCTCAAAACCATTCTTAGAAACTTAATCTCTAACGCCATTAAGTTCACCAACCCTGGAGGAAAAATCAATATTTCAATTAAACAACAAGCAAACTCTCTGATAATCTCTGTCTCCGACAACGGGATTGGAATCCCCCCCGAAACCATAAATAAACTGTTTGATGCTACGCAAACAACTACAACCAAAGGAACCACATATGAAGGAGGAACAGGTTTAGGATTAATACTTTGCAAGGAATTTGTGGAGAAACACGAAGGAAAGATATGGGTCGAGAGCGAGGTGGGCAAAGGGAGTACATTCTATTTTACACTACAAAAGGAGTAACTATTTAGCATTATACGAAATTAAGAACAAATAAAGGTAACTATACCACGGAGAAACGGAGGGCACAGAGTTTCACAGAGAAAATAATTATGTTTTTCGTGTTAGTGATTCTTTTGCATTTTGATACTCAGTCGTTTTTTATAATTGCCTCTCCCGATAAATCGGGACAAGTTGTGGTTCTCCTTGCTCTCTCCCGATACATCGGGACGGGCTATGTCTCAGTGGTTTTTGTTCAATTCGATTACTGCTGAATAGTTACAAATAAAGAAGTAATTTGAAAAACATTTAATGTTGAAATTGTACCATTCGGCACAGAATATAAACAATAAAACTGAGGTATTATACTGTGCCTTTGGGTACGCAACGCATATACAAAATGGCAAATGTTAAAATCTCCACCATGCCCATTACGGGGCTCTCATGCAGTAACTGCGCAATGAGTGTGGAAACGAATGTACGAAAGTTGAAAGGGGTTACTGAGGCCAACGTTGATTTCGCTAGCGAAAAGCTGAACGTTACCTTTGATCCCACTACGATAAGCGAACTCGATATTATTACCTGTATCCGTAATGTCGGATACGGTGTTGCTATTGGCAAAATAGAACTACCCATTACGGGTTTGCAGGATAATACCGATGCCTTGACCTTAGAAAAAATTCTTATCAAACAGAATGGCGTGCTTGCTTGTACGGTGAGCTATAGCACTGAGCATGCATCGCTAGAGTATATACCCGGTGTAGTAAGCATCGCCGAATTTGCAGAAATAATTCGTAAAGCCGGATTTGATCTGGTTCAAGCAGCCGAAACCGAAGAAATAGAGGATGTAGAGGCTCAGGTACGAGCATCGGAGCTTATTAGGCAATGGCAATTACTTCTGGTTGGCCTTATTTTTACCATTCCTTTGGTCACATACAGCATGCTACGCGACTTTCGAGTTGTAGGATTTGAATATGATCAATTCGCTATGCTATTTGCGGCAACAATAGTACAGTTTATTGTAGGCTGGAAGTTTTACATTGGCGCATTCAAAAGCCTTAGATACGGAAGCGCAAATATGGATGTTTTGATTATGCTCGGTTCATCGGTTGCCTACTTTTCAAGTTTACTGGTTACCATAAAAATAATCGATAGCCCAAACGTTTACTTCGAAACGGGTGCAGCCATAATCACCCTTATCCGACTTGGGAAATACTTAGAGGTACGCGCCAAAGGCAAAACATCGGAGGCGTTGAAAGCGCTCATGGGCTTACGAGCAAAAACAGCATTCGTTATACGCAATGGGGTTGAAATAGAGATAAGCGTTGAGGGGGTTACTGTTGGCGATATAGTTGTGGTCCGCCCTGGCGAGAAAGTACCCGTTGATGGTATTATTAGCGAAGGTCGATCGGCTTTTGAAGAGTCGATGATTACCGGTGAATCAATGCCCGTAAGCAAAGGTCCTGGCGATGAAGTTATCGGAGCAACAATTAACCACGAAGGGTTAATAAAATTCGAAGCAACCAAGGTTGGGAAGAACACCGCTCTGGCTCAGATAGTAAAACTTGTTCAGCAAGCACAAGGAAGTAAAGCGCCTATTCAGAAGCTAGCCGATGAGGTGGGTAAATATTTCGTTCCGATAATTATAGGATTAGCTCTATTCACTTTCTTCGGGTGGGTCTATGTTGCCCAAGTTGACTGGACTGGAGCCATGATAAATGCCATTGCAGTGGTAGTTATCGCCTGCCCATGCGCAATTGGGTTAGCTACCCCAACAGCAATTATGGTGGGTACATCCAAGGGTGCAGAGAACGGAATCCTATTCAAGAATAGCGAGGTGTTGGAGCGAGCCGGGAAAATAAACATTGTTGTACTCGATAAAACGGGAACCATTACCCGAGGTGAGCCCGAAGTTACAGATATCATCGCGCTTAGTAATTTATCAGAAAACGAAATTCTTCGTCTTGCAGCAAGCGCAGAGCGGGGCTCAGAGCACCCCATAGGTCGTTCTATGGTAATATCTGCGCAGGAAAAGGGGTTAACACTTATCGACCCATCGCAATTCCGTGCGCATAGCGGTTTTGGTATTCGGGCAACTGTTGAAAACCAAAACATCATTTTTGGAAATCCACGGATGATGCAGAACGAAGGCATCGACATTGAATCAATCCAAGATGAGGTTACCCGGCTGCAAAGTAGAGGCAGAACGGTTATGGTACTAGCATTAAGTTCTTCAAACAGCAATCACCCTTTCCGATTAGCCGGTTTAATAGCCGTAGCCGACACATTAAAAGCAGGTGCCAAAGAGGCCATTGCCGAACTGCGACAGCTTGGGCTAGAGATTGTAATGATTACAGGCGATAACCAGAGCACCGCCGATGCCATTGCCAAAGAGGTAGGCATTACCCGAGTAATTGCCGAAGTACTACCGAATGGAAAAGCTGATGCAATCAAGCAATTGCAGGCTAGTAAATCGTTAGGGAATTTTGCACACCCTACCGTTGCTATGGTTGGCGATGGCATAAACGATGCCCCTGCCCTAGCGCAAGCCGATGTAGGAATTGCCATTGGCACAGGCACCGATATTGCTATGGCTGCCGCAGGTATTACGCTAATAAGCGGCGACCTATCGGGTGTTGGAAAAGCCATATCGCTTTCGCGGGGTACTTCACAAACTATAGTTCAGAATTTGATTTGGGCGCTATTCTACAATGTAGCCTTAATCCCCATTGCAGCATACGGTTTGCTTAGCCCAATGTTTGCCGCTGGGGCTATGGCGTTCAGCTCCATTTTTGTGGTAACCAATAGCCTCCGATTGAAAGCGTACAAGGTGCAAACTTTCGCACCAAAGAAAAGTATTCTTCGCCAATCGTTGGAGCTTTTACCACGTATTATTGCACCTGCAATAGCTCTAGCCGTACTCATTATTGCGCCAATGCTATTCATGCCAGACAGTAGCATGGAGATCAAGGGCGCAAATCCCGGAAATATGCCACCGTTCCTAATGATGGTTATGGCCCTTTCCAATGCCTTAATTGCAGTGGCTTACGCCTCTATCCCATTCTTCCTAATCGTTTTTGTCAGAAAACGAAAGGATATGCCTTTCACTTGGATAATCTTCCTGTTCGGGCTATTTATTCTTGCCTGTGGGACTACGCATATCATGCACGTTATCGGTCTTTGGTGGGAGGTAAACTGGTGGCAGGCTAGCGTTGATGCTATTTGCGCAATTGTTTCAATAGCAACAGCTGTTGTTGTATGGCCTGTACTACCAAAAATCTTATCAATCCCTAGCCCAAAACAGCTACAGATGGTGAATAGTGCATTACAAGAGGAGAAAAACAAACTTATTTTCACACAAAAAGAGCTACAAAGGGCTTATAATGAAGTAGAAAAACTTATAAAAGAAAGAACCTCCGAGCTAGTTATCGCCAATAAATCCCTAAAGGAAGAGATCGATGAGCGCATAAGAGCTGAAGAAGCCATGCAAAGAAGCGAAGAGTACTTCAGAAATATTTTCGAACATGCTACCGTTGGAAAATCGATTACCCAAATAGGGGGGAATTTAAAAACCAATAGAGCGTTTCGACAGATTCTAGGCTACTCCGAGGATGAACTGGCAACACTTAAATGGTTTGAGATAACCCATCCTGATGATGTGGAAAGAGACAAAAATCAGATCGATTCGCTGATATCTGGCAAATACAGCTCATTGCGCTGGGAGAAGAGGTACATCCACAAAAATGGGCATACCGTTTGGGTTGACCTAAGCACCGTTCTACAACGGGATAGCAATGACAAACCTCAATACTTCATAACTACAATTCAGGATATTACAGAACAAAAACAGACAATAACAGCACTCCTTGAGAGTGAGGAGCGATTCCGTAAAGCATTTTTAATCAACCCCGATTCGATAACCATTACCCGTCAGAATGATGGGAGATACGTTTCGGTGAATGAGGGGTTTACTAATATTTTTGGCTACACCCAGGAGGAGGTTATAGGTAAAACCTCCCTGGAGATAAATATGTGGCAAAACCCCAATGAACGGAATAAATTCGTTGCCGAATTGAAAGCGAAAGGGGTTACTGAAAATTTTGAGGCAAAGCTCATAACCAAAGATGGGAGGTTGGTTGAGTGCATTGTATCAGCAGCGTTAATAGATCAAAATAACACTCCTCTAATACTAAGTTCAACCAGAAATATAACCGAGAACAAACGAACAGAAGCAACAAAAGCAAGGCTTCTGCACATCCTCGAATCGAGTATCAACGAAATTTATGTATTCGATCCTAGCAGCTTACTTTTCGAATATGTAAATAAAGGAGCGTTACAAAATCTTGGTTACACCTTGGAGATAATGCAGAGCATGACACCTGTTGATTTGAAGCCAGAGTTTACAGAAACATCATTCCGCAAAACTATCGAACCATTGCTCAGACACGAACAAAAACAGCTAGAATTCAATACGGTACACCGCCGTGCCAATGGCACTCTTTACTCCGTTGAAGTTCATCTGCAACTCGTTGAATACAAAGGCAATCAGGTATTTCTAACCGTAATTCTCGATATCACAAAGCGTAAAGAAGCCGAAGAAGCCCTTATAGAAAGCGAACGACTGCTGAGAGAATCTCAAGAAGTTGCTCGGCTGGGTAGCTACGCCTGGGATTTATCGATCGGGCTATGGAAAAGTTCCGATATTCTTGATGAGATTTTCGGGATAGATGATAATTATATACGAACTCTTGAGGGTTGGGAGAATATCATTCATCCCAACTGGCGAAACGAAATGACCAGCTACGTTATCAACGAAGTTATTGGTAAACATCAACGATTCGATAAGGAGTATAAGATCATCAGGCAAAACGATGGTCAGGAACGCTGGGTGCATGGATTAGGCGTTCTTGAGATTAATGATAAGAATAAGCCCCTAAAGCTAATCGGAACGATAAGCGATATAACCGAGCGGAAGCAGATAGAATCGGCTCTACTCGAAAGTGAAGAGAAATATCGTTTAATTGCAGATAACACAGAGGATTGGGTCTATTGGGTAACCCCAAATAGAACCTTGCGTTACACCTCGCCGTCCTGCGAAAAATTAACCGGATACACACCCCTAGAATTCACTAGTAATCCCAACCTTATTGAGGAAATAATTTACTCTGAGGATGCCGAAGTTTTCAAGCTTCACTCCAAAATTATTCAAGAAGAAAAGTGTGCGGAGGATATAGAGTTCAGAATAAATACAAAAGCAGGTAAAGTACTATGGGTGAGCCATTCATGCAGTCCAATATACACACCTATTGGCGAATATGCTGGACGAAGAATAACATGCCGAAATATTAATGCCCGCAAGCTAGCCGAAGAAGCGCTCAACCGACAGAATACGCTTCTTTCAACTCTATTAAAAAATCTTCAAATTGGAATATTTATGGTTGAGGCACCATCGGGCAAACCCTTACTGGCGAATGATGCTGCCTACAATCTACTTGGACGCGGAATACTGCCTGATGTAAACAAGAATAATCTTTCGGAAGTTTACAGAGCATATAAAGCTAGTAGCAATGAGCCATACCCTCCCGAAGAGATGCCAATTACCCTCGGGTTAATGGGTGAATCGGCACATATTGACGATATGGTAGTGGAGCGTCCTGATGGTACAAAAACGCTACTTGAAATATTCGGAGCACCTATACTCGATAAGGATGGTAAGGTTTGGGCAAGCCTTGTGAGTTTTTTTGATATCACAGAGCGCAAACAAGCCGAAGAAAAACAAAAAGAAAGTCTTGCTATTATTAAAATTGCTGGCAAAATAGCCAAGCTGGGAGGCTGGAATGTAAATCTTAAAGAAAATCGTTCATACTGGTCTGACGAGGTGGCTGCTATTCATGAAATGCCAGTTGGTTACGCCCCTCTTGTTGAAGACGGCATTAACCTTTACGCCCCAGAGTGGCGCGATAGAATATCTGAAGTTTTTACCAATTGCGCTCAAAAAGGTATTCCTTACAATGAAGAGTTGGAAATCATCACTTATAGCGGTAAAAGGGTTTGGGTACATACTATTGGTGAAGCAGTTAAAGATGATCAAGGTGTTATTTATAAAGTGCAAGGTGCATTTCAGGATATATCAGAGCGAAAGCGAGTGGAAAATTCGTTGCATTCAATTACGTTGCGTCAGGAAGCTCTTCTTTTTTCAATCCCTGAAATACTGATGGAGGTCGATAATAACAAAACCTACATATGGGCAAATAAACCAGGTTTTGATTTTTTTGGTGAAGATGTTATTAGCCATAATGCCGATTTCTACTTTGAAGGTGAGCAGGATACCTATAACACCGTAAAACCGATCTTTAATAGTACCGAAAACTTGATCTATGTTGAGAGTTGGCAACGGCGAAGGGATGGAGAGAAAAGATTACTTGCTTGGTATTGTACTCCCCTCAGAGATGAAAATGGAAAGGTGAAAGGTGCGCTCTCCTCTGCCCGGGATATAACAGAACGAAAGCAAATCGAGGAGGAAATAAAAAAACTCAACGAGACGCTAGAACAAAGGGTTGTCCAACGTACCGAGCAGCTCGAAGCGGTCAACAAGGAGCTGGAGGCATTCAGCTACTCCGTCTCGCACGATTTGCGATCCCCTTTACGGCATATCAGCGGTTTCGCCGAAATGCTGTCGAAAGATGCAGGCGAGCAGTTAACAAAAGATGCTCAGCATTACCTTGAAGTTATCAATGGTTCGGCTCAAAGAATGGGAATCCTGATCGATGATCTGCTCAAATTCTCCCGGACTGGTCGGGCTGAGATTAAAAAATCGAAATTTAGCATGAATCAAGCGGTGGATGATGCAATATCGCAGGTTAAACTTGCAATTACCGAACGCCAGATTCGTTGGGAAATATCACCTCTACCCGAAATTTTCGGCGATTATAACCTTATACGTTTAGCATTAATTAACTTAATCGATAATGCAGTAAAATATACCCGAACCCGTAAAAAAGCCATAGTACGCATCAATTTTAGGGAAGAGGCGAATGAGTATATTTTCTGTATTCACGATAACGGGGTTGGTTTCGAGATGCAGTATGCTCAAAAATTATTCGGTGTTTTCCAACGCCTACACACATCCTCCGACTTTGAAGGAACAGGTATAGGTCTAGCAAATGTTCGCCGCATAATTCTTAAGCATGGCGGACGTATTTGGGCCGAAGCAGAGGTTGATAAAGGAGCCAAATTTTACTTTACAATACCAAAATAGAGATTCGCTGGTATAGGAGTTGAATTTTTGATAATCACTATTAGGTGCGCTAATGTTTTTTATTAAACAACTGAAAATAAGTGCTTTTAATATTGAAATGTATCATTTAAATGCGTAATTTAGAAACACCTAATTCTTAATATCTATAGATTAATGCCTACTCACCAAATATAACCAATATGGTCGATCTAAAAACAATTCTGCTTGCAGAAGACAACCCGAATGATGTAGAGCTAACCCTCCGGGCTCTTTCCGAGCATAACCTTGCCAACCGGGTTGTTACCGTTAAAGACGGTGTTGAGGTTATGGAGTACCTAAAGTGCGAGGGAAAATTCAAACAGCGCAAAAAAGGTAATCCTGCGGTAATCCTGCTAGATATTAAAATGCCCCGCATGGATGGCATTGAGGTGCTAAGCTCAATACGAAACGAGCCTGCATTCAGAATAATTCCTGTTGTAATACTCACCTCCTCGCGCGAAGAGCCCGACCTAAAAAGATGCTATGAGCTTGGAGCGAATGCCTATGTAGTTAAACCCGTTGATTTTAAAGATTTTTTTGAAGCCGTTAAACAATTAGGGGTGTTCTGGGGCTTAATCAACGAGCTGCCCCCCAATGGAGGGAAATAGTATGGAAACGATTAAAACAGAGGGAGCGCTGAACGTACTTTCGCTTGAGGACTCAATGCCTGACTTCGAGATAATTCGAAATCATCTGATAAATGCTGGCTTTAACCTAAACTTTTCTCACGTTGACACGGAGAATGATTTTTCGTTTGCCCTGCGCAGCAACAGGTTCGATATCATCATAGCTGATTTCAGCCTGCCAGGGTTCAACGCCTTTGCTGCGCTAAAGCTATGCAAAGCAATTTGTCCGATGACCCCATTCATCTGCGTATCGGGTTCTATCGGTGAGGAAACAGCTATAGAGCTAATCAAACAGGGTGCGGTTGACTACATCCTAAAGGATAGGCTAGGCAGGCTTTCCTCAGCCATAAAGCGTGCGCTCGACGAAGCCAAAGAAAAAGAGATACGGCTAAAGGCAGAGAAAGAGCTGTTAGCCAAAATGGATGAATTGCAGCGGTTTCACGACCTAACCGTAGGGCGCGAGCTGAAAATGATTGAACTCAAAAAGGAGATAAATGAGCTGCTGAAAGAATTGGGAAGGAAAGAAAAGTTTAAGATTGTTGAATGAGGCTAAATAACCATAGAAATGCAAAGTATACCTAGAATCTTAGTACATTCATCGAGAAACTCTGTATCTCCATGGTAAATGTTTTTCAATCTAGCGTAATGTTAAGTATGTATTATAACGTCAGTTCGACGTAAGGGATAATTTAAATGCTATATTATCAATATTTTGCTTTGATGGGAGAAATGGAATGATGGAAAAATGGAATATTGCCTGCCTGTCGGCAGACAGGGAAGAAATAAGTTAGAAGTAACTCCAATATTCCCTGCCTACCGACAGGCAGGCATTATTCCAGTCTTCCAAAAACATAATTTTGGCATTAAAGCACTAATAAATAATGATATAATAAGCATTCTTATATCGAACTCACGTTATTATAACGTTTTTATTATAACCGACGGGTTAACCCGTCGGTTATAAGCGCTGAATACTATTACGTCATAGTATAGCACTAGGTAAATATTATATAGATGAACGAGAAAACCAAGCATATAACCAAACAGCTAGCCATGCATGGTATCGATATCACTCGATTCGATGCTAAATTTATAGAGAAGGCCTTTCAGAAATGCTTTGTCGAGACCCTTTGCAATTCCGATGAAGAATACCTCCAACATCTCAGAATGAATGACGATGAGGTCAAAAAATTCCTATCCTCGTTACACATCGGCTACAGCGAATTCTTTCGAAATTCTCTTACATTCTCCGTATTAGAACGTATAATACTACCATCCATTGTTTTGCAAAAAAAGAGTTCCAAACGGAAGGAAATTCGGATTTGGTCAGCAGCATGCGCTGCAGGGCAGGAAGCGTATAGCCTTGCCATGCTGTTGGAGGAGTTGAAAAAAGGGAATGATGAAAAAATCAGCTACCGTATTTTCGCAACCGACCAGAATCAATTATCAGTAAATAAGGCAGAAAATGGCAAATACCCCATTGAATCGTTAAATAACCTGAGTATGAAACGGGTTAAGGAGTGGTTTACAAAGCATGATGATGCCTATAGCATTAAACCACTACTGAAAGAGAATATTAACTTCTCGCGATTCGACCTGTTCAGCCATGAGCTGAGCTCGCCGCCCGAAAGCATTTTCGGCGATTTCGACCTGGTGTTTTGCGCAAACCTGCTATTCTACTATAAACCCAAGTATAGGGATGCAATACTTCAAAAAACTAACTGCTCGCTTGCCAATGAGGGGTTTCTTGTTGTAGGCGAAGCGGAACGTGACATCCTTTTAAAACATGGCTATTTTGAAGTTTCTCCGCAATCGGGAGTATTTAATAAAAGAATGGAACACCAATGAAAAAATGGAACGCTGATGACACGAATGATGTAAGCAACGCAGATAAAGACATATCAGGAAAAAATTTAATGTAACTATTCAGCAGTAATTGAAATAAACAAAAACCACGGAGACACTGAGAACACAGAGATTAAATAAGAACAAAAGTTTAGATTATTCTTATTCAATTTAGATGATTGCTTAATAAAATGAATTTGTTTTGGTTTATTATCAAAGAGCTAATCAAGTTTATTATCTGTGGTCAATGAAATAAACCTCTGTGCTCTCCCTGACTGCCGCCTGCCTGCCGGTAGGCAGGTCAATTTCTCCGTGGTGAGTGGTTACAATAAATCAGCGGTTATCTGCGTTTGAAAATCCGCTTTATCAGCGTTCAGTTGTTTAAAAAAACAGATTTATGAACCTAAAAAACATCCGAATCGGAACTCAGCTCAAGCTAGGCTTTGCCCTACTACTAATGTTTGTTGTTGTGCTTGGTGTAATTTCATACAAGCAGAGCGGGCAAATCCACCTGCAAACGGAAACCATGTACGCTCATCCCATCAAAACCCGAAGGGCTATTGGAGAGATAACAAGCAGTGTCTTATCTATGCGTATGAATATAAGAGACTACCTGCTAATTGAAGATGACAAAGCCCGTCAAAGCATTTTAAATGAGATGGTTGTTAATCAGTCCAATGTCCCACAAAAGATATTAGAACTCCGCCAAAGCTACCTAGGCCCCCAAGCAGATATTGATAACTTCTATAATGAATTCGCCAAATGGGTCTCTATCCGTGAAACAACTATTCGAATTGCAGATTCCGGAAGGCTAAAGGAAGCTCGGCTTCGCCATACAACAGGAGGAATAGCCCCTACTCAGGCACTAAAGGTATTTGGAGCATTGCAAAAAATTAGTGCCTTTGCCACGAGCAAAGGCGATGAGCTATATGCCAATTCCCAAAAATTAAACGCCTCGCTGAACAGGCGATTGATATTACTGGTTACTGCCATCCTTCTACTCTCTATACTTATTTACTACATTTTAGTTCGGAATATTCGCAAACCAGTAAAAAACCTGATTGATGCTACCCGTCGCTTCCACAATGGCGATATGAATTCACGCAGTATATACGAATCAAATAACGAATTTGGGGAGCTATCCCTATCTTTCAACTCCCTAGCCGAAAGCATTCAGGGTAAAATGAGTTTGGATGATAAAATTTCAAACCTTTCCCAGTTAATGCTAAGCGAATATGATGCAAAAAAGTTTTTTCAGGTTACGCTTAACGCCCTTGCTACGCATACTAATTCGCAAATGGCAGCTATTTACCTGCTAAGCGAAGATAAAAAAACCTTTGATCACTTTGAATCTACGGGGATAGACAACAACGCCCGACAATCGTTTAACGCCGAAAACCCCGAGGGCGAATTTGGTGCAGTGCTCTCAACACGAAAGATTCAGCATATTAAAAACATACCCGCTGATACCCTCTTCGTTTTTCACACCGTTAGCGGCAAATTTATCCCACGCGAAATGATTACGCTTCCAATTCTAACCGACAAAGAAGTTATAGCAATCATTTCTCTTACCAGCGTCAGTTCTTACAGCAAAGAATCCATCCAATTAGTCGATAACATTTACATCACCCTTTGCGCTCGAATAGAGGGAGTGTTGACCTACCAAAGAATTAAAGCGATGATGAAAAAACTTGAGCTCCAAAACAGCGAACTCGAAGCTCAAAAAACTGAACTCGCACAGCAATCGGCAGAGATGATTGAGCAAAACGCTGAGCTGGAGATGCAGAAAAAGCAGCTGGGTGAGGCCAACCGGCTTAAAACAAATTTTCTGTCGAATATGAGCCACGAGCTACGCACTCCCCTTAATTCGGTTATCGCACTGTCGGGGGTGCTAAACCGCCGTTTAGCGAACAAGATTCCAGCGGACGAGTATAGCTACATCGATGTTATTGAGCGTAATGGGAAACATCTGCTCTCGTTAATTAACGATATACTCGATATTTCGCGTATCGAAGCGGGGCGTGAAGAGGTTGATGTTGAATCATTCAATATTAATAATTTAATTTCTGAACTTATTACCCTGATTCAACCTCAAGCAGAACAGAAAGGTATTGAGCTCATCAATGCCAAAGAAGATTTGAATATATCCATTTTAAGCGATGCTAAAAAGTGCCGCCATATTCTACAAAACCTAATCGGGAATGCGGTTAAATTTACCGAGAAGGGCAAGGTTGAAATAACATCAAAGCAAACCAAGCATCATGTTTCGATAACAATAACCGATACAGGCATTGGAATATCCGATAACAACCTACCTCATATATTCGATGAGTTCCGACAAGCCGATGGTAGCACATCGCGCAAATTTGGTGGCACGGGCCTAGGGTTAGCCATTGCTAAGAAATACTCTAACCTGCTCGGAGGCACCATTTCAGCTAAAAGTGCTATAGGAAAAGGTTCTGAATTTATCCTAACCCTTCCCCTTCTCTACGCTGAGGAGAAAAGAATTATTGAAATGGATAAAGCCCATAACCTAAAACATGCCATTAAACCAACGCATACTAAGGTAACCTCCGATTCTGAGCTGAAAACCATACTACTGGTTGAGGATAGCGAACCAGCAATCATTCAGATGAAGGATATCCTAGAAGATAATGGCTATCATTTGCTCATTGCTCGCAATGGTAACGAAGCGCTCAATATTATTGCCCAAACCATACCCAATGCCATGATTCTAGATTTGATGATTCCTGATATCGATGGTTTTGAGGTGTTAAAAAACCTTCGTAATGCCGAAGCAACAGCCCACATACCAGTACTAATACTTACAGCAAAGCATATCAACAAAGAGGAACTTACGTTTTTAAAACGCAATAATATTCATCAGCTAATCCAAAAAGGAGATGTAAAGCGCGAGGAGCTACTGAATGCTGTCGCATCCATGGCATACCCTAAACTAGCCGTAGAGGATAAACCCCAGCGAAAAATACTAATCGCTGATAAAAAGCCCATTGTGCTTGCCGTGGAGGATAACCCCGATAATATGACCACCGTTAGGGCGCTTCTGGCCAAAAACTTCGAACTAATCGAAGCGATTAACGGTAAGGAAGGTGTTTCTATGGCCAAAGAGCATATCCCAAACCTGATATTAATGGACATTGCACTGCCTGAGATGGATGGAATTGAAGCATTCAAAGCAATACGTAACAATCCTCGCTTACAGAATATTCCAATTATTGCACTTACCGCCAGCGCAATGACCACCGACCGTGAAGCGATTCTGGCACATGGCTTTGATGCGTACATCCCAAAGCCTATCGACGAAAACCTCTTCTTTAAAACCATCAATAATACACTTTATGGAAGATAAAATTGTAAAAATACTAGCCATAGACGATAATAACGACAACCTGATAAGCCTCAATGCACTTATCAAGGAAGCCTTCCCCGAAGCGCAATTCTTCACAGCACCGAATGGTAGGCAAGGAATTGAGATTGCTGCTCGGGAGTACCCCGATGTAATCCTTCTCGATATTATAATGCCTGATTTTGATGGGTTTGAAGTTTGCAGGCTGCTAAAAGCCGATCAAAAATTACGTTACATCCCCATAGTATTTGTTACCGCCCTTAAGGGTGATATGGAAAGCCGCATTCGAGCACTTGAGTGTGGTGCTGAGGCTTTCCTAGCAAAGCCAATCGATGAGATTGAGCTGACTGCACAGATTCGAGCAATGGTAAAGATAAAATCGTTCAACATCGAAAAGATATCTGAAACAGCTAGACTTGCGAAACTCGTTGAGGAAAAGATTCGGTTATTAAGCCAAACGAATACCGCAACCCTGAACCTGCTTGAGGATTTGAGAAACGAGAATGAAGCCCGTAAAAATAGCGAGAAGGCGCTTAGCGAAAAGGAGGAGGAGTATCGTTCTATGTTTGCCAACAACCCTCAGCCCATGTGGATTTACGATTTGGAAACGCTCACTTTCTTAGAAGTAAACGATGCCGCTTTGCACCATTATGGCTATACCCGAGATGAGTTTCTATCGATGACCATAAAAGATATACGCCCAAAGGAAGATATTGACCACCTGCTGAAGGATGACGAAACGACAAACCATACCTATAGCTCAGCCGATGAATGGAGGCATCTAAAGAAGACCGGCGAAATTATTACCGTTGAAATCGTATCCCATTCCCTAACTTTCAACGAAAGAAAAGCGAGACATGTAATGGTTACCGATATAACCGAACGAAAGCAAACGGCGGAGGCACTTCAACTAAGCGAGGAAAAATACCGTACGATATTCGAAAATATACAGGACGTTTTCTACCAAACCGACCTCGAAGGATTTGTTCTTGAGATTAGCCCATCCATTAAACATTTCTCCGAATTTAGCAGAAACGAAATAATCGGATTACCCATTTCAACGCTTTACTTCAACCCCGATGATAAGGATGTTTTTCTTAAAACGATAGAAGTAAAAGGTGAACTTCATGATTATGAATTGAAACTGAAGACCAAATCGGGCAATATGAAATATGTTTCAATTAACGCCCGCCTGATCCTCGATTCAAATGGTAAGCCCCACCATATCGATGGGGCAATAAGGGATATCACCGAACGTAAACGAGCAGAACTCCAAATCCAAGCCAGTAATGAGCAGATAGAAATTCAGAACAAGGAGTTACAGGGTCTAATCGAAGAGCTGAATAGAACCAATGCCGATTTAATTACGGCCAAGGAAAAAGCCGAAGAGAGCGACAAGCTCAAAACAGCCTTCCTCCACAATATTTCGCACGAAATCAGAACACCGATGAACGCAATAATTGGCTTTACCGAATTTCTCACGGAACCAAACCTATCCATAGAAAAAACTAAGTATTTCACCAAAATAATTGTGAATAGCAGCTACCAACTACTATCCATCATTTCTGATATTATAAGCATTGCCACCATTGAAGCTGGTCAGGAAAAGATTAATGAAAAGGAGTGCAACATTAACGCAACGTTAAAATCGCTTCATGAACAATTCCTACTAAAAGTAGATGAGACAAACGTTTGCCTTATCTTGAAACACCTTTTACCCGACAATGATGTTTACATCAAAACCGATGAAACAAAACTTATTCAGATTTTAACCAACCTAATAAACAATGCCATTAAATTCACGAATAGGGGGTACATCAACATAGGCTATAAAATACAGGATAACCAGCTAGAATTTTTAGTTGAAGATACCGGAATAGGCATTCCTTCGGAAATGCACAAAGAGATTTTCAACCGATTCAGCCAGGTTGAAAGCACCACCGCTCGCCAGTATGGAGGTTCAGGACTAGGGCTATCGATATCAAAAGCTTATATTGAACTTCTTGGTGGAAAGATTTGGGTTAAATCGGAACTGGGTAAAGGTTCTGCATTCCATTTTACAATCCCATTTAAACCGGTTGAAAAGAAAACAATTATTGAACAACCATGTAATAGCAAATCAAAAGCGAATGGCAATGGGGTGAAAAACTTTCTAGTTGCTGAGGATGAGGACTCCAATTTCATGCTAATCAAAGAATTTTTATCGGGTTTTAACGCTAATATCATTCATGCGGTAAATGGTATCGCCGCTGTGAATATCTGCAAATCGGACCAGCCAATCGATTTAGTACTAATGGATATCAAAATGCCCCTGATGGATGGTTACGAAGCAGCCAAACAAATTAAAGAGGTCAGACCCAACCTACCAATAATTGCCCAAACCGCCTACTCAACCGAAGCGGACAAGAACAAGGCTTTGGCCTGCGGTTGCTCCGACTTCATTAGTAAGCCCATAAAAAAAAGCGCATTGCTAGCCAAAATAAAAGAGCAGCTGAGCAAGACCTAACAACGGTTTGAGCATCGATTTCATGAACCTCTATGGAAAAATCTAACAGCGTATTCAAATCAACGATGAGGTAAATCATTGTGTAAATTCAATAATTCACACATCAATTAAGTAATTTGCAGTAGCTATTTAACGCCAGTTCGATGTAAGAAACAATTTAAGTGCTATGTTATCAGTATTATACTTTGAGGGAAGAAATGGAACCGAGCTTGTGAACCGATCCGGCAGCTGCCGGAGAGCTCAGCGAAGCTAGTTCGGCGTAGCCAATAATGGAATAGTGGAAGAATGGAAGAAAAAAGTTAGAAGAAACCCCATTATTGACTTCGCCGTCCGGCAGTTGCCGGATCGCTCCAGTTCCACTATTCCCTGCAGGCATCATTCCAATACCATATGATAAACTTGTAACAAATTACAATTTAGAGCATTACTATCATTTCTTAAATCGAACTCACGTTATTTATTATTATTCGAATGAGAAAAAAACAGTAGTAAACATCTCCGCTATTGAAAACGTAAAGAGCCCTAATTAAACCATATGAGACCAGCTAAACTATTCTTCGTCTTTCTTTTACTTTTTCTGCTATCCGAAAATTCAACCGCTCAGAAGCAAGGGTTAGAACTTATTGATTCATTAAAATTAGACCTCGTTAACGCATCTAATGACACCAACAAGGTAGCTAAGCTATGTCGTATTGCTTTCGAACACCACAGATTCGATACCGACTTAGGGATAAAGTATGCCGAACAAGCATTGCGTATAGCCGATAGCCTTTCGTGGAAGAAAGGGATAGCATACGCTTGCAATGCTCTCGGTGTGAACTATATAATAAAAGGAAGCTATCCCGAAGCGTTGTACTACTTTCAGAAATCGCTAGCAAAGTACACCGAAATTGGGGATAGCCGAATGGTAGCCACCCTCTGCAACAACCTTGGTCTAATCTACAACGGACAGAACGACTACATAAAAGCCATTGAATACTTTAACAAATCCTTAGCCATCAACGAACGGCTCAAAAACCAAAGGGGGCTTTCCTTGAACTACGGCAATCTGGCCCTAGTATTCAGCAACCAAAAACAGTACGAGAAGTCCAACGAGTACTACCTCAAAGCGCTAAAGATTGACCAAGCGATGAACAATAAGGATGCCATTTCAAGAAACCTTTCCAACATCGCTTCCATGAAAAGCGTAACAAAAGATTACTGCGAATCGCTTGACTATGGCTTAAAAGCCCTTAGCATAAGCGAGGAGATCAAGAGCAATTACAACCAAGGGTTTTGTAATAAAAGTGTAGGCGAAACCTACTATGGAGTAGCCATTGATAGCAGCATTGCCCTTAACAGCTGCAGCCACTTTAAACCCAATAAGAATGAGAATCTTCGAGCGGCCATCATGTACCTAACCCGGTCAATTGAATTCTTTAGCAAAGTAAACGATTTGCGCTCGATATCCGATGCCAATCTCATCATCTCTAAAGCATACGAATCTTTAGCCGATTCAAAAAACGCCCTTATTTACTTTAAGCATTACTCCAACAATAAGGACTCCGTAATCGCTCGCGATAACAAGGAAAAACTTGCCAAAATCGAAAACAAATTTGAAATCGACATTCAGGCAAAGCAGCTCGAAATTAAATCGCTTGAGGTAAAGAACAAGAACAACCAGATTTTTTTTCAGATTCTCGTCTCGCTAATCGTGGTAATCACAATATCCATCATATCCTTTATCCTTTATAAAAAGCAAAAGTTTCAGAAAGCCATTAACCTGGAGCTGAACACGAAGAACCTAGCGCTCGAAAAGAGCGAGGAGAAGCTAAGGGTTCTTTTCGAGACTATGCCTATTGGGTTCTACATCTCCACGCTTGATGGCCACTATATTGATGTTAACCCGGCACTAGTAAAAATGCTCGGCTACGATAGCCGCGAAGAGCTGCTTAATGTTTCCATACCCAATGATGTTTACCTAAACGCATTCGAGAGGGATGATATTATCCAACGGAATAACGATTTCGTGAATAGCGTTGAGCAGTACCAGCTTAAGACGAAGGATGGGCGGGTTATCTGGATTGAGGATAACGCTATGTATATCAAGGATAGTAAGGGTAATGTTATCTATAACGAGGGGTTCTGCCGCGATATCACCGATCGCAAGCTGGCTGATGAAATTCTGCGAGAGAACGAGGAGAAATACCGGTACATGTTCGACAACAACCCACAACCCATGTTCATCTACGATCCCGAAACGCTTGCATTTCTCGAAGTTAACCAATCAATGGAGCACATCTACGGTTATACCCATGAGGAATTCCTGAACACCACCCTAAAGGTTTTTCACCTACCCGAGGATAACGAGAAGTTGATGGTTGATATTGAACGGGCTAAGCGAAGCAGTAACCCAAGAGGGGAGTGGAGGCATATCAAGAAGAACGGGGATATAATTTTTGTTGAAATCCGATCGCACTCCCTGACATATCGAGGAAAGAGCGCACGTCACGTTCTAGTCCATGATGTTACTGAACGCAAGCGTGTAGAGGATGCCCTACGCCTGAGCGAAGAAAAATTTAGGCGGTTAATCACCAATATAAGAGACATTGTCTATAGCGTAGATGTTGTAACGAAAGAGTTTAAATACCTAAGCCCTTCGTTCGAGAGAATCACTGGCTATTCCGAAGATGATATTAAACGGATGGGGGGACGCGAGGCCTTTCTGACCTTTGCTGTAACCAAAGAAAAATTCACCGAATGGGATAATAACCTCCAAAAATTAACGGACCTCAACAATGGCGTCAACTTAGAGCATGAAACCTGGTGGCTTTGCAAGGATGGATCATACAAATGCCTAGAGGATCACTGGACTCCTGTATTTGAAAACGGTAAGCTGGTATCAACCGATGGTGTGCTTATCGATGTAACCGATCGAAAACATGCAGAATCGGCACGACTCGAAAGCGAGGAAAAGCTCAAAGACCTATTTGAGAACATGATGAATGGCTTCTACCGCTCTACGCCCGAAGGTTATTTTGTTGATGCAAACCCTGCATTCGTTAAAATGTTGGGCTACGAGAGTAAAGAGGAGCTGCTAAAAGTTTACATCCCTATAGATTTGTATGTCAATCCTATTGAAAGGGACGAGTTCTCGCATACCGATGCAAATAACAGCTTCGAGATTTACCGCCTAAAAGCCAAGGATGGTCGGGTTATCTGGATTGAGGACAACGCAAGATATTTAAAGGATGAAAATGGTAAAATCATCTACCACGAAGGGATTTGCCAGGATATCACCGATCGAAAACAGGCAGAAATGGCTCTTCGGGTAAGCGAAGAAAAGTTCAGGTTACTATTCGAAACAATGCCCAATGGCTACTACCGATCTACCAAAGAGGGCCATTATGTGGATGTAAATCCTGCATTCGTTAAAATAATGGGCTACGCAAGCAGAGAGGAGCTGCTAAAAGTGTATATACCCACCGATGTTTACGTAAAGCCCGAAGAGCGAGAACAGTTTATTCGTCAGAACTCTGAATTTGAAGACGAACTGGTAACTTTCCGCCAAAAGACTAAGGATGGAAGGATTATCTGGCTCGAAGAAAACGCAAGGTATATCAAAGATGAAAATGGAGAAGTAATTTTTTACGAAGGGATCTGCCGTGATATCACTGAACGCAAACTGGCTGATACTGCACTGCGGGAAAGCGAGGAAAAATTCAAAAATTTATTCGAAAATATGCCCAATGGATACTACCGCTCAACGCATGATGGGTATTATGTTGATGCAAATCCTGCATTCATTAAAATGTTAGGGTACGAAAGTAAAGAGGAACTATTAAAAGTTTACATTCCTACCGACTTGTATGTTGAGCCAAGCGAAAGAGAGATTGTTATAGATTTTGTTAATAATCCTAATAATTTTGAAGTGTACCGTCAAAAAACCAAAGATGGTCGGATTATCTGGCTTGAGGATAATGCTCGGTATATCAAAAACGAAAAAGGGGAAATATTATTCCATGAAGGGATTTGCCGCGATATAACCGATAGGAGACGAGCCGAGGAAGCCCTGCGCGAAAGCGAGGAGAAGCTGAATACCCTTTTCAACACCATGACCGAAATGGTGGCCATATATGAACTCGTGCTCAACGAACAAGGCGTAGCTATAAACTACCGCATTACCGATTGCAACGATACGTTCACGCAAATAACCAGCATTAAGAAGGAGGAGGCTATCGGTAAACTCGCCACCGAAATATATAAAACAACACACGCCCCATACCTCGAAGAGTTTGCCAAGGTTGCACAAACCGGTGAGAACTTCAGCTACTCAACCTATTTTGAGCCCATGGACAAGCACTTCATGGTCTCGGTGGTATCGCCTAAGAAAAACCTCTTCGCCACCATTACCACCGATATTACCGAAATAAAGCAGATTCAGGAGGCGATGACAAGCAAAAAGAACGAGCTCGAAAACTACCTCTACGTTGCATCGCACGATCTCCGATCGCCCATGGTCAATATTCAAGGGTTTAGCCAACGTTTGCAAAGGCAATCCGATTCAATACAGGGAATTCTAGCAGAGTGCAAACTTGACGAGGAAACAAAGGTTAAACTCGGAAGCATTGCTCACGATGGGATACCAAAAACGTTAAACTTCATCCTCTCCAATGTTACTAAAATGGATACCCTCATCAACGGGCTATTGCAAATATCCCGAACGGGTCGGATAAAGATGAACATTCAAAAAATTGACATCAACCACCTATTCAAAACAATTATTGCGAATAATAACTTTCAGATATCTGAAATATCGGCACAAATTATTGTCAATGACCTGCCCAATTGCTACGGAGACGAAAACCAGCTAAACCAGCTGTTCTCCAATATTATTGGGAATGCGCTAAAGTACAGAGATAAAAAACGCCAGATGACCATTGAAATTTCTGGTCATATTCATTTCAATAAAGTAATTTTTAGCATTCAGGATACTGGGATTGGTATCCCTCCCAAATACCTTGACAAAATATGGGATGTATTCTTTAGGGTGGACACCAACTCTACCGAAAGCGGAGAAGGTATAGGGTTAAGCCTGGTAAAGAGAATTATTGATAAGCATAAAGGTAAAATATGGGTGGAATCCACCGAAGGGGTTGGTAGCACCTTTTACATTGAATTGCAAAAGAATGTCTTTTCCGAATAATTTAAACCTATTTCACAATGACTAACTATAAAGAGATGATAA
>RPRQ01000035.1 GCA_003818205.1 Bacteroidales bacterium
AAAAAAGTATAGAATACCCCTTGATAAGTATGTTGATAATCATTTAATTCCTCAATTGAAGGAGCTGGTTACCCAATACCAGCCTTCGGTAATATTTTCGGATGCAGGCGAGTGGGATTTCGGCCCTGAATTCTGGAAAACGAGAGAATTTCTCGCTTGGCTATACAATGAAGCCCCAAATAAAGGGGAAGTGGTGGTGAATGATAGATTCTGTAAAGGAATGCCCGGAAAGCATGGAGATTACTTCTCAAGCGAATATAAGGATGCCGATTCCAGCCAGTTCCATAAATACTGGGAAGAAAGTCGGGGTATTGGAGGTTCGTACGGGTATAATAGGGCAGAAAATCTAAGCGATTATAGCACATCTGAAAAACTAATTCATGAGTTTATTGATATAGTAAGCAGGGGTGGAAATTTTCTTTTAAACGTTGGACCAACCGCTGATGGGTTAATACCGGTTATAATGCAGGAGAGGCTAATTGATATTGGTAAATGGCTAAATGTTAATGGTGAAGCCATTTATGAAACTCGAAGAAACACCTTAACGGATGAACAATTTAAGGAATGTAAAGTGTATTACACAAAAAAAGGTAAGATAATCTATGCAATTATTACAAGCTGGCTTAATGATAATATTGAATTAACAATCAATGAAAAAGAAAAGATCAAAAGCGTAAAAATGCTTGGCTATAATGGTGATATTAAGTGGAGCGTTAAGGGTCAAAAACTCATAGTATCGATTCCGCCACTAACAATCAATTTATTACCCTGTATGCATGCTTGGTCATTCAAGATTGAACTGGAATAGCAATGCATTCCTTATGTCAAATTAAATAAATTCTATTAACGTCAGCTCGATGTAAGAAACAATCTAAATGCTACATTATCTGCATTTTAATCTATTGGAGAAAATGGAATGATGGAAAAATGGAAGAAAAAAGTTAGAAGAAACTCCATTATTCCATTATTCCAATACCAAATGAAATATTTGTAATAAATTGCATTTTAGAGTATTACTATCATTCCTTAGATCGAACTCACGTTATTTAATAGTTCCAAGAATTCACCATAACCTAATCGTCAGGATCATCATCCCAATCAAAATCATTAGGTGAGGAATCTAGGGCATCATCAATGGATCGACGCTCTTTCTTGGTCGGTCTTCCGGTGCCCCTTTCACGATTCCCATAGAATGCCATAAAATTAGGATCTAACTTTTGAAGTTCATCCTGAGAAGTAATATTCTCTAAATAATCAGGAGTAAGCTTTGCTCCTATCCTATTCCTTGGAATGCCCTTTACACGAAACGAGTAGTTAACGGGAGGTTTACGGACGATTACGATATCTCCAATATGAATCTCCTTGGCTGGTTTCACTGAAATGTCCTTGAGCAGCACTCGCCCCTTTTTGCAGTACTCCGAGGCTACTGATCGGGTTTTAAAAATCCGAACAGCCCAAAGCCATTTGTCGATTCTACTACTGTCCTCCATCCTCTTTCTTCTTTTTATTAAAGAAATTCATGGTACGCTCTACCCCGATGGTGCCAAAGCTAAAAATAATATCGGCCGATTTCTTTATCGGTTCAGGTAGAATTTTAATCTCTGCATCGGTCCATTCGCCAAGCACATAGTCAACCTGATAACCCTTTGGAAAATCGCCACCAATGCCAAAACGCAAACGGGAATAATTTTGGCTTCCTAAAACGCCATCGATGCTCTTCAATCCATTATGCCCCCCATCGCTACCAAAGGACCGAAGCCTTAAGCTGCCAATGGGTAATGCAATATCATCGACAATAACAAGTAAATTCTCAACAGGTATTTTCTCCTTCTGCAACCAATAGCTAACCGCTTTGCCGCTAAGGTTCATGTATGTTGACGGCTTAAGCAGGGTAAATGTTCGTCCTTTATGCTTAACCTCGGCAATAGCACCGTAACGGGCATCGTTAAAACAAATATTGGACGCCTTAGCAAGTGCGTCCAATACTAAAAAGCCAATATTATGTCGGGTGTTGGAATATTCGAAACCAATATTTCCTAGCCCTGCAATTAAGTACTTCAAAACCTAATTGATTAGTTTAACATTATTCTTTTGCAGCAGGTGCAGCAGCGGCAACAGCAGGTGCAGCAGCAGCGGCATCAGCAGCAGTACCACGCGCAGCCCTTGTAAGCTGAGCCGAAGCAACGACCATTGACTTTAAATCAACGAGCTGAACATTATCAAAGCTTAAGTCACCCACCATAATGGTTTTGCCTAAGACAAGGTTTGTGATATCAACTTCAAGCATTTCGGGCAATTCCTGAGGAAAACCACAAGCACGAAGTTTACGGTTAATTAGCAATACTTTACCCCCCTGTTTTGCTGCTTCCGACAGACCTGAAAGAACTACTGGAAGACCTAAAGTTACCTTTTTATCGTCAAAGATATGAAGGAAGTCAATATGAAGTATCTTATCGGATACTGGATGAAACTGAATATCTTTTACAATTGTTTCATACGCTTTACCATCAATTTTAATATTAACGATATGCACGGTTGGAGTGTAAACAATTGGTTTTAAATCTGTTTCGTTTACAACAATTGAAAGGTTAACATCACCTCCATAGATAACTGCTGGTACTTGCTTGTTTTTACGGTACTGCTTAGCAATTTTCTTTCCTGTTTCGGTTCTTAGCGAACCATTAATCTCAATAGTTTTCATTGTAATGTTTATAAAATTAATAATTAGCGTTACTCAGGGCTGCCCCTCAACATACAGTCAGCCCCCCATTGCGCTATTATTCTTGAGGGGATAAAAATGGGCTGCAAATATAGCAACCAAATATCAAATTATCAAATCAATCGCTAAATGATAAAATTGGTGCTAATTGATTGATAGTTATAAACCTTATTGATTACATCGGCGAAAAGATCGGCTACAGTTAAAACCTTTATTTTGCTAGTATCCTTATCCTTCCGAAGAGGAATGGTATCGGTAACTACAAGTTCAGAGATTTTTGAATCGAGAATACGTTCGTAGGCAGGTCCCGATAGTACAGCATGAGTTGCAAAAGCCCTAACGCTTAGAGCACCTTTACCCATCATCATATCAGCAGCTTTGGTTAGCGTACCTGCTGTATCAATCATGTCATCGATTATTACAACATTCTTGCCTTCAACCTCCCCAATAGCGGTCATCTCGCTAACGGTATTGGCCTTTTCACGATTTTTATGGCAGATTACAAGCGAAGAGTCCAAAAAACGAGAGTACGCATTGGCTCTTTTAGCACCGCCCATATCGGGGGCAGCAATGGCAATATTACTCAGGTTTAGGCTCTTAATGTAGGGTACGAATATGGATGATGAGTAGAGATGATCGACAGGCACATCAAAGAAGCCCTGTATCTGATCGGCATGAAGATCCATGGTCATAACCCTATCTACGCCTGCTGCGCAAAGTAGATTGGCAACCATCTTAGCCCCAATGGCCACCCGAGGCTTATCCTTACGATCCTGACGAGCCCAACCGAAGTACGGCATAACGGCCACCACCTTATACGCTGATGCTCGATGGGCAGCATCGATCATGAGCAGGAGTTCAAAAAGATTATCGGTTGGCTGGCATGTTGACTGAATGATGAAGACAGTTGAGCCCCTAACCGACTCATCGTAAGACGATACAAATTCACCATCGCTGAAAACGGTAACCGATGATTTTCCGAGCTCAATTCCAAAACTTTTTGCGATATTCTCCGAGAGGTAACGGGTGTTGCGACCTGTAAAGAATTTTATTGCGTGATTGTTATGCATAGGTTAAAATTTGCCTAAATTTTAATGCCGCAAAAGTATAAATAAATAGCAATTTTTTATTTAATTCTCTTGAAGAATAAATTTGGAGCTCTTATTAACCTCCTCGATGTACTCAATAATGGTCTCGCGACCTGTTCGAGCAACCGAAGAGCAGCTGAAAATTTTGGGTAGATCCTCCCAATAGCTCAACATCTCCTTTCTGAAAACGGCTATATTATTTTGTAGCGTTGGAGTATTTATTTTGTCCGTTTTCGTGAATATCAGGGCGAAAGGTACTTGATTCTGCCCAAGCCAATTAATAAATTTTATATCAATCTCCTGTGGTTCAAGCCTAGAGTCGATTAGTACAAATAGGCAGTGTAAACTTTCCCGATTCTGGATATAGCTGGTGATCATCTCGGAGAAAATCTTTCTTGAGGTTTTAGATACTTTGGCATACCCATAACCCGGTAAATCGACCAAATACCACTGTTCGTTAATCAAGAAATGGTTAATGATCTGGGTTTTACCCGGAGTTTGTGAAACCTTAGCAAGAGCTTTGATTCCTGTTATCATGTTGATTAAAGAAGACTTTCCAACATTGGAGCGACCTATAAATGCGAACTCTGGCAGGGTTGTTCGAGGGCATTTTTCATACGTAGGGCTACTTGTTACGAACTTAGCGGATCGAATCACCATGATTTATAGCTATTAATTATTATTAGAATAACGTCAGTTCGATGTAAGAAATAATTTAAATGCCATATTATCAGTATTTTACTTTTTAGGTTAAAATGGAATGATGGAAAAATGGAATATTGGATGAAGAAAGTTCGAAGTAACCCCATTATTCCATTCTTCCAAAAACATAATATTTGTATTAAAGCACTAATAAATAATGATATAATAAGCATTCTTAGAATAGATAATCGTCCCTTATTATCGGTTGCAAAGATACAATACTTATTCGACCTAATCCAAACTATTCTGAATATGAGGCTGATAATAGAATTTTTTTTTGACCACAATTGTAAGGCAATTAGAATATATCAACAATAAAACCTTTGTTCTCTATGATAAAAAAGCGGGATGATTAAGTCAAAATCATCCCGCTTAGGAAATAGATAGAAAACACCTACAAACTAAAGGCTTTATTTCATTGAATACTCCTGCACCTTTCGAAACGCTCTTATGAAATTCTCACCCCAAATCTTTTTTATATCAGCATCGGAGTAACCCCTGCGAAGCAGTTCAACGGTAATATTCATCATCTGCGAAGCATCCTTGCACCCATCGATTCCGCCACCCCCATCGAAATCGGTACCAATACCCACATGGTCAACACCCATTACCTTAACCATATGATCAATATGGTCAACAGCATCGGCAACGGTAGCCCTTTTCTGAGGGTACTCCTCCTCCAATTTATACCAATCAATGGTTGCCAAGCTATCCTGTGCTGGGGTGAGATTCTGGAAATTATTGTACTTTTTCCTTAACGCAATCCTTGCGCTATCCCTTTTCGGGTTTCTCTCAGTAACCTTAACGTAATCGCTAAGAATGCACATTTGAACTACGCCTCCGTTCTCAGCAAGCTTTACAAGCATTTCATCGCTAAGGTTACGGGGGTTGTTGCAGATAGCACGGGAACAGCTGTGCGAGGCAATAACAGGGGTTTTGGTTAGCGTTAGCACATCATAGAAAGAGCTATCGGAGATATGGGAAACATCAATGATCATTCCTAGGCGGTTCATCTCTTTAATTACTTCTCGACCAAAATCGCTAACACCCTTATTATTCATCGTATCCTTATCGGTTGAAGAGGTGCAAATCTGATTATTGCTTGTATGGCATAATGTTACATACCGCGCACCGAGGTCGTAATATTTCCTTAAAAGCGATATATCAGTCCCAATGGGGTAACCATTCTCAACCCCTATGTATATAGATCGTTTACCCTCCTTCTTTAACCTATAAATATCATCGGGGGTTGTGGCAATACCTGCACGGTTTGGATACTGTTCGGTTTGGCGATGGATAGCTTGAAGCATTTCAATAGCACGAGCATTAACCTTTTCGTATTGTTCGGGGGTGCATTCACCTTGACCAATAAAAACAGCAAAGAAAGCAGCATCAAGCCCCCCTTTTTCCATTTTAAGAAGATCAACACAGCTGCTTCGAGAAGTATTATTTTCCCCGCTAAAATCGAACCCCGAACGAAGAAACCGCATAGGGGTGTCGTTATGGGTATCAATGGTAATCATCTCTTTATGAAGAGTAGCAGCATGATCAATAAGCTCCGCTTCGGTTAACTTTTTACTTCCATTGTTACACGAAATAATTAATCCGAAACTTATTAGGGTAAGTATAAATCCAAACTTTTTCATAGTATCAGTATTTATCAGTTTTACTGCTTGCTTCGATAGCAAACGAATTGAATGGTTTAATCAATGTCTAGCTAAAGTATTGGTGAGATTAAAAACAATGTAACTATTCAGCAATACTATGAAATGAAATATAAACCACGGAGACACGGCCCTGCCTCCGTGGTGAATGGCTACAAAACAATTAATTTGCCACAGATTATTCGCGCTACTCTTGGTTTGCACCTTCTCCTTCAAATGTATAGTCCGATACGTTGAATCGTTCAAGCAACGATTTGTCGTTAATCTCTTTGGAAAGAGAGGTAATGGTATCGATAGGTACTTGGAAAAGGTCGAGGATTAGCAACCCATCGAGCGCATCGTTAAATTTAGGGTCAACGTTAAAGCAGATGATTTTACCGTTCAACTTTACGTATTTCTTCAAAAGAACAGGCATCCTAAACTCAGCAGGTTCTATATCCTTAATGATATTATCGAGACGGCTAATATCGCTACAATGATTGAATATAATATCGTAATCGTCGTTCTTGAGGTTGATTCGAAACATATTCTTGGGTTTGATAAATCGAGCCAAATCATGATCGTAGTAATTTGACCTCATGAATGAGATAATAAGCTCCTTGGAGTAGCTGGAAAACCTATTGGATATGCTTACCGGTCCAATGAGGTATCGGTATTCGGGGTTCTTTATTAAAAAGTATAGAATGCCTTTCCAAAGCAAGAATAGGGGCATAGGCTTTCGCTGATACTCCTTTACAATAAACGATCTACCAAGTTCAATACTCTCCTCAAGAATGGGTGAGAATTTCTTATCAATCTGGAACAAGCTATTGATGTAAAATCCTTTTATACCATACCTATCCAAAATCTCCTTGCCTTTGCCTGCTCTATAGGCTCCAACGATACGTTTCTCATCCTCATCCCAAATGAATAGCTGCCAATAGTATAAATCGAACTCGTCAACATCAATTGATCGGTTAGTCCCCTCACCCACCTCCCTAAAGGTCTCCTCTCGAAGCCGCCCTATCTCGGTCATTATGTTGGGCATTTCAACCGAAGGGGCACAAACTACGCTAAAGTTCTTGCTCTTAAACAGGAGATAATTCTCCATCAGTTTATTCGCTTCACAATCAATAATCTCCTGAGAAACAGGGGGGATAATGTCATCGGGCTTTGCTGCGGGTTTTAGGTTATATCTAAAAAACTTTGCCACCTCCATGGATGAGCCTAAAGCGTATGTCTTTAACCGTAAAAACCGTCCAAACCTTTCATTATCGGAATATTCGCGCTGCTCGTTCAATGTAATAGGCGTTCCGATTCGGATTTTTATCACCTTGTTCTTCTTATTCAGCATTTCGGAAGGCAGTTTGGCTGTGCGAAGTATTGGGTGGATTAAACCTAACAGGTGAAATAATCGGCTGTTTGTTCCCTGAAAATAAATTGGCACTACAGGCACTTCGGCTCTCCGAATAAATTTAATCATTGAACTTTGCCATTGGCGGTCAACCGCACCCTGCTCGTCGTCATTATCGTAATAAGTTGACACTTCACCTGCTGGAAAAATCCCTAAGCATCCTCCCTCGGATAAATGGCTTAAAGCAGATTTTATACCGCTGACATTATTTACTTTCGACCCCTCAAATGGGTCAACGGGGATAAGAAAGTCTTTAAGCTGTGGAATCTTTTGAATTAGGTAGTTGCCAAGTGTTCTGTAATCGGGTCGGGTTTCTGCTACTAATTTAATGGCCAACATGCCATCAATCCCGCCATAAGGATGATTCGAAACGGTAATAAATGGACCATTTTTAGGAATCCGCTTGAGTTCTTCCGGATTAACCTCGTACTTGATCTCAAGATTATCGAGTGCCGAATTGATAAATTCTACTCCCTTTTTGTCGGCAACCGAACGATATAGTTTATTAAACTTATTCAATTTTAGAAGAAACATGAGCAGTTTGGCAATTCCATCGCCACCAACTTTAATGTTGGTTACTTTCTTAACCTCTTCCTTATCAAATAGATTCATCTTTTTTTATGTAAGGTTTTTCTAGCTGCGATCCTAAAAAATGCAAACCATGAGCCTATTGTTATCAAGCTAATAACCTGATACAATAGCACTTAGCTTGCTATTCATTTTTATAATTTAGTACTCCCAAAATCCACGTCAGCCACGCAAAAATACTAAAAAAAACTATTCTTCGATTACCGAAGAATACCAACATACATTACTTAAAGAAAAAGTGTATAAAAAGATGAAACGTATTAACAAAACAACTAAATTAGTTGTTCGTTTTTGCGAATAATTCTAACCCATTTGTTTTATTCTCAACTCAAACATTCTATTAACTTTGCACTAAGAATTGAACAACAATAAACCCATATAAAAATGAAAAAAACTGTAATTATCGCCCTGCTTATCTGCTTTAGCATATCTTCTTTTGCAGAGAGGAATCTAGTAAGACACGAGGATATCAAAGCATTCCTAAAATCAACCACATATGTTGTGTTAGAGGATAATCCCATTTCGGGTTACAACTTCAAAATCAAAGAATCAGTTGAAAAATCGTGGAAAATCACCCCTTACAAATTCATCACCTCCAAGGAGTTCGAAACCATGCGTAGCGATATCGACAAATCGTTTCTAGTGCTAATTCAGATGAAGTTCGATAAGGATAAAATCCCTGCCGTTTACAATTTTATCAGCCTTTCGATGGGCGCAGCAGTAAAAAAAATTACCGATATGCCCGATGTTTGCTCTGTCCCTCTTAGCTATTTTAGCGTTCCTGAAGACAACTACATTTATAAGATTGAAGGTTTAATCCGATTTATGCAAGCCCATATCAAGCTAATCAATCAAAACCCTGCATTAATTAAAAACAATATTTTTGATTACTACAACAAGAATACCAAGGAGGTAAAAGCTAAAGAGCTATGGGTTGTTGAAAACGACCTAGAAAAAACCACGAGAGAGCTAGTAAAAATAAGAAAAAACTATTCTTATACCGTAAAAGTTGTTACTGCAGATAATATTGAAAAAGCCATTGCTGAAAAAAATCCTAACGTTATTTATCTACATAAAGTGGGTCCTGATGGTACAAGGTTGCAAGCACGTTGCTATAAAATATTACTAGGTGCAGGTGACGATCAAGCCTACTACTTCGACTATCATTCAATTTCTAAGTCGGACGGAGAGGGTGATGGTTTTCTTGATTCTGATTTCAAAAAGGTTGGCAGAAAATAATTCCGCTAACATTTTATAACTTTGCCGCTGTCTGGTAGTTTCCACTGACAGCGGTTGTTATTATTACAAAGTTCATAATTGAAGACAAATACATAATATGGCTGACGAAAAGATTATTTTTTCGATGGTTGGGCTAAGCAAAACATACCCACCTCACAAAAAAGTTCTAAACAACATCTACCTTTCCTTCTTCTACGGAGCGAAGATTGGTATCATCGGGTTAAACGGATCAGGGAAGTCAACACTTTTAAAGATTATTGCTGGGATTGAGAAATCGTTCCAAGGGGAAGTTGTCTTTTCTCCTGGCTACAAAGTTGGATATCTTGAGCAAGATCCTCAACTCGATGAAACGAAAACAGTAAAAGAGATTGTACAGGAAGGTGTTCAGGAGATTGTTGACCTTTTAAAAGAGTATGAAGATCTTAACGCTAAGTTCGCCGAACCGATGGACGATGAGCAGATGAATAAGCTGATTGAACGCCAAGGTGTACTTACCGAAATGATTGACCATGCCGATGGTTGGAATCTCGACTCAAAACTCGAACGAGCAATGGATGCTCTGCGTTGCCCTGAGCCTGATGCCTCTGTTAAAGTTCTATCTGGTGGTGAGCGCAGACGCGTTGCGCTTTGCCGCTTGCTACTCCGTGAACCTGAAATTCTATTGCTCGATGAGCCTACTAACCACCTCGATGCTGAATCAGTTCAATGGCTTGAGATGCACCTTCAGCAGTATAAAGGAACGGTAATTGCAATTACCCACGACCGCTACTTCCTCGATAATGTAGCAGGCTGGATTCTTGAACTGGACCGTGGTGAAGGAATTCCTTGGAAAGGGAACTACTCGTCTTGGTTAGATCAGAAGACAAAACGAATGGCTCAGGAGGAGAAGACAGAGAGCAAACGCAAGAAGACCCTTGAACGGGAGCTTGAATGGGTTAGAATGTCGCCTAAAGCCAGACAGGCTAAATCAAAGGCAAGACTTTCGGCATACGATAGGTTGCTGAATGAGGATGTAAAACAGAAAGAGGATAAACTCGAACTGTTTATTCCCAATGGACCTCGTTTAGGTAATGTTGTAATTGAGGTTAAGCAGGTTACAAAAGGGTATGGCGATAAATTACTATTCGAAAACCTTGAATTCAACCTCCCTCCCAATGGTATTGTTGGCGTAATTGGCCCTAATGGCGCCGGTAAAACCACGCTATTTAGATTGATAATGGGATTGGACAAGGTTGATAAAGGCGAATTCAACATAGGTGAAACCGTTAAAATCTCTTACGTTGATCAGCAGCATAAATCCATTGAACCCGACAAAACAGTGTTTGAGGTTATATCGGGTGGAGCCGACAATATCATGCTTGGAGGTAAACAGATTAACGCTAGAGCTTATGTTGCTCGATTCAACTTTTCAGGAGCAGACCAAGAAAAGAAGTGCAATATTCTATCGGGTGGTGAGCGTAACAGGTTACATCTAGCATTGGCATTGCAGGAGGAAGGAAATGTTATCCTCCTCGATGAGCCTACTAACGATATCGATGTTAATACGCTAAGAGCATTAGAAGAGGGTATCGACAATTTTGCAGGTTGTGCAGTTATTATCTCTCACGACCGTTGGTTTCTCGACCGTGTTGCAACACATATTCTAGCATTTGAAGGTAACTCTCAAGTCGTCTTCTTCGAAGGTTCATACTCCGATTATGTTGAGAATCGTCGTAAGCGCTTGGGTGATGAAGGGCCACATAGGATAAAGTATAGGAAATTGATGGAATAGTGACTAAAGATTCCCCACGATAGGCACATTAGTGCACATAGGTTAATTTCTATTGTGTTCTAATGTGGCTAATGTGGTTCAAAATAAAAACTATTAATTATGCGAGAAATTAATTACATCAATTCCGAAGAGCAAACATTCTCGATGCTTTGTCATCTTAGCGCATTGAGCGGTTGCATTATACCTTTTGGGCATATAATTGGTCCACTGATTTTCTGGTCGATGAAAAAACAATTTTACCCTGAAGTTGACAGACAGGGTAAGGATGCTATCAATTTTCAGATTTCAATGACTCTCTGGATGATGGTTTCAGGAATAATGGTTCTGCTGGTTATTGGAATTTTCGCGTTAATCGCTTTGGGAGTGCTAAACCTTGTTATGATTATAGTTGCATCAGTAAAATCGAACAATGGAGAACGATTTAAATACCCTTTAACAATCGATTTTATTAGATAAATTCCTAAAAAGTTAAACAAAACGGATACACATACTGTTAATTGAACCGCAAAGTGATATATATCAAACTTTGCGGTTTTTCTTTTAAAAACAGTTGAACACTATTTCTATTTTCAATACATTTGGGAAATAGGCAATAATCACTTCTAAATAATTTTTACCTATGGAAGAAGAATCCAAGAGTTCAAAATCGAAATCGCGAAGAGAATTTGTTAAAAATATTGGTTTAATAGGATTGGGTGGAGTTGCGCTAGGAGGCTCACTTTATGCCGCCAAGCATTTTGAGGATAAAAAGAAAGGTCAAAATGTAAAATTACTTACTGCAGATGGAAAACTTGTAGAGGTTGATTCGTTGGCAATTAAGCATCTTGATGTTGACCGCCTAACAGAATATCAGGAGCGTGGACGAGAAGGTATTGTTGGTAAGAGCTGGGTATGGGTTATTGACCTCTCCAAATGTCGAAATGCACGAAATTGCATTAATGCTTGTCAATCGGCTCATCATCTGAGACCTGAGCAATATCATATCAACACCCTTCAGATGAAGGATTCCGACAGAACGCCAGAGTATCATATGCCCAAACCCTGTCAGCACTGCGATAATCCTCCATGCGTTTCGGTTTGTCCGGTTGATGCTACTTATAAGCGTAACGATGGTCCTGTCCTTATAGATAATGAGCGTTGTATTGGCTGTCGATTCTGTATAGCAGCCTGCCCCTACTCTGCTCGTTCGTTTAACTGGTTTGAACCAAAAGATGCTGAAAAAGATAAAGATTTGGTTTATGATGTGGAATTGAACTTGCCTCAGAAGAAGGGAACCATAACAAAATGTCTTATGAGCTCAGATAGGCTTCGCAGAAACGAGTTACCTTATTGCGTCACGGCATGCCCAAATGGGGTTTACTATTTTGGTGATGAAAACGAAGATGCTGTCACCAATGGGACAACCAAAGAAACGGTTAGGTTAAGCAAACTTTTAAATGACAATGGAGCATATCAGCTAATGGTAGAGTTAGGTACAAAACCTAGAGTTTATTATCTACCTCCAAAAAACAGATTATTTCCTTTCGAGAATTCTGAAACTGAAAATAAATCATAAAATATGGCGGAATCACAAACCAATATTCAGCAAGACATTGCTATAAATAACCTCTCTAAGGATTTGTTTAGGACTGTCAGGCTCAACAAAGGGTTTCATGTTTGGATGGGCTTTCTATCATTGGTTTTATTTGTTTGTCTTTACGCTTATTACATTCAGCTTCGCGATGGTTTAGGGGTTGCCGGGATTCGCGATTACGTTTCGTGGGGTATCTACATTTCAAACTTTGTATTCTTTGTTGCAACAAGTTTGGTTGGAATGCTTGTCAGCGGAGTTGTTGGATTATCGGGACAAAAATGGGTTACTCCATTAACTAGGATTGCCGAAATAATTGCAGTTGCCTTTGCCGCTGTTGCAGGGCTAGTAATCGTTTCAGATATGGGACGTCCCGAAAGGTTAGCCTACGTTTTTTTACATGGTAGAGTTCAATCACCAATACTTTGGGATGTTACCGTTGTTTCAACATACTTTTTAATCAGCTTACTTCTATTATATATCACGCTAATTCCTGACCTAGCCTACGGGAAAAACAATCTTGAAGGGCGACCCAAACTACTTCAAAAATTTTATGAAATTTTATCATTAGGATGGAAAGGAACTGTTGCTGAGGTGAAAATATTGAAAAGAGCAACCGTTATTATGCTGATATTGATAATACCTGTTGCACTCTCTATTCACACGGTAACATCATGGCTTTTTGCTGTAACCCTGCGCCCTGGATGGGACTCATCAATTTTCGGACCTTACTTCGTTAGCGGTGCATTCGTATCAGGTCTATCTTGCTTAATCATTGCCATGTTTTTCTTCAGGAAGAACTATAAATTAGAGAACTATATAACTGATTTTCATTTTGATAAAATTGCGAAACTGCTTGTTCTGGTTGGTTTAGTTTACCTCTACTTCAACATCAACGAATTTTTGGTTCCTGGTTACAAGATGAAGAAGTTTGATGCAGTTCATATGCAGCAACTTTTTGCCGGTGAACATGCATTACTATTCTGGGGTGTGCAACTTCTAGGGTTGATTATTCCAATCATTCTGCTTTTACTAAAGCCCTTCCGAAAACCATTGCCAATGCTTGTAATTGGAATATTTGTATTGGCAGGTTCTTGGCTAAAGCGTTACATCATTGTTGTTCCAACGCAGGAACATCCATTTCTTCCTATCCAGCATGAACCAAGTAATTTCATGGTTTACTCTCCTACCTTAATAGAGATTTTAATATCGATTGCACCAATCATAATGGTATTAATGATTATCTCAACACTCGCTAAACTATTCCCAATAATACCTGTATGGGAAACTGCAGTGCATAAGGGTTTAATAAAGGATGAGACAGAGGTTGAAAACGAACATAATTGATAATAATTTAGCATAAAACTTATGCGATTTAATATACTAAGCGCTCTATTTGTAGTCATTTTTGCATCCAATCTTTTTGCACAAACTGCAACAATTCCTGCTGATGCAAAAGCAAGAACTGCACCTTTTGTATTCTCAACCGAATCGAAAGATAGAGGAGATAAGGTTTATCAGGCCAATTGCAAATCGTGCCATGGCGATGTTGGCAAAGCCAACTATGCCAAGTTAGTGCCAATCCCAAAAGACCCTGCATCTCCTGAGTATCAAAAAAATACTGACGGAGAAATGTTCTACATTCTATCTAACGGTAAAGGGCTATTAATGCCGACCTTTGTTAACACGTTAACTGAGGAGCAAAGATGGGATGTAATAGCATACGTAAGAAGTTTTAATAAGGATTATACTCAACCTCCCGTAAAAGCCGCAGGAGAATCAGTAAAAACTGAAACTGCAAAAATGGCTTTAGGCTATGACCTTAATAGCAAGAAACTTTGGGCTATGGTTACCGATAGCGGTTCAGGAACAAAAAAGCCCTTATCGGATGTCACTATAAAACTTTTCGTTAAGCGCACCTTTGGCAATCTGCCCATAACACAGGCCGTAACTAGCAACTTAGGGGTAGCCTATTTTGATTTACCCGCTGACATACCTGGCGATTCTCTTGGAAATATTTTATTAATCGCAAGAACTACAGGTAGCAATAATGAACTCACAAGTTCATTAACAGAGAAATTAGGTGTTGTTACAAAACCTAAATTACTCCTCGACCAAAGAGCATGGTGGAGTGTAAACAAAATGGCGCCAATCTGGTTAATTCTACTCTATCTTGCGGGCATTGCAGGTATAGGAGCTACAGTTTTATATATCCTTTTGCAATTAAGAAAGATTAAGAAACTTAACGATTCAAAATCTTAATATTTCTCGCAAAGGCGCTAAGTTCGCAAAGATTGAAGCAAAATGAATAAAAATGAAGCTGCTAAAATATTGGTGAATATATTCTTAAAAATTCATTGGACATTGGGATACGGTTTTAATGGAATTACAAGATTTGCTAGTAATTACTAAGCCCGCAACGAGAGAAAAAATATATTTTTTCTCTTAGCGCCTTTTGCGCCTTTGCGAGAATAAAAGGATACTTGGTGAGAAACAACTATATTAACATAATATTTGTCACGCAAAGGCGCTAAGTACGCTAAGAGTATTATGACTGAAAATGAGATTTCGAAAATTTTAGTAAATATATTTTTAAAAGTTCATCGGACTCTAGGACCTGGATTATTGGAATCAGTTTACGAAGTGGCTATTTGTTATGAATTAGATAAAGCAGGAATAAAATACAAAAGGCAGGCAGACATTGCTGTTTCATATGAAAACATTAAACTTGACTTGGGTTTTAGAGCAGATATAATTGTTGAAGAAAAGGTAATAGTTGAATTAAAATCTGTAGAATCAATAATGGCAGTTCACCCAAAACAATTGCTGACTTATTTGAAATTGACAAATATTAAATTAGGACTGCTAGTAAATTTTAATGTTGTTTTGATTAAAGATGGGATTACAAGAATTGTTAACAATTTATAAGCCCGCAAAGAGAGAAAAAATAATATATTTTTTCTCTTCGCGTCCTTTGCGTCTTTGCGAGACACAAAAATTAACATTGTGAAAAACAGCAAAAACAAATAAATCTGACTATGCAAAGCAATAACGAATTATTATCCACAGCAGGGCGAGTTCTATTTGCTCTACCATTCGGAATTATAGGCATTAATCACTTTATTGTGAGCGACTTTTTTAATGGTATGCTTACCACCTTTATTCCTGGTGGTGGGTTTATGATTCTTTTTACAGGAGCCTGCCTTATTGCTGCGAGCATCAGTATTATTTTAAAAAAATACATTAAACTTTCATGCTTACTACTAGCATTGCTCCTGCTAATATTCATTTTAACTATTCATATTCCACAACTCTTTGAGCCGGATAAAGCGCAATTCGCATTTATGGAATTACTTAAGGATACAGCATTAATGGGCGGAGCGTTAATAATTGCTGGTATTTATAAAGAAGATATTATTGAATATAAGAAATCCTAAATCTATTGATATGAAGAAATTACTTGTAATTGCCCTGTTCCTTGGTTGTTCGCTTTTATCGTTCAGTCAGTTTTCTAAACTGGTTGGAATTGATGAGCACCTTGGAGACACTATTCCTTTAGAATTGACTTTCACAAACGAACAATACCAAACTGTTACGCTTGGTTCTCTTATCAACAAACCAACCATTCTATCTTTTGTGTACTTCGATTGCCCTGGGATTTGCAGCGATTACCAAGCAGGGATTTCGGACTTAATCGACCAATCTGACTTGGTTCTTGGTAAAGATTATGATATTATCACAATCAGCTTCAACTACAGGGACAACACTGAAAGGGCTTTGGAAAAAAAGGCCAACTATATTACAAAAATAGATAAGGATGCAGCCGTCAGCTGGAGATACTTAACTGGCGATAGCGCCTCAATAAACAAGATTTTGAGAAGTGCTGGTTATAAAATAAAGATTGCCGGACTTGACTTTGTGCATCCTTCAGCCCTAATTATGCTAAGCCCTAAAGGTAAAATCACAAGGTATTTATACGGGTTATCATACCTACCATTCGACCTCAAAATGTCGGTAATTGAAGCTCGAAAAGGAATTAGCCAACCTACCATTAATAAGGTACTCGAATTCTGCTATGCTTATGAACCTGAAGGCAGAAGATATTCTTTGGAAATCACAAAACTTGCAGGGATATTTACATTGCTTGTATTAGCAACTCTATTTATTATTTTATTAAGAAGACGTAAGAAACAAGCATAACGAACATAGATATTATGACATCGAATAACAGTGCATTGCATCCCGGAAGTTACTTAGACCAACAAGGGAAATACAAAGGAATTCTTGGCTGGCTAACATCTACCGACCATAAGAGGATAGGCATACTATATCTTATGTGCATTTTGGTCTTCTTCCTCGTTGGGGTTACTCTTGGCGGAGTAATGAAACTTGAACTTCTAAGACCTGGAGAGCAATATATTGATGCTCAAACCTATAATGGCTTTTTTACAGTTCACGGTGTAATCATGATATTCATGGTTGTAATACCTGGATTGGCTGCCGTATTTGGGAATTTCTTTCTACCCATTATGATTGGTGCAAAGGATGTTGCCTTCCCTCGCCTTAACCTTTTCTCATGGTATATATACCTTGTTGGTTCAGGAATAGCAGTCCTATCACAATTTGGAGGTAATGGAGCACCTGACACTGGCTGGACTTTTTATGCACCTTACAGTATCGATTCAAATACCAATGTTACTACTGCTGTTCTAGCTGCATTTGTTCTAGGATTCTCTTCCATTCTAACCGGATTAAACTTTATTGTAACCATTCATCGGATGAGAGCAAAGGGGATGACTTGGTTTAAGATGCCCCTTTTCCCTTGGTCATTATACGCAACAGCATGGATTCAGGTACTTGCAACTCCTATTGTTGGGATTACACTGTTAATGGTAATTGCTGAAAGAACTTTCAGAATCGGTTTCTTCGACCCCTCGCTGGGAGGCGACCCAATTCTTTATCAGCATCTATTCTGGATTTACTCCCACCCTGCTGTTTACATTATGATACTGCCGGCCATGGGGGTCGTAACTGAAATAATTCCAACATTTTGTCAACGGAAAGTTTTCGGATACCAAGCCATTGTACTATCAAGTCTGGCAATTGCTGGGGTTGGATATCTTGTATGGGGACATCATATGTTTACCTCAGGGATGAGCGATTTCTCAAGAATGGCATTCTCCTTCTTAACATTTGTGGTAGCAATTCCAAGTGCAATCAAGGTTTTTAACTGGATTGCGACCATGTACAAGGGCTCAATCCGGATAAATACAACCTTTCTCTATACTCTATCGTTTGTTTTTCAATTTATGATTGGTGGGTTAACAGGTTTAACGCTAGGTTCATTAGCAACTAACATTCACGTTCACGATACTTACTACGTTGTTGCTCACTTCCACTATATTGTATTTGGAGGAATGGGATTCGCTTTCTTTGCTGCTATCCACTATTGGTTTCCTAAGATGTTTGGCAGGATGTACAACGAGAAGCTTGGTAAAATTGGTTGGGCAATCGTATTTTCTGGGTTTACACTACTCTACTTCCCGATGTTTGTTTTAGGTCTACAAGGGATGCCTCGGAGATATTTTGACTATTTACCGGAGTATTCAGTAGGTCATTTTATATCATCAATTGGCGGATTTGTCCTAATTTTCGGTATAATAATAATGGTATTCAACCTTATCCGGTCTGCCAGAAAAGGAGAACTTGCCCCTGCAAATCCATGGGATGGAAAAACCCTAGAGTGGACTATCGCCTCACCCCCACCACTCGAGAATTTCGATAATGATGTTGTAGTAACTGAGCACCCATACGATTACAAATAATCCCACAAACTATGGAGCATAACACTTCAATAGAACACGAACACCGAGACGACATGGGCTCAAAAATGGGCATGTGGATTTTCATCTTTACTGAATTACTCCTTTTTGGAGGGCTTTTCTTAGTCTATGCAGTGATGAGAGCAAAATTCTTTGAGGATTTTCATATAGCGGCTCACCAACTCAATGTATTCATTGGTGCTGTAAATACTATAGTGCTTTTGGTTAGCAGTATGACCATTGCCATGTCCATAACTGCTATTCAAAAGAATGATAAGCGATTAGCTCTTATTCTACTATCGATAACAATCACGCTTGCCTTTGTTTTTATGGTTAATAAGTATTTTGAATGGGGAGGCAAGATTCATCATCAGCTTTACCCCGGTTCAGAAATTGTGCTCACCCTTAAACATGGACAAGTATTGTTTTTTAGTTTATACTATTTCATGACCGGACTACATGGACTACATATTCTTATTGGGATGACATTAATCGGCTATGTAATGTACCAAATCAAAACCGATAAGATAAAATCCAATAATTATCAAATACTGGAAAATGCTGGTCTGTATTGGCATTTGGTTGACTTGATTTGGATTTTCCTTTTCCCTCTTTTATATCTTATAACTTAAAAAGTTGGATGAAATGCAACACGAAAATACGCATATAACAAGCTATCGGGCACATGGAGTAATTTTAGTTTTACTCCTATTCCTAACAGCAATTACAATAACCGTTACTTGGTTTGATGCTGGCTCATTAAGCGTTGGAGTAGCCATGTTTGTAGCCAGTATAAAGGCATCACTTGTTCTTCTATACTTTATGCATCTAAAGTTTGACCAATTGGTATTCAAAGTATTTGCAGCTGTGGCATTTCTGCTACTTGCTGTAGTATTTATAATTACATTTTTTGATTATCTGTTTAGGTAATGGGGATTCAACCGCGGAGAATGTTGGAATGATGGAAGAATGGAATATTGGAATGGTGGAATGGTGGAATATTGGAGAATTGGAGTGATGGGAGAATGGATGTATGGTATCTTGGAAAATAAAAGTTAGCACTACCCATCATTCCAACATTCCATTATTCCAAATCAAAATATTAGTTTACAAGTAAGTTATATTAATACATAAAGCAACTTAAATTCAAGGAACTATGTTCGAAGGAGCATCAAATTTCGCTAAAGGGGTAGATGGAGCATTTCTATTCATACTTGCTATCTCATTTTTCTTTCTTATAGGTCTTTCAGCTGTGATGATTTGGTTTATGATTCGATATAACCGAAAAAAACACCCAAAGGCTGAGCAAATCAAGGACAATATGAAGCTTGAAGTAGCATGGACCATTATTCCATTCCTTATCGTAATGCTAATGTTTTACTACGGCTATGTAGTTTTTAAGCCCATGCGAATTGTTCCTAAAGATGCTATGGAGGTAAATGTTACCGGGATGATGTGGAGCTGGAAATTTGAGTACGCAAACGGAAAAATAACCAATGAACTAGTTCTCCCAGTAGGCAAAGCTGTGAAGTTAAACCTTTTTTCTCCTGATGTTATCCATAGCCTTTATATTCCAGCCTTTAGAATAAAAGAAGATTTAGTGCCTGGAAAAGAGAATTACATGTGGTTTATCCCGAACATTGAGGGCTCTTACGAAATTCTATGCGCTGAATATTGTGGCCTTCGCCACTCATTCATGGAGGCAAAAACACGAATTGTAACTGACGAAGAGTTTCAAAAATGGCTTGCTGAACCAACCCCTATTGCTGAAGAGGATAAGGGACTCGCAATTCTTCAGAACAATGCATGTATAAGCTGTCATTCACTAGATGGCTCAAAATTGGTTGGACCCACGTTTAAAGGGCTATTTGGCACAGAACGTACGGTTATAGAGGCAGGGAAAGAGAGAATAGTAGTTGCCGACTCAGCTTATATCAAAAGGGCTATTCTTGAACCCGATAAAGAGATTGTAAAAGGCTATAACCCTGGCATGATGAGAGCCTACGATAAAGTAATTACTGCCGATGACATTAAATCAATAATTGCTTACTTTGAAAGTCAATCTAAACTCCCAAAATAACAATTCAAATATCACATTTCTGCAGAGGGTTAAAGATGTTGTATCACTTTCAAAGCTGATAATCTCAGCCTCTGTTACCTTTACAACGCTCTCAGGGTATGTAATAACAAAAAACACGATTGATTCATCAATCGTTCCTTTACTGATTGGTGTTTTTCTATTGGCAGCAGGAGCCTCTGCCATTAATCATATTATTGAGCATAAAACCGATGCATTAATGTCGAGAACCAAGAATCGACCGATACCTTCGGGCAGAATGTCGATTTTGCAGGCAGAAATATGGACTTTGATATTTCTACTCTTTGGGACAATAATCCTGTTAATATATACCAACTCTTCGTGTGTATTACTCGGATTGATTAATGTTCTCTGGTATAATCTGGTTTATACCCCTTTAAAAAAGATTAGTATTTGGGCACTATTCGCAGGAACTATAACTGGTATAATCCCTTTCTTCATGGGAACAGTAGCTGCAACCAATCAAGCACCTGATGCACCACTCTATTTTATTGGGCTTTACATGTTTCTATGGCAGATTCCACATTTTCTATTGCTGATATGCAAGTACGGATTAGAGTATGAGCAGGCTGGGCTGGCCTCGGTCACACAAAAAACCACGGTGGATAAAATCCTTTTAATTTCTTACACATGGATGATTGCAAGCTGCATTGTATCGCTTTTTCTCCCACTATTTGGAATCACTCATCATTTAACCTCAGGGATAATAATACTTGTAATATCAACTTTAGTTTTCATGTTTATCATTTATCAGCTAGTCAGCAAAAACAGAAAACAGGATTACCGAACTCCTTTCATTGTTACAAATCTGATGCAAAGTGGATTTATGTTTACATTGGTGTTGGACAGCCTGTTTTAAACACAGAGGCACGGAGGCACAGAACATTAAATTTCAATTTACAATTGGCTAATTGGTTAATTGGCATATTGTCTCATTGCCTCATTTTCAAATTCTCAAATTGGCTAATTGTCAAATTAATCAATTTTCAAATTCCCTCCCTCTTTCCTCGCCATACTTTGGGCTATAATACTCGCCGCCATTAGCTGTAGTGCATGATACATCATTAATGGTAAAAGAATAATTCCTGCGGCAGCAGCATTGGGGAATAGCACCTTCGACATAACGGTTCCGTGTATCAACGATTTTTTCGAACCACAAAAAACGGCAGTAATACTATCTTCCCGATTAAAACGCATAAACCTACTAATAACTGAGATGATTCCATAAACAAAAAAGAAAAGGGCAATCATACACAAACCGAGTATCAGAATATCGGAAACGCTATGCTCGCTAAACATATTTTTTGCAAACGACTCACAGAAAGCAGTATAAATGATAAGCAGAATAACACTCTGGTCGAAGTAACGCATCTTTTTTCGATGCTTATCGGCAAAAGCACCGAACTTAAAATGCAAAAAGATACCTAACAATACAGGCACCAATACCTGAATTATTAATTTAATTACAACATCCGTTAAATCAAATCCCTGAGAGCTTGTGGCAAGCACAATACCCATCCATAGCGGAGTAATAAAAACGCCAATCAACGCTGATATACTAGCATTGAATATTGCAGCAGGGATATTTCCCCCCGCAATTGAAACCATTACTACAGATGACGAAACTGTAGATGGTAAAGCAGCAATGTAAAATGCTCCCAACCAAAATAGTTCATTCCCATTCGTGCCGAATAGTTTCATCAATACTAGCATTAAAACGGGGAATAAAACAAAGGTTGAAAGTTGAACAACAGTATGTAATCGCCAATTGCTTAAGCCTTCACGTAGTTTCTCTGGGCTTAATCGTAAACCGTAAAAAAAGAAAATTAACGAAACGCCATAACCAGCAATGCTTTTCAACGAAAAAAGTCCCTTTTGAATACCGATACTTGGCCAAATAGAGGCAAGAATTATCATACCTATAATGGCCAGGATAAACCAATCAAGGCCAGCCTTTAAGGCTAGCGAACGAAAACCTTTCCAAAAGACAACAATCTTAACCATAAATAAATGGAATGTTAGGATGTAAACTGAGAATCATACAATTTTTTCACAATGAAATTCTTGGCAATCCTCCTTCTCATTCTAAAAAACCTTATGATGCCAATTGTTAAGACCAAGGGAGATATGGACAGCAAAACAATTCCAAGCAGATTGATCTCCTTTAAGAAATCGAGTTTGATTATAGCAAAACCCGAGCTAACAAGGATGATAACCGTTCGGGAGTAAGCCAGTAATGTGCGTTCGTTAGCAAGGTTAGTCCGTTCAATGGCTAGATAATCGGTTGTGGTTAGGTTATCGTTATTCATAATCAAGGCTCATTTTTTTTGATTGGTAAATCCCGAATACAAAGTTACCATCATTTCCTTTTAAGTAATCGTCTTCAATTTGAAAAACCTTATCAAGAATGACATTCGTTTCGCTATTATCATTTAAAAAGTTATGCGAAATATCCTTAAAAAGCCACATCAGCAAATCGCCGCCTAGCTTTTTTTCCTCAACAACATCAAACCCATTTCTAATTGACGGTATTATTCTACTAGATTCCACGGCTTCGGATGGGTCTGTAATTATCATTCGTAAAACACCTGATCCTGAAACCCTGTTCTTATAAGTATTTGTAATAAATCTTTTCCTATATTTTTCGGGTATTTCGTTCAATATAATTCTATTAATCACATTCAGAGGTGTCCTCTTTATCTGCAAACGATTGGGTCCAACGTATTCATTTATAATCAGAAACCCATCGTCCTTAAGTCCAATTCTGACTTTTGCTAGCAGTTCTGGTATATTCTTGAAATGATGTAAAGACGAGTGAAACAAAATAATATTGTAAGTATTCGGTGGAATTATGAGATCATTTACATCCGAAGTCTCAAACTCCATATTAGCTAATCCTTGTTCCTGTGCTTTCTGCTTAGCTTTATCTATGATATTTTCCGAAAAATCAACACATTTGACAGACCGAAAACAGGAATGCTTAGCAAACAGCATTTCATGACTACAGATTCCACTTCCTAATGATAATAGGCTCAAACCATTTTTTCCATTCAAGTACTTTCTTACCACATATTCTTCGTAAGAAATACTATCATCACCAGATATTAGCATATTCCATCGCTGTCGAACCCTAGGAATTATCCAATAATTAGCAGAATCGTTGCCAATAGTATTAAAAGTAGATTTTGTTCTTTGCTTTTTTGAAAAAGAGAGTTTTGTAAAAAGGTATCGAAACCCCCGATGATAAACCTTTACGTAGGTTTCAATAACATCATCAAAGGTTATTAAACTCATATTTTAGTTTTATTATCGATCTATAAAATATTCTGTTGCCAAAGATAATATTTTTACATTTCAATAAACAGACCAAACAATAGACCCCCATTACCAATAGTAACGAGGGTTTTAATGATTTAATACTATGGTATATTACTTTGTTGAAGCAATAACGCTAAACCTAGGGGGATTGGCAATGGTTTTTTTCACTTTGCAAAGCTCCGCTACGTTAATAACCGCATCCCTATACCTCTCGGGAAAATCAGCGGGTAGCTGAATGTCAATACTAATATCGGTAGGCAAGCCCGTTGCTCGATCGTAATTAGCCGTTTGTACAATCCTGATATTCTCTGACGAAAGCCCACGCTGATCGCAAAACGATTTCACGTAAATACCCGCACAGGTACCGATTGATGCAAAAAAAAGTTCAAATGGCGAAGGTGCTGTATTTGTTCCTCCACCCATTATAGGTTGATCAGTCCTAATCTGATGACCATTAATATGTGCGGTTATCACTTTACCGCCATCAAATGTTACTTCCATAAATGATTATTTACTGTTTTAACTATTTATAATTCAACTATTAAACTTATCAAGGTTATTATTCTGTGGTCAATGAAACATGCCTCTTTGATCTCCCTGCCTACCCTGCCTACCGGCAGGCAGGCGGCAGGCAGGCGTGTCTCCGTGGTGGGAAGTTACAAACTTTGCAGCAAACTAATTACGTTTTGCGATTAGTAAAAATACAGGAAATGGTTTAATCTCACCACTAACCACTTCACGATTTACAATAAAGCATTGCTTGTGAGAAAGATTGACAAAACTATTCCTTCCAAGAATACCCTTAAGTTCTACAACATCAAATCCATTATGCCCATTAAAACCATTGCCATGGAATGAGCCATCCTCTTTATATAAATCGGCTATTGCCAAATAGCCACCAATATTAAGCATTTTAGAAAACTTATCGATTATCGATTCCACATCAGCCACATGGTGAAGCACCATTTGGGTAAAAATCAGATCGAATCGCTTTTCAGAGAACACTTCCCGTTCAAGGTCGAATAGCATTGGTTTAAGATTATCTGCTTTCGTTTCAGCAACCTTCCCCTCGATAATTCGAACCATTTCGGCTGAGCTATCCATTAGGATTATCTTATGGAGGTTATCCTTCAGCATAAAACTGAGGATACCTGTTCCCGCTCCAAATTCAAGGGCTTCCATACTAGTGGTTAATGGAATATTACGATATATTGCATCGGCAATAGCTCTCGACCGCTCCCAGTGCATCGGGTTATTATCCCACTCAGAGGCTTTCACATCAAACTCGTTCATCAATGAATCTTTAATTGCTAATGAAACAAAAACATTTTAGAAAAGTTCAGAATTCAAGGGAATACGCTTCAAATCAAGCTGATGAAGAGCGTATTTATTAAATCATGCCAAATGGTTAATGAATCTCTTAATCTTACATCCACAAGCCATAGGTCAGCTTAACAACTAATTGATTTGACTCGTAGCTAAATCTATCGGTTAACGATTTTCCGAGATTATGATTATAAACAACAAACAGATCGCCTTTGGGCACAAAGGTCTATCGAAGCCGAGTATTGGTACCTATGCTCTCGCTTTCGTTATCGTACTGAATAAATGAGCTTAGCTGTAAATCGGTTGTAAAATTAAACTGTATTCTACCAGTTATTAAATCCTGTGTAAAATTACCTTCGGGCAGTTTTCCAATATTTTTTTCATAGCTCATTTCTAGAACAAGGTTTGGGGAAGGTCGTAATTTTGCGCCCACCTCTAGCTGATGAAGTTTTCCTGTATAGAATCCACCATATTTGTACTCAGCACCTCCGCTTAGCATTCTCTTGCTTGCAGTTTCAACCTCAACCTCGCCCTTAAATACATGGTATTCAGATGGCTGAATCTCAACACCATCAACAACTTCAAATGGTTCGGGGAGTATCTCACCCGATTGTACAAATTCGAACTTGAATTGATCTCCACTCTCGAGCAAAACACTTAATGGAGTTAAGTAAACCTCATAGTTCTCCCATTTATTCTTAAGATCGGTGATATAAACAATGAAAGTCTCAAAAAACAATTGCCTGATATGCTTAATCTTTGGTCGAGGCATATAGTTAAAAGCTGTCATATAGGATTTTATACTAGGTCTTGGTACAAATCCAAGCGATGGCTCAAAACCATCGCCAATCCTATTGTACATAAACATTGCATCGACCAAGTCGTTGGGATAGTCAATTTTAAAGCCAACATTAGCTTTATCGCCCTTTAAGCTGTCCCTATCCGAATACAAGCCCCATGCTCCAATTAGGAAATTTTTATTGTCAAACAATTTTGAGGTTTGAAAAATAAAGTCTGTTCCCACGGTATAGCTATCTTTTCGACCAAGAGGATCCCCTGTTGTTCCCAAAAAACCGATTGAAGATTCCTCAAGAATATTCTGTTTTACCCTAACAACACCCATTGTGGTTTGTGGCACTAAAGTATCTACTTTCCCGGTTTGGGTTACTAAAGCACCAAAATTTGTTTTATTGATTTTCCCCGTAAGCTTTCCACCAACATTTAATGGAACTTCTCTTCCATCATATAACCCTATACTACGGCTAAAAAAAGGGATGACATCTTCAGAACCTACGCCAAAATCGAATATATCGGAACCCTCAAGGAAGAATTGTCTTTTCTCGGGAAAGAATAAAGGGAATCGGGTGAGGTTGGTTTGACGTTCATCCACCTCGGTTTCGGCAAAATCAGTATTCACAGTAAGCTGCCCCGTTATATCTGATGTGAATTTTTCGGTTAGGTCGAGGCTAAAATCACCTTTATAGTCGGGGTTTACCCCTCTCTCCTTGAATACTTTACCAAGAGCAGAACCTTTAGCAATAAGGCCAATTCCAAGATTAAATTTTGGAAGATTTGTAATAACTCCAGCATGTATTGTATGTGTGAGATTATAATCTATGCTAATACCACTCCATCGGTCAACCTCCATTAATCGCTGAATTCTCCTTTCGATGTTAAAACCCCATGTGGTAAGGTCTTTCTTAAATGTTAATGATTTTACCGGAATTTTTATTTCAGCCGCCCAACCCTTTTCACTTCGTGATGTCTTGGCTTCCCAAATACCATCCCAATTCGAATTCTCATATTCACCCCTACCCGAAACAATGGCATCATACCTTGCTCCATTGGGGTTCACAGCAAATACAAATCCTGTTCTACCATCTTGATATGTATCAAAAACAAATTTGATATGATCCTCTCCATTAAGTTCAGAATCTTTGGCTTTGGAGTAAGCAACGATTCCTTTTGAATTGTTATCGTAGCAGGTTACCCCGATGTAAATGAAATGCTCATCAGCGAGTATTCTAACCACTATTCTTTGAGATGATTTATTCCCAACGGATGGCTCAACCATAGTTAATTCACTTATTGAATCGGATTGAAACCAATCACTTTCATTTAAATGTCCATCAAGCGTAATGGTTGTAAATACTTTTGAACAGCTTAGGTTTTTATCAGAACTATTCTGATTCTGTGCAATAGAAACGTAACCTGAAAATGATAAAATGGATAGAAGGAAAACACTTTTATAATTCATGAAATATAGGTTTTATAGGTTATGGCTTACTAGATATAATTTTCTAATTGGATATTCATTAGAACAAAACATCTATAAGACAATCAAGAAGTCAAAACCTTGCGGACTCCTAGTATTTATTTGCTATGCCACTAAGACACTAAGCTTCACAAAGTTTTTTATCGATTTTTAACAAAACCTCAACCCTTAGTTCGGATTCTTACAAAATCATCATAGCGTATCTGTATAGATTTTAATAATCGTATCAACTGTAAGATGAGCCGGAGTAATCTTGATGTCCCCTTTTACAATGGTTTTTTCGGCAAAAAGTTTCAACTCTGATTCCTTAATTCCATAGGTTGAAAGCCTTGTGCTAATGCCAAAATCTTCGATATACTTTCGTGAGCCACCGAATGGTTTGAACAGATTATCAATCTCAGCAACCTTCTCCTTAACGGTTGAGTTGACAAGCATAAACTCCAAAAACTGAGGTAGAAGAATTGCATTGGCCTTGCCATGATGGATATTATGATAAATGGTAAGCGGATACCCCATAATATGAAGTAGAATTGTTCCTGCATGAGTAATTACAATTCCCGCAACCATTGAGGCATATGATATTAAGCACATTGCCTCCTCGTCCATTTTAGCAGCATCACTTAGATTCTCGATAATTGTTTTTATCGAATGGAGAGCTAAAGCATCAGTTAAAATGTTTGAATCGGTGGATAGATACGATTCAATGGCATGGGTCAATGCATCAAGACCAGTATTGACAACCAGCTGCGATGGCATACTAAATGTCAGCTCGGGATCGATGATGGATATAATTGGGAAAATACCCGGATGAGCAAAGCCTCCCTTAAAACCCTGCTCATGATCGGAAAAGACGGCATAAGGGGTAACTTCGCTTCCTGTCCCTGATGTGGTAGGGATGCAGATAACGGGTAAGGGTTTGTTCTCTAACGCTCTGCCCTGCATATACTCTCTCATTGAGCCATCGTTGGTCGCTAAAACAGCAAAACCCTTTGCAGCATCCATGGGTGAACCACCACCAACAGCGATTATCAGCTGAAAACGGCCTGCACGAGTAACCTTTCTGCCATCCTCAAGCAGCTGAAGCGATGGATTCTCCTCCACCCCATCGTAAATTTCAAAAAACCTATCTTTTAGCTGAGTCTTAATCGCTTTGAGCGCACCGCTCTTCTCCCCAGAGTTTTTATCGGTAACAATTAATATTCTTGATATATTTTTATCAATTTCATTATTAAGCGTTTCTATTTTACCTCTGCCAAAAACTATTTTGGTTGGAATAAGGAATTCGAATGATTTCATGGATTGGTGATTTTAGATGTTTAATGAGAAACAATATTTAACGATCCTGTGGTTGGGAATGTTGGGGAGTTAACGGTTGCTTTCGTATCCACCGTTAATGAGCTTTGTGGTGAGCGAAAACCTTGCTGTTGCATCATCAGCCCCAAAATTTTAAACCACATGTTGACTGTAGCTATTTAATTCTCACGTCAAGTTGTTTTCCTAGTCCAGTTTCTACAATTTTTCTCAAAGTGGCAATCTCAATATCTGAACGGTCATTTTCTATTCGTGAAATATAATTTCTTGTCGTACCACTTTTTATTGCCAATTCTTGCTGTGATAAACCAGAACGCATTCTTGATTCTCTAATTAATCGTCCAATTTTTAACACTATATCACTTTTTTCATGTTGGCTATATTTTAATAAAACATCAGCACCAATTTCAAAAGGCACTTTTACTCGCTCATTGTTTCTTAACGTTATATATTGTTCCACATTATTCCATGATAGAGTATTGTTTTCTATTTCAACTTTTTTAAATTCATCTTCATTAAACAAAATTGATGCAGGCGAATTTTCGTCAACACCTATCTTCAGCAATACATTCCTAAAGTCAATTATCCTTGACTCTCCGTTGTTGTAAACTACCGAGACAGATAATCCTTTTATCCAGTTTATCTTTAAAATTCGTGGTATTTTAATATGTTTTCTCATTTCAGTTGTGGATTAAGTTCATTGAAAATTGATAAAGCCAAATCTTTGTTGCCTGCAATCCAATCAAATGCTTTTTTCAATTGTTTCGTTGGTAAATCTCCTGCATATATTTTCCCTGTTTCAATTTCAATTAGTACTTCAAATTCGTTGAACAATGCGTGAATGTGTGGTGGTCTATGCTCTCCATTATGGATAACAATCTTGAGACCATCTACATTTTCAATTGTTGGCATTTATTCTTTTTACGCAAAGGTATCTAATTAGGTACATCGATGCAAATTTACTAACCATTTCTTCTAGTTACTTTGAAAAATCTATGAAATTTGGGATGTCTTCTATAGTTACCGCCAACTGGATATTAAAAAGAAACCACAGATTCTAGTCTATGGTTCTCTCTGAATACTATATCATTACAATGTCTAATAATTCTTTACATCATATTTTGCTTCGCGCTCTTTAGCCTCACTCTTCCACTTTGGAATAATCTCTTTAATAAACTCCTTCTTTTCCTTATAGAGTTTGTCCATATCAAGACCAATATACTTTTGGGCTTTATCTTTTGTTGATATATCGGGCATTGAAACCTCATCGTTGAAACCTAATTTAGCCAAAACCCTTGCAATCTCTAAACGAGCCTCCGAGGACTTCTGTATCCCTGCGCCTATAATTCGGCTAACCTCAAGCGGAGCATGGAATGATGAGCCATGACCAGCTGCTGAAAAATCCCAACGCCATTGTGCCGCACGAATTAGCTTCAACGATGATTCCATCTGCTTTTCAGTTGCACCCTTATCCCAAGCAAACTTTGCTTCGATATGAGCCTTGGCAAGAATACTTTCAAGTTGCCTTCTGTTCTCAAAAACCTTATCCTGTCGCTGAAAAACATTTGCAATCAACTTTTGGGTCTCCTCTCTATGACAAACCTGACAGGTATTTGCTACATTGTTCAAAGGGCTTTGAATATGATGGTCGGTAAATTTCACGCCACCTTCACTCTTGTATGGCATATGGCAGTCGGCACAGGCAACTCCCCTATCATAATGAACACCCATTCGGAATAGTTCATAGTCGGGATGCTGCGCTTTAATCATTGGGGTTCTGCTCAGGGAATGTTTCCAATCGGAAAAATTATAGGAATCGTAATACTCCTCCATGTTCTCAGCAGTAAAGCCTTTATCCCAAGGGAATGTTAGATATTTACCATCGCCTTTAAAGTAGTATTCCACATGGCATTGGGCACACACCAATGAACGCATCTCCTGATGCGTTGCTTTTTTTACATCAATACCCTGACGTTGAAAAGCCTCAACTAACGCAGGGCGGGATATTTGAAGATTCATGGTTTTAGCATCGTGGCAATCGGCACAACCAATGGGATTAGCAATTTCTGATCCTAAAGCACTCCATTTGGCTTTATAAAATCCTTCGATTCCCATACTGTTCATCATCCTTGGAACGTCGGGGCTTTTACATGCCCAACAGGTACCCGGCATCGATGGATCATCGGGCTTCATGGGCGAACCTGTTCTTAGAATATTCTGAACATCGGTAACGGCATAGTAATGACCCCTTGCCTGATTATACTCCATTGAAAAAGGATAACCAGCCCACAGCACAACCATTTCAGGAGCCAAGGCAAGCATATCAATTTTATGTGCCCCATTGTATTTGCTTCTAAAGGTTGTATCGCTAGTTTGCATGTAGGTATTGTATTCACGGGGAAAATTCTTACCCCAAATCTCATTTCTAGGCTCCCACTGCTCGTATTCAACCTGTGGGGTATAGACAAACTCAGCTTCTGCTCTGCGTTCAATAATTGATGAGGCGAGCAGCCCCAGCAGGAATACAATTACAATGGTTACAAAAAATACGACCCATCCTATAAAAGGGTTCTGTTTAACTAGTTCGCGGATTGATTTCATCTATTTATTTTTTACTAGGTTCTGATTTCATTAATGATTGAAGCCATTGTGGTACGGGGCTTCCAAGCATAGGAACCCTTGAATAGGGTGTTGTAGTCAACCCTTTAACCCTATCATGAGGTGTTAACCGATGGCAATCCCAGCATTTTCTATCGCTTCTGAACATGCTCAGAGAATCCGTCAATTGATTAACCTTTACATCAGTTAAAAGATTTCCATGGCAGCGTAAACAGTTCTTCTGAACGGCATTGGCTCCCTCTTCTTTAATTCTAATTACTTGAGGCTCCCCCCTCAGTGTAAAAATGGTGGCATGTCTCAGCCCATCCTTTGCCTTAAAATAGTACTTGTTAAAAACATTATTATGAGGCACATGGCAATCGTTACAGTTAGTGTACTCCCTATGTGCGCTATGCGCCCATGTTGAGTATTCAGGTCCCATTATATGGCAGTTAACGCAGGTCTTAGGGTTATCGGAAAGGTAGGACGGTGCTTGTGAAATGTAAAAGGAAAAGAGACCTATACCAAAAAATATCCCTAATAGGATAATTACCGGGATACGCCAAAATTCAGGTGGTTTGAAAAACCGAAGGAATCTGATCATCTTTATTTAATTATCTGATAAAGATAGATAAATTTGACATAATTCCTTTAAAATAAGTATAGTTACCCTGAACTAGTCATGAAAAATCTTCTTTCAAAACTCCTTCGGATATAGAACTAAATAGCTTTATTAATTGTTTAAATGCAAATGGTGTTTTAACGGCAATTCGCCATTCTAGGGGACAAGATATAGGAGCAGCATGCGGGCAGATGGGAGGGGGAAAAGTTGAAAAGTTAAAAAATGACAAGTTGAAAAGTATAATAAGGCAGCGACTACTATTAACTAACAATGATTTAAAATGGAATCAAATCAAGTAATAAAAGCAATTCATAGCCGTAGAAGCGTTCGGCACTTTAGCGATGAGAAGGTAACGAAGGAGCAGTTAGAAATTCTCATAAAAGCAGGAATGGCAGCGCCTTCGGCTAATAATGTTCAACCATGGTCATTCATTGGAATTACCAATAGAGATACCTTGGATAAACTTGCGAATGGTTTACCTTATGCTAAAATGCTTTTCAGAGCGACAGCAGCCATCGTTGTTTGTGGTTTACCCGCTAAATCAGGTAGCGATAGCCCTGAGGGGTATTGGGTTCAGGATTGTTCTGCCGCAACTCAAAACATCCTTCTTGCAACCGAAGCAATTGGACTAGGTGCTGTTTGGACTGGGGTTAATCCTCGTGCCGAAAGGATTAAAATTGTAAGGGATATTCTCGGTATCCCCGAAACGGTTATCCCTTTAAATGTTATTCCTATTGGCTATCCAGATGGCATTGAGAAACCAAAGGATAAGTTCAAACAGGAGAATATTATGTGGGAGGGGTGGTGATAGCAGAAGTCAGAAGATAAAAATCAAAAATCAATAAAACAACCACAGAGACACGGAGAGCACGGAGATATCCGAAGGCGTGAAGGCGCAAAGCATATCTAAAACCCGTGTTCATCTGTTCTATCTGTGTCATTTGTGTTCTATTTTATTCAAAAGACAGAAGTCAAAATTCGAGCGATTGTATTATTTGAGTTCATTGCAGATAAAATCTCAATACTCTGGTTATAAATAGAAACCGCTAAAGAATGTTAAACCACAGAACAAATACTAAAATGCATTGTTATGATGATGGTTTAAGTTTAGAATTTTTTAGTGTTAACAAAAAACAATTAAAATGAAAAGTAAATTATTTATTACACTCACCCTGATTCTTGCTTTAGGGTTTACTGCTTTTGCACAAGAACTCAAAACCGAAAAGGTTAAGGTGTACGGAGAATGTGGAATGTGCGAAAAGCGTATCGACAAAGCAGCAACATCAGTTGATGGTGTTACAAAAGCTGAATGGAATAAAGAAACCAAAATGCTTGAAGTAACATACGATGCTACCAAAACAAATGTTGAAAAAATTCAAACTGCAGTTTCAAAAGTTGGTCATGATACAGATGCAACCAAGGCTGATGACAAAACTTATTCATCATTACCTGAATGCTGTAAATACGATAGGCCAAAGAAATAACTTCTACCTTTGAACGATATAATTAACACACGAGTTTTTAGCCCGTGTGTTTTTTTAAACACTAAATTAATTAGCTTTAAATGAAGACTTTGATTCCTGCAATAATTCTGATTGGAATAGCAGTATTAGGCATTGCAATTAAAATGATTTTTATAAAAGGTTCAACCTTTACCAAAACATGCGGTTCGGTTGACCCAAAAACAGGACAAAAAGTTACCTGTACATGTGGAGATGATGGCAGTAGGAAAAAATCCGATTGTGAAAATAAATACAACTAGTTTTTCACACTTTTCAACAAGGCCATTTTTATAGCATCGTCATAGCGCATAGGCTCAATCTTTAATAGTTTCGATAGGTTATTCGGTTTACAGATCACCTCAACTTTCATGCTATTTACCAAGTTAACGGCCAATCTATAATGGGTTGATGTTACAAAATAAAGCCAGTACGATGATAATCGGGGGGTCATAATTGGAACTGTAAATATCATAAGCCTTGACTTTCTAATTTTTGCAAATCGAAGCATCATCTCCTTATAGGTAAGTACATCGGGTCCACCGATATCAAAACTCATATTAAAGGTTTGCTCTTTGAAAAGAGTTAAGGATAAATATTGAAGCACATCATCAATAGCAATTGGTTGGCATTTTGTTAAAACCCATTTGGGTGTAACCATCACAGGCAGTTTCTCTACTAGATCTCTGATTATCTCAAAGGAAGCACTTCCTGAACCAATTATGATTCCTGCACGAAGCGTTGTGAAATTATAACTCCCAGAAGAAAGAATATCTTCAACATTCTTTCGAGATTTAAGGTGTTTAGAAAGTTTTTCGTCGTTAACAATTCCACTTAAATATATTAGGTGTTTAATATTTGTTTTACTGATAGCATTCTTAAAATTCTCGGCCGATTCGGCCTCCATCTCATCAAATTTATTGGATGATGATGTCATTGAATGAACTAAGTAATAAGCGCCATCAATATCTTTAGGAATAGCATTTAAGGATTCAGGTTTTAGGGTATCAACCTCAATGACCTCAATTTTTGATTGGAAATCCTCTGACACAGAAAACCTATTCTTATCCCTTACCGTGCAAACCACAAAATGACCCTTAGCAATAAGCTGCGACAATAGCCGTTTTCCAATATACCCATTTGCACCTGTAAGAAGAATTTTCATAATGAAATAATTATAAGGCTTAAGGATTCAAATCATTAATTCTATCAGTCCTAATTCAGAAAATAGTATCCAGCGTTAAGTATTGTAGCAAAAGTCACCCACAAAAAGTAAGGCACATTTAGATAGGCAGCCAAAGGCTTAATTTTATAAAACATAACAATCATTCCGATAATAGATGCCCATAATATTATGATTTCGAATAGAGCAAATCCGATTAAATGATAATAAAAGAATAGAAAACTCCAACCGAAATTCAGTACCATTTGAACCAAAAATATCAAGATTGCTTTGTTGCGCAATTTGCTTCGCTCCTGCTTCCAAATAAGAAAAAAAGAAAATCCAAGAATTAAGTAAAGCATAGTCCAAACAGGTCCAAAAACCCAATTGGGAGGGTTAAATGATGGTTGATTCAATGTGGCATACCATTCAGGCACAGCCTGAGCTGTAAACATCCCTGCAATGGCTCCTAAGCTAAGGGGCAAGAGCAAGGAAATTACGAATTTTAAGATTAGTGACTTTTTCATCTCTTAATTAACTCAAGTTGTTATAAATAAAAACTATTATACTAATTGATTAACGATTGATGATTGCTTTCAGCGAATCCGCAAGCTCGTTTAACGATTTAGTATTTGCATAGTAGGTTTTTCATATTAATTGAATATCAGATGTTTGATTAGTTATTACATTTCCTTCAAAAATCTAAAATCGTTGATCCTTGTTCTGAAATCACTAAAAAAAACAAGCAAATTAGATTAATTATGCAAAAACTAAAAACTATATGATACCCCTAATGAAGCGTAGTGGAAAAGGGCAAAACCGTAAACCTCATCGTTATCAGCACCCCCTTCGAGAATTCGGTAACCGGCTCTTAATCCAATATGCTCATTAACCCGATATGTTGCAGCTATAAGCACATCCTCTGCTCTACCCTGCTTTGCGGCTAACGCATCGCCATCGATTAGCAATCCGAGGTTGTCGTTTAATTTCCACATTAGCCTAAAATTGATAATAGGCACAAATCCTACATTTGATTTCTCACCCAATAAACCATTACTTTCGAGGGCTATCCGCGCATCTCTTATTTTAGCGGTGAACCCTAAACCAAAATTTAATTTTGATTTTTGAACAAAATCATATCGGTAGGTCAAACGGTATGAATTGAATTTATAGGTAGCCTTAATGACTGAATTTGCGGGAAATAATTCCCCTGCAAAGGATATATCAGTAGGTACGCTTCCCTCCGATTTTACTTCCAAGGGTGCATAAAGCAAAGACAGAGTATGACGAGATTTGATGGTATAGCTCGCTCTTAACCTATAGTAAATCTTTGATTTGGCAGTCAAATCATCTTTCAATGAAAAAAGAGTTCCAATATCTCCAGGAATTCTAACATCATTGTAACCCGTAGTTACAAGTCCTGTTTCCAAGTCAATATTAGCCTGAGCATTGATATCATTTACTTTAAAACTGAAGAGAAGTACAGTAATAATTACTACTTTAAAAATCTTGGTTTTCATGAATAATAAATATAATGTTAATTACAAATAAACTCAAAAAGTATATTTATGTTAAACTTTAAATACTATTTTTTAAACAATTAAAACCTGAAAAGGTTTTCATTTCTTTTATTGTAACTATTCAGCAGTAATCGAATTGAACAAAAACCACGGAGACACGCTTGCCTGCCGCCTGCCTGCCGGTAGGTAGGGTAAGCAGGGAGAGCACGGAGAACCACAACTTGTCCCGATTTATCGGGAGAGGCAATTATAAAAAAACGACTGAGTATCAAAATGCAAAAGAATTACTAACACGAAAAACATAAATATTTTCTCTGTGAAACTCTGTGCTCTCAGTTTCACCGTGGTGAATAGTTACCTTATTATTTAACATTTTTTTCAACCTTTATTAGTTAGCATAGTACTATTCGCCCTTCAAAACATCAACAATTCTTAACATTTAAAAAATATTTTCATTTTTATTGAACAATTTTAAATACAAAATGTTTAACATTTAAATTTAAACATTAAACAATAACGAACATTATGAAAAAACTATTTGTAATTATGCTTGCGCTCGGTTTGTCAACTAGCGCATTTAGTCAGGGAAAAGATGTTGTTGATATTGCAGTTGGATCAGCAGATCATACAACTTTAGTAGCTGCAGTTAAAGCCGCTGATTTGGTAACAACCCTAAAAAGCAAAGGGCCTTTTACCGTATTTGCTCCAACTAACACAGCCTTTGAAAAATTGCCAACAGGTACTGTTGCCAACTTGTTAAAGCCAGAGAATAAGTCAAAACTGACCCAGATATTGACTTACCATGTTGTTAGCGAAAATCTTGATGCGGCAGCAGTATTGGCAGCGATTAAGAGTGGTAATGGACAAGTTGTTCTGACAACCGTAAGCGGTGGCAAATTAACAGCAACCCTTGATATGGGTAAAGTAAAATTAACCGATGAATCAGGAAGTTCTGCATACGTTGTAGTTGCTGATTTAAAAGGTACCAACGGAGTTGTTCATGTTATTGACGGAGTAGTTCTACCGAAGTAATTAAATCAAATTTAATTTAAAAGCTCTTTGAATTAGTTCAAAGGGCTTTTTTCTTTGACAAGAATTTAAAGGAACAAATTCTTTATTTCCTTGAACTAACGTATATTCGTAGTTGTTTAACAAAAAATAGGTTAATACTAAAAAAACTATGGCATTAAGTAAAAGTGCTGACAGGCTCAGACACTTAATTGAGAAAGCTATTGAAGATCATAAAATTACTCGTGAAGAGTATGAACAAATAATTATGATGGCTACTGAAGATGGTTATATTAACTCACAGGAAAAAGCCTTACTTCAAGTTCTTCAGGATATGATTGAAAATAAACTAGTTAAATTCGTTGCTTCTTAGCTCAGAATTCTCTTAAGTCAACTGGGCTATCTAATAGTTGAACATTATGGGTATCAAAATGCCTCAAAAAAATCAGCCGTTAGGAATCATTGGATTTTAATATTCGATTTGGTTATTTTCAATGAAAAGAAAACGCTTGCAGCTATTATGGTTGCAATAAAAATTAGCGACCACTCAATGGGGATTTTATAGATGTCAATCAAAAGCATTTTAAACCCTACAAAGACAAGAACAACAGCAAGACCATAGCTTAACAACCAGAAACGATGAACTATCCCAGCCAATGCAAAGTAGAGCGAACGCAGTCCCATAATGGCAAAAATATTGGAGGTGTAAACTATAAACTGATCCTGAGTAATTGCGAGTATTGCAGGAATGCTATCCACAGCAAAAATAAAATCGGTTGTTTCGATGAGTATTAGAACCAGAAACAAGGGAGTTGCGTATCGCTTATGGTCGATGTTAACAAAGAACTTATCATCATGCAAGTCATGAGTTACGGGCATTATCTTCTTAAACATTCTAATTAATGGATTTTTGTCAGGCTCGATTTTAATATCGCTATGGCTAAACATTTTGTAGCCCGTGTAAACCAAGGCTATTCCAAAAATATAAATGGTAAAGTGAAACTTCTCAATAAGTGCGACCCCAGCAAAAATAAATATTGCACGCATTACCAAAGCTCCTAAAATACCCCAGAAAAGCACTTTGTGCTGATATTTGGAGGGAATCTGAAAGTAGGAGAAAACCATTATGAATACAAAGATATTATCGATGCTCAGCGCCTTTTCGACTAAATACCCTGTAAAAAACTCAAGCGCTTGCTGCTGTCCTCTCCAGTAGTAGATAATCACATTAAAAATCAACGCAAGGGCTATCCAGACAAAAGTCCAACTTATTGCCTCTTTTATTGAAACTGTGTGAGACTTGCGATGAAATACCCCAAGGTCGAGCGCTAACATCAGTAGCACGAAGAGGTTAAAGAAAATCCAAAATTCTATTCCTGTTGACATTTCTATAGTTTTACAAATAAAACAACACTATAAAACCAATTGTTTAGACAAAACAAGTTGTAATTAAACAAGATGTATAAAAATTATCTGTTTTCTTCAATAGATGATGAAGAAATTGAATTTAGAATTAATTATAAATTCTAAGAAAATAGACAATCACAACTATTTCTGCTGTGATTGTCTATGTAAAAGATTTTTTAAAACCTCTTACTTTCGGGTATACTTACCCCCCAAAATCATCGAAAGCAATATTCTCTTTGGGAACACCCAGTTCATCAAGCATTTTGAATACTGCATCGTTCATCTGCGGAGGACCGCATAGATAGAATTCAATCTCCTCGGGTTCGTCATGCTTACTCAAGTAGTTATCGAGCAATACCTGATGAATATAACCAACATATCCTGTCCAGTTATCCTCCAGCAAAGGCTCTGATAGAGCTAGATTGAATTGAAAATTTGGAAACTCCTTTTCCATCGCTCTAAACTCATCCTCGTAAAAAACCTCTCTCGACGAGCGGGCTCCATACCAATAGCTAACCTTCCGCTTTGTCCCTTCGGTTTTAAACAGATGGAAAGTATGCGAGCGTAGCGGTGCCATACCTGCACCTCCACCAATATACACCATCTCCTTATTGGTTTGCTTGATATGGAATTCGCCGTAAGGGCCCGAAATGGTCACCTTATCGCCAGGTCTTCGAGAGAAGATATATGAAGAGCATATCCCAGGATTAACCTTCATAAAGTCATTCTTTGCCTTATCCCATGGTGGTGTTGCGATACGAATATTAAGCATAATAACATTCTTTTCAGCAGGATAGTTGGCCATGGAGTAAGCACGGTAAATTGGCTCAAGATTCTTCATCTTCATATCGAACATCTTGAAACATTCCCAATCCACTTTATACTTCTCGTCAACATCAATATTCTTAAAATCGACCTCACACTTAGGAACGTCTATTTGGATATAGCCACCGGGTAAGAAGTCTAAATTTTCGCCATCGGGTAGTTTAACCTTAAACTCCTTGATATAGGTTGCAACATTGTTATTGGAGATAACCTCACACTCCCACTTCTTAATTCCAAATATCTCCTTTGGAACTTTTATCTCCATATTCTCACGCACCTTTACCTGACAGCCTAGTCTCCAGTGGTCGTGTATCTGCTTACGACTAAAAAAGCCAACCTCGGTTGGGAGAATATGACCTCCGCCACTTGTAACCTGACAGCGGCACATACCGCATGTTCCACCACCACCGCATGCCGATGGCAAAAATATCTTTTCATTCGAAAGGGTTGATAGAATGGTTGAACCCGATTCAACATCAAGTTTAATATCATCGTTAATGCTAAGCGTTACTGGTCCTGATGGGGCAAGTTTTGCTTTTGCATACAAAAGCATTACGACCAAAAAAACGATGACAATCAGAAATATCAATACGCCCAAAGTAAGTAAAAGGGCCAAATTATCGGTTAAAAGAATCATAATCTAATACTGTTAATCGTTACTTTTATTTTTATTGGAATATTGGAACATTGGGGTTTCTTCTAAGTTTGATAATCCCAACTTGCAATTAGAAAAGCATCATTACATTATTCCACCATTGCCTTCGGCGAACTCCCACCGGTCGGTTCCATTGTTCCATTATTCCACTCCATCCCTCTATCACAACCCAAACCAGAATTAACATATCCGTTTTGACCTAAATCTTGATACCCATAAAACTCATAAAGGCAACGGCCATCAAACCGGTTAAAATAAATGCAATACCTAGCCCTTTTAGTGGCGCAGGTATATTCGAGTAGGTTATCTTTTCGCGAATTGCAGCAAAACCCACAATGGCTAAAAACCAGCCTATACCTGAGCCGAATGAGTAAACAGTAACCTCGGCAACACTTGTGTATTCGCGCTCCTGCACGAACAGGGCAACACCAAGAATAGCACAGTTAACGGCTATTAGTGGAAGAAAAATTCCCAAAGCATTATACAGCGGTGGGCTAACCTTTTCAACCACCATCTCAACAAGCTGAACCATTGCAGCAATTACAGCGATAAAGATGATAAAGCTTAAGTAGCTTAAATCAACATCGGCATAATCGGCACCAAGCCAAGTTAGCGCACCTTCTTTTAAAAGATAAGTATCAACAAACCAGTTGAGAGGAGCAGTAATAACCAGTACAAATGTTACGGCTATGCCCAGACCAACGGAGGTCTTAACTGTTTTCGATACTGCCAGATATGAGCACATCCCGAGGAAGTATGCAAATATCATATTATCAATAAATACCGAACGAACAAACAGATTGAATAAGCTATCCATAGTAGTATTCTATTTTTCGATTAAATCACGATTCTTACTCCTTTGAACCCAGATTATTGTTCCTATGGTTATCAACGCCATAGGAGGAAGAATCATTAATCCATTATCAATATAACCCGCATCGTAGAACGATTGTGGGATTACCTTATGACCGTAAAAACTTCCTGAGCCCAGCAGCTCACGGAAAAAAGAGACGATTACCAGAATTAGCCCATAACCAATTCCATTTCCTATCCCATCGAGAAACGAGGGCCAAGGTTTTTGAGCCATGGCAAACGCCTCAAGGCGACCCATCAGAATACAGTTGGTTATAATCAACCCAACAAAAACCGAAAGTTTTTGGCTAACATCGTAAACGTATGCTTTTAGCAATTGGTCAACGATAATAACCAATGCCGCAATTACAACAAGTTGAACAATAATTCTTATTCGTGGCGGAATGGTATTTCGTAACATCGATATAATTAAATTCGAAAATGCTGTTACCACGATTACAGATAACGCCATAACAATTGCGGGTTTCATTTGAACGGTTACCGCTAGGGCAGAACAAATCCCAAGTACCTGAACCGTAATTGGATTCTCCCTATTGAATGGTGCCTTAAGTAGTTTGAAATTACTCATAGTGCTGTTTATATTGAATGAACATCAACCTTATTTTCGGATTTTTGAGAAGTAAACAGTGTACTCCTTAATGCAATCGTGAACCATTGCCTCAAGGCCCTTGCTTGTTATTGTACCCCCTGAAATTGCATCAACACCATGCATATCGGAGTCGGGAGCGCCACCTTTAACAACCATTACCGAGATAAAACTACCCTCGTTGTTTAGAATGGTTTTGTTAATAAACTGATTTTGAAATGGTGGAGTATTTATCTCAGCACCTAAACCAGGAGTTTCGCTTTTATGTCCAAAACGAGTTCCAACAATTGTGTTTAAATCCTCTTTAAACGAAACATAACCCCAAATTGGTCCCCATAAGCCTTTTCCTCTAACAGGAACAATGTAATACTTCTCATTCTTTTCACTCATGCAGATAAAAATAGGAAGATTTTTATCCTCCGATTTCTTCTTATTCTCAACCTGCATTTCTAAATCAAAGGCATTAACACCCTCCTTAACTTCACCTTTGCTATTAACCACCAACGATTCCGTAATATATTTTTTGTATAGGACTTCAGCATTCTTTGGGGTTGATTCAATATGAACGGAGATAAGAATATTCTGCATCTTCTCTACCCTTTGATTATACTCCTGCATTGGTTTTAAAAGTACAGCAACAATTGTAAGAGCAATTGCAACCAGTATAACCATTACAGAAGAGTAGATAAATATGTATCGATTACTGAACATATCAATTGTTTTTAAAAAGTGAGTTCGATATAAGAGATATTATTATTTTGCTGTTTATTAATGTGTTAATATTAGTTTGTTGGAATGTTGGAGTATTGGAGTATTGGAATATTGGGGTTTCTTCTAAGTTTGATAATCACACTTGCAATTAGAAAAGCATCATTCCAGTGTTCCATCATTCCATTATTCCATCCCTCCACCATTCCACCATTGCGTTCGGCGAGCTCCCTCCGGTCGGTTTCATCATTCCACCATTCCATCATTCCATTTACACCAATTAAGTAAAGCATTACTATTCTGTTGTATAAATTGTTTATTATGCCAAACTGACGTTATTTAGTTATCACACTCGATTTCAAACTCCGTTTCTGACGGCGACGAACATTCGACCGAACCACCACATGGTCAATTAGCGGAGCAAACATATTCATAAGCAGGATTGCAAGCATCATCCCCTCGGGGTATGCAGGGTTGAAAACCCTTATCATTATTGCAAAGAGACCGATTAAGAATCCATATACCAACTTACCATTTGGTGTTTGGGAGCCAGTAACGGGGTCGGTGGCCATAAAAACTGCACCAAACAAAAATCCTCCCATTAAAATCTGCGTTAACGGGTCGATAGTCATGTAGCTATTCGCCCCAATGGCATTGAAAATTAGGGTCATCACAACGCCTCCTGCAATAGTCGAAAGCATTATCCGAAGACTTGCCACGCCAGTAATAATTAGTAATACCGCACCGATAAGAATGGCAAATTTTGATGTCTCGCCTATTGACCCAGGGATAAACCCAAAGAACAAATCATATAGCGATGGTATTTTTGCAAGATTATCAGATGCTGCATTAGCCAGTGGAGTTGCACCTGTGATAGAGTCAACCACCTTTGAACTATCGGTATAAGCCCAATTCCAAACCAAATCGCCTGTAATCTTTGCAGGATATGCAAAGAAAATAAAGGCTCGGGTCATCAATGCTGGATTGAAGATATTCATCCCAGTTCCACCAAACGCCTCCTTTACAAAAAGAACAGAAAAAGCGGTACTAACTGCAACTATCCAAAGCGGAATGGTAACGGGCATTAACAATGGGATTAACATCCCTGTAACCAAAAAACCCTCGTTAACCTCGTGATGGCGGTACTGAGCAAAAATAAATTCAACCCCAAGACCAGATATATACGATACGGCAATAATGGGAACTACTTTTTGAAATCCGAACCAAAAATTTTCAAGCAACGATGCATGCTGTCCGATTGATATATAGTACTGATAGCCAACATTCCACATCCCAAAAAGCAGTGCAGGCATCATGGCGATGATAACCACCGACATGGTGCGCTTAAGGTCAACGGCATCACGAATGTGAGCCCCTTTGCTTGTTACCTTGTTGGGAACATAAAGAAATGTCTCAAAAGCATCAAAGGTTGAGCGAAGCTTCTCAAACTTTCCGCCCTTCTCAAACTTTGGCTTAACTCTATTAAGATAATCTCGTAAACTCATCATCATTCAATATATTGTGCTATTAACTCATCTCTTTTCTAAGCATTTCGAGGCCATTGTGAACAATCTCCTGCACCTCAATTTTCGATGTGCACACAAAATCGCATAGGGCAAAATCCTCGGCAGATACCTCGTAGATACCCAACTCCTCCATCTTATCTATATCGTTTGCTAAAATCGCTTTAATAAGATATACAGGATAGATATCGAATGGAAAAACCTTCTCGTACTGACCAGTCATTACGTAAGCACGTTCACTTCCATGATAGTTGGTATCAAGTTTATAGCTTGGCGACGGAATTAGCTTGCTGAAAAACTGTCGGGTATTACTGAATTTCTTAAGACCAGGCATAGCCCATCCAAAAAACTCATAATAATCTCCCTCAGGAATTACGGTTACTTGATGATGATAATATCCAAGAAAACCATCATGCTCAATCCTATCGCCTGTTAGCACATTTCCGCTGATATACCTCAACGGCAATTTGCTATCCTTTGCATGAACAAAACTCGAAATATTTGCACCGATTATTGCTTGGCAATAAGCAGGCTTACTCGCCTCAGGGCCAGTAATAGCAATTACTCTAGATGCATCAAAGATTCCCTCAACCATCAATTTACCAATGGCAACCAAATCCTGAATATTGATATACCAAACCGTTTCGCCTTTACTAATCGTCTTTGTGTGATGTATCTGAACACCTACATTCCCAGCAGGGTGTGGCCCCGAGAAGTAATGATGTTCAACATTCTTGATTCTCTCGAAAAGTGAGTTATCCGCTGCTTTAGCGTTAAGCCCGAAGTTTATTTTTCCAATTGTTAACTTAGAAAGAGCATCAACTGCAACCTGAATGAAGTTCTCCTTTCCTTTTAGAATAAATCCATAATCGGGGGCCAATGGTGATGAATCGAATGTGGATATATAGATATCGCGAGGTACAGCGGTTGGTTCAGGAATAATATCGTAAGGACGTTGACGAATAAAAGCCCACAAACCGCTTCGGAGAAGTAGGTCAATGATGGTATCCTTATCGGTGGGTACTTGATTATTTTCCTTGAAACGTTCGTATTTTATGACTTCGTCACTTTTGATTCGAACCTCCAGTAGCACACGTTTCTCGCCACGAACCACTTCAACCACCTCGCCGCTAACGGGCGATGTTATGACAATCTTTTCGTTAGTCTTGCTATGAAGTATAGGTGTTCCGGCAAGTACCTTATCGCCAACCTTAACCAATAGTTTATGATTAAACCCATTAAAATCAGGTGGTTTAACAGCAAAGGTTAAAGGAAGTTTAATGTTTTCAATCGTCTTTTCGGGTTCGCCTTTAAGCGGAATATTGAGCCCTTTTCTGATTTTGATTGTATGCATCTGAATACTGTTTATAATCGGCTGTAAAGAAATACAAATTAAATACTACAAGTTAAATTCAATTTAGAAATTTAAGCTCATTCTTGATGATATTAATCAACCCATCTTCTGTTATTTAAATAACAATAGAAAAACAAACAACAGTCAGAATTGTTCTAAACAATCAAAATAAAAAAAGTCTCGCTTCTGAAACGAGACCCCTGCCAATATATTTTTGAATTTTGCTTTTTGAATTTTGTCTTTCTATTGCCCTTCAACCCACTTCTTAACATCCTCCATGGTTGGGTTTGGCAATCCAAGTTTATTCTTCTTATTGAAACCACATAGGTCGTTGATGAGTTTACCTGCTGACATGTTTTTCAGCGCATCAACAGTTACATGTCCCATTTTATTCAGAACAGGAACCCACTCCTCGGGAACTCCAATGGCGGCGAATGCCGCAGGGTCATCCTGACGGGTTTTAACCTCGGGGCGCATTTGAGGAAAAAATAGCACATCCTGTATTGATTGCTGGTTGGTCATGAACATGGTTAAGCGATCAATGCCAATACCCATACCTGAAGTTGGTGGCATTCCATATTCAAGGGCACGTACAAAATCCAAATCGATAAACATAGCCTCATTATCACCTTTAGCTGATAGAGCCAATTGGTCTTGGAATCGACCTAACTGGTCGATTGGGTCGTTTAGCTCGCTATATGCGTTGCAAAGCTCTTTGCCATTCACCATCAGCTCAAATCGCTCGGTTAGCTCGGGGTTGCTCCTGTGGCGCTTGCAAAGTGGCGACATTTCAATTGGATAATCCATTATAAAGGTTGGCTGAATAAAGTTGTGCTCGCACTTCTCGCCAAAAATGGAATCAATTAACTTGCCTTTACCCATTGTTTCATCAACCTCAACGCCTAAATCCTTGCAAACCTTACGCAGTTCATTCTCATTTTTCCCGCTGATATCAACTCCTGTGTACTCCTTAATGGCATCGGCCATGGTAACTCTGCGGAATGGACGTTTGAAATCAATCTCCTTATCACCTAATATAACCTTTGTTGTACCGTGTAATGCCAATGCCACCTTTTCAATCATCTCCTCAGTGAAGTTCATCATCCAGAAGTAATCCTTATAGGCAACATAAATTTCCATTACTGTAAACTCAGGGTTGTGAGTACGGTCCATTCCCTCGTTACGGAAATCTTTCGCAAACTCATAAACACCTGCAAATCCTCCAACGATAAGTCGTTTTAGGTAAAGTTCATTGGCTATTCGAAGATAAAGTGGAATATCGAGCGCATTGTGATGCGTAATGAATGGACGTGCAGCTGCACCTCCAGGAATAGGTTGCAATATTGGGGTTTCAACCTCAAGGTAACCCTTTGAGTTGAAGAATTCGCGCATGGTGTTGATTATCTTGCTTCGCTTGATAAACACCTCCCGAACATGAGGGTTTACAATTAAATCGACGTAACGTTGACGGTATCGCTGTTCAGGATCTGAAAATGCATCGAATAGCTGACCATCCTTCTCCTTAACAATTGGAAGCGGACGAATCGATTTCGAAAGGAGAGTCAACTCCTGAACATGAACCGATTCCTCGCCCATTTGAGTGCGAAATATGAAGCCTTTCACACCAACTATATCGCCAATATCCAGAAGTTTTTTGAATACGGTATTGTATAATGTTTTATCCTCACCCGGACAAATATCATCGCGCTTAACGTAAACCTGAATTTTACCCTTTTCGTCCTGCAACTCAAAGAATGATGCGCTACCCATGATACGACGTACCATAATACGACCGGCAACAGTCACCACAACTTTCTCCTCGCACATCTTTTCAAAATTTCCGATGATATCACCGGTTAAGTGGGTTATATGGAATTGCGCTGCAGGGTATGGGTCGATGCCCAATTTCCTTAGCTCATCGAGCGACTGACGACGTAAAATCTCCTGTTCGTTAAGTTCTAATCCGTTCATCTTTATAATAATTAAGCCGCAAATATATCAAATTGTTATAGATGTTGTGAGTTTGAAGTTTGAAGTTTGGAGTTTTTTTTGGTCAACCACAATAGGCACAGTAGATCACCGTAGGAATGGAACTATGTGACCTATTGTGTCTAATGTGGTTAAATTAATTGTGTACTGATTGTAACTAAATTGGTCTGTTTATTGCTTATATCATTGTGTTTAGTACTTTTAGGTTTAATTTCAATTTAAGGTTATGAAAAAACTTCTTACCTCCTTCTGGCTTATTACAATTGCCCTATCCGCTGTTAATGTAATCGCTCAAGAAAGTGGTAAAAAGAAAATGCAGGACGATTTTGAGCAATACAAGAAGAATCGTGAGCAGGATTTTCAGGGTTTCAAGCAGAAGCGAGAGGCTGAACTTAAAAAAATGCAGCAGGAGTATCAGAATTACTATAACGAAATGACTGGACTTAAAAAATACTATACTCAAAAAAAGGATACGGTTAAAGCGAAGGTTGTTGAAGACATCATCTCCTTTGAGACTAATATTAGCACGGCTTTGGGTAATAGTCTAAAGGTTACCGAAGAGGTCAAGTTTGAAGCAAAGCAAAATAATCAACCCTATAAGATTGAGCCCAGAACAAAATTTGAACAGAAAAAAGAGGTAAAGCAGGAGAATAATTCCAAGGAGAATGTGATCACACCAGTAATTAGTGAACAATCAAATACTGAACAGGCAACAGTTTCAACCGTAACCCCTTCGTTAACCCCTTTACCAAAATCAAAAGCAAAAATTACCTCCCCCTTCGGACTACGTAATCACCCAACCTTAGGCAGACCCGTAAAGCATAATGGTATTGACTTTGGTTCAGGCAGAGGGGCTGAAATATATGCCGCAGGTAATGGCAGGGTTATCCTTTCTGAATTCAACAACAGCTTTGGGAACTACATCTTAATCGAACATTCAGATGGACAATCAACTGCATACGCTCACCTTGATAAGCTTGCAATATCAAAGGGAGATATAGTTTCAAAAGGTCAGCTGATTGGTTATAGCGGAAGCACTGGAAGAAGTACAGGTCCACATCTCCACTATGAGGTAAGAACCAATGGGACACCAGTTAACCCGAAAGATTATTTGCTAGAGTATAAGTAAATACGAATCGATTTTTTAACTTTAAAAGGTTAATCTTAAACTTCAACCCATGAAAAGAATTTCATTTATTTTAATCCTTGCATTGATAGGCTCTGCCTCTTTGGCTCAATCTACATCAAAAAGGGGTAAAACTCAGATTTATCAAGTCAAATCTGATAAAATGATTGTGGCAAATCAATCGTTCGGAACATTTACCGACTGCTTGTGGGTTGAAACCGATGAAACCCAAGGAAAAATCATTCTCAGCTTCGAAGGAATAATACATCCGGCTCCTCCAAAAGCCGCCTACCTGATACTGAATATCCCAAATGAACAGGATGCCCAATCAGCCACAGGTTTAACCGTCAACAATGGTGATATGGTAGTTGGCTCAATCCCTAACGCTCAAGCTGAAACATATATCTACATAGCCCTTAACATATTGGGTGTCAACAATAGCCAAAACCTCACGCTAACTCTTATCGGAGGAGGTCCCGATGGATTGGCAATTGCCTCAAAGGCCTCGGGGTTTGGCGCTATGATTCAGTTCGAATACTAAATAACGTGAGTTCGATTTAAGAAATGATAGTAATACTCTAAATTGTAATTTGTTACAAGTTTATCATATGGTATTGGAATGATGCCTGCCGGTAGGCAAGGAATAGTGGAACTGGAGCGATCCGGCAACTGCCGGACGACGAAGTCAATAATGGGGTTTCTTCTAACTTTTTTCTTCCAATATTCCATTTCTCCCCTCAAAGTAAAATGCTGATAACATAGCACTTAAATTGTTTCTTACATCGAACTGACGTTAAATAGAATCTCATTTCACATTTATACCAAATTGTATTTATATGGTTATTCGACAAAAGGTATGGAAAGGAAGAGATATAATCTGGTTTTGCTCCAATATTGACCCCAGAGGGATCGGATGTTTATAGAAACAATGCCCATTTATGGTGCGACCCCGGCTGGGGGTCGAATGTTCATGAGAATAAATATTTTCTATAGACATATAATCCCTCTGGGATTAAGAAAGCCAATGAATAAAAAGTGTGTGAGGTTTTAAAGAGATCACCGATAAAATCCTACACTTGTAGAATTACAACTATCCACTAGTTTTGTCGAATAACCATTTATATTTTAGTCCGAAGACAAAATATAAATACAATTCAATGTCTTTTTAAGAATTACTATTTGATTATCAATACATTAATGAAGGTGTCTCAAAAGTCTAAAAACAACTCTCCTTTCTCTCTGTGCATCTCTGTGACTTCTCCGTGATCCTCTGTGTAACAATATTTTAAAAATCACACAGAGTTCCACAAAGGACTTTTTAGTCCTCTAAATGGAAATGTTTTTTTGGCTTTAGCCACATGATTTCAAGACTTTTTGGGCTAAATGGCTGACCTGAACCATGCCTTTTCAAGACGTAGTTATTGAAAATTTCGTAACTATTCAGCAGTAGTCGAATTGAACAAAAACCACTGAGACACAGCCCGTCCCGATGTATCGGGAGAGAGCACGGAGAACCACAACTTGTCCCGATTTATCGGGAGAGGCAATTATAAAAAACGA